>NC_014501.1:3860000-4460000 GCF_000147335.1 Gloeothece verrucosa PCC 7822
GAAAATTTGCCGGAGTAATTATTGATATTTATTACGATCACTTTTTGGCTAAAAACTGGTTAATCTATTCTGAACAAGATTTAGATGAATTTGTGGCTAATACCTATCAAATGCTCGAACAGCATCAATTGTTGTTACCTGAAAAGTTACAAAAAGCTTTACCCTGCATGATTCAAGAAGACTGGTTAGGTTCTTACCGTTATTTTGAAGGAATAGACCAAACTTTCTCTCGCCTCTCTCGACGTATTAAGCGAACTAATAATATAGCTTTTGCTTTAGAGGATTTGATTCAGAATTATTCTCAACTCGAAGAAGACTTTTTACAGTTTTTTCCTCAACTGATTGATTATGTTAACTTGGCTTAACTTGCCAAGCTTGTCTTTATAAGGGCCACTGACATCTGTAAAGGCTACCCGTACCCGTGAAATGTAATCTCTCAAATTATTTATTGCTCCGGTCCCTGTTACCGGCTTTCTACTTGTTCATCGGCACTTTATTGATCCCAGTTGTTTTTTTTAACAGTTCTTTTCTTTTTTGTCTTGTTACTTATCAAATATCATAAACACAAAAGCGGGTTTAAATATTGTTGTTTAGGATACAAAAAATAAAAGTTTAAGATTTATTTATTTTAGCCCAAATGGCGTGTCAGGGCAGGTGCGAAAAAACGTTAAATAAAATTACAGTTTGAGATAAATTGTTGTAGAGCCAAATGAAAACAATTAGAATAGAGAAACAAGGAGGTAAAATTTATGAACAATTACGACCTCAAATGTTATGAAAAAACCTATAAAGACCCGAAATATTGGGACAGGGTAGAACTGAGTTCTCAGGGGGATCGCCAAAAGGTCTGGGCTGATTGTCGAGGACTAACAGATAGTTTCTACAATGAATTAATAGCCCGAGGCTACCTGCTCCCCTTTTCAAAAACCTAATCAACGCACCAAATTTCAAAGCTTAAAAAATTGTTCCTTCAATCAACTGCCTAAAAATCTATGAGTCTTTGCCCGATTTGCGCTGTTTCAATGCTACGACACTACAGTCAAGGAAGACTGTATTATTTTTGTGGAAGATGCCGTCAAGAGATGCCCTGTTCCCTAAATCAAAAAACATTGAAGTTTGAAAAAAGCCCAAATTTATCGGACTCTCTGGAATCGCTTCCCATCAATACTCGCTCTGTAACGATCCGCTAATCATTGAGTCTGTTGGCAGGAGATGATCAAGGATTGCTAGTAAAGTTCTTCTCACTCAGATTGTATTGAGTCACTAGCTGAAATTATCCTTTAACCAATCTAAAAGAATTGGATTAAATCTTTGGGGATCTTCATCATGAGGACAATGCCCCATGTGATCTAGTTCAACCAACTTAATTTGAGGATTTTTTGCCGCTAACAAGGGAGCTAACTTAAAAGGAACCATTCTGTCTTGACGGCCCCAAACTAATAACATAGGAAGATCTAAGCGCTCTAAAATCGTTTTAGCAGAAGGAAAAACTTCAGGATTAGAAACTCTTTGACATAAAAGACAAAACATTCGCTCTGCGCCCTCATCTTGGGGAGGGGCGGCTAAAATAGCTATCAACTCGTCTGTAATAGCCTTATGATCATAATAAGCAATGCTGGCCCAACGACGAATGACCCCTGGACGGCGCAAAAATTGAAACAAAGGTTTAATAAAAATCGGAGAAGAAAAAACCCGTTCTATATTATCCACAATAGGCTGCACCCATTGGGGGACAACCGCTTGCCGAGCCGAAAAATCCGGTAAACTGAGCATAGCAATGCCTTTAACCATTTCCGGGTGTTTGGCAGCAGCAACAACACAAACCAATGACCCTAAAGAATTACCAACTAAGACCACAGGTTTTCCTATAAAGGTTCGCCAAAAATCGTAAACTTGCTCTACCCACAAATCAACGGTAAGATTAGTATAGACTTTTCTGGAAGCGCCAAAACCCAGTAGATCAATGGCATAAACTCGATGACGTTGACTTAAAACCCCAATATTATTGCGCCAATGTTCAATGGCGGCTCCAAAACCATGAATCAAAATTACAGAGGGATATAACTTATCATTTTCAGCTTCGCAACGCTTATAAGAATAACGAACTTGCCAACCGCGCCATACCCAATCCCGTTGATAGCCGATTCGCTGTTCCCAATTTTCAGCAATAGTCACAACTTTCTCAACTCCCCCAATAAATCTTTACTTTTCTTTAATTGTAGTAGCCGCTCGGGCTTGGTAGGGGGATAATCGATATAATGTACCACCATTACCTTCTAGGGGTTAAGGTACAATTCTAATACACTTATTTACTGAATACAGACACTTGCATTTACAGCTAGTAAAATAGCAAATAAATTATCCATCTAACTCATTTAGCTAATTTCACTGATTGGAGCGATAAACAAACACCTGTGATAAATAATACTAAACGCCCTCAGCGCGATCAACCCCAAATAAACGAAAGAATCCGTTTTCCACAAATTCGGGTCATCGATAATGATGGTTCGCAAATTGGCATCATGACACCAGACGAGGCGTTAAGAATTGCCGAGGAGAAAGAACTGGATTTAGTATTGGTCAGTGAAACGGCCAATCCTCCAGTTTGCCGAGTCATGGATTACGGTAAATATAAATTTGAACAAGAGAAAAAAGCAAGAGAAGCTAAAAAGAAACAACATACGGCTGATGTCAAAGAAGTAAAAATGCGTTACAAAATTGACGACCATGACTATAATGTCCGCGTCAATCAAGCGCAACGTTTCTTGAAGTCAGGGGACAAGGTAAAAGCAACGATAACCTTCCGAGGCCGAGAAATTCAACACGCTAATTTAGCAGAAGAATTACTCCAACGAATGGCAAACGATTTGCAGGAAATTGCCGAAGTCCAACAAGCTCCCAAAAAAGAAGGACGTAATATGATGATGTTGCTCTCTCCGAAAAAATAAATCCACTAAGGATCAACAAGCAACTATCATAAGTCATGAGTGATGAGATAAAATAACCTATCTACATCATTCTTTTTTTTTGATTCCTTTTTAACCCCCCCGCTCCTCTAGAGGAGTGATAATCGATGAAATCAATTCCTAAACTTAAATTCAAACTGCCACGCTTCAAGCGTTTACAAGTAAAACGTTTACAAGGTTTTGATTGGGTTGTAATGATCTGTATCCTCAGTTTAGCTGTGGCGATCACTGCAATTCTCTGGCGAGGGGATCAAGTTCCCTTCCAAGTCACTCACTTTAGTTGGGATGGAAAACAGATAGGTATAAAAGATCGTTACTTCACCCTCTCATTTAATCGTCCTGTAAATCCTCAAACCGTCGAACAAAATTTAGTCACCAATCCCCCTCTTCCCGGAAAAACCAGTTGGTCCGGCCCAAAATTAGTCTATACTTTAACTGAACTGCCAATTTATGGCACTAAATATGAAATACAACTGACTGATGCCACCCCTACTTACAGCAATCAAGCCATTGAACCCTTTATCAGTGTAATTAATACTCATGATCGAGCTTTTGCTTATATTGGCATAGAAGCACAAGAACGCGGAAGATTAATTTTATGTAATATTATTCAGTCCAATCAAAGCACCACTCAATTAAAAAAAGTCATTTTAACGCCAGAAGATTTAGTGGTCACTAATTTTGAAATTTATCCTCAAGGCGATAAAATTCTTTTTGCCGCATTTGATCCCAGTAAAGGAACAGAAGGGCTCAACCAGCAACAACTCTACACCGTCACCACAGGACTCAATTTTCTACTATCAGAACAAAGAGAACCTAGTGGCAGACTGCAACGGATTTTAGATGCCAAAGACTATAAAAACTTACAGTTTGACTTATCTGATAACGGTAAAACCATAGTCATAGAACGAGAAAATCAACGCAACCGAGCCGATGCCGGATTATGGGTGATTCCTGAAGATGGAAAACCTAGACCTTTAGGTCTTCAAGCCAATGAATTTATCGTCGCTCCTGATGGTCAAACCGTAGCGGTTTCTCAAGATCAAGGAGTCGGAATTATTCCCTTAACGCCCGGCTCGGGTTCTCCTCAATTTTTTCAAGGATATGAAAAAGTTGTTGGCTTTTCCAAAGACGGAACTCAAAAATTATTGGTCAAAAATAACTCAGATTTTACCCGATCTTTATTGCTGGTCAATAAGGACGGAAAAGGCAAACAGCTATTACAAACTCATAATCCTATTATTAGCTGTAAATTTGAACCGAGACAAGAAACGACTCTTTATTGCCTTAAAACCGATTTAGTTGAACAGGAAAAAGAAAAATATAGAGAAGAACCTTTTCTCTCTATTGTGGATTTAAAAACCGGTAAAGATATTCCTTTTTTAGCCTTACCTAATTATCGAGATGTACAGATGAGTATGTCTCCCGATGGAGTGGCTTTATTATTTGATCAATTAGTCACAACTCCTTTAAATCTTAAAAATAACTTGGTAACACAAGGAGGACAGGGAATTGCTGATGGCCGTCTTTGGTTACTTCCCTTACCAGAAGAGGTGACAGAACAGAACTTAGTAAAAATTCTTCCCGAAGAACTTAATCCAGGTTTTAAGCCGCGTTGGTTACCTTGAAGAATAGTTATTAACTATGAGGAAATAATTTTTTAATTAACCATGACTTATCGTTAGTATCTTGAGCTAATTTAGCTAATTTTTTTCCGGCAAACATCACTAAAATAAAATCATACTAATTCAATCAATCATTCTCATCATAGTTAAAGACTGATGCTGTTGCGACCTGAACAACGTACCAAATTAGACCCAACCGAAGACGATCTATTTTATTCCTATCCTCGGTTTGTGACCCATGTTGACGATCAGTTTATTGATCAACTGAGTGAACTCTATCGAGAAAAACTCAAACCCCATACTCGTATCCTCGATCTCATGAGTAGTTGGGTTTCCCATCTTCCCGAGGAAATGGTATTTGCTCACGTTGAAGGACACGGACTAAATGAGGAGGAATTGGCCAAAAATCCGCGCCTAAATCATTATATTGTCCAAAATATCAACGCAAACCCCAAATTACCCTTTAATGACCAAGAATTTGATGCTGTTCTCAATGCTGTCTCGGTTCAGTATTTACAGTATCCGGAAGCAGTATTTTCGGAAATTTACCGCATTCTTAAGCCGGGTGGCCTGGCTATCATCAGCTTTTCTAACCGAATGTTCTATCAAAAAGCCATTGCCGCTTGGCGAGATGGAACAGAAAGCAGCCGCGTACAACTGGTTAAAAGCTATTTCCAAGCTGTCTCAGGTTTTAGTCAACCGGAAGTAGTGGTGCGTCAGCCATCACTCCCTGCTTTCTTACAAATGTTTGGGTTAGCCGGAGTCGATCCTTTTTATGCGGTAATTGCTGAGCGTTTACCAGCTTAACCCATCTATAGCCCATCTAGGGGTAGTGCCGGCGTGCCTATCCCTTACCTTTAGACTTAGTTTAAAATACTTAATATCTTTTGAAGCCCAAGAGTTATTGAAAATTTTTCTGATAAAATAAAAGCGAATAATTTTCAACTATGGCCAATTATGACATTGTTTTCCGATCTAAAAGAGAGTAAAAACTCCTTTTGGACTCGTCGCAAGCTATTAATTTCGGGGTTAAGTGGAATCGGCGCAGCTAGTGCCGCTATTGCTGTGAGCTATCAGAAACGTCGTTCCTCCCTAGCCGTCAAAATTCCCCCCCTCCCAGAAAAAGCCGAAGTAGCAGAGGGATTTAACCCCATCACTGTCTTAAGAGACTTTAACTATGGTACTCTTAAACGAGAAAACGGTAAAACAGTGCGAGAATTTGAAGTAGTTGCCAAAAGCTCTACCCTACAACTCAATTCCGCCATCTCCTTTGTCAGTTGGAACTTAAATGGACGAGTGCCAGGACCAACTCTAAGAGCCATAGAAGGAGAGCGGGTTCGAATTATCTTTCATAACCAAGACGGACATTCTCACAGTATCCACTTTCACGGTATTCATCCTGAAGACATGGATGGCGTTAAACCTGTACGGCATGGCAAAAGCACGATTTATGAGTTTAATGTCAGTCCCTATGGTTTATATCCCTATCACTGTCATATAGCACCAGTAACTCGTCATATTAGTAAAGGACTATATGGCCTATTAATTGTCGATCCCAAAAAAGGTCGCCCACCTGCTGATGAAATGGTGATGGTGATGGGAGCGTATGACATCAACAACGATGAGCAAAATGAACTTTATGCTTTTAATGGCATTCCCAACTATTACCGAGATCATCCCATACCTATTTATCAAAACCAACTGATCCGCTTATATGTCCTCAATATGGTTGAATATAACCCTGCCCTAACCTTTCATATCCACGCTAATCTATTTCGAGTCTATCGTAGCGGGCGAACATTAACCCCCAATGAAGAAACCGATGTGATTACTATGGGGACAGCAGAACGTCATATCCTAGAATTTTCCTATCCTTATACTGGCCGCTATATGTTTCATCCTCATCAAGATTTCGCCGCAGAACTCGGTTGTATGGGATTTTTTAATGTGCTTCCGACTTAATGAAAAAATAAACTAATAAGAATCAAGAAAGTATTGACAATTATTTGCATCAAAACTAATCTATTGTTCTAGTCTTTTTCTCAGGGGGAACTTTGGCAATGACAAAAAAATTAAAGCCAGTACAAATATTTTTAGCACTTGGTTTAGCGACTACGATGGTCGCCTGTGGAAATCCCTCTAATGATGGAGGACAAACCAAAGAAGAGGTAAATCAACAACCTTCCCCCACTCAAACTCAAGGCGGTGAAGGTGGTGAAGGCGGCGAAGGCGGCGAAGATCAAGGAGGTCACGGAGGCCATAAAGATGATCAAGGCGGCGAAGGTGGTGAAGGTGGCGAAGGCGGTGAAGGCGCAAGTACGGGTAGTCCAAATGTGGATTACATAACATCCTTGGGATTAATGAAAGGACATCTGATAGCCGCAGGAGAATTGCTTGAAAAAGGCAAATATGAACAAGCCGTTCCTCACATTGGTCATCCTGTAGAGGAATTATACGGAGGAATAGAACCCCAACTACAAGAGCGTAAAGTCCCCGAGTTTAAATCTACCCTAAATCAACTCAATGACTTGATCAAATCGGCTCCCAAAGACCCCAAAGTTAAACAACTGTACCAAGAAGCCTCTCAAAAGATCGACCAAGCGATGGCGGCTATACCCGAAAAAGAACGTCAGTCTTCAGAATTTGGACTACAAGTGATCAACCAAATGCTCAGAACGGCGGCCGAAGAATATCAAGCCGCGATCGCAGATGGCAAAATTGTAGAAATCGTAGAATATCAGGATTCAATGGGCTTTGTGGCCTATGCTCAAACCCTCTATAAAGATATATCGCAAGATATCCAACAAAAAAGCCCAGAAGAAGCCAAAAAAATAGCGGCTAAATTAGATGAACTCGAGAAAACTTGGCCATCGGTTGAGCCACCTAACAAACCTGTAAAAACCACTGAAGAAGTTTATGGGTTAGTAGGGCAAATTGAATTAGCATCTTCAAGCATGACCGGGCAAAAATGATTTTTACCATTCCCGATCTGTTGACAGCATCCGAACTAGAGGAAATTCGCTCTATCCTCGAAGGAGCAGAATTTGCTGATGGGAAACTAACCGCCGGTTGGCACGCTCAGTTAGTAAAAGATAATCAACAATTAAAATCCGGCCAAATTCAAACTCAATTAACACAGAAGGTAAAAGAGGCACTGAACCGAAACGCCCTATTTCAGACAGCCGTGCGTCCGAGAATGATTCATTCCCTACTATTTAGCCGCTATGATGTGGGAATGTCCTACGGAACTCATACTGATAATGCTTTGATGGGATCAGGTTTTTGGCGTTCTGATGTGTCTTTTACCATCTTTTTTAATCCTCCCTCAGACTATGAAGGAGGAGAATTAGTCATTGAATCGGCTGATGATGAAAAAGCCTATAAATTACAAAGCGGCGCGGCTTTAATTTATCCTTCCTCAACCCTCCATCGAGTTGACCCGGTGACAAAAGGCACTCGACTGGTGGGAGTCGGTTGGGTACAAAGTTTAATTCGCTCTGAAAGTGAGCGAGAAATTTTATTTGATCTAGAGACTGCTAGGCGATCAATGTTTTCCCAACAGGGTAAAACGGTAGAATTTGACCTGGTTTCTAAAACTATTGCTAATTTATTGAGAAAATGGGCCGAGTAAGTTATTAGTTATTAGTCGTTAGTCATTCGTTGCCCTTGCCTTTTAATTGTTCGGTGTCACCAGGTCAACAAAACTTAGCACTACGCCCGTAATTCCTAGGGTACGATAAAAGAGGAGACTTAAAATTTAATAAATAAGAAATTGTCAACAAATCTGCTAAGACAATGGACACAAAAGGGTAGTTTGATTCAAAAAACTACATCTTACCTCAAAAATAGATAACTTAAGCTATCTCCTACTTAATAAAGACCTTGTAATGTAGGGAGAAATAAATAAGGCGTGAAACTCTTGCTGGTAGAAGATGACCAAAACCTTGCTGAGGTCATCAAAGGGGCACTTAAAAGTCAGCACTACCTTGTAGATCTAGCGACTGACGGACAAACAGGCTTAGAATTTGCCGAAATGTTTGAGTATGATTTAATCATGCTCGATCTAATGTTACCAAAACTTGATGGTATTCAATTTTGCCAACAGCGACGTAAACAAGGAGACCTTACACCCATTCTTCTGGTAACCGCCCAAGACGATGCCACATACAAAGTCAGGGCACTAGATGCAGGGGCAGACGATTACCTGGTCAAACCTTTTAATATACAAGAATTGTTAGCCCGAGTTCGTGCGTTATTACGTCGGGGGGGTTTGTCTTCAACTCCCCTTTTACAATGGGGACCGTTAGACCTTAATCCTAGTAGTTGTCAAGTGAGCTACCAAGGGCAACTCCTGCATCTAACAGCCAAAGAATATGGAATTTTAGAACTATTTTTAAGGAACCGGAACCGCATTTTTAGTCAAAGCGCCCTGATTGAACATCTTTGGTCTTTTGATGAATCCCCCACAGAAAATGCCGTTAGAACCCAAATTAAAAGCCTTAGACAAAAACTCAGAGGAGCCGGAGCTTCTCCTAATTTGATTGAAACCGTCTATGGACTCGGCTATCGACTCAATGGGACTATCCTTAACGCCGCACAAGCGGCATTAGAAGAAAACGACAAAGAAAGTGCGGAACTCGTTCGGCACCCCAACCTGATTAACAATTCAGGCACTTCCAATCTAGTTGATCAAACCATTAAATTACTCTGGAACCAACACCGAGAGGGATATTTTAATCGAGTAAAATTTATTGAACAAGTGGTTAATTCTAACCATCTAACCGATGGGAATGGAGTCAATAGACAACAAGCCATTACTGAAGCTCACACGCTAGTGGGTGCCCTTGGCAGTTTTGGATTTGAACAAGCTTCAGGAATTGCTCGTGAAATAGAACGAGTTTTAAAAATGGAGAGGGGGTCTAATCAAATAGACCGAGAAAATCTTTTAAAATTGGTGAAAACATTAAGACAAAAACTAGAGACAGACCAGAACAACGAAGAGACGAATTTAGATGTAAAAGCCTTAAGTTTTTGTCATCCTTATCAAAGAAAAGATTATCAATTGTTAATTGTCGATAACGATTTTGCCCTAGCTCAAGCCATAGCAACTCAGGCAAAAATATGGGGATTAAAATCTGAGATTGCTTGTAACTTATCTCAAGCCAAAAGAGCGATTGCCAGTTTTCAGCCTGATGTAATTTTGTTAGATCTGTTCTTTCCTGATACAGGAGAAAATGGGCTAGAACTATTACAAGAACTGAGCCAATTAATTCCTTCTATTCCTACCATTGTGTTGACGGCTCAAAATGATTTTTCATTTCGGGTGAAAGTGGCTCGTTTAGGGGGAGTAGGTTTTCTGCAAAAACCTCTTGCTCCTGAGCGCATTGTTGAAGCGATCGTCAAAGTGGTACAACCCGGTTGTCTACCCACAGCTAAACTGATGATTGTAGACGATGATCCCAACTTGTTAGAGATCACGCGAACTTATTTGGAACCTTGGGGCTTTACCCTGACATTACTCCAAGACCCGAAACAATTTTGGGAGACTTTAGAACAAACTAATCCAGACCTCCTAATTCTGGATGTTGAAATGCCAGAAATTAGCGGCATAGATTTGTGCCAGGTGGTGCGAAATGATCCCCATTGGCATGAGTTACCGGTGTTATTTCTTTCGGCTCATACTTCGGCTAAGGTAGTGCGTGAAGGATTTCAAGCCGGTGCAGATGATTATATTTATAAACCGATTGTTGATTCTGATTTGGTTAGCCGCATTCTTAACCGTTTAGAACGAGAACGCCAACGCCGCCAATTAGCTGATGTAGATAGTTTAACCGGTGTTGCCAGTCGGCGCAAATCTATTCAAGAAATCACTCGTATGCTGCATTTAGCACAACGCCAAAAACAGCCTTGTTGTTTTATTATTCTTAATATAGAGAATTTGTCACAGATTAATGAGCTATATGGTCATGCTGTTGGGGATCAGGTTTTGCGAGGTTTAGCAAAAATCTTACAGCAGACTTTTAGATATGAGGATATTATTGCCCGTTGGGGAAACGAAGAGTTTGTTCTTGGATTATATAATATTGATCTACAGGGGGGAATTACCCGAACCAGAGAGTTTTTAGCTCTTTGCTCAAACTCACTGTTTACTGATGCTTTAGATCACTGTTTTCAAGTTAAACTTACTGTGGGTGTTGCTGAGTATCCTCTTAATGGCCAGACTTTACAAAATTTATATCAAGCGGCGCAACAGGCGCTATACCAAGGGAAAGTCAAGGGAGGTTATGGCGTTTTTGGTACTGAAGAGTTTAGCCTGATTCTTTAAGAAATATTGGAAAACCAAGCCAAAATAGTATTTTCAGCGCACCTGGTTATTTCAACCATTTATAAATCCAAGGTTGTATTTTTAGCTCTACCACATAAGCTAATCCGATAATTAGCCCAACCTCGAGGATATATCCAAGCCAAACATGAGAAAAATATTGCTCTAAATGACTGTGTTTTAAAATCGGATAATGAAAAATATATAGTCCGTAAGAAATCGGTGCAATGAGCGCAAATACGGCTAAAAATTTTTCCATAAACCAAAATTTTTTTTGAAACACAATCAAGCCAAAACTTAACAATAAGAAAGCCGCAAAAAAATGTCTAAAAATTAAAAAGGGATAGTAGCCAAATCGAATTTCTTTAGTATATAAAACCGGCATCAATGACAAACTCAGCATCACCAACAAAGATAAAAAAATTGAGGTACAGTTTTGCCAGGTAAATTTTCCTTGACTCTTATAAATCTCCGCTAATTCTAATCCTGCCCACCAAATAATAAAGTAAGATAACCAGAGAGCAGGTTGATTAGGAATGAACTGGTAAACCCCTAAACTAATAATTGATAAAATCAATATAAAATAGATGCGATTGGAAGTTTTAGGTAACAATTTATAAGCGGGAAAAAAGAGTAAATAAAACCACCACTCATAGGATAAACTCCAAAGGGGATCATTCCCTAAAAAGGGTTTAACTAAAGTTCCAGGTTTCACTGAAGCAAAATCTTGTAGCATAAAAACATTGCCAAGAAAATTTTTCCAGCTAAATTTATCGGCTAAAGATCCATTTAAATAAAAAATCGTTATTGAAACCAGAAGGGCAATAAAAAAAGGTATATATATGCGACGAAATCTTTTAATTAAATAAGATTTAAAGCTTAAATTAGGACTCTGTTCAACCGACCAATAAATGACAAATCCACTGAGCAAGAAAAAAAGCATAACGGCTTCTTGCCCAAAGGAAAAACACAGGGTTTGGAGAGAATGAGGGAAAAACTTTAGCCCATCTATAAAATGAGCTAAAGCTACGTAAAAAGCCGCCGCTCCTCGGAGAGCATCAAGGTTTTTTAAATGGCTTTTGTTCGACATAAAGAACTACGGATATTTGGCAATTTAATCATCCATTTGCCAAGGTTCTAGAAGATTATTTTCATCAAAGATTTTCTTAGGTTTCATCACTAGAATCACTTGACCGAGTAAGGGAATATTTGGGTCTTCTTCAAACCATTGAAAGACTAAATTTCCCTCTTGTTCTATCAGGTAATAATTATTGACATCCCACTCAATTAAATTTCGCTCCACCACCACTAAAACCTCTTCGGCTTTTCCGGGTAAAGGTTTAGGCAATTGTTCGCTTGAACAGAGAATGGCTACCGGCTCTTGGGCTTTTAAAATCACTTGCCAGCCCGGAATAGGAACCATAGTCGCCTGATGATCTAAGCGGACGATTTGAAAAGGTCCTTCAGCCACAATCGGGGTGAGTGCCGCTAGAGCTTCCACCGTTAGCGGTAAAACTCCCACCAAGGGAATAATACGGGCTAATTCAGTTTCTTGTTCTAACCTATAGACTGGCATCAAAGGCGCAGTGCGAGTTGAAACCACCGTAAAATCAAGCAAGAGTTTTTCTAAAGCTTCTCTAGCACCCGAAGAGTAAGCAAACTTCAAACCTTTAGCAATTAAACGGGAACGAGCTTGAAGGTCTTTTTTTTGTCTAGCGGCTTTCCAACACTGATAAGCCATTGCATCTCCGGGATGTTTTTCAAACCCTGCCGGCAACTGGGGAAAGCGATCATAAGTTTGTACCGCTTTAGCTAACTCACGAGATTCATCGAGGTCTAATTTTTTTTCTCGGGCTAATTCTGCCACCGATGCTCGTTGTTGTTGGTTTAGAATACGAAATTCATATAAAATGTCGCTACGAGGGCCTTGATAATAGGTCAAGGTTTCTGCTGATACTTCCTCATTGAGGAGACTCTCATAAACCTGTGAGGCGACAATAATTAAATTTTGCTGACTGCCTTGAAAGCCAGTTTGTTCAAAAATAGTTTGGGAACTATATCCGGCTTTTTGTAAAGCATAGCAAGCTTTTCCCCAATCAACCCAGTTTCCTTGCTTATGGAGGAGCGAGCGCAGTAATTCGGCGGCTTCTTCTTCTTTGAGATTAGTGGAAGTTTCTTCAGGTTTTTCGTTCATTACCATCTAAAAATACGGTGTGGGGACTCCAGCTAGAGTGGTGAGTCTCATAGCTTTTCCGTTTACTACCTTTCTCAATCTTAGCATGATTGCCATCGCGCGATTCATCTGTAGAAATTAGGGTAACTTATAAAATTGATGATAAATCTTAAGCATTAATTAAAGGCTACACGATAAACTAGATAATAGCATCCATAGACTAGACCAGCAGGTTTCTCACAATTAAACTAAAATTATCTTTTAATGGCTAAACTACCGATTCATCATTCGAGTTCAACCCCTGCCCCCTCGCAACAACCCATGAAAAAACGAATACAATCTCGAGATAGTGCCCTTGGGTTAGTGTCCACCACAAGCTTTCCCGCTATTGTAGGAACGGCTGATATGATGCTCAAATCAGCAGAAGTGACCTTAGTGGGCTATGAAAAAATCGGTGGGGGTCACTGTACGGCTATTGTGCGAGGTCCCATTGCTGATGTCCGTTTAGCGGTAGAAGAAGGGGCAAAAAACCGCCGAACAGTTTGGCCAATTAATCTCTAAATTGGTGATTCCTCGCCCGATGCCCAATTTAGAGGCGATTTTTCCCATCGGAACTCGTCTAGCGGAAGTGGCCCAACAACAAAAGGGTTATAGCCGCTTGAGTAACCGGGCCATCGGTTTATTGGAAACACGCGGCTTTCCGGCCATGGTAGGGGCAGCCGATGCCATGTTAAAATCGGCTGATGTCCAATTAGCCTCTTATGAGACTATTGGGGATGGATTATGTACGGCTATTATTCGAGGGTCTATTGCTAATGTGGCGGTGGCCATCGAAGTAGGAATGCAGGAAGCTGAACGCATTGGCGAATTACACGCGGTAATGGTGATCCCCAGATTGTTAGAAGATTTAGAAAATACCCTACCAGTGGCCAGTTATTGGTTAGAACAACCTGAACCCTTACCGATGTTAATGCCTACCCCAGTTAAGGAAAAACAACGCGAGTTAGTCGCTTTGCCAGAATTAGAGAAAGTGCAATTTCCTATGAGGAAGAAAATTAAAGGAAAAGAAGAAATCCTATAAACCCGTGAACCGAGAGTTATGATTGAGCATATAGCAGAATTCAGGAGATAGTAACTAGATCTCTTTTCATGGAGAATGCCTATATAAATCCCTTAATTTATCTTTCTAACCTAGATGTTAGAAAAATTGTTTAGATATGGAAACTTCCCAAGAGAATTCTCCTATAAATGTTTATTGTGAATATCTTCAACAAAATTATCCTGCACTTAATTTAAATTCTTATCCACAATTGTTGACGGATGTAGAAAAGACCAACTGGGATGAACCCCAATCAGCAACAGATTTAAATAATATTGCTGTTATAACTTTAATTGAAGCAGAACAGGCCCAAGATTTATCAATTCGTTCTCTCTATTTAGAGACAGCAATAGAAGTTTTAAGGCAAGGGGTACAAGAAGAGTCTCATCCTCTGTGTGCGGCTCATATTGCTTTGATTAACGTGATGATAGGTGAAATTGAACAGGCCCGGAGGATAGCTTTTTCGTCTTTTTTGGAAATTATGCAACCTCTATATCAAGGAGAAAATTTGGGTCGTGGATTAGTCTATTTACCCAAGAAAAACCCCATTTTTGCTAATCTTTATACAAAAGAAATAGATAATTTATTACAAGCTCACGATGGCTATGCTCAAGCTTTATTATTGTTAACAGAAGTCCTGGTACAAGCTCAGTTAGTTTTTTATAATCTAAGCGGATTGCGGTTTCTTCAGTTAGGAACTCAAATTGCTCCTAATTCGGTGATTCGTAATCTTCAGTTAGGACTTTCTTGTTTAGCGAATAAACAATGGGAAGGATTATTATATTTACAAAGATCTAGGGAATTAAAACCCAATTATGCTCAAACCATTCAGTCATTATATTTAGCTTATAAACAATTACAAAAACCCGCAATTAGTCAATTTTGGCATCAGATGGCGGCTGAATATTATCAACAAACAAATCAATCTTCTGATTGGGCGTGGAGTCAATTGCCGCTAGATAGTCCTTTTACCTATATACCTTTTGATGAAGAGGTTTTACTAGCCGTAGAATCAAGTCTCCACAGTATCGTTACTCTAGTATTATTAGCTCAACGAGATTGGTTTGAAACCGAAATAGAATTTTGGCACAATCAGCTTCAACCGGGAATGACAATTATTGATGTGGGAGCTAATGTCGGCGTTTATACCTTCAGCGCGGCATTAAAAGTCGGTTCTACAGGAAAGGTAATAGCTGTTGAACCTTTTGTTGGCTGTGTAAAATGTTTAGAAGAAACTGCACGAATCAATCAATTAACTCAGGTAAAAATCTATGCAGCAGCCGCCAGTGAGCGCCAGGGAACGGCTTTTTTAGCTCTCCATGCAGCTAATGAATTAAATGAAGTAGTGATGAAGGAATCTGTTGCTCCTGAAGGCAAAAACCTTCTTGAAATCCAATGTTTGACTCTTGATAGCTTAATTGAGCAGGAAAATCTTAGTCAAGTTGATTGGCTTAAACTGGATGCTGAAGGTCATGAAATGCAGGTTTTAGCCGGTTGTGAGCGGCTATTGAGAGAATTTTCTCCTAATATTATCTATGAAAATATTGCGGGTAGTCAAAGCAGTAATACACCCGTTGCTGAATATCTTTTATCAAGAGGATACCAGCTATTTCGTTATCGTTCCTATGTCCAAGACCTAATTGCCATTGAGTCTCTTGAAGAGTTACAAGGAAATCTTAATATTATTGCTTTACCTTCTGCTTAATTGAGCGACTTTTATCGTTGTTCTAAACTACGAGGATCAAGCGCATCTCTTAACCCATCTCCTAATAAATTAAACGCTAATACCGTCAAAACAATCAATACAGCCGGTGGCCAAATTAACCAAGGTTGTAACACTAAAATAGAGGCATTAGTGGCTAAAGATAATAAATTTCCCCAACTGGGATCGGGTTGCTGAATGCCTAACCCAATTAAACTTAAAACCGATTCAGCAATAATAAAACCCGGCACCGCTAACGTGGCAGAAATAATAATATAACTGGCCGTTTGCGGAAGCACATGACGGATAATAATATAAAAAGGTTTAGCCCCCATCGCTCGCGCGGCTTGTACAAACTCCTGTTCTTTGAGAGAAAGTACCTGACCTCGAATCACCCGAGCGAGTCCAGACCAACTAATAAAAGAGGTAATTAAAACAATTAATAAAAAGCGTTGAGCGCTCGATAAACTCGGGGGTAAAACAGCCGCTAAAGCCACTAATAAATAAATCCCCGGAATCGTCATTAGCACTTCAACAAAACGCATCAAAATCATATCAATCCAGCCGCCGAAATAGCCAGATATGCCACCAATAATCATACCTAACGGGAAAGAAATGATAATTCCCACTAAGCCAATAAATAAGCTAATTCTGCCGCCAAATAATAAGCGGCTAAATTCATCTCTGCCTTGTTCATCGGTTCCGAGTAAATTAATTTTGCCAGGACCTACTGCACCAAATAAATGTCGGTCCACTGTCAAACCTGGAAAAATATCCACTTCTTGAAACGAGGGGGGAAGAGGAAGACGAATTTGAAACAGTTGGTAAGGGGTTCCTTTGACGAACAAACGAATGGGAGAGGGTTGACTAAAGTCTTCTTTAATGGTACGTTCGCCGGTTTTGAGATCAGTAGGACTTTGGGTAGTGGGATAAACGTGGGGTCCTATCCATTTTCCCTGATCAGGGCCTTGTTGCACTCGCCAGTAAATCGGGGTAGGTGGTAGGAGGGAACCATCGTCTTGCCCATCATAAGGACTATAAGGCGCAACAAAGTCAGCCGCAATGACTATAACATAAAACAGGATCAGTAAGATGGCTCCAAAACGAGCTAGAGAGTTATGTTTTAGCCTTTGCCACCAGTTCATTTTTATCTCCCAAAGTTTGGTTCTATTTTAGCATGAATTACCTCTGCACTACGCTGTATATCAGGTTGACGCGACGTTGCTAACATCCACTTTGTTAGCAGAACCTTTTTGGCTTGATTAGTATAAAAATTCTACTTTTGCTGAGGAAACAGGGGAATAGAGTTGAGGAGATGCTAGGGCGAGTAAAAGATGGTGGGAAGCGGCTTGTAAAGGATGTCAGCAATTGAAAGCGTTTAATCCGGTTGCGGCTGATTACTGGTTAGGGATAGCTTTGGTAGGGTTGGGAGATAAGTTGGGAGTAATACAAGCATATCAAAGCGCTTTAATTCAGCAATTATTGTATCCGGCTCGTGGGGAAGTGGAGAAGAATTTGCAACGCCTCAAAGGTAAGAAGGGTAATGGTTATAGGGGATGAGGGGAGATTTTTGGGGAGAAAATTGGCTCGTAACTTGAAAAATTCCTCAATAGGGGTGGAGAAACGTCTAATAGATGTGGGAAAAACCAAATCCCCTAAAACAGTATATCTTCAGAGGTATAGCCAAAATAGGGGTTTTTATGACGACAGAATTAAAGCAAACGCCCAATAAATTCAATGTTATTGCAGTAATTGACACTAAGCGCATTCGAGCAACTTATCCAAAACCTAGCCAGGATAAGACTAAGCCGACTCGCATTAATTCCAATGACCTGTTTCTCATCGTTTCTGGCTCGACAAGGGTTATAGAAACTTCCGAAGAGATTTTCAAGCTTGAGTTAATCGCCAAACCTGGCGATCAGCTATCTTTTAAATCTACTTCGATCTATGCCAATTCCCAAGATGCGACGATTATTTACGGAATTTTTCAAAAAAATAGTACTTTTAAATCTTTTCAACCCAATTTCGTCACTATAAATCGCGCATTCTACAACTCAGAAAACCCAGATGGTCTGCCTCCAAAATACGAAAGCATTACTTCGGTTAGTTATGAAGCTAAAGTAAGCAGAGCAGGAACGGAAAATTTGAGCGTTTACATAGCTCTCTATAAGTTGGCTAAGGATGGAAACACACAAGAGTTATTCGGTTACTTCTCTTGGGACTTTACCATTGAAATTTCACGAAACACTAACCAATCTTAGGAGGACTAATGGACTCATTAATAGAATCGCTATTACAAGACATACTTGATGGAACAAGTAAGATTAATCTCGCCGACGAGGTAGAAAAAGTTCTTAAAGACGAAACAGTTAAAAAATATCTGCAAGATTTAATTAACAATCCAGATATTAATCTGAATGACTTGCTTCCTCCTTCTGAGAAGAAAACACCAGAGGAAGAATTAAAGATAAATCTAGAGGCTATAATCCTAACAGCTAATAGAACTCCGATCTTAATCGAAGATGACACTTTTAAAGAGGCAGTAGATCCCCTATGGAAAGACCCTTTGGAGAACGCAAGAAAACATATCGAGTTTGCAATTAAGGCATCTGGAAGAGTTCAATATAGTTTTAGTGATCGTTTTATAACAATCGGAACAGCTTGGCTTGTTACTTCTGATATTGTGATAACCAACCGCCATGTAGCAGATGAATTGGCTAATAGGGATTCTAGTATTGATTTTAGAGGAGAACATTTCTCTTTCGATACATCTCTGTTTAAAGTAGAACGAATCCTTCACATTGAGAAAACATCAGGACCAGATATTGCTTTTTTAAAGCTATCTACAACAGAAAATACTGACGGTCTAAATAGACAACCAACTTCTTTACTAGATAGACAACCAATTCCTTTATCAGAATCAACAAAATTCACACCGACCCAAAATGTAGCGATAATAGGTTATCCAGGAAGACCTGACAGCAAAGACGAAGATGCGTCTCTTATAGCTCGGATATTGGAGTATAAATACGACGTGAAGAGGCTACAACCTGGTAATATTATTGGGGTAACTAATAATTCTATCAAGCATGATTGTTCTACAGTTACAGGAAATTCTGGTTCTGTTCTACTGGATTTAGAGACAGGAAAGGCTTTGGGGATTCACTACGGAGGAAACGCCAGAATCACTAACCATGCAGTTCCGGCATCAGTTATAAAACAACGTCTTCAAGAGTTAGAGCTTTGCTGAGTTTTAAAACAGTCCTGCAAGGCTTATGCAAATTAATGGTCAATAGTCTACCTGTAGGAATAAAGAGACTGTCTCTTGCTATGGGTAGAATTTAGGTGTAAGTCCTATTTCATTTATTGATCGAGTTTGGAGATCGGTTACTATGCTAGATATTACTGTCGAAGACTTTAGAATACTTATCGGAGAAAGATTTTCCATTGAATTTCAACGGACACTCAAAATTCCTGATGATGGTAAAATTTATCCACTCCCACCAGGATTAGGTGTGTTTCCAGTTTACCGAGTTGCTGACTATCTAAACCGCGTCCCCGACCATTGGAAGAAGCCTAATAGCTTCTTCATTCCCATGTATCAGCGAGAAGCACTATGGCTTGGCTTTAACGGGAGATACTGGAAGCCAAACGCAGTTAAAATAGGAGTTGGCCAAATCAATGCAGTCTCTGGTGAAGCATGGGACGAATATCTGCAAGATAATCCACAAGACTATCTTGTTTGTCCTAATCAACCTTGGTTAGATGGGATCAATGTGGGTGAAGGTTTCATCCGTCAATTTGTTGCTGTACCGCTAGGTTTAGGTGATACGATTGAAGCTCAAGTAACTGGGGTAGAGGAATTTGGTGGCATCCAAATTTTAGTCTATGAACCCAAACTTGGTAAATTTCCCGACCAGCCACCACCTATCTCAGATAATTATGATGATATAATATTGGAGAGTACCTCTATGACACCCGCAGTCGATAGTGAAATGGGACTTGGGGCAGGAGGGAAGATGAAACAAAAAATCTATCCTGACGAATATGGTATAGACACTTGGGATCTAGAGAACTACGGGTCGATTTCTGTATATATTGTCAACAGTGAAAAGTATCAAGAGATAACCGGTCTTGAACCACCTCCAACACCAATTGATGTGCAGACTTACACCCAATATGGATTACCCTGGTTTAGTCTGTACGATGAAGAAAAAGGTGATCTTCCAGCATCTGCGAGATTGGCAGAAGTTAAAACAATCGGAAAAAGAGAGGCGGAAAGAGGAGTTAAACTTGATACAGATGATCTATCAGTTGATGTGTCTGAATTTAACATCAAAAATATAGATTTATTTTAGTTAGGATTTACATTTGTTTGGTTTTCAATCAGATCACTAAAATAACTCCATACAATTGACAACGCGGCGCGACTTGATTACCCGCAAGCTTGACTAAACCCATACTCTGTAACTGATAAGCGGATGTCCCAAATCCCTCTTCATCCCAATATTCATTGAATTTATTCGGTAACTTAAGCTCTCGGCCTAGATTGAAGCAGTGTACTCGCTGCTCTTGTAGGGCTATCACTCCTCTAGCTGTAAGCTATTGCCTGAGCGGCTTGCGCGTAGCACCATAAATCTACTTCTCTAACAGGTAGCACAAAAGCGGGCAGTCTGGTAAATTATCTCTTAGATCGGATGTCATAACTCTGTAGGCTAGAAAAAGTTCTTGTTTTAATTCTCAGCTTGAATAAGAGTTATTTTCCGACATTTCCCGCTTTGGCTCCTTCCAAACGAGAGCCATCTTAATCTAATCTCAAATTTGAACTAAAGTTAATAATCAAGGCTCTTGGAGTTGTATCTATGAATAAGCAATCATTAATCCTTATTTTTCCGATTTTTGGGGCAATTTTTGGCTTGTGGATTAGTCCAAGCACAGCCGACGAAGTTCGACAGATTCCTGTCGAAGAAGTTAAAAACCCTGAAGTTTCCACCGGCACAGTACAAGATTTAAGAGAACTTCCCTCAAAAGATCTTTCCGAGTGGTTTTCTAATCAATCATCCTCGAATCGTGGAGTAGATTCTAACTTATATCAGATTGATAATGGCTCTTACAAAGCCGCGCCTTCTGTGGATTTCCTCGAGGAACAAAATCAATGGAAAAATACGAATCATGGGGATGTACAACCCGTCAGTGGTTCGATTGATTTAACCAAATTTTAAAGGTTAGGAGTTTCTACACCTTAAAGCATAGACCATGATCTTTCTCTTTTGAGAGGAGATTGAACCCTGACTACCGCTAATCTAAAACTAAAGCGGTAGTGAAAAGGGTTAAAAAGATGATGGGTGTTAATAGACTTGATCGGCTGATAAGTTTGTCTTTAGGATTACTCAGTTTAGGGGCAGTTGTAGGCTTTCCCTCTACAGCCAAGGCACAACCTCCAGCTTGCTATATGGTAACTCAAGCCGGACAGCTAATCGATTTGTCCTCCATCTGTGGAGTAGAGGCAACACCGAATAGACCTCAAAGTAACGAATTCAATGGGCAACAAGCTCCCTCTAACTCTCAAAATTCTTCCTTACAAAATTACAACCAACAAACACTAACTCAACAGTCACCTCCAGGGCAGCCAGGAAACTTTGCAGGACAACAAACCTTCGCTCTCCCTGGCACTGTGGCAACACCAACAGGAGGAAACGGATATAGAGATTTTACAGGATTTACAGGGTTTACAGGAGCGAGTGGCTATAATAATGCCCAATGGCAACCCATTAATGATTCTACCGACTTACGTTCAGAACCTAATGGAGGTTCTTTAATTACCCAATTGCGGGATGGTCAGCCTGTACGTCCCTATAACGGATTACGTAGCGGCAACTTTGTTATGGTTGAAACCCAAAGCGGTCAGAGAGGTTGGATCAACCTGTGGCAGTTACCCAATGGCTTCGGGATTTCTCCTTAGTAGCGAGTAGGGGAAGGGTTTGTTTTATTTGCATCCATGCAGAAAACACTGGGAATGAGGCAGCGATTTATGGTAAGCTTTGCGTGTTTGATGACCACAAGTGCGCGTAATGAACCAAATCACTGATATTGAAAGCAGAAAAGCCGAACACCTGCGAGTTTGTCTAGAAGAAGACGTACAATTTAGAGAAGTCACCAGTGGCTTAGAGCAATATCGCTTTACCCATTGTTGTCTTCCGGAAATTGATCGCCGCGACATCGATCTCCGTACCACCTTCCTCGGCAAATCTCTTGGCGCACCTCTGTTAATTTCCTCTATGACTGGAGGAACAGAATTAGCTCGCCTAGTCAATACACGACTAGCAACAGTTGCCCAACACTATCGGTTAGCGATGGGGGTAGGTTCCCAACGAATTGCCCTCGAACAACCCCATTTAGCACCGACTTTTGCTGTGCGTTCCCTTGCGCCTGACATTCTGTTGTTGGCGAATTTGGGGGCTGTGCAGTTGAATTATGGATGCGGTTTAGAGGAGTGCTTACATCTGGTAGATTTGCTCGAGGCTGATGTTCTCATTCTACATCTTAATCCTCTACAAGAGTGCGTGCAAACGAAAGGAGACACGAATTTTCGAGGACTATTGAGCAAAATTGCCGAACTCTGTCAAAAGTTACCCGTGCCGGTCATGGTCAAAGAAGTGGGAAATGGGATTTCTGCACCAATGGCTAAACAATTAATCGAGGCGGGTGTAGCCGCCATTGACGTAGCCGGAGCCGGTGGAACCTCCTGGGCGAAAGTGGAAAGTCAACGAGCTAAAGACAAAAAGCAACGCCGTCTAGGGCAAACTTTTGCGGATTGGGGTATTCCTACCGCCGAGTGTATCACCTCGATTCGTGAGATTGCTCCGAGTATTCCTTTGATTGCTTCTGGTGGGATTAAAAACGGTTTAGATGCGGCTAAGGCACTGGCTTTAGGAGCAGATTTAGCCGGATTGGCGCGACCTTTTTTAGAAGCCGCCGTAGAATCAGAATCGGCTGTTGAGCAGTTAGTAGAATTTTTAATTGCTGAACTGGAAACCGCGTTATTATGCACTGGTAATACTACCCTGTCACAATTGAAAAGTTCTGGGGCACTGCAACGCATTTGACTCTCTAAAATTTAAATAGCTTTTGTATTTCATCTTTAAAACCATTTTTTTTAAAGGGTAATTTTTACTGGTCAAGAAAGGGTTATTCGGAATAATTTTTATTTTTCGATTCTTTTATTCTCAAAGCGATTCCTAAATTAACTTGTTTCACTAACCAGTATAAAACGGTGATCACAACAAAGGTAATTACAGTCACTAGAATCGGTTGCTTTTTGACAAAAGTTTCAAAAATACTACTCAATAAAATTTTAGGTTGGGTGACAAAATCCCAAGTATTAAAGCGCTGAAAACGTCCTAAGTAAATGCCGATGGCAGAAAGCGCGTGTATGATGATCTCAGTGGCTAGGATATAGCGGCTGAGATTTTGTCGATGGAGATAGTAACCCACATTAATCACAGAGATGGTGTATGCTTCAAAAGCGGATAAGATAAATAGGGTATATTGGGGAATGAGTACCAAAGCCACAATCCAAGCTGAAAACCCATAACGAATTAAATCAATCAGATGAATAACATCTGTTAAGACATAGGGCGCATTGGGTAAAAAACCCATAAAACTTAAAACACCGATCCACCACAGTAGAGAACGTTTTTGCGCTCGACGGAATAACCAAAAGCTTAAGACGAGAGGAATAAAGGCTAAAAAGAGATTCCAAGCGATCAGCTTATGGCTATAACTTAACACCTGCCAAGCAATGTTGAACCAGATCTGTAGTTGGGTGAGCATAGATATCACAAGTTGACTTCTACTTTTATGCAGTTTAACCCAGAGAGCGGCTAATTTTGTCTATTGTTGCTTAACTCTTGGAGGTAAAGAAGATATTTTTTGAGTGAGAAGAGATTAATATAATAGTTCATAAAAAAGAAAATTCTGAACCTGCTCTGCCGCAAGAGTTGTTAAAAGAATACACGGAAATGGCCGTAAATATGTTTAATTGTAGTGTTTAATTGCTGATTTATTGAGGTTAAGTAAGATTATGTCTTTTGTGAATGCTAAAAACCTGTCTAGTCCTTTGATTCTTTTTTATAAGGGTGAAAGCAGCACTATTACCTCTCATCCTGGCAAAAAAGGCTATCTAATTGATGAAATTTATAATTGGGACTTTGAGCGGCTTGAATATGTACATGATTATATTCAATGGCTCTTTCCTCTGGCTGAAAGAAGTGCTTTTAATCTAGATGCTCCGGTATTAACCGATGAAGATATAGAATGCTTTAAGAATGATGAAGATTTAAAAACAAATGTCCTTAAATCTTTTAAGTTAATGATGAAATTTTATGGGTTTGACTGTGACGATTCTCGGGGGTCAGTTTCTCTCAAAAAATCGAATAATTTTCAGGAAAGAAGCAAAAATTGGTTGACCATAAAAAATCATAATCATTTACGAATTACTCGTATATTAAAAAGCTTAACTCTATTGGGACTAAATAGATATGCTTTAGCGTTTTTCAACATTTTAAATGAATTGTATCAAGATTACAAACAAGAAATTTCAACTTGTAGCTACAATTACTGGAAAGAGGCGGCTCAGATCAGTATTGATCGGTAATCTAGTTGTAGGTTGAGTTGAACGGCAGTAAAACCCAACATTATCTTAACCGGCGTTGGGTTTCGTTTCCTTCGACTATCACTCAAGACATCGCCTGAACCTAACCTACATATCCTTTTAAATAGCTTTTTAAGATTTTTTTAAACATATCTATGATAATATTTTCATCATTATCTCTAATAAAAATCTCGAAATTGGGATGAGAATTGATTTCAATTAACCAGTATTGGCCATTTTTATCGATGGCTATATCTAAGCCGCCGTAAGGGATTTTCATTTCTTCAAACATGGGGGCGATAAATTG
The DNA here is from genome assembly GCF_000147335.1 of Gloeothece verrucosa PCC 7822. Taxonomy (NCBI): domain Bacteria; kingdom Bacillati; phylum Cyanobacteriota; class Cyanophyceae; order Chroococcales; family Aphanothecaceae; genus Gloeothece; species Gloeothece verrucosa. Next base: position 3,884,848 of record NC_014501.1, read on the forward strand.
ATTGATCTCAGCAATAATCTTTGAGTCGGTTATGTGTATTGCTTTTGAACCTTCCCAGTGAAGCGGCGATAAATTGCCAGTAAAGATAGCATCAACTATACTTTTTTCATAAACTAGAAGGATTTCATTTTTAAAAATAATAACTCTATATTCCCGCAAAATATCTATCTGTTCTTGAGCGATGGCTACATAATCATATTCTTTACTGTTCACATTAAAAATGATATCCAGGGAGGATTTAACCTGGTCAATATCCTGACAAAGAAATACATTATTACCGGCTGAACCGGTATTTCTTTTAATAATTATAGGCAGCAAAAAATTTTTTTGTATTTCTTCGACTATTGCGTCAATATTTTTATAGTGTAAATACTTAGAATATTTTTCTGGGCAATAAGGAGATAAAAATGATTCGCTTCTCGGCACATTTACTCGGTCTTTAAAGACATAATAGACATAATCTTTATCTTTAAAAAGTTTACCCACAGAATTAGAAAGAAAAGGCGTAGTATAATTGGTAAAATAATAATCTTCTTGACCGATTTTAAATCTAACTAGATTTTGACTGGGATGAAGAATTTCATAATGAATATTTAAGGCTTTGCAAGCTTCAGTCAAAAGTCTTATGTTTGTCAGCATTATTTAACTCTAATAGATTTTTTACGAAGACTGATACTAGCATAGATAGTCAACCTCGTCAAGATTAAATAGATAAAAATCGACTTAAATCAAATTCTTCATCAGTAGAATCTTCTTGAAAACGTTCATTACTTAAAATTAATAATAATCGATCTGAATAGTCTACCGCTCCTCGTAACTCATCCCTTAACATTTCTAACCCTCCATTAGCATACTCTTCAAAAATTTCTACTCGTTGGGCTTCAGCTTCAAGACGATAAGCTGAAAGAATTTTTGGGTCTTTAGTTTCAGCAATGGCTAAAAGTTTAATCAGGGCATCATAGCCGCGTGAAATAAAAATTTCTAAACTAATAGGCGCGGGTTCTTTAGAGATAATGCCTAAAGGCACTCGCTTTTGAAATTTTGCCCCTAAAGCCGCCGCAAAAACCATCACATCTGCATAGGTTTGAAAGGGACCCGTTGCGCCATTAAAATCCACTAATGCCTGTACTAATTCGGCTTTATCTTTAGCAATTCTAATTCTTGGTATAGCCATAATTTTAAGCTTAACTATTTCAAGTTTTTTTATTATCTCATAAAAATAGAGACGTTACAGACAACGCCTCTACACAGTAGGAAATGGATTGGGGTGCAACGCTCGTGTTCCGCACTGCTCACCTAAACTTAATAACAACTTCCCGACTTACGATGCCAAATAGCAGTTACTCCATCGGCTTCGAGAACTTCGCCCTTATTAACTTCAGCATAAATTAACCAACGATCACCAGTGGCGATCCGTTGTTGTACCGTACATTCTAAATAAGCTAATGCCTCACTTAAGATTAAACAATTATTAGAAGCCGCACGAGTTTCTAGTTCAGGAAAAGAATTATTTTCACCGGCAATAGAGAAAGCAAAATTCCGTCTTAGCGTGCGCCCTTCCTTTAAAATATTGAGAACAAATTGAGTTCCAGGTTCAATTAAACTCTCAGCACCCTGGTCTTCTCCCAGTGCTATCATTAAGCCCGGAGGATTAAAACTCGCTTGAGACACCCAAGAAGTCAGAAAAGCTTGATCACTGTCGCCTCCTGGGGTAGTTAGCACACACAAAGAACCAATAATTCGACCTACCGCTTGTGCAGTACGATCAGCTTGCCCATCTGTGCCGCCTGCACGGGGAACGCGCAATTTTTGCCGGTTTTTCAGGGTTTGGGCAAAAGTGGCCCCCGCCTCTTGACATTGCTGTAAGGTCTTCTCATCGGGCGTAAATTTAACTCGAATACTGTCAAACCCAAAACGATAATTAGCATCTCTTAATTTACTTTCTAGCAGATCGATCGCTTCTCCACTCCAACCATAAGACCCAAAGACACCGGCTAACTTGGTTTTGGCGGCTGACGCTAAAATAATACCCAATGCTGTTTGAATTTGTACCGGCGCATGACCCCCTAACGTGGGAGAACCAATTAAAAACCCGTCACAACTGTCTACCGCTTGATTAATTTGGGCCGGTTCAGCTAATTCACAGTTAATTGATTCTACCGCTATTCCATTATCGATTAAACCTTGAGCGATGGCATTAGCGAGAGTGGTGGTATTCCCATAAGCAGAGGCATAAAATAAAGCGACTTTTAATTCCTGGGTTTTCTGCAACTGACACCATTGGCGATAATCATAAGTTAAGCGGCTAAGGCTATAACGCACAATGGGACCATGACCGGGGGCGTAATATTTGGCTGTAAAGGTTCCTAATTTATCTAAAGCCGCCTCCACCTGTTTCGCTTGTGCTGCATGGATACAGTCAAAATAGTAGCGGCGATCACTATCTAATTGTTTCCAGTCTTCATCATAAAGCACATCATCACACACATGAACCCCAAATAACTTATCGGTGTATAAAATACGGGTTTGGGAGTCATAAGTACAGAGTCCATCAGCCCATCGGGGTGTAGGAACAAAGATAAATTGTAGAAGATGACCGCCGCCAAGGTCTAAAGTATCCTCGGAACGCACCACCTGAATTTGAGATTCTAATGAGGGAAAGGCATTTTTGAGGATGTTAGCCCCCGGTTTTGAACAAATTAGCTTTACTTGGGGTGCTTGTTCTATCAATAATTTTAGGGTTGCCATGCGGTTAGGATTTACATGACCTAAAATGATGTAGTCTAATTGGTTTATGTTGATCTGTTGCCGTAATTGCAGTAAAAATATTTGGGTGAATGACTCGCCGGGTGGATCGATGAGGGCTGTTCGTTCGCTTGTGATTAAATAAGAGTTAGCGGTTGTTCCTTTTTGACGGGCATATTCTATCTCAAATTTGAGTCGGTCCCAGGTGCGAGAACGGAATATTGTGGTGTTTGTAGCTAGGGTGGCTACTTGTACATCTCTTTTAAGGTTTGGTGTTAAGGTTTGCATTTTTGTTTTTATTTATAAGGGTTTTTTAGATGCAGCCTGTAGCAGATGAATACAGATGATTTTGTTGGTAGGGTGGGTACTTGACCCACCTTGTTTTAACTATGTTTTTCTGAGGGTGTGAGAGAAACGGGATTAATATGATTGTTGATGTCGGGATCGGGTACGGTAACTCGACTCCTATGTCGTTTAGATACTTGTTGTTCGGGGTCGATATTATCAAAGGTGGGGGGTAGCCAAACTCTCACCACCATTAGCACTCCTAAGACTAGCAAAAACGCACAGGCGGCTAAGACTTGTGTCCAACTGGTTTCGAGTACCCCTCTAACAATGATTTCTCTTAAAATAGAAACAATCGCGACTTCTACGGCTACTCCAATAGAGACTCGTTGTTCTTTCAGGTAAATAATTAATAGGCGGAATAATTCTACCCAAATTAATAATGAGAGAATGTCTGCCGTTACTGCCTCAAATTGAACCGGTGGCAGTAAGGAGAGATACATTTCTCGGATCTGTAGTACCATGAAACTAAACAGACCGAAACACAGACAGATGACGATAAAATCTTGGATTAGTTCTAAAACTAAAACAATACTTTTTAGACTTAACCAATTAAAGTTTTGCTGAGAATTATTGAAAGATTGAGACACTTGATTAAAACTCCAATTTTAAGTTATGGGTGGTTGGGTTTTATTCCCCAACCCTACAAATCTTATGACTAATTAACTGTTCACGGTTAACTAATTAATAGTGATTTCCTACCTTACGATGGTGAATTGCGGTTAAGCCATCGAGTTTGGCCACTCGTCCTGTCTGTACTGTGCTATAAACAATCCAGTGATCGCTGCATTCCATACGTGTTGTGACAACACATTCCATATAGGCTAAAGCGTCCCCTAAAATTGGACAGCCGTTATTTCCTTGATAGGTTTTCACTCCTTCAAAACGATCCGCCCCAGGGGCAAAACGTTTGAGGAAATGTTTCATCAGTTTTTGATAGTTTCCTTCTTCTAAAACATTGAGAATAAAATGATCTCCTACCTGCATTAAAGATTCAATGGCCCGATCTTTGGCAACGGCGATCGCTATGCCTAGAGGTTCTAGACTCGCTTGCGTTACCCAAGAGGCTAACATTGCCCCTGTAACATTGTCTTTAGCGGCTGTGATCATATACAGTCCCCCACTGAGTCGCCCTAAAGCCCGATCAAGGTCGCTATCCATAGATTTCATCTGCTTAATGGTACGTTCTCGAGTTAACCATTGTCCGAGATCGGTGCCGGCTTCATCACAGATTTTTTCTAGGGTGGCTGTAGGGGGTTCTTTGACTAAAATAGGCGGAAAGGCTTCTGTTAAACCAATTTCTTGAAATTTATTACGTAGCGGATAAATAGGTTCATCTTCGCCCCCGCCAGATTCTAATAATCCGATACTTTGTTTGCGGTTGACTGAGGCTAAAATGGTACTTAGGGCTGTATGGGCAATAGCATCACTTTGAGGCGGCATGGCAATAATTATTCCTGCGGCTTGATAGACCCATTCCCGAATTTCATGCGGTTCACTGGTGCTTAAGTCGATCAATTCTACCGCTACTTCAGTTTTATGAATTCCTAGGGCGATGGACCTGATCAGTTGGTCACTCCAACCATAATCTTGACTGTAAAATAGAGCCACTAATTTCTCGGTTTTTGTCTGTTCTTGACTCCAACTGCGATAACGTTCTACCCACTCAGTTAAATGATGTTGTAGTAGGGGTCCGTGTCCTGTGGCGATCATCCCGATGTCTAATTTTTCAATACGTTTGAGTCCGGCTAGCACTGAACGGGCATTAGGACCCATCAAACAGTCATAATAATATTTAAAATCATCTTCGAGTAAATCGGGTTCTTCATCAAAGGTGTGGTCATCACAGTAGTGCATCCCAAAAGCGTCGCAGGTGTAAAGGATGCGGGTTTTTTCATCATAAGTAAAAATGGTATCGGGCCAATGAAGATTCGGTGCAAAGACAAATTCTAAGTGATGTCCGTTCCCTAAATCTAGGCGATCGCCACTTTTGACCATCTGGTGTTGAAAAGGTTCATGCACCATGTTTTCTAAAAATTGTATGGCCACTTTGGCTCCCACCACTGTGACATGAGGCGCTCTTTTTAAGACTTCTTTGACTAAACCACTATGATCCGGTTCGGTATGGCTAATAATTAAATAATCTAGTTGGGATAAATCAATTAATTCTGTTAATGCTTCTAAATATAATTGCTCAAATTTTCGGTGAGAGGTGTCGATCAGAGCGGTTTTTTCGCCTTTAATTAAGAAAGAATTATAGGTTGTTCCATTTCTCAAACCAAATTCTATATCGAAGCGCTCCCGATCCCAGTCCAGCGAGCGTATAGCCGTTGTTTGCTCTCCTATTTCAAGGGTTTGGATGGTCAAACGACCTGAATAATTAACTTGTTGAGCGACTGTTGTGGATGCAATCATAAAGGGCTACCTCCGATCTATTGATCATCTTCGTTAAGATTCTTGTATTTATAGTGACTTATAAGTATTGATTTTGTAAAATGCCAATTTTTTAAGTTATCTATTAGTTTTTTCTATAATTAAAAATTAGAAGATAGACTAAAGTATATGGTTAGGGCACAGGAAGCGGACTGTAGTCTTTTTTGACCATCTTCTCTAGCTAGATTGGATCAAATCATTACTTTAGGAGTAGTAAAATGAGACAGTTGTCTTATAAATTTGCTCTTTTAAGCATCCTCTGAATGACCAACCAACTACCTAGCTTTATTTCGCCTCAGTGTTCCCCCGAAGAACTCCAGTTAGATCAAACGTTAAAACTAGGGGTAATGGCTTCTGGAAGTGGGACAAATTTTGAAGCCTTGGCACAAGCGATCGCAGATAAGCGCTTAAATGCCCAAATTCAAGTCGTCATTTATAATAATCCTGATGCTAAAGTTCAACAAAGGGCACAACGATGGAATATTCCCACCGTATTAATTAACCATCGACACTACAAAAAAAATCGAGAAGGACTGGATCAAAAAATTGTCGAGGTCTTAAAACAGCACGAGGTAGAATGGGTGATTATGGCCGGTTGGATGCGGATTATTACCCCTGTCCTGCTAAATGCTTTCCCCAATCATGTTTTAAATATTCATCCCAGTCTATTACCCAGTTTTAAAGGCGTTAACGGTGTAGAACAAGCTTTAGCCGCCGGTGTCAAGGTGACAGGTTGTACCGTTCATATTGCCAGTTTAGAAGTCGATAGCGGACCCATCGTCATGCAAGCGGCTGTCCCCATTCTTCCTGATGATACACCAGACACCCTCCACGCCCGTATTCAAGTCCAAGAACATCTCATTTTTCCAATGGCGATCGCTTTAGCGGCTAAAAAATATTAGTCATTAGTCATTAGTCATTAGTCATTAGTCATTAGTCATTAGTCATTAGTCATTAGTCATTAGTCTGTTCCCTGTTCCCTGTTCCCTGTTCCCTAAAATCAAAAAACGGTGAGTGAAATTTTAATCAATTTATCTGTGGTTTTTGATAAACCGACTGGGATTAGTAATTATATTTTAAATCTTCTGCCCTATTTAAAACCACTCAATCCGACTTTACTAACAGCGAAACCGATTGACGATTTTAAAAATTACTCGATTCCGGGCAATTTAACCCCAGAACAAGGCATTAAAGGACACTTAAATCGTTTATGGTGGACTCAATTTAAACTCGATAAAATCTGTAAAAAACTTCAACCATCTCTATTATTTTCTCCCTTGCCTGAAGCGCCGCTATATAGAAATCATCGCTTTGTGGTCATGGTTCATGATTTAATTCCCCTACGTTTTTCTAACCCTTACTCTCCTTTAACCCCCTACTTTCGCTATTATATTCCCCAAGTCCTTCAACAAGCCGGTCATATCGTCTGTAATTCTCAAGCAACAGCCCAAGATATTATCGACTTTTTCGGCATTTCAGCCCAAAAGATTACCCCTATTCCTCTAGCTTATGACGCTACCCATTTCCGTCCTTTAAATCTGCCTAAACCATCTCAACCCTATTTTATCTATCTAGGTCGCCCCAATCCTTATAAAAATTTACCTCGTTTGCTGCAAGCTTTTGCCCAACTGAAAAACCGCAACGACTATCAATTGTGGATTGCCGGACCAAGCGATCGCCGTTATACCCCTAAGCTACAAACAGCCGTAGAGGAATTAGGATTAACTCATCAGGTGAAATTTCTCGATTATGTGAGTTATGGCCAATTACCCGTTATTCTTAATAGAGCTTTAGCCTTGGTGTTTCCTTCTTTATGGGAAGGGTTCGGCTTGCCAGTCTTAGAAGCAATGGCTTGTGGAGTGCCGGTGATTACGTCTAATTTGTCGTCTTTGCCTGAAGTGGCCGGCGATGCCGCCATTTTAATTAATCCTGATCAAACCCATGAAATTACAGCAGCCATGACAGCTATTGCCAACGATAGTCAATTACAATCGCATCTCAGTAAGCTTAGTTTACAAAGGGCAAGCCAGTTTAGTTGGGCAAAAACCGGACAAGCCACCTTAAATATACTCCGCCATCAGATAGATCACTCTTCAACATAAAAAAATTTTTTTTTCAGGAATCTGACTCAATGATGATGTATCTTAATCATGACTGTTCACCTCTAATCTTCCCCTAGCTCAACGAGAAAGATAATTTCTCCCTTGGAGTAAATTAGCTTTATTTAAGCATGAATTCCTCAAAAAAATAGGCTTTTCTATTTTTAAGCAATAATATTGCTGATTTTTGAGAAATGTAAATTTAAAGCAAAAAGGAGATTATTGAGATGAGTTCCACGAATTCTATTTCTGTTGTTGATCTAAATGTCGCCAATCCTCTAGCAGAACAAAACCTTTCTAGTTTGGCAAAAAACTTAAATTTAGATGTTGAGTCAGATGAAATAGACAAGATTTATAAGGCGGCTTCTTCAAGCCCTGATTCCATTATCGAGAGTCAGGGCAATTCTGTTTCTAATAACACAGCAAACAATTCCTCTCCTCAACCTGCCAACAACAGCAATATTGCTAGTAACCAAACTTTGACTGGACAGGGACCGGACTTAATCGCTCAATTTACCAAAATCAAGCTACCCGATACAGTGGAATTTGGCGATCAAGGCCAAGTCAAGATAAAAATAACTAATCAGGGTAATACCACTGCCACAGGTCCAATTAACCTGGAACTATGGAGTTCAACCGATAACAATATTGATAAAAACGATGTTCTTTTGGCGAATCAAACGAAAAACATTAACTTAAAACCTTTTCAAAGTATTACCCTAACGATTAATTATGACAATAATACTTCAGCTATCGCTCCTGGAGCTTACAATCTGATTGCCAGAGTAGACAGCCAAAACCAAGTAGCAGAACTTGAGGAAAACAACAACACCGTTAGTCGTCTCGTGTCTGCTCCCAATACCGATGTGGTGATCGATTGGAATGCAACGGCTTTAAATGCCATTCAAGCCGAAGGAGAAGCCGGACGAGGCATTCCCCCAACAGTAGGCTCTCGGCTATTAGCACTGGTTTCTACGGCCGTTTATGACACAGTTAATGCTTTTAAACATAACTATACTGCTTATGCAGTGGATGTTAATGCCCCGAAGGGTGCGTCATTACAAGCGGCGGCGGTGGGTGCAGCCTACCGGGTTCTAACTCAATTGATTCCTCAGCAAACCACTTTATTTAATCAACAATTGGTTAAATCTTTGGCAGAAATTACCGATCTGCCCGTTGCTGAGACAGCAGGGACTTTATTTGGCTATTCTGTTGCTGACCAAATTCTCGCTCTGCGAGCAAACGATGGCTCCAACAACAACGCCCCCTATGTACCCCCTACGGGTGATTATGTTTGGCAGCCCGATGCACCGGACTTTATAGCACTTAGCCCTAATTGGGGTCAAGTTACCCCCTGGGCTATCCCGAGTGAGGAGGCTTTTGCTCCTAATGGGCTTGATGGTACACCTACCCATAACCCCACACTCTATGCTGAAAACATCGAAGAAGTACGAAAAATCGGTGGAAGGTTTAACACTGATATAACTACTCTTACTCGTACTCCTGACCAAACCCAAGTCGCTCATTTTTGGTCTTATGACCGGGCTGATACTTTCCGTCCCTACGGGCAATTAAATCAAATCGCTGAAGAAGTTGCTGTGCGTGAGGGCACCTCTTTAGCGGAAAATGCCCGTTTATTTGCTTCGTTAAACGTCGCTTTGGCTGATGCGGCGATCGTGGCTTGGGCGGCTAAGTATAAATATACTCAACCCCGTCCCGATGACGTGATAGCCGGTGGCATTGCCGCCAATGATGGAATTGATGCAACTGTGGCTGATCCCAATTGGAAACCTTTACTAGATACTCCTCCTTTCCCGGACTATATTTCGGGTCATTCAACTTTTGCAGGAGCTTTTGCAGGGGTTTTAAAGAACTTTTTTGGGGATAATTATGAATTTAGTGTAGTTTCCCAAGAGTTACCCGGTATCGTTCGTAATTACAATAGTTTCTCGGATTTAGCTACCGAAGATGCTATCAGCCGCGTTTATGGAGGGGTTCATGTGCGAGAGTCCACCATTACCGATGCCCTGCCTACAGGTTTAAACATAGGTAATTATGTCGCTGAGAATTTGTTCCAACCTGTAGCATAAAATGAATCAGGGGAATGACTTTACTCTCCATTACTGAATCCCATGTTAACTATTCATAGCCGCGATCACCAATATCAGAACCCCAAATTTGAACTCATTGACGGTCAACTCCGCCCACCTGTAGAGAATGCTCAACGAGTGGAGACGGTGTTAAGCCGCATTCGCTCGGTCGGGTTAGGTTCTGTTTTGCCGGCTCTTGAAAGGGGTCTCGCGCCCATTTTACGGGTTCATGAGCAGGCTTTTGTTGACTTTCTACAAAACGCTTGGTCAGAGTGGGTTAAAGTATACGGAGAAAGGGAAGCCCTTCCCCTGATTTGGCCAACCCGAACTTTAGGCTATGACCGGCTTCCAGAAGCCATTGATGGTCAGTTAGGCTATTATTCCTTTGATGCCGGCACTCCCATTACAGCAGGGACTTGGCGAGCCGCTAGAGCTTCAGCTAATGTAGCTCTAACAGCACAACAGTTATTAGCCGCAGGAGAACAGGCGGTTTTTGCTCTGTGTCGCCCTCCTGGTCATCATGCGGCAACTAATCTTTACGGGGGTTACTGTTTTCTCAATAATGCCGCCATCGCCGCTCAAGCTTTGCTGGATGGAGGGGCAACCCGGGTAGCTATTTTGGATGTAGACTATCATCACGGGAATGGTACTCAGGAGATTTTTTACCATCGTCGTGATGTTTTGTTCGTCTCGTTGCACGCTGATCCTCGAGTAGAATATCCCTATTTTTTAGGTTATGAAGATGAAAAAGGAGCGGCTGATGGAGTGGGTTTTAATCTTAATTATCCTCTGCCTTGGGGCACTGATTGGCAGCAGTATCGTCAAACCCTTAAAATCGCGCTTGATTTTATTAAAAATTATCATCCTGATGTGTTAGTGGTTTCTCTGGGGGTTGATACCTTTGAATATGACCCTATTTCTAAATTTTGTTTGAAAACCGAAGATTATTTAACTTTGGGTAAGGACATTGCCAGCATTCATAAGCCGACTTTGTTTGTTATGGAAGGCGGCTACGCTGTAGAAGATATCGGTAATAATATCGTTAATGTTTTGAGCGGATTTGAGGATAATTAATTAAGGTTCAACCAGCTAGATTACTTTTCCACTAGATGGTAAAGAGGAAGCTCAAGAAATTGGCAAATCAAAGCGGCTGAATGGCTAATTCCTATAAAATTGGCATATTTCCAGCGAGTTAAATAAAATTTTTCCCGAGAATTTACATAAAAATATATCAAATAAATATAATCATTTTTGATGGGTAGTTTCTCAATATAAACTCCTGAAATTTCCGACAGATTCAGCCGCTTTACTCGCATTCCTCGAAGACCGATTTTTTGCTGAATTAATTGTCCTTTGCTTTTATCAAAATAACAGTTAACCGAGTCAGCAAAGAAGAGAATGATAAGATTAATTATTGTTGAGGGAATAAACCAGAATAAACACCCGGGTAAAGGGAGCAAAATCGCGCCAATTAAGCTTGTTACACAGGCAAGCCAGGCAGAAATCGGTAGGAAAGTTAAAATTAATTGCTGTTCAGTTTGCTTAACAGATTTCATTTTACTACACAAGTTGGGAGTAAATGCTTACTTGTATAGTTCCCAAAACGGGTTAAAAAATTATCATCTAGTCTAAACTTTTACAATACTTATTTACTATTCTTGTCGCTTTGGGGTTATAGATTAAAATGAAGGTTTACTGCTTTTTAAGTTGGCGTTTGAAATAAGCGCCGAAGCTTAGGGCTGTTCCTACGCCGAGGAGGGTGAGGGGTTCGGGGACGTGTGCTGCTTTTATTTGTATTCCTCCACCGCTAGGAAATCCGCCTATTATACCCCGGTTAGTGTCTATAGTAACTGTCCATACATCTTGATGAAGATTACCGTGTTTTGAAGAAAAAGTTTTTGTATTAGATTTGTTTCGTTCTCTTGGGACATCTATAGAAACCCCAAGAACTCCAGATGTATCATTAAAGCGTTCTTCATTAAAAGGATTTTCTGGATGTGGAGCTACAATATGAGAGAGTAAAGTGAAATCAAAAGTTTGTGCCGGAATATTAAGCTTCCCTCGTATTGTCCAATTGTCTGCATTAAAAACAATTGTGTCTATATTATCTGTCCAAGTAGCCAAATTTGTTTCTAGAATAAGAGGTTTATCTGTTTTGGCTGTTAAATTTATGTTAGCCGCTTGAACCGCTAAACAATTTATTGTTCCAAAAATAGTAGATAAACTAGCTACACTAATGTTTATTATTAAGGTTTTCATGTTCCTTATTTAGCTCCTAGTGGTTTTAATTAAGATAAATGTTTGGCAACCCACTTCGCAAATTTTAACTCTATTCCTCTACCCCTTCCCCTTTTTTTTCAATAACTTATTAACCTTATCTACTCCTTCTTGATCATTTCTACTCTGATAAAGTTGGCGGGCTTTTTCTAAAGCTTCTTTTGCTTCCTGTTTACGCTCTCTTTGTTTTAAAGCGAACCCTAAATTATAGTAAATATCAGGATTATTAGGTGCTACTTCTGCCAGTTCTTTATAAACCACAATGGCTCCTAAATAATCTTTTTGAGCCAAGTACACCCTTCCAATACCAGCATTAGCTTCAATAGATTTAGGTGCCAGATAAGAGGCTCTGCGGTAAGCAGTAAGCGCCTCGTCGTAACGCTCTTTCTTTTCTAGCAGAATCCCTATTTTTAATTGAATTTTATAATTATTTGGGTCTAAGCGCTGTACATCTTGTAATAAACTTAATCCTTGATCGAGATTTCCTTGAGCAAGAGAAGCACTAGCTAACTGTAATTTTAATTCGGTACTACTGGGAAATTTTTCAGTGGCATTTTGTAGAAAACTCATGGCTTCAGAGGTACGTTTTTGCTCTAATAAAGCGACCCCCATAATTTCATGTGCTTCTTGATTATTCGGGTCTAAAGCTAATACCCATTGATACACTTCAATAGCTTTATCATAGTTTTTTTGTCGTAGCAGAACTACGCCTAAACCGATGTAGTGTTTGACATTTTTCGGCTCAAGCTGCATGGCATAATAATAAGCTGTGGCCGCATTGCTGTAGTCACCGGCATAAGCGAGATTGTAACCGAGCGCATAGTAAAATTCAGGGTTAGAAGGCTCTAGCGTCAAGGCTTGTTGGTAAGCGCGGACGGCGGCTTGATAATTGCCCTGTAAGGAGTAGAGATAGCCTATGCCCGAAAAAATTTTCGGGTTATCTTGAGCGAGGGTAGCCGCTTGTTGATAGAGGTTGAGAGCCTCAGTATAGTTTCCGTTATCGACGTACTGACGGCCTTGTCGTAGTAAGTCCCCCAATTGTTCATTATGTTGCTTGGTGGATAAAGGCGGCTCGGTTTGGGCTAGAGTAGGAGTAATTTTTAAAACTCCACTGATCACTAAGCTAACCAATAGGGTAAAAGTTGCTTTTGGCAGATTGATCATAGCAAGATGCTCTCAGGGCGTTAATGCTTAGTTTTGTTGATTATCTTACCCTAAGTTGATGGTTAGTAATAACTAGGCAATAGGCTATAGGGTAGCGGGAACAATTGCTCTACTGACGAGCGTGACTAATAACTAATGACTAATGACTAATAACTAATGACTAAGAAGTGTTTGAGCCGCCACAGCCACTTGTTCCACTGGATCGCCAGACAATTGTTCTAAAGCGGTCTTAGCTTGTTCTCCCTCTAAATTTCCGAAGGCCTGGACTAAACGATAGCGAACTTGCCAATCTGGATCATTTATAAAAGGAAGTAATAACTCAATCGCCCGGGAATCGCCTAATTCTCCTAAAGCACTGATGGCGGCTGTAGCCACCAAGCTATTTTCATTTTGGAGGGCAATTTTAAGAAGATCAAAGCCTCTGGGGTCACCAAACTCTCCTAAACAAGCAATAATGCTCATTTGGATCAGCCATTCCGAGGTTTGATGATATAACTGTTGTAGGTCTTCAAAGGCGGCGGTCAGTTTTAAGCCGCCAATGACATCAGCCGCCACTGCTTTAACATCGGCTTCCGGGTCAAAGCGTAGGCGTTCGCGCAATAATTCTAAGGCTTTTTCTAAATCTTGTTTTCCTAAAGGATCTAACTGACTAACTGCCGCGTAGCGTACCCGAACATTTTGATCGCTCACGAGGGGTTGAATCATTTCAAAAGCTATTTTCGGGTCTAATTGACGTAATTGATTAATCCCTCGGATGCGATCACCAAAATCGCTGGAGTCAATTAATGCTTGAACTGATTCTGGGGTTACACTCATCGAAAATTTTGGGTTTGAAACCCCGTCCTTTAGCGACAGCGAAGGACGGCTTTACATTTTTTAGCAATTGACAATCAATCCGTTTGAACGTCTAATCAAAGTCACTTTGCTAACAGCTATCTGCCCTAACCGTTTCCAATTAGCATCGCTAACAGATATTTGTTTTTTAGTTTGACCTGAGACATAGTCAATTCCTTTAGGGCAATTAACTAAATCCCCTTTTCTTAAATCAAAGTCGGTTATTGTTCCTCCATACTGTCGTCTTATACCTCCCTTGCTCTTGAGCATAAGATGAAGTTGACGACGACTAAACGGAGGTCTTTTAATAACAGCGAATGGACAATTTGTTATTGTTACTGAACCTACCCAGTGATGACCTTGACTATTAACAGTCTGAAAAGATTTATAATCTAAAAACTGAAAACAAGCTAAAGTTAAACCATCTAAGCCATGACTCTCTTTAGATTGTTTGGCTTTGTCTTTAGACTTTTCTAATCCTAAATGTTGTCTTAAGTTAGAGGTCTGCCATCCATAACGGGTATCAACATTTCCCAACTGCCTTAGTTGCTCTAACATCCATTTTTGACCAACCATCACAGGAGAGAACCCTTTTCCTGAACAGGCTTTTTTCCTGCCTGAAGTTAAATCTACATCGGCTTTTACATACTCAAAGTAAATATCAGTTATCGGAAAAACTTTACACAGTTCTTTGACGACCCTCAATTCTAGTTGTCTGTTAGCGCGAATTGATGGAGTGCGGAACTCGTTCCGCACCCCAGGTAATTTGCCCTGTTTGCGGTTGTTAAAACGCTTTTGACGGTGCGCTCTTAGTTCAAAAGGCAGGTGGCGATTAATTCGCCTTCCTCTCCTTGTACGACGCATCATTCGGCGATCTTCCATTCGCTTTTTTATTGTTTTAAAAGGTAATTCTAAATGTCCAGCCCATAAAGAATATGACGAAGACTGAACACCTATACCTGAAAACAGCTTACCTGGGTCAATTCCTATAGAGATAGTTTGAGTTTTGTTGTCAGATGAATTGACAATTAGTTGAACATAAAATTGATTTAAGTCGTTGAACTTGCCAACAGCTTTACCGTCTTTTATCCATTTTCTTGCCCTACTAGGTTTAGTGGGCATTAAGGGTTTTCCTTCTTTTGAGATAACAGGTACTCTTAGCATGGAGATAATCCTTAAAGAGTTAAGTTTAAGTTCCTTTGCCCACCTAACAAACCATGTCTTGTCTTTAGCAACACTCGTACCAATCGAGTTTAGAGAGAATCCGAACTAGGGAAGCATTCGGAAGTCTGTGAGATTGTTAGGCTAAAATGGGCTATTCACTTCTTGCGTTGACCAAATTGGTTTGGACAATCCTCGCACTTGACCGGCGAGGTTAGTGAATTTTTCTTAATTTTCTTCACCTTGAATTTTGTCGCCCAAAAAATTTAACCATGTAGCTTAATCAAGAGCTACTCCCAAAACGAAGCGAGTGGGAGACTTCAATTACTGGCCATGGCGCGGATAATATCGCCACGAGTAATAATACCGATTACTTTTGCCTCTGTTTCGTCAATCACAGGTAAGCGTCGGATTTTTTTGTCGTGCATGAGTTGAGCGGCTTCTCGTAATGGTTGATAGGCTTTAATGCTAATGGGCTTATCGCTCATTACCTCTCCTACCGTTTGCCCTAGTGCCTTGTGAATTTCCTTTTCATAGCGAGCCGGATTTTGGAGATAGATCACGCTATCGAGGATCATGATATAAGGTGGGGGTTCCACGCCGGTTTCTTGCCACATCAAGTCGGTTTCTGAGATTACCCCGACTAAATTGCCTATTTCATTGACCACAGGCAATCCACTGATTTTTTTTTCTGCCATGAGTTTAATCGCCTCAGAGAGTGGAGTTTGAGGCGTTACCGTATAGGGATTGTGGGTCATGACATCGCCAACCGTTTTGGTCATGCTTTACCTTGAGACAATAATAATCATCAATGTATTCATTTTAGGCAATTCGGGGGCCATAAATATTAATTTTCAAAATACTTCTTTGGTCATGGTTTCCTTAAGCAGATCCAGACCCTTTTTAACGCGGCGAGAAACGGTCACCACACTGATTCCTAATTGTTCTGCTGTTTCTCGTTGAGTTAAATCATACAAAAATACAAACTCTAAAACTCGCCGGGTTCGTTCTTCGAGTTGAGCGAGTGCTTGTTGTAAACGAATGCGGTCATCTTCAGACAACTGAAAACTGCGATACTTGGGATCGGGAACCAAGTCTCCTAAACTCGTTTGTCCATCATCATCGTGATTGATGGAAACATCTAAACTGAGCGGCTCACGATTTTGGAAAGCTAGTTTTATTTCTTGCCATTCTTTGGCAGAAATTTCTAAAATCTCGGCAATTTCTTCATCGCTGGGTTGACGGTTCAATCGAGTTTGGAAGTCCCGCCGAATAGTCATGGCTTGGCGGCCTAAGTCTAACCAACGCCGAGGAATTCTGACCGAGTAACCCTTATCGCGCAGATAGTGTTGAATTTCCCCTCGGATATAGGGAATAGCAAAAGAACTAAAAGCGTGACCTTTGCCGGTTTCAAATCGTTCAATAGCTCGAATTAATCCTAAACACCCCACTTGCAGCAAGTCTTCATAATTCTCGTTACATTGACTCACCCAATGATAAGCTTCTCTTCTTACTAACCCGAAGTTGAGTTCCAAAATTTGGTTGCGAAGTTCAGTTGATGGGGATTTTTGGTAATCTTGGAACAAGCGCAAGCTTTCCAGTTTGAGATTTTCTTTGACGGGAATATACATAGCGCACTTAACCTATTTCTGCTATTTGCTGCAAGATTTTTTTGTAACTTTATTTCAAGGGAAAATAAGTTTTTAGGGTTTTATTTAAAACGGTCTAACTCGAGTTAGTCAAAAGCTAACTTTTTTCGTCAAGTAATAGTTTTTATTGACGGGTTGTAGTCTTTGACTGTATCTAGATTAGGCTAGTCACTGGCTTAGTGCAACCGAGTAAATACCAGGTTTCTGTTCAATTTTCAAATGAGGCTTGCGCTAATTTACTGAGCAGAAAAAGGGTCCGGTTTGCCCGGGGTTTCCTACTCAAAAGCCATCAAATTCATTTAAACTTTTTCAAGGTAAATTCTTCAGTTAGTTTTGACGGTCTTTAAAAAACTCAAAAAGGGGCGAAACGCCCCTCACCGTGATTTCCTCTATTCCATCGTTAATTTAACAAAGTGTTTTAAACCGTTTAAGGGCAGGGTTTATATTAAACGGTTGGTTCAATGCGGGCATAGAAGATGCCTCGGATCTTCACACCTACTGGCTCTTTAGCGCCTAAATCGGTATCGGAAGGCTGTTCACTTTCAAACACGCCAGCAATTTCTCCGGTAGCTCCATCAACTTTGGTGATTTGTAGAGAAATTGCTCCTTTACCGGTATCAGTTGATTTAACATTAGCAAAGTCTTCTGCATCAGCAGAAGCGGGTAGAGCAACCGCGTTATCATACCCAGTCACTACACCCCGACCTTTGGGATCTAAGAAACCAGCACCTCGATAGGAAGGCACTTTAAAACCTCCTTCAAAGTCCACTGAACTGTTGATGGAGTTAAAACCTGCCTCGGTTTGACCCACTAAGCTTTTAATGGTAAAAAAGAAAGGCACTTGTTCACCGCCGGGTAATTGAACCGTGATGGGTTGGAAGTCAATCCCTTCTTCTTCGGTAAAAGTTAGTACGCCGTCATCACTAACGCTAATGGTTCCGGAAATTTGTTCAAGGCTAGTGGTAGAACGGGTTAATAGTTTACCGGGTACGTATTCAGCCTCTTGTCGTTTGTTAACGGGTTCTTCCTTAACAAAATATTGTTGGGGTTCTAAACACAAATCTGTCACTAAATAAGTTTGTCCACGTTCAACGGGAATATTACCTCGGGTAAATTCGGAAACTTGAGGACACTTGTTAGCCAGTCCTGTGTTCAAAATTTCGTCATAAGTGAGTTGTTCCCGACTAACATCGGTGGGCGCTTCACTACAAGCAACTGTGAATAAGCCCAGACATAAAGCCAGAAAGGCAACAATTAAAGCACGAAACCTCATGATCAACCTCGCTTTGTCAATCTCTAATTAATAATTCTTGTCCAAATAAGTATTACTTATCAAAAAGCCATCAATAGATTGTGGACAACGCTCACTATTGAGACATATCGGGATCTACTCTACCAAATTTGGTTACTTCAACTACCCAGAATCTTTTATGATGAGGGTGATTTTCTCAATGGATGCCTTTACATGAATCACGATCCAAATGGGGATACTCAAACAGATAACAAGCAACTCGCTCGAATTACCACCGAAATCCGAACGCTGGCGCAGCAATGCTCTGGCGATCTCGACGCATTATTATCTCTGCTGCGAACTCTAGAACAACTCCATCGAGAAATCCGAGAACAGTTTTTTGAACCTTCTTTACCGGATACTCGTAAAGATTTATATCATTTGCTCAGAGAGATTGAAGAAACAGGAGGTTGGCCTTACATAGAACGCATGAAACTTCAAATTTTACTCAAAACCCTCACCCCCGACTCGGAGTTGCCGCCCGAAAGATAGAAAATTCAGTTCCCAAAATGCTCTGTGTCGGCTACTCTGGGATCAGACTGGTTTATTAATGAGCGATTTCATGTCTTTTACAGTCAACCCGATTAAATTTGGTACTGATGGCTGGCGGGGAATTATCGCCGCCGACTTTACTTTTGAGCGAGTCTGGCGGCTTGCTCCTCTGGCGGCTCAGGTTTTAGCAGATAATTATGGCTCTAATGTCGATCACCGTCTGATTGTGGTCGGTTATGATCGCCGCTTTATGGCCGAGGATTTCGCTAGAACGGCAGCCCAGGCAATTACCGAGGCCGGATTTGATGTGTTGTTATCCGAGAGTTATGCCCCAACGCCGGCTTTTAGTTGGGCGGCTAAAGCTCACAAGGCTCTCGGAGCCATCGTTATGACGGCTAGTCATAATCCCCCAAATTACCTCGGTTTGAAAGTTAAAGGACCGTTTGGCGGTTCGGTTTCTCCTGAGATTACTCAGCAAATTGAAGCCCGCTTATCCTCAACGGTTTCCCCAAGTTCCCCAAGCGGCAGTGCGGAACTCGCATTCTCCCCCAGTTTAAGTTATTTTGACCCTTGGTCAAGTTACTGCGATCGCCTGCGAACTCAGGTCAAAGTTGAACCCATTCGCGCAGCGATTAATTCTGGACGTTTGCGGGTGTTTGCGGATGTGATGCACGGCGCGGCGGCTGGTGGGTTGGGTCGAATTCTTGAATGTGAGGTACAAGAACTTCATAGTGCGCGAGACCCCCTATTTGGCGGTTATCCCCCTGAACCTCTACCCCGTTATTTATCGGAATTGTTAGAAACGGTTAAAACGGCCCCGGGTGAGGGGTTAAAGGTGGGTTTGGTGTTTGATGGTGATAGTGATCGCATTGCGGCAGTAGATGCTAAGGGAAATTTTCTCTCTACTCAGATTTTAATTCCGATTTTAATGGACCATTTGGTTGATAAGAAGGGATTAAGTGGAGAGGTGGTTAAAACCGTTAGCGGTTCTGATATTATTCCTCGTCTGGCTAAACTTTATAATTTACCGATCTTTGAAACTCCTATTGGTTATAAATATATTGCTGACCGTATGTTAACCAGTCAGGTGTTAATTGGTGGGGAAGAATCCGGTGGTGTGGGTTATGGGACTCATATCCCTGAACGCGATGCTTTATTATCAGCTTTATATGTTTTAGAGGCGGTGGTTGAATCGGGTGTCGATTTATCAGATCGCTATACTCAATTACAAGAAAAAGCCGCCTTTATTTCGGCTTATGATCGCATTGATTTGCCTTTGGCTAGTATGGAGGTACGATCTAAATTATTAACTCGTTTGGAAACTGACCCCCCTAAAACGATCGCCGGCCAGTCTGTGATCGATTGTCTAGCTATAGATGGTTATAAGTTCCGTCTCCAAGATGGAAGTTGGTTGTTGATTCGTTTTAGCGGCACTGAGCCGATTTTACGTCTTTATTGTGAAGCGGCTAATTTAGATCAAGTTCATCTTACTTTGAATTGGGCTAAGGATTGGGCGAATTCTGTTTAGTTTATAGGTAACTAAATATAAAATTTTTCTTTTCCTTCCTGGGGCGCAAACCTTGCGCCTCTATAGCAATTTGATGATTAAATCTAAGAACAAACCCCACACTATATAGATATAAGTGTGAGGCTGATTAAAATAAATAAGCACTAGACTAATCCTTTGCCGCCACAAAATGCTTTTCCAATAAAACCGGAATTTCTTGGGGTTTAACACGAGTATAATTGGCCTTATCGGGTAAAATAATCATGTTGGGGCCTTTACTACATCTTTTTAAACAACCTGTCCGCTTGACCTGAACTTGGTCTTCTAGACCATTATCTTTTAGGCAACTTTCGATCGCTTGACACATATCTTTGCCGCCTTTTTTCCAACAGTCAGATTTCTGACACACCAGGATACTCGCTGCCGGTTTTCTGCATTTACTGGTTTGGGTTGGCTGTTGTTGAGGGTAGCTTTCTCTGTCTGATAAGGGTACAGTCGGCCGAATTGTTTCGGCTTTTAGCTTCAGTTTACCCGTTTTGGCACATAATTTACTGTTCCCATTCACTTCTATCCAGCAACCCGGCGCAATGAGCGGATCTAGTCCTTGCCGCATTTCTTTGGGCAGTTTGATCCAATATTCGCGCTCTGAAACATTAATCCTCAAGTATTTGATTTTGTCCCCGTCTTTAATAACAAAATCTAGCAATTGTCCGACGGCATTAAAGGGTGTGTATTCCGGCTTACAGTTTGACATATATTTTCAATAAGTGTACAGTTTAATGATTCTCATTATCAATGTCTAGCACCCAGCATCGATCTAACCAGAGAATTAATTCCTGGCGGGGTGCTTTAATTCTTCTCACTACGCTCCATAGCTGAATCGCCTGAATATGAGTATCCAGTTCTATCTGTAAAGGCTGATTGAGATGACATTGGCAAGGGATGTCTAACTCCTGTAAGCGGTGATAAACTTCCCAACGGTCGGTACCTTGAACCTGAATAACTTGATTTGAAGATGATGACGGGTTGGCTGAACTCATGTTTGGGCGTAATTGAGTGTGAGTGGCTAGAGTCTTACTGGGAAAATCTTCTATTTGTAGACTACCATATAAACGCTAATTATTCTCAACTATTTTTTAAGTTGGAGAAATTGTCAGTAAATCTTGAGATGCCTAGTGCAATTTGTCCGTTCTCCAGGTAAAGTGTGATAAGGTAGATACCCTATACAAGTAATTCCCCAACAACAACAGGAGAAAAATCAAATGGCTACAACTCAGGGCTTAGTACGTGCCTTCGGTGAAGTAGGCGAGAATTCCGTATTACTAGATAAAAGCGTAACCACGCCCGTGTGTGAGGGGTTAAATAGTGCCTTAGCAAGTTTTCAAGCGTTGTATTTGCAGTATCAAAAACATCATTTTGTCGTAGAGGGGTCAGAATTTTACTCCTTACATGAATTTTTCCAAGAAGGGTACGAAGCCGCTCAAAATCATGTTCATGATTTGGGTGAGCGCTTAAATGGATTAGGTGGCATTCCTGTCGCTAGTTTTACTAAACTGGCTGAGTTATGCTGCTTTGAACCTGAAGAAGATGGCTCTTATGATAGCCGCTCTATGGTAGAACACGATTTATCAGCAGAACAAGCGATTATTCAACTGTTACGTCGTTTAGCTTCTCAAGCTGAAAGTTTAGGCGATCGTGCTACCCGTTATCTATTAGAAAAAATTCTTTTAGCAACGGAAGAAAGAGCTTATCATCTCGATCACTTCTTGGCTCACGATAGCTTGACTATTGCTTTTGTGGGTAATGGAAAAAACTAGCTTTAGTTGCCCCAAAATTTATTGAAATTTAGGATAACTAGAAGTAAGGGTACGGATTGAATAACATTTAGTTGAGACTAGAATGTTACAGCCGTGCCCGATTTTCCTACTGGCTTGACAGTCAATCCCAAAAAGCGATGAAATTTTAATAAATTAGTAATTAATTCATTCTAAGGAAATTTGTTGAAGAGAACTGTTCACTCATAACTTTTATGAAACCCCGCTCAGGATATACTTTACCTGTCTTTGCAACGGCTGCGGCTATAGCGGCATTGCGTCATTTACATCAACAGGAGGAAAATAAAAAAGTTTGGGTCAACTTAATTGAAGCGGCGCAAACAGTAGAAATTGAAATAGAACAAGTAGCACAGATCGGCGTAAATCAGGCTTTAGCCATTACTCGTAGTGATCCTGGGGATAATTTAGACATTACTCGTAATACTCCCGTTTGGGCGATAGTGGAGTCAACAGTTAGGTCAGAAAATCTTCAATCTTTATCGGCTAGGATTAAAACAGAAAACGAGTGGCTAGAAGAAAATATTCTGATCCGAGGCGGTGAAGGCGTGGGTAAATTGAGCAATGAACTGGGGAAATCAGCCATTTATCAGTATGCTCGACGACTGCTACAGGAAAATCTCCAATCTCTACTGCAAAACGATGAACAGATAACTGTAACCATTATCTTACCGGAAGGGCGAAAATTAGCTCAAAGAACCTCTAATGAGGCTTTTGGGGTAGTTGAAGGACTTTCTTTGTTAGGAACAACGGGAATTTCTCAGCCGCTCAGTGCCAGTGAACAATTAGAAGTTTATCAGCAAGCATTAATCGAGAAAGCTCAACAGTTTGAGACTTTAGTGTTTTGTGTCGGGGAAAACGGGTTACAATTGGCGCAACAAATGGGTATTAATCCGGCACAACTGCTTAAAACGGCTAATTGGTTAGGTCCGATGTTGGTGACGGCAGCACTTCAAAAGGTAAAGGGAATAGTTTTATTTGGCTATCATGGAAAGCTGATTAAATTAGCCGGCGGAATTTTTCATACTCATCATTATCTCGCGGATGGACGCTTAGAAATTTTGACCGCTCATTTAGCTCAATTAGGTTTACCGACTTCTAATTTACAACAAGTGTTTAATTGTCCTACGACAGAAGCGGCGTTATCTTATTTACGAAAGTTAGATCAGGAAAATCATACTCATTGGGTAAAAGCAGTATATGAGTCTATAGCGGCTAAAATTGATCAACGCTCTCAAGAGTATATCCGAAAACAAGCCGAGCAATCGGTGTGTGTGGGTTCAGTGTTATTTGAGCGTGACCGCAGTATTATTGTTAAAAGTGAGAAGGGGATTAATTTGTTAGAAAAGTTGTTGGGGTAGAAGTTACGCATCGTACAAATTTTATGGGTTTTGGGGAAGACTCGCTAATAGTTGCTGAAGACTATGGGGAGTTAGCGTAATTTTCACTTGTAGTTGCTGTTGTTTGTCTCGTAGCAGAAGAACGTAGTTATCCCCTACAGAATTACCAACGATGAGAGGGTCATTCACTTCTACAGTTTGAAAGACTATTTGAGGTTTATTGATGCGAATAACTAACTGAGTTTGCGACTGAGGATAAATGTAGAGGTCGCCCTTAGTCATGTCTAGGGTAAGCTGTCTAGGAGTGGTGCTGCGTTCATCTTTGAAGGAAGGACTATACCAATAGAGCGTAATTCCCCGCATTTGCGGTTTCTGTAAGCTAATTTTTTCGTCAAAGCGCTGCGAACTCCAGTCAAGCTCATCAATATCCCCATTAGAAGGAAGGATGCGCTGTTGCCACGAGACTTCTTGTGAATCGAGTTTTTCCCACCATTGACCAATTAGAGAGAGGTTTTGAGCGTTGTCTGGGTTATCGCTGTCTTGCTGCCAAGTAATCGGGGAGGCCATAATTAAGTCACTTAAGTTGAAGGGCTAAATCCGCGAAAAGCGAAAAGGCAATTTTTTTCCTTAAATAAATCATAACCTGAAATTCTTGTGATGCGGCTGATCTTTGACCAGCAAATTCTCTTGTTACTTGCTCGAGTTGATCGGATTAGAGGCTCTTGAATGGTAATAAACTGATGAGCTTATGAATAATTCTAGATTATTCTGTTAATAAACCTACTTTGTTAGCCTTCCCCTAGAGACCCTAAAATCGTCAAGGGATCTAGTGGATTTAAGATAAAATAACCATTTTGGAAAAATTTAAGATTTCTCTTAACCTACTCTTTACTATTAAATGATAGCCTGTATCATGAAAATGATAAACTCAAGTAAGTAGCCTTGCCTTAAATATGCTTAATCAAAAGAATTTAAGAACCTCACCTAGAGACCTAATAAATTTTATATCTATACTTGCTTTAAGCATCAGTTTAGGCGCTTGTGGCAGTGCCAATAATACAGCAGACACAGGACAAGGACAAGGACAAAGCGGTACAGCCGAACAAACTCCTGCTGCTGCCGGAGGAGACTCTCTAGCCAAAGCCTTAGCCTTAGCTCAACCGGTTAGACTAACCGGTGCCGGGGCATCTTTTCCCTATCCCCTCTATTCCAACTGGTTTGTACAGCTAAACCAAGAAGTGCCTGATTTACAGGTGAATTATCAATCAGTGGGAAGTGGTGCAGGCGTTGAACAGTTCATCCAAGGAACCATCAACTTTGGGGCGAGTGACGTGGCCATGAAAGATGAAGAAATTGCCAAAGTGCAGCGAGGCGTGTTAACCTTACCCATGACCGCCGGGGCGATCGTGCTGGCTTATAATATTCCCGGGGTTCAAGGAGAACTAAAATTAAGTCGAGATACTTATGTGGGCATCTTTTTAGGAGAGATCACTAACTGGAACGATCCGAAAATTGCTAAAGATAACCCGGATGTAAAATTACCCGATTTACCCATTACCGTAGTGCATCGGGCTGATGGAAGCGGCACAACAGCCGTATTTACTCAACATTTAAGTGCTATCAGTGACAATTGGAAATCCAAAATAGGGGCAGGTAAAACCGTACAATGGCCCAAAACCGGTAAATTTATCGGCGCAAAAGGAAATGAAGGCATAACCGCATCAATTCAACAAAATCAAGGCTCCATTGGCTATGTAGAAGCTGGCTATGCCAAGAACAATAAATTAAGCGTGGCTTCCTTACAAAATAAAGCCGGACAATTTGTTGCCCCCACCGAAGAATCAGAAGCCGCTACCTTAGCATCTGTAACTCTGCCTGAAAATTTACGAGCATTTATTACCGATCCTGAAGGAGAAAAATCTTATCCCATTGTTACCTACACTTGGATGCTAGTCTACAAAAAATATGACGATCCCAATATTGCCAAAGGCATAGAAGGGATGATTCAATATGGATTGACTCAAGGACAAAAATCGAGTGCAGAACTCGGTTATATTCCCCTACCTCAAAACGTCGTGGAAAAAGTAGCGGCGGCGGCTGATCAAATTAGCCCCGATTTTCAAATTAAGGTCAAATAAAACTTGTCGGGTAGCCATCTGCTACCCCTTAAATTAACCCCTGAAACCTTCTCTAAAAGAAGCACCTCTATTAACTCTTAAACGCTATTATGAGCGCACCAACATTTTCAGAACAAGACTCTTCTGAACGTACCCCCAGGTCCCCGTTAGAAAAATCTTTAGATCAAGGGTTTATTTGGCTAACGTTAGCCTTTGCCATTGGCATAGGATTAATTTTATTATCGATTTCTCTAATTGTTTTAATACGCTCTTGGCCAGCGATTCAACAATATGGATTAGGATTTCTTTTCTCTAGTTCTTGGAACCCGGTTACCAATGATTACGGGGCGTTACCGGTTATATATGGGACAATTGTTAGTTCGCTCATCTCTCTGATCATCGCTATTCCTTTAGGAGTAGGAACAGCACTTTTTTTGAGTGAAGACTTTATTTCCCTCAAGATTCGCACAGTTTTGGTGTTTTTAGTCGAACTGTTAGCGGCTATCCCCAGTGTAGTTTATGGATTATGGGGCATTTTTGTATTAATTCCCCTTGTGACTCCTATTGGTAGCTGGTTACATAATCATTTGGGTTGGATTCCTTTATTTTCGACTCCACCCGCCGGTCCTGGAATGCTGCCGGCAGGGATGGTTTTAGCGATTATGATTTTACCGATTATTACCGCCATTTCCCGAGATTCATTAGCCTCCTTACCGCCAGAATTACGTCAAGCCTCTTTAGGCTTAGGAGCAACCCGTTGGGAAACTATATTTAGAGTGTTAATTCCTGCGGCTTTTTCAGGTATTGTGGGGGGAGTTATGTTAGCGTTAGGTCGCGCGATGGGAGAAACAATGGCGGTAACCATGATTATCGGTAACTCGAACCAGCTAAATCCCTCTGTATTAGCACCCGCTAACACCATCGCTTCTTTATTAGCTAACCAATTTGCAGAAGCTTCAGGAATGCAGGTAGCCGCCTTAATGTATGCCGGCTTTGTCTTGTTGGTATTGACTTTAGTCGTTAATATCATCGCCGAATACATCGTTAACCAAGTCAAGGCCAAATATCAGTAAGAGCATTATTTATCCTTAACCAATACCAGGTTAAATATCAATAGCCATTGTGTTTGTTTGGTAAAGCTATTAAAGTATGTCTAATTTGAGTGAGTCGACAGACTCTAGATTATTAGGAGAGGGACTGAAGAGGAAACCGAAAAGCCCGCGAAATCTGTTTGGACTGTTAATGACTGTTTTAGCGACGGCTTGTATTATTCTGACACTGATTCCCCTATTTGCCCTACTGTTTTATGTAGCGATTCAAGGATTAAGCCGCATTAATTTCGATCTATTTACTAAGCTCCCCCCACCGCCAGGATTACAAGGAGGAGGGGTTGCTAATGCCATTATTGGGACTTTAATGGTAGTGGCCTTGGCGACAGCCATTGCGGTTCCCATTGGCGTTTTAGCCGCCATTTACCTATCAGAATTTAGTAAAGGCAACCAAGTAGCTCGTTGGATTCGTTTTGCCACTAACGTGCTAAGTGGTGTACCCTCAATTATTGCCGGGATTTTTGCTTATGGGTTGTTAGTACAAACCGGCGTGGTGGGTTTTTCAGCAATTGCGGGGGGAGTCGCCTTAGCGGTGTTAATGTTACCCACTATTATTCGAACGACAGATGAAGCCCTACAAATTGTTCCCCAAGATATTCGTTGGGCTGCCCTAGGGATAGGTGCTTATAACTATCAAACGGTTCTTAAGATTGTGCTGCCGGCGGCTATCCCCGCCATTTTAACCGGTGTTACCCTAGCTATTGCTCGCGCAGCCGGAGAGACTGCCCCTCTGATTTTTACGGCGTTGTATTCCAATTTTTGGCCCAGAGGTGTAGCAGAACCTATTGCTACTCTATCAGTGCTAGTCTATAACTTTGCCATTGTCCCTTTTAAAGCTCAACAAGAATTAGCTTGGGCAGGTTCTTTGATTTTAGTCTTTCTGGTATTAACCACCAGTGTCTTAGCCCGTTGGGCAACTCGTCAGAAAACATATTAGAGGGAACACCTCGGCTCTGCGAGGGGGAAAGGGCAAGGGGGAACACTTCGACAAGCTCAGTGCAAGGGGGGAAAGGGCAAGGGGGAAGGGGGAAAGTACCAATGACTAATGACTAATGACTAATGACTAATGACAAGGAAAAAAAGATCATGGAAGAAGTAATCAACACAATAACCCAAACCGAGACAGTTTTAAAGACTGAAAACATAGATATCTATTATGGAGATTATCGAGCAGTTAAAGAAGTTAATCTAGAAATTTATCGAAATAAAATAACCGCATTTATCGGCCCTTCTGGCTGTGGTAAAAGTACAATTTTGCGTTGTTTTAACCGTCTGAATGATTTGATTCAGGGGTTTAAAGTAAATGGGAAAATCACTTATCATGGACAAAATCTTTATGAGTCTGATGTTGATGCTGTAGAAGTCAGAAAACGCATCGGCATGGTTTTTCAAAAACCTAACCCTTTCCCTAAAAGCATCTATGATAATGTGGCCTATGGAGCAAGAATTAATAATTACCAAGGAGATTTAGATGAACTGGTAGAAAACTCCTTACGTCGTGCCGTGTTGTGGGATGAAGTCAAAGATAAGTTAAAAGAAAGTGGGTTTTCTCTATCGGGAGGACAACAACAACGTCTCTGTATTGCTCGCACCATAGCGGCTCAACCGGAAGTAGTTTTAATGGATGAACCTTGTTCGGCACTCGATCCAATTTCGACTTTAAAAGTTGAAGAATTGATGCACGAATTAAAGGAAAATTACACGATTATTATTGTTACTCATAATATGCAGCAAGCAACGCGGGTAGCTGATATGACAGCCTTTTTTAATGCAGAAGCAGTGGGCAAAGGCAGTAAAATTGGCTACCTGGTGGAATATGACAAAACCGAAAATATTTTTGGCAATCCTCGAGAACAAGCCACCAAAGATTATGTAAGCGGACGTTTTGGCTAAAGGCTAAATATTGTATTTTTAAAACTGAGTATGAAAACTTGAGAGGAAATTATGACAACGACAACAGATGTAATCACAGAAGCCGTTTTGCGGACAAAAAATTTAAATGTTTATTACGGCTCTCATTTAGCCGTTAAAAATGTTTCTCTAGATATTCCTGAAAAACAAGTGGTGGCTTTTATTGGTCCTTCGGGATGCGGGAAAAGTACCGTGCTAAGATGCTTTAATCGCATGAATGATTTAGTATCCTCGGCAAAAATTGAAGGAAAAGTCACCTTTAAAGGACGGGATATTTATGACAGTAAAATCGATCCGGTGAGATTGCGCTGTCGCATTGGCATGGTATTTCAAAAAGCAAATCCTTTCCCGAAATCAATTTATGATAATATTGCTTGGGGAGCGCGTCTCAATGGCATCACACAGGACATGGATCAAGTGGTAGAAGAATCCCTCAAAAAAGCGGCGTTATGGGAAGAGGTAAAAGATAAACTGAGACAAAGTGGGTTAGCACTCTCCGGCGGACAACAGCAGAGACTTTGTATTGCTAGAGCTATTGCTATTAAACCTGAAGTAATTTTAATGGATGAACCTTGTTCAGCTTTAGACCCTATTTCTACCATTAAAGTAGAAGAAACTCTTCACGAATTAAAACAGCAATACACCATTGTCATCGTCACCCACAATATGCAGCAAGCTTCACGGGTTTCTGATTTTACTGCTTTCTTTAATGCTGAAGCGGCAAAGGGGGGTAAAGTCGGTTACCTAGTAGAATATGATAAGACACCAATCATTTTTCAAAACCCTGCCCAAGAAGCAACTAAAGATTACGTGAGTGGACGATTTGGTTAAAGTGATCTAGGGGTTTCCCTTGAGAATAACTGTTTTTGCCTAGCAGTTACGGCAACGGGATTGACTAAAATCAATAGGTTTCATGGAGACGTTGCCAGCCAACTCTCTAAAAATTCCTGTGACTTTACATCTCTATCAAAGAAGATTTTCTAATGGGATCTTCCAGAAAATATTTAATCAAACTGCTCTTTTAAGCAAAATATTAGCCAAACTTAACCAAACCTTAACTCTGATAAAATTGAGCTAAAAATTGTTGAAAAAGTGGCAATATTATTTATGATTTAATACAGAAACTCATTTGCTCATTAACCATTACTAAGGGTTTATCAACTCAGATCGAAACAACAATGGTGTTTTCAACAACCACAATTAATCGTATTGTTATGGGTTCGATGACTACCGTTGTCATCGCAATGGGAACCGCAGGGCAAGCCATCGCCCAAAGTCTTAACGGTGCCGGGGCAACCTTTCCTGCTCCGTTATATCAACGTTATTTTGCTGACTACAAAAAAGCGACGGGAGTCACCGTTAACTACAACTCTATCGGTAGTGGTGCAGGAATTCGCCAGTTTATCGGGGAAACTGTAGATTTTGGTGCCAGTGACGTGCCTCCCTCCCAATCAGAAAAAGGCCAGATGAAACGGGGAGTATTAATGGTTCCCACAGCAGGAGGAGCCGTAGCCGTCATTTATAATCTTGCTGGAGTCAACAATCTAAAAATCTCTCGTCAAGTTCTCGGGAAAATTTTTAGCGGACAAATTAACAACTGGAAACAAGTAGACCCAAAACTTCCCAGTAAACCGATTAAAGTCGTGGTGCGGGCTGACGGAAGTGGAACCACAGAAATCTTTACCAGTCACCTGAGTGCTATCGATGCAAGCTTTAAAAGTAAAGTAGGAGCCAGTAAAGAGCCTAACTGGGGTTTTACCGTCCTCAAAGGACCTAAAAATGATGGGGTAGCCGCTCTCGTCAAACAAACAGACGGGGCAATTGGCTATGTTCAAGATACTTATGCCCGTAGTAACAAGCTTCAGACAGCTTTGATTCAAAACAAAGCCGGTAGATATGTAGAACCGACCCTAGCTGAAGCTAACAAAGCCATGCAAGGTGTCACTTTTAACAGCGATTTTACAGCTAATGTAGATGACCCCAAAGATGGTTATCCCATTATGGGCGTTACCTGGTTACTCCTCTACACTGACTACAAAGATGATAAAAAAGCCGCCGAGGTGAAAAAATTAGTCAAGTGGATTCTCGGCGCTGGCCAAAATATCAATGGACAGTTAGAATTCACGAGAATTCCGGCTTCAGTTGCTCAAAAAGCGAGTGCGGCAGTAGATAAAATTAAGTAAATAAGAGATTAGTCATGGGTTATTAGTCTTTAGTCATGAGTCATCAGTTCTGAGTAAACAGTTAGTCGATGACCATCGGCGTAAGTAAAAGCTACTGACCTAATGACTAATGACCCATGACCAACCACCCATAACTCATGACTAATTTTTCTGATCCCATTCAATCTGACCCTCAAACCCCTGATTTACAGGTAAATATTACCAGTCAACAAACTGTTGCTGAATGGCTAGATAAACTGTTTAGCGGCTTGGTGTGGTTATGTGCCTTTTCAGGGGTTGTGATTTTGCTGTGGATAGCGTGGATTGTTTTTAATGATGCTGAACCCGCGCTGAAAGATATGGGGCTAAAATTTCTCTGGTCTGTAGACTGGAATGTCGGAGAGCAAAAATTTGGTGGGCTTCCCTATATTTACGGCACCATAGTCAGTTCTTTTTTGGCTTTGTTGATCGCTGTTCCTTTAAGTTTGGCTGTGGCCATTACCACCAGTGAGAATTTTCTGCCTCTGTGGGTGCGCTCACCAGTGGGTTTTATGGTGGAGTTGATCGCCTCTATTCCCAGTGTGATTGTGGGATTATGGGGGATTTTTGTCTTAATTCCTCTGTCGAAACCTTTACAAGAGTGGTTACATAGCGCATTGGGTTGGATTCCCCTATTTAATACCCCTCCCTACGGACCGAGTATGTTAATTGCCGGGGTAGTTTTAGCGATCATGATTCTGCCCACAATTGCGGCCATTAGTCGAGATGTTCTGTTAGCCGTTCCTCCCGAATTACGCAGTGCTTCGATGGCTTTAGGGGCAACCCGTTGGGAAACAATCTGGCGCACGATTTTACCGACGGCTAGTTCTGGAATTATCGGCGGCGTGATTTTAGGCTTAGGACGGGCATTAGGGGAAACGATGGCGGTGACAATGGTGATTGGTAATTCTAATATCATTAGTGCTTCTTTGTTAGACCCGGGCTATACGATTCCGGCAGTTTTGGCTAATCAGTTTGCCGAAGCTTTTGAGCCTTTACATATTGGCGCTTTAATGTATTTGGCTTTGATTCTTTTTGTGATTACTTTATTTGTTAATAGTATTGCTGTTCTATTAGTTCAGTTTATTCAAAGAAATATTTAATCACTTTGATTCATGGGATTTTCTGAGCGGCTAGAATTTTAGATTTAATTTAGTTATTCCCTCTCCCCCTACTCCCCGTTCCCTACTATTTATGACCAACGAATTGCCATTAAATAAAGAATTACATCGCCCACTATCGCCGTTTAGGTCTAGCTTTGATCTGGGCATGACGGTGATAGCTTTTGCCCTTACTTTGGTGGCTTTAGCACCGCTATTTGCAATTCTCTTAGCCATTGCCTATCAAGGACTACCCCAATTTAGATGGGAAGTTTTTACTTCTTTACCGGCTCCTCCTGGGGTGGAAGATCAACCCAATGGTTTTGCTAATGCTATTGTCGGAACTTTAACGATGGTGGGAATTGGCGCTATTTTTAGTATCCCCCTAGGCATTATGACGGGCATCTTTTTATCAGAGTTTACTAAAGGATCAACTATTGCTAATGTTATCCGCTTTGTAATTGTTATTTTGAGCAGTGTTCCTTCAATTATTGTCGGCGTTTTTGCTTATGGAGTTTTGGTCTTAACCACTAAGCAATTTTCGGCTGTAGCTGGCGGCTTTGCCCTTGGGGTGATTATGTTGCCCATTGTTTCTCTGACCACAGAAGAAGCCTTAAAATTAGTTCCTATGCCTTATCGTCTCGGTTCAGCCGCTTTAGGTGGGAATAAATTTACGACAATTTTTCACATCGTGATTCCGGCGGCACTTCCGGCTATTACCACAGGGGTTTTACTGGCAGTGGCCCGGGCAGCCGGAGAAACGGCCCCCCTGATGTTTACCGCCCTATTTAGTCAATTTTGGCAGGAAAGTCTTTTCAGTCCCACCCCTTCGCTACCGGTTCTCATTTATAACTATGCCAGTTCGCCTTTTATCGATCAAAATGCTATTGCTTGGACGGCTTCTTTAGTGTTAGTTATTTTAGTTTTGGCTACCAGTATTATTTCTCGTGTTGTTATTCGTAAAAGAAAGGTTTAACTATGACTATTGATCTCAATCTTAATGAGCCAGAAATTGCCAATTCCAAACCGATTATACCGGCTATTGATATTGAAAATGTTAGCTTTTGGTATGGAACGAAAAAAGCCTTAGAGGGAGTCACCTTTAAAATTCCTCAGCATCATGTGACGGCGATGATAGGGTCTTCCGGCTGTGGTAAATCCACTTTACTGAAATCCCTTAACCGCATCGGGGAATTAGAAGGACAAATTAAGGTCACGGGGAAAGTAGAATTTTTTGGACAGAATATTTACGCTAAAGGCATTAATATCAATAGTTTACGGCGGCAAATAGGCATGGTTTTTCAACGGCCAAACCCTTTTCCTGCTAGTATTTATGACAATATTGCTTATGGTGTCAGAATTTTTGGCCATACCAGCCACTCTAAATTAGATGAAATTGTAGAATCTGCCTTGCAAGAGGCGGCTTTATGGGATGAAGTCAAAGATAATCTTCGTAAATCGGCTTTAGGGCTTTCTGGAGGACAACAGCAACGACTTTGTATTGCTCGCGCACTGGCGGTTAAACCCAAAGTGCTTTTAATGGATGAACCTTGTTCGGCGCTTGATCCTCTTTCTACGCTAAAAGTTGAAGAATTAATTCACAAATTTAAAAAACAATTGACCATTGTTATTGTCACTCACAATATGCAGCAAGCTTCCAGAGTTTCTGATTATACAGCCTTTTTTAATACCGATGAAACTCGCATAGGGCGGCTGATTGAATTTGATACCACCCAAAAGATCTTTACTGATGCGAGTCAACCCGCCACTCGAGATTATGTAGCGGGAAGGTTCGGTTAAAAATAGTTGTTTGTCATTCGTCAATTACTGTAACTAAATGTAAATAAAGGGCAACAGACCCAGAGGCTATTATCCCCATCAAAAAAACCATAATTGAGGGGTAAATGCTTGGCGGGCGGGTTGCAATTGACTTGACTCCACTGGGGTTATGCCATCTTGATCAAAATAAACATCTATTGAGTTTTAAAAATCGGTTTTCTCAATAAAAGTACGAATATCGTTTAAATCGATATAGCGATCAGTGGCATTTCTTAACTCTCTGGCAATCATTCCTTCTGTAGAAACAACTGTAATATGAGTATTTTTAGACCTTAATAATTCGATGGCTCGTTCAAAATCTCCATCGCCGCTAAATAAAATAACTCTGTCATATTGATCAACAGTATTAAACATATCCACGACAATTTCTATATCTAAATTAGCCTTTTGAGAATATCGACCCGAACTATCATCATAATATTCTTTAAGTATTTTAGTTCTTACTGTATATCCTAAACTAATTAAAGCATCTCTAAAGCCTCGTTGATCTTGAGAATCTTTTAAGCCTGTGTACCAAAACGCATTAATTAAAGTTACGGTTGGATCATTAGTAAAATGGTCTAAAACTCTGCGCGGATCAAAGAACCATCCATTTTTTTGTTGTGCATAAAACATATTATTTCCGTCAACAAAAATCGATAGACGGTCTTTCGGATAGGGACAAGTACAGTTTTGAGCAGCCGTCATAGAATTTAACGCCTAATTTTATTTAGATAAAAAATAAGCTAAATAGTTAGATTAATTGTCTAGTTTAGCAATTGGGACTGAATAGAGTAATCTGTCTAAATAAAGAGGAAGATCCTCTAATAAAAAAGAACATTGACTAAGTGAAATAGAATTAACGATAGTGTTTTAGCTAGAATTAAGGCTATAGTATCTGAATTTTACAGGATCATTGGCCAAGTTAGTTAAAACATTTAGGAAAGAAATAACCTTAATGAACATTTCCCCCTTAAAAAAGGACTAGATAAACCATTAGACAGTTAAATAGAGTTAAATAGAGTTATGAACTTTGATCAGAACACCAATCACTCCATCCTCCCGGATAAAGCTTAGTATTTTTGTAGCCTAACTGGTCTAAAGAGAAAAGATTAACACAAGCGGTCACGCCTGAGCCACAATAAAGAATCAGTTCCTCAGCATCCTGATAAGGAGTCCACAATTGTTGTTGTGTTTGTTTTGGCAGGAAAAATCCCTGTTCATCAAGCACCAGACCCCAAAAAGAATTGACGGCTCCTGGAATATGGCCAGCAATGGGATCAGTGGGTTCTGTTTCTCCCCGATAGCGATCGCCGGCTCTCGAGTCAATTAAGGCTACTGAGGGTAAATCTCTCTTAGCCTTAACGGTTTCGATGCCTACGATCCAATCAGACTGGACTTGAGGACTAAATTTACCCGGTTGACGAGTGGGTAATTGGGAGCTTTGCGGATAACCGCCCCGGGTCCAAGCGGGCCATCCCCCGTCTAACAAAGCTACTTGATCATGACCGAAATAACGCAATAGCCACCATAAACGGGCCGCAAAAGCGCCTTTAAAGTCATCATAAGCTACGACCAAAGTTTCTCCTCTAGTGATGCCGATCACTTCCAATTTAGCAGCTAGAGCGTTAGGATCGGGTAGAGGATGACGACCTCCGTATTTTTTGGGGTGTAGAGGGGAAGATAAATCTTGATCTAAATCAAGGTAAAATGCTCCTGTGATATGACTCACTAAATATTGTTGGTATCCCCATTGTGGATCAGCCAGACGAAAGCGGCAATCAACAATGACTAAATTGGGATTATTCAAGTTATCAGCGAGCCACTGAGCAGATACAATTGACTGAAATTCATTCATAATTTTTTTGTACTTCGCTAACTAAAAATTGCTTTGTGATGATCAAACAATTGCGATTTTGCTCAGTTCGGATATAACTTAAGCGATCAGCAATTTGTTGTAAAATACGGAGTCCTTGTCCATGCCCAGACCAGCGATTATCTTGGGTCAAATTTTTCTCGATAAATCCTTCTAAGTCAAAAGGTTTTCCCGAATCCCAAATTCGGATCTCGATCTCCTGTTGAGTTAAAGTAATCTCAATGTCGATCAAAATATTAGAAGATAATCCTTTATGGGCATGGCGTACAGCATTAGTAAAGCCTTCAGCTAGAGCGAGTTGACACTGTAACCAATCTTTTCTGGGAATCCAAGGTTGATTAATTTGCTCGAAATCAGATAAGACTTGATCTAACGCTTTGAGGTCGCTTTTCACCTTAAAAGAAACTTTCAACTGTTTCAAGCCTCTTAAATTTCTTCGAGACCGCCTCGATCGGTTCTAGAAGAACTATTTTTGGCGGTTTGGTGTTGACATCAGGCGGGGCTGCCTTAACATTAGGATAAGGACCCGGTCAGGTCTTGGATGACGAAGATCCGCACTCGACGGGTTCCGCGCTGAACGGCTTATAGTCATTATCTCATTGTCTTTGAAGATTTCTAACGGCACTCATCTACACAAACAACAAGACTAACTACACTACACAGGCAACTAAAATTTTAATGGGTTATGGCTCAAATCTTAATTATTGACGACGATCTGGCAATTCAAAAACTCCTCAGCAAATCGCTCATGCGTAGTCAGTACCAAGTGATTGTGGCCAGTAATGGTAATGAAGGCTTAGAAAAAGCTCTACAATATTGTCCGGCTTTGATTATCTGTGACTGGCTGATGCCTGGCCTCGATGGACTTGAAGTCTGTCGTCAGATTAAAGCGACTCCTAAATTATCGACGACTTTTTTTATTTTGCTTACGGCACAGGGATCACTGAATGATCGAATTATGGGGTTAGATGCCGGAGCCGATGATTTTTTGTGTAAACCGATTGAAATTAATGAGTTACAAGCACGTGTTAGAGCCGGCTTAAGATTACATCAACTCAGCCATGACCTACAACAGCAAAAACAGTTGCTAGAAGATGAACTCACTGAAGCGGCTAACTATGTTTGTTCTATTTTACCTGAACCCATAACCACCCCCAACTTGAGCATTGATTTTCGGTTTATTCCTTCTCTTCAACTCGGTGGAGATAGTTTAGATTTTTTTTGGCTCGATGAGGAGCATTTGGTTATTTATTTACTTGATGTGTCCGGTCATGGGTTGCGAGCGGCTTTACCTTCTTTATCGGTGATTAATTTAATCCGATATCAAGGCTTAAATCAGGTTGATTATTATCAGCCTATTCAGGTTTTAACTGCCTTAAATAAAACTTTTCAAATGAACCAACGTAATGATAAATATTTGACAATTTGGTATGGGGTTTATCATCAAACTAGCGGTTATTTGACTTATGCTAGTGCGGGACATCCTCCGGCTATTTTGCTATCCTATTCTTCTCAGGGGAAGGTTTGTAAGCAACACCTGAGAACCACCGGACTCCCTATTGGGATGTTTGCTGAGAGTCGCTATGAACAATCAGTATGTCAAATTCCTTCAGGTTCTAGCCTGTATCTTTTTAGTGATGGAATTTATGAAATACAACAAAAAGACGGTCAGATCTGGGGGCTGGAAAATTTTCTGCAATTTTTAAATAATTTTCATACCTATTCTCTCCCAAGTTTAGATCAGCTTATCAAAGCCATTCAATATTTTCATCAAAATACTCATTTTCAAGATGATTTTTCTATTATACAAATTAATTTTTTCAAGGATTAAAATGCCAGCTTTTTACCGAGAGATTAATTAATGATTATTTTCCTAAAATTTTTTGTTCTAACTCTTCGCGGCTAGAAAAAATTTCAAAGACCCGATCCATACTGGTTAATTTAAATAACATTTGGATTTGCTCATTGATCGAGCAAAGAAAAAGTTTAGATCCGGCTGAATGAGCCGTTCTTAAAGATAAAACTAATGCTCCTAAACCGGAACTATCCATAAAAGTAACATCTCTAAAATCAATCACAATGATATCAATCTTTTCTTTGACAAGCTGGCTAATTTCTTGGCGGAAATCGGGGGCTTGCGTAGCATCTAGAATTCCCGAAGGTTTAACCACTTTTATCATACTGCTCATAATACTCTCTACTTGGTTTTCAAGAAAAACCTAAAAGGGGATAGCTTTTGAAGTTTAAATTCAAAAAATTGTTCCATCGGTTCGGTATTTAAGGATTAAAATAATTAAGATAACACTCATCCCTCAGAAAATTTCGGGCACAATTCATCACTTCACTGGTCAAAAAGCCGCTCATACACTCTTAAACTCTTGCAAGAGAATTGAAGAAAAATTTAATGATCTAAGAGGTTTATGGTATA
Source organism: Gloeothece verrucosa PCC 7822 (assembly GCF_000147335.1). NCBI lineage: Bacteria > Bacillati > Cyanobacteriota > Cyanophyceae > Chroococcales > Aphanothecaceae > Gloeothece > Gloeothece verrucosa. The sequence goes on from NC_014501.1 coordinate 3,922,667, forward strand.
ATAGCTCAACTCAGAAGTTTAACTAGATGTTAGGCGTTGGCATTTTAAATTTGGCATGAAACAATTTTTATCTGGGTTCATTATACCATTTTAGGTAAGAGAGAGAGAAGGAAAAATTGCTGATGTGTTAAGTTAAAAAAATGTTTTGTAGCAGGACTCAAAATGAATGGAAAGCTATGATGTAATTATTATTGGTGCTGGCCATAATGGCTTAGTTTGTGCGGCTTACTTACTGAAAGCTGGTTATAAAGTTTTGTTACTAGAGAAGCGCTCAGTACCCGGAGGGGCAGCAACCACAGAAGAGGTGATCCCCAAAGATGCACCGGGTTTTAAATTTAACCTCTGTGCCATCGATCATGAGTTTATTTTTCTCGGGCCTGTGATAGAAGAGTTGCAACTAAGTAAATACGGATTAGAATATCTATTTTGTGACCCTACCGTTTTTTGTCCTCATCCCGATGGCAAATATTTTTTATCCTATCGTTCTGTAGAAAAAACCTGTGCAGAAATTGCCCGTTACAGTGAGAGAGATGCCGAAAAATATGGCGAGTTTGTGGACTATTGGTCTAAGTTAATGAATGCCATCGCTCCTTTATTTAATATACCTCCTCAATCGGTCTTAGATTTACTCTCTAGCTATGATTTTAATAGCCTTAAACAGGTGTTTAGTCTTGTGGGAACTCCTCAAAAAGCCTTAGATTGGTTGCGAACGATGCTGAGTTCGCCGGATGATATTCTGCAAGAGTGGTTTGACAGCGAAATTGTTAAGGCCCCTTTAGCACGACTCGCCGCCGAAATTGGGGCCCCCCCTTCTCAAAAAGGCATTACTGCCGGCATGATCATGATGGCGATGCGTCATCAACCCGGCATTGCCCGGCCCCGAGGGGGTACAGGTGCATTAACCGCCGCTTTAGTCAAGTTAGTGCAAAGTGAAGGAGGGGTAATTTTAACGGATCAAGCGGTTAAAGGGGTAATAGTTGATAATGGTTGTGCTGTAGGGGTTCGAGTCGTTAGTGGCCTTGAATACCGCGCCAGCAAAGGAGTGATTTCTAATATAGATGCTCGAAGATTGTTTCTGCAATTAATCGATGCTGGCGATATAGATGCGGCTGCCCCGAAGTTGCGAAACCGATTAGAGCGTAGAATAACTAATAATAATGAAACCATTTTAAAAATTGACTGTGCGTTATCTGAGCCGCCTCGTTTTGAAGCCTATCAGCATAAAGATGAGTATTTAATGGGAACGGTGCTAATTGCTGACTCAGTTGCTCATGTAGAAAAGGCACACGCTACCACCATTATAGGAGAAATTCCTGATGAGAACCCCTCGATTTATGTAGATGTTCCCACAGTATTAGATCCCTCAATGGCCCCAGAAGGAAAACATACCCTTTGGATAGAATTTTTTGCTCCCTATCAAATTGCCGGGGCCGAAGGAACCGGCTTAAATGGAACCGGCTGGACAGATGAATTAAAAAATAAAGTGGCTGATCGGGTGATGGATAAATTAGCTGAATATGCTCCCAATATTAAAAAGGCAATTATTGCTCGTCGGGTAGAAAGTCCAGCAGAATTAGCCGAGCGCTTGGGGTCTTATAAAGGAAATTATTATCATATAGATATGACCTTAGAGCAGATGATTTTTTTACGTCCTTTGCCAGAGATTGCTAATTATAAAACCCCCATTAAGAACTTATACTTAACGGGTGCGGGGACTCACCCAGGTGGATCAATTTCGGGGATGCCGGGGCGTAATTGTGCTAGGGTTTTTATACGGGATCATCGATCTTTATTGTCGAGGCTGTTTTAATTAGGCAATAGGCAAGAGGCATTCTTGCAATAAGGATTTATAAAATAAAATGTGTAATTGATTTTAGGTGCGGTACTTCATAACTCAAGTTAGATTGTAGGAGATGAGATGAGCAAGGTTTTAATTTTAGGCGGAAAAGGAAGAATTGGCCGTAGTGTCGCTCAAGATTTAGTGAGTCATACTGATGCAGAAATTATCATCACAGGACGCACAGCCAAGAATGAACTTTTACAACATAACCTTGACAAATCTATTAAATTGTTGATGTTGGATTTAGATGATCTCGAAGAATTACGAAAAACCATTAAAGGATGTGACTTAGTGGTTCATTGCGCTGGGCCATTTCATTACCGAGATGGAAGAGTGCTAAAAATTTGTATTGAAGAAGGAGTAAATTATATTGATGTGAGCGATCATCGCTCCTTTTTTCAAAAGGTGATTCAATACCGAGAAGAAGCCCAAAAAGCCGGCATTACAGCAATTCTAAATACAGGGGTTTTCCCGGGGATTTCTAATAGTATGGTACGGGAAGGCGTGGAACAATTAGATCAAGCAGACACCATTCATTTAAGTTATACCGTTGCCGGTTCTGGGGGGGCAGGAATAACCGTTATGCGGACCACTTTTTTAGGCTTGCGAGAAGCATTTGATGCTTGGATAGATGGGAAGTGGCAAAAAGTTTTACCTTATACTAAGCGCGAAACTGTAGAGTTTCCTAAACCTTATGGAAAAACCGGTGTTTATTGGTTTGATGTGCCAGAAACCTATACATTTGCTGAATCTTTTAAGGTAAAAAATGTTATAACAAAATTTGGCTCTATTCCCGATTTTTATAATCATTTAACTTGGATTACCGCTCATGTATTTCCCACCGCTTGGATAGAAAGTCATGCGGGAATCGAATTTTTTTCTAAGGTGAGTTATAACATGACTGCTGTTACCGATAAATTCACGGGGATCGGGGTAGCCATGCGGGCAGAAATTCGCGGAGAAAAACAGGGAAAAGCCGCTACTTATTATTCCACAATGGTACATGAAAATACCGCTTTTTCGGCAGGTTGCGGAACCGGCAGCGTGGCCCAATTTTTGTTAGAAGGAAAGTTAAATCAACCCGGAATTTATCCCGTTGAACAAGTTTTAACCACAGATTTATTTAAGGCGGCAATGGAAAATCGAGGAATTGAAATTCAGAAAAAGTTAGTTTATAATTAAGAGAAAAAGAGAAAATAAAGAGATTTATGCCAATTTTACAGGCTCGAAACTTAACAATCGCTGATGTTGAGCGTCTTTTAGGATTTCAAAAACGCCGCAATGGTCGCTTTGAATCCTTTTTGTCTTTACCAGAGATTACCGAAGTCGAAGAACAAGAATTACTCAAAATTCAAGAGGACTTTGAACGGTATCTAGATGAAGATGCCTCAGAAGGACAAGTAAAATTGGTGGCTATTGCGCCGCTACTGAGATTAGCCGGGTTTTACAATTATCCCATACAAATAAAAGTAGAAAATAATATTGATTCGATAGAAATCGAAGACGAAAAAGGAATAACCATTGCCGGCCGATTTGATATTATTGCCATTAACAAACAAGAGCAAATTGCCGATAATGTTTACTTTTGGGTGTTAGCAATTGAATCTAAAAGAAGTGCTATTAATGCAGTAGCCGGATTACCTCAGCTTTTAACTTATGCTTATAAAAGTTTAGAATATCAAGAGGCAGTCTGGGGTTTAACCACTAATGGAATGCACTATCAATTTGTCTATATTCAGCAAGGAAATCCTCCTATTTATTTATCTATGCCGATTTTAAGTTTATTAGAATTGGAAAGTGGACTGCAATTGCTACAAGTCCTCAAAGCCATTAGTCAACTTTGAATTGAGGAATCTAAAAAATATTACAAAATGTAAATAGGTGAGATAACTCAAATCAAAAAGAGGAATTCTAACAATAGTTAAAAGTTTTCAACGTAAATTTGATTGGCCCCTTAACTATTGATTTGAGTTTATTTATGTCCAAATACTTACCCATGACACCCAAAGTTAGCTATAGTGTTTTACGGCAACTACTAGAGGCAGGAAGATGGAAAGAAGCCGATCAAGAAACAGCTTTATTAATGCTAAAAATTGCTGATAAACTTGCAGAAAAATATTTAACTGAGGAAGATATTAAAAATTTACCAGCCGAAGATTTATGTATTATTAATCGGCTGTGGATAGATTATAGTAAAGCCCATTTTGGACTAAGCATTCAAAAAGATATTTTTCAAAATCTAGGTGGGACAGCAGTATATAATGAATTTATTTGGAAAAAATTTTGTGATAGCGTCGGATGGCGTAATCAGGGAAAATGGCTATACTACAATCAATTAAACTTTAATTTAAAAGCACCTAGAGGTCATCTCCCTCAATTAGGCTGTTTAGGAGAGGGCCACTGGGGATCGAGACTTAGACAGTGGTCTTCTTTGATCTGCCGACCCGAATTGTAGCCTAGTTAGATCATGAATACACTTAAAACTTTTAAAAAAAATATTAACTCAAACTAGGTAAAACTTCCTGACCAAAAACTTCAATAAACCGTTCTTGTTCTCGATTAACATTATGTAAAATAAACTCATCAAAACCTAACTCAATATCCTGCTTTAACCATTGAATATGTTCCTCATAACTCGCAGAAATACGAACCATTTCCTTTAAATCTTCAGGATGTACAAACTTACCCAAATCATCAAATTGAGCCGGCGTTTTCAAGTCGCTTAACACTTGACTAGAAAAAATATTATTGCGCCATTATCATTGCAGTAAGCCGTTGTACAAGGAAGTTTAAGCCATGTTCGCCCTCGTTTCTCAAGAAAAGACTCAATTGCCGCCTGGTTCTGTCGTGCGCTTACCGGCTACTTGGCAAGAGTATCAATGTTTGTGTGACCAACGCGGCGATGGGTCAATTCCACGCCTTAAATATCGCAATGGAGAAGTATTATTGATGTCGCCGCTACCTGTGCATGGTCGAGATGCGAACCTACTCGCCGACATTGTTAAAGCACTATTAGATCGCGATGGAAGAGAATACGATGCTTTCACACCCGTCACCATGACCTTACCCGAAGAAAGCGGAATCGAGCCAGATTATTGTTTTTATATCGATAATTGGCAAGCAGTATCCGGCAAAAAACGCATCGACTGGCGGCAAGATCCGCCACCAGATTTAATTATCGAAATTGATGTCACCAGTTATTCCGATGTGCAGGATTATCTTCCCTATCGAGTTCCTGAAGTTTGGCTATTGCGTAAACAACAACTATTAATTTATCTGTTACAAGACACAGACTATATTCTTCAAGATAAAAGTATTTATTTCCCAAAAATCCAACTTGAGGAAGTAATCGCCAGATGTATTAAAACTGCCTATGAGCGTAATACGAGTGCGGCAATTCGAGAACTCAAACAACTGTTAAACAATAATTAATAATCAAGTCGCTAAAATTACTGTTCATCCCGTCTAAACATCATTTTCAATTCAAATACTCCATCCCCCATTTTTTTATTCATTTCAAAACCCATTTTTTCAAATAAATGTAACATCGGTTTATTTTCTAGGAGAAGTTCGGCAGTAAATCCTAATAACCCTTGTTTTTTAGCTAAATAAGTCAGATAAGAAAGTAGCTCTGTTCCTATGCCTTGGTGTTGATATTCATCTTTGACCACAAAAGCCGCTTCAGCGATGTGAGTATCTTCTTCGATGCCATATTGTCCGATAGCAATAACCTGTTCTTTTTCTTCCTTTTTCAAGAAAGCTAAAATCACCATTTCTTGAGTAAAATCAATTACTGCAAATTCTTGTAATCGTTCATGGGGAATATCCCGACGAACCGACATAAAACGACGAAATAGACTTTGATTAGAAAGAGAATAAAAGAATTCTTTTAATAGGGGTTCATCAGTAATTTTAACGGGTCTGAGGAAAATTTCTAACCCTGAATCAGTGGTCTTATAAGTTTCTAATTCTTCAGGATATTCGCCTCGTTTGCCGGGAATAAAAGCTTGATCCGAATAAATTAAATTCTGTTTTTTAGCTTGTTCAATTAACCAAGGTCTAAAATTAGGATGAGCGATAGCAATTAAACTCATTGCTCGTTCTCGAATATTTTTTCCATGTAGATAAGCTATGCCATATTCAGTCACGACATAATGAATATCCCCTCGGTTAAGGGTAACTCCGGCTCCTTCTTTAAGGAAAGGAACAATACGAGAGATAGTATCATTCTCAGCAGTGGACTCAAGAGCTAGAATCGTCTTTCCATGACGAGATAATACTGCACCCCGCATAAAATCTGCTTGTCCGCCAATGCCACTATAAAATTGTTGTCCTAAAGATTCTGCTGTAGCTTGTCCGGTTAAATCTATTTCTAAAGCGCTATTAATAGCCACCATATTATCATGACGGGCGATATTAAGGGGGTTATTCGTATAGTCAACCGTTCTAAATTCTATGGCAGGATTATCATTAATATAATGGTAGGTTTCTTGGCTTCCCATGCAAAAAGTCGCGATGGTTTTCCAACGGTTAAGTGTTTTAGCACTATTATTAATAACTCCTTGCTGTATTAATTTAATAATGCCATCCGAGAGCAATTCTGTATGTACTCCTAAATTCTTTTTTTGGGATAAATGAGACAAAATAGCATTGGGAACGCTGCCATAACCGACCTGAATTGTATCTCCATCTTCGATTAAACTGGCCACATATCGGCCGAGCCGCTCAGTTTTTTCATCATCCGTATAGATATCATATTCTAAAAGTGGTTGATTATAGCTGACAATAAAATCTACATCATTGATATGAATAAAGCCATCGCCATGAACTCTAGGCATATAAGAATTGACCTGAGCAATGACTAAAGCCGCGCTTTCGGTAGCCGCTTTGACAATATCCACACTAACGCCTAAACTCATATAACCATGTTGATCTGGGGGGGAAGTATGGATCAAGGCCACATCGATGGGCACTAACCCCCGTTTAAATAAATCGGGAACTTGAGAGAGAAAAATGGGGGTATAGTCAGCTAACCCTTGATTGACAGCCGAACGGGTATGATGACCGATAAAAAAAGAATTATGACGAAAATTGCGTTTAAATTTGGCATCTGTATAAGGAGCAACGCCTAATGTCCAAACCTGAAGAACTTCGGTGTCAAACAGTTCTTTAGGATGACTTTGAACATAGTCAATTAAACATCGCACCAGATATTGAGGTTCTCCACAAGCGGTACTGATAAAGATGCGATCGCCAAGATGAATACGGCTAAAGATGTGGTCTAAAGAGGCAAACTTATGAGAATATTGCTGTTTAAAAGCATCCAGATTAGGCGTTATCTCTGGTTGAGTTTTGAGCATTGATGGATAGTAGTGCATGGTGAATTCCTCCTCTCCTAGCTTACCCATCTGCCGCCTTTATCTTATATCAATCAAACCAGCCAATTTGTTCATTAGATAAGACGGTGGATGCAGCAGCCGGAGCAATATAACGGTGATCGGGTCGTGGACGAAGGTCATAAATGGGTTTTCGTGTGAGGGCGCTATTTGAAGAGGTTTCTGGTTGGGGTTTAGGAGAAGGAACGGCGGCTAAAGAAGCGTAAAGTTTTTCAACCAGTTTTTTTTGTTCTTCTAATTCTAATTTTACTGCTTGTGCTTGAGCGAGTTCTGCATTTAGATTATTGATCAGGGTTTGTTGTGTTTCTAGCTGAGATTTTAAGGCTTGAGTTTGGGTTAATTCGGTATTGAGTTTATCAATTAAGGCTTTTTGCTGTTCTAGTTGGGATTTTAAGCTTTGTGCTTGAGCAAGTTCGCTATGGAGTTGATCGATCTGGGTTTGTTCTTGTTCTAACTTTTGATTAGCCTGCTGTAATTGCTCTTGCAGGGTTTTGACTAAATTTTTTTGAGTTTCTAATTGAGATTGTAAATCCTCTAGTGGCTCAAGTCTAGGATTAGCCTCCTCGGGGGTTGAGGCTGGGATTTTTTCTAGATTGCCAGTAGAAGGTCGTTTGCGCGTAGAACGGGATGTATTTGAAGTCCCTTCAGTAAGAGAGGGGGAATGGTCTGTCTCTGTACTGGTAGGGTTCACTTCTTCTCGAAGTAGGTCTGATATACGTTTTTTAGCCATTATTTACTCCAGTCTCGTTTTAATTCATCGGCTACCCGGCGATAGTCTGCGGAAGCTTCTTGGGCATTTTTTCCCCGCCATTCTTTGACTGAAACCCCTTCTAAAACTGCTCGCTCATGGGCTTTATAGTTTCTGACAAAAGCATGGCATACAGGGATACCTAATTCTAGAAGCGTGTTTTGTGCTTCTAAGGTTTCTTTTAGGCTGCGGGAGTCTACCTTAGTTAACAATACCCGATAAGCGACCCCTAAAGGCATGACGGCTTTTTGTACAGTTTCAATTAAAGCGCTTAAGTCCATCGGCGCGGCGGGGGTGGGTAAGACAATATAATCAGAAGCATCCATGACAGTAGCAAGCACTTCTGACCTTAAGGCCGGTGGGGTATCGATGACAATTAAGTTATAGTCTTTGATAGAGCGCATTTCGGCGAGGAGTTTGGTGTCGGTTTCTTGAGAGAGATCAAATTCCATGCCTTTTTCGGAACGTTCTACCCACCAGGTGGCTGAACCTTGAGGATCAGCATCTACCAGTAATACATCTTGTTTTTCTCCCCAAATGGCGGCAAGATTAACGGCGGTGGTGGTTTTTCCTACTCCTCCTTTTCCGTTGACGATGGCGAGTATTTTGGGGTTGTTGTCTTCGGTTGTCGCGGGCGGTTTTGCTTTTTTCATAGTTTCGGCCAGCATTTGCTTAACCCCTTATTCTATCGCCGAGAGGGAAATCTTAAATCGATATTTAATTTATTGCCTTGCATCAGTACCTTGATTCTCGCTGATCGTCCTCTCGGCTTTTGCTGCTTTGATGCTTAGTTCTTTTCTCAGATTTAAATTTAATTATTATAAAAATTTAGGTGGGCAATGCCCACCCGACCACAGAAGTATTAAGGATGCACGTTATTCAGTAATTTGCTTGTTGCTGGGGGTTCCTGAAATGCTTGGCTGACCCATTGTTTCGGGAAATTTTTCCACGAAATAGCTATTTAAAAATGTATTGACTAACGAGAGGATCACTGGCCCAAAAATAAAGCTTAGAAGACCATAGACTCTAAATCCAGGCACAAGAATTGATGCTAACCAAAAACAAAGCCCGTTGACAATTAAAGAAAATGTTCCGAAACTGAGAAAATTAATGGGCGTGGAAAAAAATGATAAAACTGGACGAATTGAGGCATTGACTACACCAATAGCCACCGCAGCAATTAAAGCCGCCGGGAAATTTGCTAAATCTACTCCCGGAAAAATTATGTCAACCACTAATAAGCTGAGAGCGGTAGCTAATAAAGTTAATAAATTTCCTAACATAGTTTCTCCTTAAACTTACAATCTGTAATATTGAAATTAGCTTTCATGATTTCTACTCTATCGTCAAAATACTTGTTTTTCCTCTCTACCGAGACAGATTTAGAGTAGGTTTTGCCTGTTGAGGTTCAAAATCGGTAATCAAGATTCATCCTTGTGGAGGAGGCTATGTCGATTTTTGCTTGACAAAATAAAAGTATAAATATTGAGTGATATTAAACGAAAACAATGAGACTATTACAATTGATTCTTGCTATCGTTTTACCTCCTTTAGGAGTATATTTAGCCACCGGAGTCAGCACTACTCTTATTATAAACATTGTACTAACTTTATTAGGTTGGTTGCCGGGTTCTATTCATGCTGTATGGGTGCTTAGTAAGCAATCCGAACCTTACAATATTTAATGAGTCAGCAGCAGGCAGGAGCAGCAGTCAGGAGAGAGAATCTATTACTGATTGCCGATTGCCTGTTCCCTTTTAACTGTTAACTTGTATGACTAAACCGATGGCTGCCCCTCCTAACACTAGCCAAGCCGCATTAAGGCGATAGCGAACTAATAAAACAGCCGAAATTAGGGTTATTAAAATGGCAGCAATATCAATGGGTAATCTTCCTGAAGATTTAAAAATAACAGTCTGACTTAACCGCAAGGTTACTATCACCATCAAAGCTACTGAACTAACATTAACAGCATCTAAAAATGCCCCTGTCCATTTTGACTGGCGTAGCTTAGGAATCAGAGGATTAAGAATCAAAACGAAAATAAAAGAAGGCAAGAAAATCCCAATCGTGGCCACAATTGCCCCAGGAATTCCTAAGATCTGATAGCCGATAAACGTCGAAGTGGATAAAACCGGACCCGGGGTAAATTGTCCTACAGCGATCGCATCGAGTAACTGTTGCTGAGTTAGCCAATGATAGGCACCCACTAATTGACCTTCTAAGAAGGCAAATAAGACATATCCACTGCCAAATAAGACACTGCCGACTTTGAGAAAAAATAACCCCAATTGCCAGAGATTAGGCGTTACCGTTGCGGTTGTAACCGTTGAGCCGGCCAGGGCAAGATTCAGTCCTAAGCCTCCAAGAATCATTGAACTGGTGGGTTGATTAGGTAACAAGACTAACCAAATCATCCCCACAATTCCCCCCATTAATAGGGCAACAATTTCATCAATTCCTAATAAACATAGCCCCATAACGGCTATCCCAATTAACAAGAGTTTACGACTTTTAACGGCTTTTTTCCCTAGCCGCCACAAGGCATTAAAAATAACTGCGATCACCACTGGTTTAATGCCGTAAAGTAAGGGAATGACTTGAGGTAAATTGCCGTAGGTTTGATACATCCAAGCCAAAATGCCAGTAATGATAACAGCCGGTAAAATAAAACAAATGCCGGCAATCATTAATCCGGGTAACCCTGCATAAAGATAGCCTATATGAATGGCCATTTCTGTAGAATTCGGGCCAGGAATTAGATTAGTCGCCCCAACTAGGTCGAGAAATTGCGATCGCTCCATCCAAGCGCGACGGGTGACGACTTCATCCTCCATCATAGCAATATGGGCTGCCGGACCCCCAAACCCAATGATCCCAAGTTTGAGAAAAACGGTAGCTAGTTCAATCAGCCGGTTCGGGGTATTCATAGTGCAATAGCCAAAACGCTAATGATAAATAGGTCTTTGTCAAGAATTATAAACTCCCGGAAACTTTATTCCTAATTTGGGTTTCGGTGTTTTTTCGCTTTTGTGCCCTCTGTAAATCATTTAAGCTATTTATAAGACTTTTTTTAAATTATTAAAAACGATGCTGGCTACGATTTGGAGTGCCTCAATTGTTGGCATAGATGCGGTGAAAGTGGGAGTGGAAGTGGATGTGTCTGGAGGACTCCCGGCAATTACTGTGGTGGGTTTACCGGATCTAGCCGTTCAAGAGTCTCGAGAAAGAGTAAAATCGGCTCTTAGAAATGCCGGTTTTGCGGTTCCTGTGCGGAAAATTGTCGTTAATTTGACCCCCGCCGATTTACGCAAAGAGGGGCCCTGTTTTGATTTACCTATTAGTCTAGGCATCTTAGCCGCTTCAGAACAAGTGGATGCCGAGTTATTAGGGGATTATTTATTTTTAGGAGAGTTATCGCTTGATGGCAGTTTACGCCCGGTTACAGGGGTTTTACCCATCGCCGCCGCCGCTAAACGCTTGGGAATGGTGGGAATGGTGGTAGCGGCTGATAATGTTAGAGAAGCGGCTGTGGTGAAAGATCTTTCGGTATATGGTTTTAAACATTTAACCGAAGTGGCTGAGTTTCTCTCTCATCCAGAAGATTATACCCCAGTAAAACTTGATGCTAAGACAGAATTGAAAAGCGCGGCAGAACCAGTTTTAAACTTAAAAGATGTTAAAGGACAAAATCATGCCCGTCGTGCCTTGGAAATTGCGGCAGCCGGGGGACATAATTTAATTTTTGTGGGTCCGCCGGGTTCGGGGAAAACGATGTTAGCGCGGCGTTTACCGGGCATATTACCGCCTCTAGAGTTTGATGAGTCTCTGGAAGTGTCTCAAATTCATTCGGTGGCTGGTTTTCTTAAGAATAAGGGGTCTTTGATTAAACAGCGTCCTTTTCGGAGTCCTCATCATTCGGCCTCGGGTCCTTCTCTGGTGGGTGGGGGGTCTTTTCCTCGTCCGGGTGAGATATCATTGGCACATCGGGGAGTGTTATTTCTCGATGAACTGACTGAGTTTAAGCGTAGTGTTCTGGAGTTTTTGCGGCAGCCGCTAGAAGATGGGTATGTGAGTATTTCTAGGACTCGTCAATCGGTGACTTTTCCGGCACAATTTACTTTAGTGGCGAGTACAAATCCTTGCCCTTGCGGCTATTTTGGTGATCCTATTCAAAACTGTACTTGTTCTCCTAGGCTAAGAGAGCAGTATTGGGCTAAATTATCGGGTCCGTTGATGGACCGTATAGACTTACAGGTGGGGGTTAACCGTCTTAAACCCGAGGAGATGACCACCTCTGAAACGGGGGAAGCGTCGGAGAATGTTAGGGATAGGGTGATAGCGGCACGGGAAAGGGCATATTATCGTTTTAAAGATGATTCTAGCATACGCTGCAATGCTCAAATGCAATCGAATCATTTACGGAATTTTTGTCAGTTGGATGATGCTAGTCGCAATTTGTTAGAGGGGGCTATCCGCCGCTTAGGACTGTCTGCAAGGGCGATGGACCGTATTTTGAAGGTATCACGAACTATTGCTGATTTGGCGGCAGAGGAGGCGATTAAAACTCATCATGTTGCTGAGGCGATTCAATACCGGACTATTGATAGGATGAGTTGATTTATTAGGTTAATTTTGTCCGCAGATGAACACAGATGAATTAAACGATAATAATTGCTAGAAATGTAGAGTTATTATCTGGCAATAAGTCTATTGTTGATTATCTGATAATCCTGTTAAATGTTTCAAAATTAGGTCTAGTTTACCGTTAACTTCTTGTCTAAGTTCCGACATTTCGGTGGTCAATTTCTCAACATCTTCCTCTAATAATTTAAATGCTTCACCTATCCAACCTTGAGGATCAACTACTTGATCTAATTCTTGTAGTCCATCTTCTAATTTATTAATTCGACGTTCTAATGCGGCATATTTTCTATAAAGGTCATGAATTCTTGTATTTTCACTCATCAGTTAGTTTATACTCCCATATAATCAGATGCTCTTTTGAAACGGATTCTACATTTAGGATAACAAACTGGTGTCAGTAAGTACCTAAGCAACAGATTGCACATCCAATGCTATTCCCTGTTCGAGCGTTCCCCTATTCTCCACTCTCAGAGGGGAGAGGGGTAGGGGGTGAGGGTAGTTCCCTCTCTACATTTTACGCTTAATGGAAGCCCACCTACTTAAATGAGTTTTACTTGACAATTTAGGATTTTCTGGCTATATAGGGGATAGATAGCCTTTGTTACCTTAATAAGGTCTATTTTATTGACTTTTCTATTGCCTCTTTCAGCTAAATAGGCGAGAAAAACTGAACAAAAGTTATGGACAGCCCCATAGATTCATCATTAAAAATTTATCAGTCTGCTTTAGAAATCGTTGCACAGTCTAAACGTTCTCCTTCAAAAGAACAAGTTTTAGATGTTTTATTGGCTAGAGATAGTCTCAAAAATGCGTTAAGTAATCAAGAAAAAATCCCCCATGACCTTGTATTTAAAATTGTCGAGTTAGATTCATGTTTGAAAAAACAGGCTTATAAAATCAATCGAGTTCTAAACTTAGAAGGATATCGGGGTAGTTTGCCTACTCAACCTGAAGATTGGTGGTGGCATTTAGAAACCACAGGAGATGGTCATTCGGGTGATAATTTGGATGGGTTATGGAAGATTCTAAGAGCCATTTTATGGACAGGCAATTTATCACTATTAATAGCAATCATTCCTCGGTTTTTGAGTGCTGGAGCAGGATTAGGAGGGGCTTTGGGGGTAGTTATACCAAGCTTATTAACCCTAGTTAATGCCCGAAGTGAATTCACGGAAACTGGACAAAAAGAACTGGAAAAATGGTTAGTTAAATGGGGGATTAAACCCCATTGCCATGAAAAGATAAAATTAGGATTGACATTTTTGGTTTCGCTTGTATTGTTTTTAATTTGGTGGCAGGGTTTACCTTTCTTTGCTGAATTATCTAATAAACGAGGCTACGAAATTTATAAAAACGGGCAATTGGCAACAGCAGAAGAAAAATATTTAAAAGCGATTGCCGTCGATCCTGATAATCTATCTGCTCATTATAATTTGGGTAATCTCTATGAAGATTTGCAGAACTTTCAAGAAGCTCGCAAGTATTATTTAATTGCCGCTAAAGGCGATATTCCAGAGGCTTATAATAACTTAGGTCGTTTGTCAATTGTAGAGAAAAAATATCCACAGGCAGTCTTTTGGCTACAACAAGGAATAGGAATACAAGGGTCAAAACCTCTTAACGTTCAATACAGTCTTTATAAAAATCTTGGATGGGTAAGATTTGAGCAAAAAAGATATGATAAGGCTGAGGAAGCACTTTCTACTGCTATTGATTTGGTGGAAACGGCAACTAAAGACGAAATTGCTCAAATCCGGAATCGAGGTTCTGCCTCTTGTTTACTAGGGCAGATACTAACACAACGACCAAGGGCAAAGCAAATAGCTTTACAACAAAAGCAGGAACAGAAAATATTAAAACAATGGCAACAATGCTATGAGCTAGTCTCTTATACTCCTGCCAAAGAGCGTAGCTTAGAGGAGGATGATTGGCTTTATCTTGCTTGTAATAAATTAAAAGAGGCTCACAAATCATGCGAAAGTCACTAATTTTTTATTTAGCTTTTCTCGGTCTTGTTTTGCCGGAGTTAGTTTTTTCTAGTGTAGTTTATGCAGCAGAATTTCATGTCATCTTAAAAGTTAAAGGGAATGTTCAGATTAAACGCATTAACTCGGCAAAGTTTCAAGCGGCTAAAGAAAAAGATCGCCTTAGTTCTTCTGACAAATTAAATTTAGGCAAGGGTGCATCTGCCCTCATCATGTGTAGTGATTCCAATCGGTGGATAGTTCCTGACGGTAAAGTATCTTCGGTTTCTGAGGGGTGTTCAACAAGTCCTAAAAACTCTCCTAAACCCTCTAAAAGTGGTACTCGTTCTCCTAATGAAACTATTCCCTATATCATCAGTCCCCGAAATACGGCGCTACTGAATGACCGTCCTTTATTGCGTTGGAATGGGGTAGCAGGAGCAACTAATTATATAGTACAGATACAAGGAGGTGATTTAGATTGGAAAACTCAAAACAGCAATACTGAGATCGTCTATTCTGGCCAACAACCTCTACAAAAAGGAATGCGCTATCTTGTGGTAGTTACTACAGATAAAGGCACTTCTTCTGAGGAGGAACAAGGGGTTACTATGCGGTTTAATATTTTGGATGAGGAAAAAGCCAAGTTAGTCCAACAACAAGCGGCGCAAATAATACAACAAAACTTAACCCCAGAAGCCGAAAAGTTAGCCTTAGCTATTTTATATCGCCAAAATGAGTTGAGGGCAGAGGCGATCTCACTTTTGGAAGGGTTGGTTAAGCAGAAAAGTCAGACAATGGCGGTTTATGGGCTACTAGGAGATCTTTATTTTGAGGTAGGATTAAATCAATTGGCTAAACAGCCTTATTTAAAAGCTTGGGAATTGGCAAAAAAGTCTGAGGATACCGAAGGACAAGCGGACATAGAAAAAGAGTTAGGAATGGTAGAGTATGGGTTAGGAAGTAAGAATGCGGCAAGGGAATGGTTTGAAAAAGCCAAGGCAAATTATGCGGCATTGGGAGATTGTTCTCAAGTGCAAGAGTTGGATGAATTAATGTCTAATAATTTTTAAGGGAGGTATTGTTATGGATGAATCCTTTGCTCCCCTCCCGGGGGGTTGGGGGGATCGAATTTGTAGTATACATTTAGGAAATCTTTGGCTTTAAGTCAGAACCTTGACCCGCCTTTAACTTAAGTTCAAGCGTCACAGGAAAAGTCATCTTTAGATGACTAATATAAAATCTATAAATGAAATGCTAGTCCCTTTAGTGGACTTAAGCTATTAGCCCTGAAATTAATTTCAGGGCGGGTTATGAAACTTGATTAAAAATTTACATATTTATAAAAACCAGGAAAACTTATGCTAAAATCCAGTAATATTTTATTCTTCAGTCTAATTTTATTAACCTTTCCCCAAGCAACAGCACTCAGTTTAACCGAAAAAAAAGTCAATATTTCATGGCAACAAACCAGAGAAATTGCTCAAAAAGATGAAGCCGCCCAAGCAGAAAGACTCTTTAATGAAGGGATGGAACTGTATAAGCAACTCACAGCAGAGTCTAGGCAACAAGCGATACAAAAATGGGAAGAAGCACTACCTTTTTATAAAACCTTGGGAGATAAATCTCAAGAGGCTGAGACACTTTACTGGCTTGGCTACGTTTACGATGATTTAGGAGAGCGGCAAAAAGCCTTGGACTATTACAACCAAGCTCTGCCCATATTTCGGGCAACCGGCGATCGCTCAGGGGAAGCTACTACCCTCACGGGTATTGGGGCTGTGTACGACAATTTGGGAGAGCGGCAAAAAGCCTTGGACTATTACAACCAAGCTCTGCCCCTATCACGGGCAACCGGCGATCGCTCAGGGGAAGTTACTACCCTCACGGGTATTGGCTTAGTGTACTCCAAATTAGGAGAGCCGCAAAAAGCCTTGGACTATTACAACCAAGCTCTGCCCCTATCACGGGCAACCGGCGATCACTCAGGGGAAGCTACTACCCTCACGGGTATTGGGGCTGTGTACGACAATTTGGGAGAGCGGCAAAAAGCCTTGGACTATTACAACCAAGCTCTGCCCATATTTCGGGCAACCGGCGATTGCTCAGGGGAAGCACGTACCCTCACGGGTATTGGCGGTGTGTGCGACAATTTGGGAGAGCGGCAAAAAGCCTTGGACTATTACAACCAAGCTCTGCCCATATTTCGGGCAACCGGCGATCGCTCAGGGGAAGCCGTTACCCTCAACAATATTGGCGCTGTGTACCACAAATTGGGAGAGCCGCAAAAAGCCTTAGACTATTACAACCAAGCCCTGCCCATATATCGGGCAACCGGCGATCGTTATGGTGAAGCACGTACCCTCACGGGTATTGGCGCTGTGTACGACAATTTAGGAGAGCCGCAAAAAGCCTTGGACTATTACAACCAAGCTCTGCCCATATTGCGGGCAACCGGCGATCGCTATGGGGAAGCTGCTACCCTCACGGGTATTGGCGGTGTGTACGACAAATTGGGAGAGCGGCAAAAAGCCTTGGACTATTACAACCAAGCGCTGCCCATATTTCGGGCAACCGGCGCTCGCTCAGGGGAAGCGGTTACCCTGACGGGTATTGGCGGTGTGTACCACAAATTGGGAGAGCCGCAAAAAGCCTTGGACTATTACAACCAAGCGCTGCCCATATATCGGGCAACCGGCGATCGCTCAGGGGAAGCCGTTACCCTCAACAATATTGGCGCTGTGTACCACAAATTGGGAGAGCCGCAAAAAGCCTTGGACTATTACAACCAAGCCCTGCCCATATATCGGGCAACCGGCGATCGCTATGGGGAAGCGGATACCCTCAACAATATTGGCGCTGTGTACCACAATTTGGGAGAGCCGCAAAAAGCCTTGGACTATTACAACCAAGTGCTGCCCATATATCGGGCAACCGGCGATCGCTCAGGGGAAGCTCTTACCCTTTACTGGATAGCTTACACTGAAAAAAATCGAGGCAATCTTAAAGCCGCGCTTCCCTTCATGGAAGACTCGATTAAAATTATTGAAGACCTCCGCAGCAACGTGGCTAGTCCTGAACTGCGAGAGTCTTACTTTTCTACAGTACAAAATTATTATGCTTTCTACATCGACCTGCTGATGCAGTTGCACCAAGAAGACCCCAATAAAGGATACAATAGCCAAGCCTTTAATGCCAGTGAAAAGACTCGCGCCCGTACTCTCCTAGAACTCCTCAGCGAAGCCAAGGCAGATATTCGTCAGGGAGTGAAACCTGAACTATTAGCACAAGAAAGGGAGCTAGAACAACAACTAGATGCTATTGAAAAACGACGTATAGAAGTATTAAGCGGCAACCCAACAGAGGAACAAAAAACCGCTATTGAAAAAGAACGGGACAACCTTTTATCTCAATATCAAGATATACAAGCTCAAATTCGCGCTAAAAGTCCCCGCTATGCCGAATTAAAATATCCTCAACCTCTAACCCTCCAAGAAGTTCAACAGCAGGTTTTAGACAAAGATACGGTTTTATTAGAGTATTCTTTAGGACAGGAACGGAGTTATCTCTGGGTAGTCACCACAGAAGGAATGACTAGCTATCCTCTCCCCTCCCAAAAAGAAATAGAAAAATTAGCCCAAGAGTTGCAAAATGGCATCTTATATGATAAAGATAATCTCGATGGGATTACTAAAGCCGCTTCCGAACTAAGTCAAAAAATCTTAGCACCTGCCGCCCCTCAACTGAACAAAAAGCGGATCTTAGTCGTTGCAGATGGCATCTTACAATATATCCCCTTTGCCGCCCTTTCCCTTCCTGGTAACCAAGAACCCCTGATGACTCAATATGAAGTCGTTAATTTGCCCTCTAGTTCAACTCTAGCAACGATTAGAAATGAAACCAAGGAAAGAAAAACAGCCCCAAAAACTTTAGCTATTTTTGCCGATCCGGTCTTCAGTAGCAATGATGAAAGACTAAAAAACCCCGTAAATGCCCAAACTAAAACCGAAGATTTATCCATAAGTGCCTTGACTCGTTCAGCAGAAGAATCAGAGATAAAATTAATTAGATTAGAGGGAACTCGTCAGGAAGCAGAAGCTATAGTTAAATTGATGTCCGAGAATGAAAGAAGCTACACCTCTGATTTTGAGGCTAATTTAACCAATGCTACCAGTCCTCAACTCAATCAATACCGTATCATTCATTTTGCAACTCATGGTATTCTCAATACTAATTCACCAGAATTATCAGGGGTGGTAATGTCCCTGGTGGATAATAAAGGAAATACAATTAATGGTTTTTTGCGGCTTCATGAAATTTTTAACCTGAAACTCTCTGCCGATCTGGTGGTTTTAAGCGCTTGTGAAACCGGCAAAGGCAAGGCAGTTAAAGGAGAAGGTTTGGTAGGATTAACAAGAGGGTTTATGTATGCCGGTTCGCCGCGTGTTTTAGTCAGTCTTTGGAAGGTTAACGATCGGGCAACTAAAGAGATGATGACTCGATTTTATCGCTTAATGTTGGAGAAAAAGTTACCCCCAACGGAGGCATTAAAAGCGGCACAGTTACAGATGTATCAAGAAACTGAATGGAAGTCTCCTTATTATTGGGCGGCGTTTACTCTTCAGGGGGAATGGCGGTAGGTAAATCTTGCTTGCGCCCTAGGTAACTTAATCTGGTGTGTTACGGCGGATTTTAGGTCTCTGTCATAATCTATGATGATAGCCGCCTAACACACCCTACGTAATAGACTATTTTAGTACCGAAGACCGAGCAATTTTTTGAATATGATCCTTCAAACCCTAGAAAAGTTACGCCAATTGATTGAAATTGATGTTCAATCTCAGTGGCATTATCTTTTACAAGACGTACCCCCTGATACCCTTAACCCTGATCTTTTCGAACTTGCCCAACTGAATGATAAAGGATATATTACCTGGCCTAAAGGTCGTCTAGTCTGTACTTTAACCCAAAAATTCATCATCCCCGATACCTTACAAGGATATCCCCTCAAAGGTCTTGCCCTTCGTTTACTCTTGACTTGGTGGGCCGAAGATGCTCAACTTTTTATTAATGGTCAACTGGTACAACAAGGGGATTTATTTGACTCTTCTACTCGTTTACTCCTGGCCCCTTCAGTAACCCCAAAAGAAGAAATTACCGTTACTTTACGTCTGATAAGTCCCGGTCATGATGTCGGCGGTTTAATGCGCTCAAAATTGCTTTATGAAAGCCCCCATTTTAACGGCATTGACCCCGGTTTTGTGGCGGATGAATTAACCGTATTACACAACTATTTACAAGCTTTTTACCCGGAAAAATTAGACAGTTTTCAAGCCGCACTTAATCATATTAATTGGGATGTGGTTAATGATGCCGCGCAGTTCAATCAATCTCTTTTATCCTTAAGACAAACCCTTCAACCCTTAGCCGCACCTCTCAAAGAACGCAGTCTAAATTTACTCGGCCATGCTCATCTTGACATGGCTTGGTTATGGCCAGTTAATGAAACTTGGCACGTGGCCCAACGCACTTTTGAATCGGTTCTCAATTTACAAAAAGACTATCCTCACCTCACATTTTGCCATACTAGCCCGGCTTTATATGAATGGATAGAAAAAAATCGTCCCGACCTGTTTAAAGCGATTAGGGAGGCACACAAGGCTCAATCCTGGGAAGTTTTAGGGGGTATGTGGGTAGAACCCGAGGTTAATCTCGTTTCAGGAGAATCTTTAGTCCGTCAACTTCTCTATGGTCAACGCTACATCAAAGAAAAATTCGGCGCAATTACTAAAATAGCCTGGTTGCCGGATAGTTTTGGTTTTTCTGGGCAACTTCCCCAAATTTTTAAACAAGCCGGAATCGACTATTTTGTTACTGGTAAATTGCACTGGAATGATACCACTAAATTTCCTTATAGTTGGTTTTGGTGGGAGTCACCTGACGGGACAAAATTGTTAACTCTGATGTCTCCTCCTAACGTTGCTGGCGTGATGGATACTAACCCCATTACTATGTCTAATTATGCGATTGATTGGGAACGACAAACCGGGTTAAAAACGGCTTTTTGGTTGCCGGGTGTGGGAGATCATGGGGGTGGCCCTACCCGTGATATGTTAGAGGTGGCTTATCGTTGGCAACAGTCTCCTTTTTTCCCTGAAATTAAGTTTACTCAAGCTAGTGAATATTTATCAGCTATTAGTCATCAGTCATCAAAAAATAATAAAGATTTAGAACGTTTGCCGGTTTGGAAAGATGAGTTATATTTAGAATTTCATCGGGGATGTTATACCACTCATGCTGACCAAAAAAATTCGAATCGTCAGTCAGAAAAGTTACTATATGAAGCTGAATTATGGGCGACTTTAGCATCGGTCATTATTCCTAACTATTCCTATCCCAAAACAGAGTTAGAAGCGGCTTGGAAAAAGGGACTTTTTAATCAATTTCATGATATCTTACCTGGTACTTCTATCCCTGAAGTGTTTGAAGATGCTAACCAAACTTGGCAAGAAGTACAACAAACGGGCAAGCAAATCTTAGACCACTCTTTAAGAACCATCGCTTCTCAAATTATTTTCCCTCGTCCGCCTCACCCCAATGCCAAACCGATCTTAATTTTTAACTCTTTGAACTGGGAACGTTCTGAACTCGTTGCGGTGGATGTGGTTTCTGATGCTTGGGGCATTTATGATTTAGCGGGAAACCCACTACCTTGTCAGTATTCAGTAGACAATAAGTTGCTATTTTTAGCCGCTATCCCTTCTATTGGTTATCGTCTTTATTGGTTATGTCCTGCTGAACCTTTAAATCTCAAAGCGCAAAATTTAGAACTGGCTGAAGAGTTTATTTTAGAAAATGAGAAATTAAGGGTTATTATTAACGATCATACGGGAGATATAAATAGTATTTTTGATAAAATCCAACAGCGAGAAATCCTCAAAGAACCCGGAAATCAATTACAAGCTTATCAAGATCAAGGACAATATTGGGATGCTTGGAATATCGATCCTAACTATAAGCAATATCCTTTACCCCCATCACAGTTAAAATCAATTCAATACCTTGAAAAAGGGCCTTTACAATGGCGAGTGAGAGTGATCCGAGTGATAGGAAACTCTCAATTTTCTCAAGACTATATCCTTCAGACTGACTCACCTATCTTAAAAATAGAGACAAGCGTCGTTTGGCAAGAAACTCATGTGTTAGTTAAGGCAAATTTCCGCTTAAACTTAGACAATGACTATAGCACTTATGAAATTCCCTGCGGCACGATCAAACGTCCTACTCGTCCTCAAACTCCATCAGAACAAGCGAAATGGGAAGTTCCTGCGTTACACTGGGCCGATATAACTGATCAGTCTCTTCAATATGGGGTAAGTCTTCTCAATAACTGTAAATACGGTTATGATGCAAGTCCGGACGGGTTAAGCTTAAGCTTACTTCGCAGTCCAAACTGGCCAGATCCCCAGGCAGATCGCGAAACTCATCATTTTAGTTATGCCCTTTATCCTCATGCAGGAACATGGGAAGCGGCTAAAACGGTTCATCGGGGTTATGAATTTAACCTGCCTTTACAAGTTGTTTGTGATGAGCGGCTAGGGGTTACAAATTGTAACGCTTCATCATATTTACTGGCGGCTAGTGGTAGCTTATTAAAGTTAGGAGCGGATAATTTAGTATTAATGGCTTTTAAACGGGCAGAAGAAGAGACTAATAGCTTAGTTTTACGCTTTTTTGAAAGCTACGGACAGATGAGTGAGTTATCATTCACGAGTGATTTAGGGTTAAGCCTTGTGGGTGCTGTGGACCTTCTTGAACAACCCCTCAAGACGGATACTCCCATTAACCCTTGGAAAATTGTTACTTATAAAGTAAGGAAATAGGAGAAAGGGTAAGGGGGACTAGAGTATAGAGAATCAGAAATAATTCCACTGTCTCGCCGTCTCCTGACTCCTCACTAATGACTAACGACTAATGACTAACGACTCGTACTTAGTCTTCATGGTCCTCAAAAGGGTCTTCTAATTGGGCAGACGGTGGCCCAAAAGCGGTGTAGATAGCGATCGCCGTAATCCCTACCACAATAACCCCTATACTGATGCTAAGAACTGTTGCAGATTCCATAGACGAGATTAATAATGATACTTGTTCTTTTATAATATTACAGAACATTACAAAAAATCATTTTAGAGACATTATTGGTGACTTATGGCACAACGGACTTGGTTGGGAGATATCCTCAGACCCCTTAACTCTGAATATGGTAAAGTTGCTCCTGGTTGGGGAACAACTACACTAATGGGAGTTTTTATGTTATTGTTCTTCGTCTTTTTGTTGATCATCTTACAAATTTATAACTCTTCCCTCTTACTTGAAGGGTTTAAAGTTGATTGGAGAAGCTTAGGTCAATAAAATTATTTGAGTTACCTGGGAACAGCTATTTTTCCTAAATACTGACTCCTGGGTAACTCCTGATTTATCAAGGATATTTAATCAATAAATGGGAGAATTTATATGAATATTTTTGGCATTGGGCTACCAGAAATGATCTTGATTTTGGTAGTTGCTTTATTAATTTTCGGTCCCAAAAAATTACCGGAAATCGGCCGGAGTTTAGGCAAAGCGATTCGAGGATTTCAAGACGCTTCTAAAGAATTTGAGAATGAATTTCAGCGAGCCACACAAGACCAAGAAATCGAGGAGTCAGTGAAAATGAAGGCTCAATTAGAAGAATCTTCACAAACGAAGTCCATCAAAGACGCGGAAACCAATCCGGTTAATACTTCTCAACAAACTTAAACGGTTAGATGAGGGAACAGGGTGCTGCGGGTGCGCTACACAGGTCCTGTTGTTAACCCTTATCCAAGCCAAGCCGCCACTTAAACAGTGAACAGGTAACAGTTTAAGGTTGATTGGCACTCTTAGTTTAATAATATTTAACAATAGATTTTTCAGGGTTGAGAAAGTCAAACTAAAGCGCTAAATCGGTGTTTTAAGACTTGAAATATTCAAACTTATAGCCGATCCCTCTCACGGTTTGAATAAACAAAGGAGGAGAAAGAAAAGCTTGAAGCTTTTTCCTAATTTGGCCAATATGAACATCAACCACTCGATGATCGCCAGTAAAAGAATATTTCCAGACTTTTTCAATGAGTTCAGCCCGAGACCACACCCGCTCAGAATTAGAGGCTAGAAAATAAATTAGCTCAAATTCCAGAGAGGTAACATTTAACAATTGATCATTGACGATAATTTCACGTCGATTTGGATCAATAATTAAATTGGGAAATATGATCTGTTCTAAGACTTGCTCAGAATTATTTCGCCGACGTTTCAAAAGAGCTTGAATTCGCCATTGTAATTCTTCTAAATGAAATGGCTTAGTAATATAGTCGTCAGCCCCTTTGCGAAAGGCTTCAGCTATATCCTCTTGTTGTGTTCGGCAAGTAAGTATCAAAATACAAACATCTCTCTTAAGCTGCATTTGTTCACAGATTTCATAACCAAGAACATCAGGTAAATTAATATCGAGAATCACTAAGTCAGGCTGGAAGTTATCAAAAACGGCTAGAGCCGATAGACCGTTACTGGCCATTTGTAATTGATAACTCTTATGCTGGAGAAACCGAACAATTAATTTGAGAGTGGGAGTATCATCTTCAACCACCAGAATCTTGGCAGATGCCATAATCGCTTAAATTTAGTCATAGTTTACTGTAGTGGTTAGGAAATCAAACAGTAATATATAGCCTTCCTACTTCAGGGGTAAATAAAAATAGTTATCAAAAGGGAACAAAGCAGTTCTTGGCGCTGGGTTGATCCGCGCTAGACCAAGTTTTTAGAGATTTTTTAGGATAGCTATAGATATTATTTTAGTCGATGATTGAACATCAAGTACCGGATTAAGGGATCGCGGCTCGAATTTCCTCTCGTTTTTTAGCGACTTTCCCACTGCTTAAGAGTTCCCGGGCGGTTTCCAAACCGATAGATAAATCAGCACAAACCCCATAACGCCACAAATAAAAACCTCCATTCCAAACCGCCGCCTGCTCTAGTCTAGAAGGTTTACCTTCGATAAGTGCCTCCATCTGAGACAATAATTCAGAAATCGAACCTAGAGGCATTTCCTTATCATCAATACCATATTCATGAGGATGAAGTTTCAGATATTCAAACCCATTGGGAGCATTAACAGAAGAAGCGGCGACAATGGTGGTTTGAGACAAACGAAGATCACAACTTCCTTCTAACCCTTTGACGAAAGTAAAAGGAATGGTTAATTCCCGTAACTTTAAGGTTTCTCGAAATAAAACTTCTGTAGGGGGATGAACATAACCCGTGACTAAGTGCATCTTCCCCTGGTAGGGCGACCAAATTAATTCTAGAGTAGCCAGAGGAGGACGTTTACCGATTTGATCTCGATAGGGGGTTAACCCATCTGCATTAGGAAAATGTTTGGGTAAATAAACAAAACCTAAACCGCTATTTTTGAGCAGTTCTTGCACTTGTTCTAAAGATAATTGAGCAAAATCTAACCCCAACCCTTGCCACAATTGGATTAAGGGAACACCATATTTAGTTGGCATTGTGTCTCCCCCGTGCATAATGACACCGACACCGGCACAAGTCAGGATGAGTGCTGTTAGAGGAGAAATGGGCGCTGTGCGGCTACGTCCATCATAGGGGATACCAAAAACCATCACGGTTTTTTCTTGTTCATTCTCAGGGTAAAGTTTTGGCCCGAGTTCGTCATAAGCATCCAGCATTCCCGCCAACTCTTGAGGGGCAATGCGCTTAATGCGATGAGCAATCATAAATGCACCAATTTGAGCCGCCGTCGCTTCTCCAAGCAACATCATTTTTGTTGCCATAGCGGCTTCTGTACGGGTTAAATCTTCTTTGGTGTGCTGTCCACTGCCAACTTTTTTGAGTAACTCTCGAAATTGACTGCTCATCTTACCCTACACAATGACTAACCCTTAAAAAGTAACATTTAAAGGTGCTAGGTCAAACAATATCTTAGGGCAGAGATCGCGTGTATTCTCACACTTTGATCAGCATCTTCTTTGAGTTTATCTAAAGCTAACAGGGCGGTTTTTGCGCCGAGTTGTCCCCAGGCATAAGCTAAGGCCCGTTTGATGGGAGGTTGATGAATCATGGGGTGTCTCGAGTGGAAAAATTTTAAGAGAATGTCGGCGGCTTGGGCTTTGAGTTCGCCGTTTTCTACTCTGCCTAAAATGCGGATAATCTCTAAAATACTTTCCGGCACCACATAAGTCAAAGCCTGTTGTAAATATTGCAAACTCGCTGGGGTTTCCATCCAGCCTAGGGCTTGAATAATCGTCGTTTGTAGAAAAATGGGGGTAGCAGGGGCTTTCAGCACTTCAAATAAAGCACTAGCCGCTTCGGCTGTTGCTAGTCTGCCCAAGGCAAGAGCCGCCTGTTGAGACACTTCCAGATTAAGATCATAGAGCCGGGGTTGAAGATGGGTCAATAAGTTTAATTCTAGAGCTTGGTCTGTTCTAATGCCTAACCCGGTGACGGCTTCTTTTCTAACAATAGCGGCATAATCATTTAAGGCTTCGATTAAAACAGGAGCAATCCGGGGGTCTTGATAACTGCTGAGGGCTTCAATGGCTGTAGCGCGTACAGCGACTTCTTCATCTTTGACTACTGTTAATAAGGGGGTTATCACTGCCGGATGGCGAATTTGGGCTAAGGCCAAGGTAGCCAAACGACGAGACTCGCGTTGAGTGAGCAAGTCTGAAAGCACATTGATCGAGGCCGTTCCTAAATTGGCTAAGGCACTGGCTGCGATCGCCGCTAAATCTTCATCTTCTGTGGTTTGCAGCAAATTGACTAAGGTGGCGATCACCTCTGGATGATTAAACTCGCCTAAAATTCGTCCGGCAAACCATCTTTGTTCTAAATCGGCATCTTCATCATTCAAAATTTGCATCAAGGGCGCTATGGCTTTATCTCCCAATCTAGGAAACAGTTTTGCCACTTCCCAACGGTTTTGAAACGCGCCACCGGTGAGAATCTCGATGGCCATTGAAAGGGCTTGCTCTGTTTCTATGCTATTTTCTGGCAATAATTGTTGTAAATACTGGTTAGCAAGGCACCAATTTTCCTGTTCTGTTGCTGTAATTATTTCTTGGAGGGTTTGGGTGAGCATACTTGACTTGAATTAATTATAAGAGATTAAGCTAGGATCAATTCTTTGAGGCATACAACCCGTTAAAATTTGATGTAAGTTAACGACTGAGCCGATAACAGCGATGGCCGGGGCTTCAAATCCGAGCCTTTCTACCTGTTCATTTATGGTGCTTAATTTTCCGATCAGTAGCTGTTGCTCGGGACGGGTTCCCCAACGAATTAGAGCAATAGGAGTTTCTTGGGATAGTCCGGCACCGATTAGTTGGGGGATAATTTGGGCTAAATTATGGACTCCCATATAAATGATAATCGTTTCTGATCCTTTTGCGATCGCTTTCCAGTCAATTTTGGGGCGATATTTTCCTACGGCTTCATGGCCGGTCACAAAAGTTACTGAAGAACTGTAATCTCGATGAGTTAAGGGAATTCCTACATAAGCCGGGGCGGCAATTCCGGAGGTGATGCCGGGGACAATTTCTACAGGCACACCTGCCTCGATCAGGTCTTGCATTTCTTCCCCACCCCGTCCAAAGATAAAGGGATCACCGCCTTTGAGTCTGACGACAATGGCATTTGTTTGGGCTTTTTCTCTCAATAAATTTGTTGTTTCTGTTTGGACTAAAGAATGACGACCTCGACGTTTTCCGGCATCAATTTTTTCGGCATTAGGATTAATCATTGCCAGGATTTCGGGACTGACTAAAGCATCATAAATCACGACATCCGCCATTTCTATTAAGGTTTTTCCTTTTAAGGTTAATAGCCCTGGGTCTCCTGGCCCTGCACCCACTAAATAAACTTTTCCTAAACATTTACATTGATTCATCATCAGGCACGAAAAAATTCCTTTCTTTTAGCTTAAAAATTTTTTGAAACTGTTTAGTAATTTTAACTACAGAAAGCGTTTTTTAATGTGATTTTTCCATGAAAATTATGCAGTTTTTGGATTTTACTCAATTTATGCAAAATACGCATTATATAAATGCTTATTTATCAAGCCGACCCAAATTTGGTAACAAAGTACACAAAGTAAGCCGTGTTTTCTCCGTAAGTTACGAAGTAATACGAAATTTTTACATTCTGGTTTCAGGCAGTTAAATCGGAGCAACCTTGAGGATAAACGCCATGACCGTCGCCCTTGACCCAACAATAAAATTAAATAAGATTGAGAAAGCTAAAGCACAAAAAGATGGATTAGCCGTTAAAGACGAGATAGAAAACTTTGCCAAAATTGGCTGGGAAGCGGTTGACAAAACCGATCTAGAAATGCGCCTGAAATGGTTAGGAATTTTTTATCGTCCCGTAACCCCAGGTAAGTTTATGCTTAGGTTACGGACTCCTAACGGCGAACTCAACAGTGCAAAAATGCGGGTGTTAGCTGAAATTGTGCAGCGCTACGGCGAAGATGGCAGTGCTGACATTACCACTCGTCAAAATATTCAACTTAGAGGAGTCCGTCTTGAAGATATCCCCGAGATTTTTCGTAAACTAGAAACGGTGGGTATTACGGCGGTACAATCCGGTATGGATAATGTCCGTAATATTACGGGTTCACCCGTAGCCGGAATAGATGCGGATGAGTTAATCGATACCCGAGAATTAGGCAAAAAAATCGAGGATATGATTACTAATAGCGGTGAAGGCAATTATGCTTTTACTAATCTACCGCGTAAGTTTAATATTGCCCTAGAAGGTGGACGAGATAACTCGATTCATGCAGAAATTAATGATGTTGCCTTTGTACCCGCCTACAAAAATGGAGAATTAGGTTTTAATGTGTTAGTCGGCGGGTATTTATCTGCTCAACGTTGTGCAGAAGCAATTCCAATGGATGTTTGGGTAGCGGCTAATGATGATGTGGTAGAATTATGTCGCGCTATCCTAACGGTTTATACAGAAAATGGATTAAGCGAAGGATTACGAGCAAATCGACAAAAAGCCCGCTTAATGTGGTTAATTGATCAGTGGGGCACTGAAAAATTCCGCAGCGAAGTGGAAAAAGAATTCGGTCAACCCTTGGCAAGAGCCGCCGCCGCCGATGAAATCACTGAAGATAAAAAAGACTATATCGGTGTTTATCCGCAAAAACAAGCCGGTTATCATTATGTCGGTTTACACGTTCCTGTAGGTCGTCTCGATGCAGAAACCATGTTTGAGATGGCAAGACTAGCTGATGTCTATGGTAATGGAGAAATTCGCGCCACTGTCGAACAAAATTTTATTATTCCTTACATCAAGACTGAAAATCTAGAAACCTTTTTAGCAGAACCTTTATTACAACGTTTTCCCATTAATCCTACTCCCTTAATGCGCTCACTGATTTCTTGTACAGGAAGCCATTACTGTAACTTTGCCCTGATTGAAACCAAGCAACGAGGGGTAAAATTAGCTCAAGAACTCGATTCTGAGCTAGAAATTCCGCAACGGGTTCGCATTCACTGGACAGGTTGCCCTAATTCCTGCGGACAGGTACAAGCCGGAGATATTGGTTTAATGGGGACAAAAGCCCGCAAAGATGGTAAAACTGTCGAAGGCGTTGACCTCTACATGGGCGGTAAAGTGGGTAAAGATGCTAAACTAGGTACTCTCATCCAAAAAGGCATCCCCTGTGAAGACCTCAAACCCATGCTCAAAAAATTACTCATTGAACAATTTGGAGCCAAACCAAAAGAAAGTACCCCATAGAGATTAGGGAGTAGGGAGTGACCAAGCCCCGTTGGGGCGGGTCTAGGGGAATGGGTGTGGGGAAAAAGCCGCCCCAACAGCCAGTGGGTTACAAGCCCCGTTTTTTAAGACGATTGCTAGGGGAGGGGTACAAGCCCCGAGATGATGCCTTCCCCCGACACCCGACACCCGACACCCTGTTATTGACTCGACTTCATAATATCTTCAAATTTTTGCTTTATTTTGGAGATAGCACCTAAGCCTGAAGTCATTATGAACAGTATTGTTTTATCTCCAGTTCATACTGGAGTCCAGATGTTTGCAGAAGTTGAAGACTTGACAGCTAGAAAACTCTTAATGGTTGACGATGATCTAGCTATCTGCGAAGTAGTTAAAGGCGCTTTAGAAGACCTTGCCGGTTGGGAAGTGATGACGATTAATTCTCCTCAACAGGGATTAGTGGAAGTGGTGAGGCAACAAATCGATGCACTGATACTAGACCTGAGAATGCCTCAGATAGATGGGCTGGCGTTTTTACGAGAACTTAAACAAAATCCGAATAATCCCTCTATCCCTGTGATCTTATTAACGGCTGAAACGGGATTGCCTAATGGCGGTTGTTTAGCTCAGTTGGGAGTGGTTGGTGTAATTGGTAAACCCTTTAATGCCATTTTGCTTCATCGTCAAATTATGGCTTTGTTAGGATGGGCTTAAATAATTTTTAAAGATTTTTAAGCGGCTACTACAGAGCCAAAATAAAAATTTTTATTTAAATCAAATCAAAAAGTTTGAAACAATATTTAAGGCTTTTGGATTTGACAACTGAGGGGAAGAGTAAAATAAAAGATGCTACCTTGGCCTAAAATGCTAGTTACCCAAATCTCTCCGTGATGTTGTTTAATAATAGAATGACATATAGCTAATCCTAAACCCGTTCCTCCTTTTTCACGACTATCACTACTATCAATCTGTAAAAAAGGCTCAAAAATCGTTTCTAACTTATCAGGGGGAATTCCTCGTCCTTGATCTTCTATTTTGAAAAGAACGTAGGGATAAAAAGAGCCTGAACAATCACAAGTCGAAGACAGACAGGCTTTAGGCACCTTGATGGTTTGGCTTTTAGATGCTTCAAAAAGTTCAGCACTGATGACAATAGTTGTGTTAGGTGGAGAAAATTTAATGGCGTTATTTAATAAGTTGATCAACACTTGAATAATAGCATCTGCATTAGCCCAGACTTTCAGATTAGCTACATCAGTCTTAAAAATAATACTATTTTGCTCGGCTAATCCAAGCATCGCATCAATTGATTGCTCGATTAAGGTCTTGACATTACAAGTTTGCTTGCTCAGTTTGTATCGGCTTGAGTCCATTCGTTCGAGGGAAAGAATATCATTCACCAGAGCAACTAAACGATTGGTTTGTGTAGCGGCAATCTGCAACATTTTTTTCATCTTGTCTGGTGCTTTGTCATAGATACCAGCCGCTAAAAGTCCCAAAGAACCATGAATAGAGGTCAAAGGTGTGCGTAATTCATGACTGACTAAAGCAATAAAATTTTTTTTCATTTGCTCCATCAGTTCCCGTTGAGTAATATCCTCAACTTGAGTAATAAAATGTTGTGGCTTGCCGTTACTATCTCGAATTAATGAACTATGCAACTGTACCCAGACGATATGTCCGTCTTTGTGGATATATCGTTTTTTGATTTCATAAGCATTCATTTCTCCTCGAATGAGTTGATTGATGTATTTAATATTCACCGCTAAATCTTCTGCCACTGTGAGGTCTTGAAATTTTTTACTTAACAGTTCAGCTTCCGGATAGCCGACGATTTGACAAAATGAAGAATTCACCTTCAACCACTGACCATCTAATCCCACTAAGGCTATGCCAATGGGGGCATATTCAAAAGCCTTACGAAACTGTTCCTCGCTTTGACGAAGAGCGGCTTCATTTTGCTTTTTTTGACTGAGATCAGTGACCACAACATAGTGAATTACGTTATGTTCTACAATCAGTTCATTAGAAGATAAATAAACGGGAATTTCTCGGCCATCCCCAGTTAATAAGTTAATCTCTTCATCAAAAGTTTTAATTTCTCCCTGATGGTTGAAAATAGGGTGACAAATCGCTAAATCTTTTGGACAAATAAATTGTTTAAAATTAGAACCTATAACTTTTTCTAAAGGCTGTTTTACTAGGTCGGCTAAACTTTGATTACAATATAAAATAAATCCATCAGGAGTCATGGTAGCCGCGCCTTCTTTCATCTGTTCGATTAAAAGACGATAGACATAATCAGATCCTTGAAGGGTAAAGACTTTTTCTCCCTCAGAGTCAAAAATTACTAGAGCATCGACTTCACCTTGCCGAATTGCTTCTAGCGTTTCTTCAGCAATGGCTAGGCGCTTCTCTAGGTCTTCAATAATGTTTAGTAGGTGTTCTTTGGATAGATCTTTATTGTTCATACAGTCTTATTATTCAAGGGATGTAATCCTTATGTTTGATATCTAAACCGACCAAAACTTTTTCTATATTAGACATATTCCCGATTAAGCGTTGTAGCGGTAAAGGAAGTTCTTTAATCAGCGTAGGAATGGCAACAATATTTTGAGGAGCCACTAAATTAGGTTGTTGATAAACATCAATAACTTCTAGTTCATAACGTCCAGCTAAATATTCTTGACAAATTTTTTGAATATTATTTAAAGCTTTTATAGATTGGGGAGTGGTTCCAGCAATATAGAGTCGTAGGCTGTAATATCTATCATCTTTTTCAGCCACAGCCTCTTCAAATTTAGCTGTACTACTTTTTTCTAAGGAATCATCTTTTTCATTAACCATACTTATTTTTCACCGTTTAGTTCCACTTTTTAACATTTAACTTTTTCAATATCAAGTCCGATTAAAACTTTTTCTTTGTTGGACAAATCTCCAATAATTTGTTTAATAGGAGGAGGTAATTTTTTAACGAGGGTAGGAATAGCAAAAATTTGATCTTGTCTGGCTAACTGAGGATGTTGCAATAAATCTATGACTTCTATCCTATATTGACCCTGAAGATATTCTTCACAAATTTTTTTTAAATTGGCAAAAGCCATAACCGATTTAGGTGTTTGTCCAGCCACATAAAGCCTTAATTCCCAAATTTCAGTCTCTATAGTATTAATTTGATCTTCATTCATTCTAATTGACTCCTCATCATCTTTTTTGGCTCCTATTTTTAAATAAACTTCATGTATCTGCTTTTCGTAATTGTGCCATCTTGGCTTGGTCTTTAACAAATTGTGTTTGATAGTGTTGTTCCTGTAAGCTCAAAACATCTAATTCTTCTTGTTCGGCTTCTAACTGGGCTTGCAGAGCTTCGATTTGAGCTTTGGCTACGGCGGCTCTACGCTTGTATTCTCGTTTTTTTCGTTCTATTTCTTGCTGTTGTTTTACCCTTTCTAAGTTTTCTTGTGTTTCTTGTGCCACTCGTGCTGTACCGGTCAGCACTGTTCCCAAGCCTAAATAAACATCGAGAAGTTCTACTCCCTCACTCTTAAATAGCAGTTCTCGCACTTGATTAGAATGATCCATACCCCGAGATTTGAGAACATATAAAATTCGATTTCTTTCTCCATTTGTTTCTAGTGTACGAATTTCTAACCAGGTATCCATTAAAGAAGATACCCCTATTTCTGTATGTTCTAGAGGACTGCCACCTGGGGTAAGATTGGTCAATAAAACCGTAATTTTCTCAGATTTGAAATAATCAATTAGCCGCATAAAAAAGGCTTTGGTCTGAATCAGATTACCTGTTAAACTTAAATTACTCATGGGATCAATAATCACCGTGCTAGGTGCAAAGGTTTTGATCCAATTATGAATTTTGACTAAGTGCATTTCTAAACCATAAGTGGTGGGACGTACTGCATAGAATTTTAATAATTCTTGTGCGATAAAAGGGTTTAAATCTAATCCCACTGAGCGCATATTACGAAGAATTTGCTGAGGGGCTTCTTCGAGCGCCATATATAGACAACGTTCGCCTCGCCGGCAGGTCGCGGCGGCAAAATGAGCGGCGAGGGTACTTTTACCGGTTCCTGCTGTTCCTGTAATTAAAATACTGCTATTGCGATAGTATCCCTGTCCCCCTAACATCTTATCCAATCGGGGAATACCAGAAGAGACGCGCTCATTAGATACTTTATGCTCTAATCCTAAAGAGGTGATGGGTAAAACTGAAATACCATTTTCTTCGATTAAAAAAGGATATTCATTACTACCATGACTCGACCCTCGATATTTAACTATTTGCAAGCGTCGAGTGGATAATTCATCGTCTACCCGTTGATCTAAACGGATCACGCAATCAGAGACATATTCTTCTAACCCTTGACGAGTTAAGGTTTTTTCGCCTCGTTCGCCGGTGATAATGGTGGTGACTTCTTGCGCTTTTAACCAGTGAAACAACCGACGCAATTCTGAGCGCACGATGGCTGCATTGGATAAACCCGCAAATAACACTTCAGTAGTATCTAAAAGCACTCTTTTCGCCCCTATTTCCTGAATAGCACAGCCTAAACGAATAAAGAGGGCTTCTAAGTCATAGTCTCCGGTTTCGGCAATCTCTTGAGGATCAATGGAGACATGATCGATGATTAATTTTTTTTGAGCGATTAATTCAGCTAAATCCCATCCCAAAGAAATGACATTTTCCGTTAATTCTTGGGCAGTTTCTTCAAAAGACATCAATATTCCGGGTTCATCATATTCGGTTGCCCCCCGGACTAAAAATTCTACCCCCATCAACGTTTTCCCGCAACCGGCTGAACCACAGACTAAGGTGGGGCGACCTTGAGGCAATCCTCCACCGGTAATTTCATCTAAGCCGCTAATACCTGTTGGACATTTGCGAAGTTGTTTTTTTTGCTTAGTCTCTACTATTGGATTGAGTTCAGCCATAGGTTAATGTCTATAATAATATCTATATTAAAATATCCCTTGTGCTGATCACTTACATCAGGCTATTTTAGTTTTTAAAAATGAAGAATTTCTGAACTCTGCCGGTTAACCGGAGAATGTCCACCTCTGAGAGCGACAGGTTTATTTCTAATGGTTATTGACAAAACTTGGATTTTATGATATTGATTTTTTTTAAAAGAGTTATGGAACTCAGGTTGAAAAACTGCGCCGCTAAAATCAAGAAAAGTCTATTTAATGTATTGTAAACTATATCTATGTCAACAAAAATCCAATTTTACTTACTCGCGTTACTGGTGATCGGCACTGTAATACTGACAACCCGGTTTTTTAATTTTGGCATGATGGGGTTGACTGTTTTTATTTTGGCTTATCTATCTAAAGGAATGAGGCGCGTCTCTCAACATAAGCCGCCCAACTCAGCCACCATTGATTAATGATGGTGATGGTGATGATGACCTTGCTCTTGATTGGGATCGGAAAGGTTTTTCTGAGTGGGTGAGTGTATTTCCTCGTGTGTGGGGCCAACTGGATTAGCTCCCCAACTCATTAATCCCATTGTTTGGGAACCTGCGGTCAATATTCCCATAGACACTAACCCCCCGGCAATGGTCCCCATCGCTACAACCCCAAAAGATACCAATCCCATCGGCACAATTCCAATCGCAATTAGCCCCATCGGCACTATTCCGATAGAAATATAACCTGTAGGCACAACACCAATACTAATCAGTTTATTTTTTTGAAAATTGCAGCTAAATTTCTGGATTATTCCACGCTGATCTTTTTCGGTATTGGCATCCATGAGAGATTGTAGATAGATTTGCATAGAAGTCTATCCTACTGGAAACCTACAAGGCTGTCAAAAGACAAGCTGTCAAAGTTTTTGTTTTTTGATAGAGCGCAAAGGGCGCAAAGGAGCTTTTTGAGAATGCTTGGCTTTGGCCCGAGATTTTGACTGAGGTTTATTCAATAGGGGCAATTCCGGCTTGTTCGAGAATTTGAGGAATTAAATCTTCTCGCTTAATGGCCATTAAATGAACCCCATGACAGAGTTGTTGGGCCATTTTGACTTGTTCGGCTGCGATTTTTACTCCTTCTAAAAGAGGATCGCTTGCTTCGCCAAGACGTTTTATGATTTCATCAGGAATATGAACCCCGGGTACATTACGCTTAATGAAAATGGCATTTTTAGCAGATTTCAGCAGAAAAATACCCGCTAAGACCGGCTTATCGGTGGCGGATGCTATCTGGTGCATAAATTTATCTAAGCGATCAAAATCAGTAATTAGTTGGCTTTGGAAAAATTGCGCCCCGGCGGCTAGTTTACGTTCAAAACGGGTCTTTAAACCTGACCAACTTTCGGATTGAGGATCAACCGCCGCCCCCGGAAATAAATCTAAGGCTTCATCAGGAAGAGGTTGATTATTCAAATCAAAACCCTGATTTAGTTTATCAATAACTTTGAGCAAGCGGACAGATTCTAATTCAAAAACAGACCGTCCTTTTTTGTGGTCCCCGGCTTTCATCGGATCACCGGTTAAAGCCAAAATATTGCGAATTCCTAAAGCATAAGCCCCCATTAAATCTGCTTGTAGCCCAATGGCGTTACGGTCTCGACAAGCCATTTGACAGATGGGTTCAATGCCATTTTTTAAGAGGATAACAGAAGCGGCTAAGGAAGACATCCGCAAAACGGCACGACTACCATCAGTAATATTGACAGCATGAACTCGTCCTTTTAAGCATTCTGCCATTTTTAACATTCTTGCTGGATTACCTCCTTTTGGAGGGCAAACCTCAGCCGTAATTAAAAAATTTTTTTCTTTAACAGCCTGACGAAAATTGTTAATCATAATTTTATTAGTTATTAGTTATTAGTTATTAGTTATTAGTTATTAGTCATTAGTCATTAGTCATTAGTTATTAGTCATTAGTCATTAGGCTGAGCTAAGGCTGACTACTTTGATGTTAACCTGTCTGTTCCTACCTCTGGGCGGGGATCAACCAATACAAGGTTATAATTTATTGGTCTTATGATCAATATTGTTCCGCGATTCATCCCATGCCTCACTGCGCGTAGGACGTGGGACTTTGAGCGGGTTAGCTAAAGGACAAGTAAAAAACCAAGAGCTTCTTTAACTCGAGTTAAAGTTTGATGAGCCACTAGATTGGCTTTATGACGGCCTTCCCGTAAAACAGAATCTAAATAGCCTCTATCATTGATAATTTCGGTATATTTTTCTTGAATAGGACTCAGGCTATTGATAACCGCTTCAGTTAGCAAAGGCTTAAATTGTCCCCAACCGAGATCCCCACACTCTGTAGCCACTTCTTCTTTAGTCTTACCAGAAAGTATGGCATATAAATTGAGCAAATTATTACACTCAGGACGTTCAGGATCATCAAAGGTCAATCCTCGAACGGGATCAGTCTTACAACGCTTAATTTTTTTCTCAATCAGTTCAGGTGGATCTAGTAAATTAATACGACTCATATCCGAGGGATCAGACTTAGACATTTTGCTAGTTCCATCCGTTAGACTCATCACCCGCGCCCCTTCTTTGCGGATCAAAGGTTCAGGCACTTTTAAGACCGGTTGAGTCGGGCTGCCAAATTGATCATTGATTCGTGCGGCAATGTCTCGGGTCAGTTCTAGGTGTTGTTTTTGGTCTTCTCCCACAGGAACTTTATCGGCATCATAGAGTAAAATATCGGCAGCCATTAACACTGGGTAATCCAGCAAACCCACACCGACATTTTCTCCTTGTTTTTTCGCTTTTTCCTTGAACTGGATCATGCGTTCGAGCCAGTTTAGGGGAGTGATACAGTTTAATAACCAGGTCAGTTCACTATGAGCGCTGACATGAGATTGTACAAAAATCGTAGAATACTGTAGATCAATGCCACAAGCTAAATATAGGGCAGCTATATTATAAGTATCATGAGCTAATTTTTTGGGGTCGTGTGGAACGGTAATGGCGTGTAAGTCCACCACACAAAAGAAATTATCATATTCGTGCTGAAGATCGACCCAATTGCGAATCGCCCCTAAATAGTTACCTAAATGTAAGTTACCTGTGGGTTGTACCCCCGATAAAACTCGCTGTTTACTCATGCTGGTGATTTTACTTTTAATGCCAGAAGTTTTCCCGCAAAATTGTTATCGGCATATTTTATCATCTTTAGGAGTTATTAACACCAAAATTCAATCTCCTCAAAATCTTGATCTAATTCATCATTGATCTAAATGCCAATTCTCTACCTGTAGGTTCTTAAAGCCATCAAAGTCTGACACATTGTTCGTCACGATAATTAAGTTATTTACATAAGCAATGGCGGCTATTTGACCATCGGCAAAAGGACGAGTTTTACCCATTTTCTTTAATCTCGCTCTTTCTACGCCATGCCACATAGCGGCTTCTGTATTATAAGGAAGTATCGGAATTCTTGGGAGAATGACATTGTTGATAAATTTTTCTATGTTTTGACGTTTTTTAGAAGGGGGTAAGCAGTTACAACCATAAATAATCTCATCTAAAACAATAGCGGCTGTGGCAATTTCTCTTTGATGTTCTTCCAATTTAGCCATCACATTCGCATTAGGACTTTTTCGAGGTATTTCTGATAAAATATTTGTATCAAGCAGGTAACGTAAGCTCACAAATTTACCTCACGTCCTGGGCATCATCTCGCAGATTTTGTAACCATTCTTCGGGTTCTATTCCCTCTTCATCGAGATTATTTTTTTCTCGAAACTCTTGTACAGATTCCCAAAAGTCAAAAGAGCTATTTGACTGCTCAATATAGTCTTTGAGCTTCAAAATAATAAGACTACTATAAGCTCTAAGCTGAGTGAACAAATTTGATAACTCTAACTCGCTTTCCCAATATCTTTTTTGATTGCGTTCAGAAACAAATATTGTATGTTTAGCACTCTCATAAATTTGTTTTAGTGTTGAAATAGAAAAACAATCATAAAAAACGTCAATTGTTTCAGCGAGTATATTAAAACCTTTAACAACTCTCTCAAGATCATCTTTATACTGACCTGTTTTTCCTTCATTAATAAAAAAAAGTGCCCCAAAAAGTCTAAAATAAGCTGTTGAATAATTCTTTAAATAGTATAAACTAATAGCTATAAAATTATCATTAAATTTATCAATGTACTGTTTATAATGTTGAAGTACTCGATTTAAATGCTCCGTTAGTTTTTCAAAAATAACGGTTTTTTGTTGATAGGATTTTGAGTTATCTTTTACTTGCTCTAGACAAAATTCTGTCTCATTGATTAAATTTTTAATTAATATTTTTTCAGAGACTTCGAGAATATCATCAAGATGTTCCTTTAAATATTCAATATTTTTTAAAATATCTGTAGTGAGATTATTTTCAAATCCTTTAAGTTGTAGGTCATACATAATAGATATTTCCTAAAGTTAAAAAAAGCAAATTCATTAATCATTAAAGGACACAGACTTACCTAACTTTTTTTCAAAAAGTCTTATTTTATAATAACAGCCGATTTTGCCTGACGAGCCGCTAAACCATTGAAAATTAATCATGATAGCTCAAGCAAGGGAAACAGTTTATTAAATCCGAGAAAGCGCACATCGCTGCGGAATGCCTGTCGCCTTTTTTCCCTATAAGTTACGAATGGGAGCAAGGACTCCCCTAACTAAACTCAATATTTTTGCTCAAAAGCGTCATTTCTAATTTTCAATCCCTTTATAATGATTTAAACAGAGGTGTCGATTGTCCGACATCAAGGTTAAAACGACATCACCAAAGTGTAGCAAGTCACTAGACCATGAAAATCGAAACCCGTACCGAACCCATGGTTCTTAACATGGGTCCCCACCATCCCTCAATGCACGGCGTTCTCCGTCTAATAGTCACCCTCGATGGCGAAGATGTAGTCGACTGTGAACCCGTCATTGGTTATCTTCACCGAGGGATGGAGAAAATTGCCGAAAATCGCACAAACATTATGTACGTTCCCTATGTTAGCCGTTGGGACTACGCGGCGGGGATGTTTAATGAAGCGATTACCGTCAATGCGCCGGAAAAATTAGCGAATATTGAAGTACCAAAACGGGCGCAATATATCCGCGTGATCATGTTGGAACTCAACCGCATTGCTAACCACTTATTATGGTTAGGCCCCTTTATGGCGGACGTTGGCGCTCAAACTCCCTTTTTCTATATTTTCCGAGAACGGGAAATGATTTATGACCTCTGGGAAGCCGCTAGCGGTTATCGCATGGTTAATAACAATTATTTCCGCATCGGTGGGGTAGCGGTAGATTTGCCCTATGGTTGGGTCGATAAGTGTGAAGACTTCTGTGATTATTTTGACCCGAAAGTGGATGAGTACGAAAGGTTAATCACCGATAACCCGATTTTCCGCCGCCGGGTTGAAGGGGTTGGCACTATTACCCGAGACGAGGCGATTAACTGGAGTCTTTCAGGCCCGATGTTACGCGCTTCTGGGGTGAAGTGGGATTTACGCAAAGTGGACCACTATGAATGTTATGACGATTTCGACTGGGAGGTTCACTGGGAAACGGGGGGTGATTGTTTTGCTCGTTACCTCGTTCGTATTCGGGAAATGCGCGAATCGGTGAAAATTATTCGTCAAGCTCTTAAAGGTCTGCCGGGCGGCCCCTATGAAAACCTGGAAGCCAAGCGCTTGATGGAAGGGAAAAAATCTCAGTGGAATGATTTTGAGTACCAATATATCGCTAAAAAGATTGCTCCTACCTTTAAAATTCCTGCTGGTGAACACTATGTTCGTCTAGAAAGCGGGAAAGGTGAATTAGGCATCTTTATTATTGGTAATGATGATGTTTTTCCCTGGCGTTGGAAAATTCGCGCGGCTGATTTCAATAATCTGCAAATTTTGCCTCATATTTTGAAAGGGGTAAAAGTAGCTGATATTGTCGCTATCTTGGGAAGTATCGACATTATTATGGGTTCTGTAGACCGTTAATTCCCTTTAAAACTTTTATTACTGTTATTTAGCCAGGGATTAAAGTCCCTGGTTATGGTTTAAATGGGCAGGGGAAACGAACAACCCAATAAGCAATAAGGATTAGTCCAAAAGTCGTAAAAAGTAGGCGATAACCTAGAGCGAAATTTTATTAAATTAGTTTTCTATTTTTTTAATATTTATTAATTAAATTGGTAACTTTCTATTCCTTTAGATAGAGTTTTATTTTTGGGTTTAAAATTTATCTAAAATTTTACTTTTGCCTGTGTTAATAAAACTTGTTAGCGTTCAATTCCCTTTTATCCTTCACCTAATACCTAGTTAAAAAAAGTGAGGACAATTTTATGAAAATTCGTTTTTTAAGTGGTTTAAGTGTGGCAGCACTTAGCCTTTGTTTAAGTTGGCCAGTTTTAGCTCAAAATTCTGCCAAACCTGACTCGGGAAATACATCTAACCCAAGCACTTCCGAGACGATGACAGAAGATACACCGTCTCAAACTCCTGAGCAACTAACACCAATGAATGATAAACCGTCGTCGCCTGATGGGTCTTCCTCTACTTCGGAAACTAACAGCGAATCTCAGCCGGGAACAAGTTCGGTTTCTCAGCCAAGATTGGAACAAATGACCAATACTTCTGGTGAAAATCCAAAACCGAGTTCTCAAACCATTGATCCTGTTCAAAATCCAACTAAACCCCAGGTAACCCCAACAACCACAAAACCCCAAAATTCGGTTCCTGATACGATTAAAAAATAACTTTTTACAAGTTATTGAAAGCTAATTAATTACTCTTTGTTTATTGAGTATGGGTGTAAAGAGCTTAGATGATCCTGCCTGATCAGCAGGATTTTTTTATTACACCTTAAATTTTATTCCCTGTTCCCTAAAATCCAGAACTTTGTCCCTCAGTAGTCTAGGAAATGCTATATTGAGGCTTATAAATTTTCCCAGGACTATGATCTGAGTTAATTTCCACCACTAAATCAGCCGCTCCGGGGTTTTGGGTTAAAGGCGTAATAAATAATTCAGGATGTAAAGCTTGCCAAAAATAGTCAACAAATTGCTCAATTTCATCATCACTCATCCCATTTTCTCCCCTGGATCTCATTTGATGTTCTGCTTCTTTACGCCATTGTTTACTGAGGCGATAATCCCGAGGATTTAAGATGATTAAATAGTCTAATCGCTCCCACAAAGGTAAATAATCCTTCAAACGCTGATTACAAGAGCGAGCAAAAGGTTTATCTTCACAAGCAATCGGACAGGATAAGCTTTCAAAAACAGTATCATCAAGGGGGCGAACTCCTACAAACCAACCCTCGAAGATAACAATATCTATTACTCCAGTCAGGGGTTGCGGTTCAATTCTATCCCCTTCACCATTGTAGAGAGATTTTTTAAAACGAGGAATTAAAATTGGTTCAGTTCGCTCAGTTTGAAGGACTTGATCTAAAACTTTTAACCCTGCTTCAAGATCATGAGTCCCAGGAGGCCCACGCCAAATTAAACCTTCCTGAGTTTTTAAAAGTTGTCGTTCTTGATAGGTTTTATAAATATCATCAATGGAGAAGCCAAAACTCCTATAATTCATAGCCGCTAAAATAGTATGGATAATGGTTGTCAGAGTGGTTTTACCCGTTCCTTGACCCCCTAAAATACCGACAATATAGGGTGATCCTTTCCTCTGTTTGGCTTCAGCTAATTGTAAGGCTAAGGGTAACCACAGCCGCCACAGGGTGACTCCTATCATTTCTGAATCTTTTAAGCCTAATTGTTGACTGAGTTGCTTAACTTGGGGATAGACTTGTGTAAACCAAAAGGAGCGCTCTTGAATCTTTTCTAAGCCATTTTCTGCCGTAATTTCCCAAGGGTTGGCGGCTAGAGAGTTAGTTAACTCTTGATTATATAAATCTTTTAACTTTTCTCTTGAGAGTCCCTCACCAGCACTTAGAGATTTTAAACTATCTATAATTGACATATCCCAAGCCACAAAAATTTAAGATCCAAGCTTAAATGCTTCTAGAAATAACCCGTAAATCATGCCCATTTTAAATAAATTTAAAGTCTCGACAAAAAGCCATTGCCGCACTTCCCCGGCTTTTGATGGCCGGCCAGAAAAACGATAAACAAAAATACTCGCCCCTTCTGTAAAGAGCAAAATTAACGCGGCCATCACTACGTCTAAGTCGGCTTTTTGTCCGCCGGTTGTGGAAATTGCTTGAGCGGCAAAAAATCCCCCCAGAAAACCAATTAATAATACAGAAATACGCCGCCAAGGATTACTTAAAAAGCGTTGTATCCTAAAAGCCGTTGCATCGACTAGGGTATTTAGGCGAGTTCGTTGCATAATTTATCTTTTTATTTATTGAGACGATCTAACAGCAATAAAGCAATAACAATCCCGATAAAATGACAAAAAATGGTGTGAGTATTCGCCAAAACTAATAAAATTTCATTCGGTTGCGGCAATTGAGAAGTATTATAAATGGTGGTTCCTTGAGGAAGACTAGACAATTTTTGCCAAAGAACACCGACAAAAGATTCAGCCCCCAAAATCGCTAAGAGCATTCCCAGCAAATTGGCCACTAATCCAAGTTTAATGGCTTGGAGAGTGGATTTTTTGTGCGGACGAATGGCGGGGTCTCCATATTGAATTAATTGGGCAATTTTTCGATAACGGAAGAAAAAGATAAGGCTGATAATTAGGGCTAAAATCCCTCCAGTAGCACAAAAAAGACTGAACCCTGCCCCTTGAATGGTTTTCGTGTCCCCTGCCGCCGTTAATCCAGCCGCCGCTAATAGCAGCAAAACAGCCGCTAACACACCGAAGACTAACTGTAGCCAAAACCCGATATTTCCAGCCATTCTTAAGGTAGAGGCTGCTTTAACGGCTCCCTGGGATAAAGGAGCGGCTAGTTCTCCATCTCTATTCATCACTTTATTACTCTTGTAAAGATCAAGGTTTGAGTTATTCTGTTTTTATTTTCGTATTTTTGGGGAGCAGTTGCCACTCAATAAGGAAAGGGGTTCGACAACTGGCTAATGACTAAGGACTGATCAGAAAATGTCAAACGATTTGTTAGACTGGATAAAAAGGTGTAGCTAACTCAGATCAGTAGGGGAGAGGTAATGTCTAACTCCAACTCTGCTTTCTGAGCTTGTATTTAGGAGGTTAAGCTTCAAGACGCTGTGCATATGCACTCAAAGTGTATGTAACAAAATTTTAATCATAAGCTATTATCAATAAATTAAGATTCGCGGATCATCCTCCTATAAACATTTACGTTAAATTTTTAGAGGAAGCTAGAGCTTCAAACACAGGAAAAAATGGTAACAGAGAACTTTCGTTTACGTTCCGAATATATAAATACTCAGGTGATTACTCGTAACACAGGCAAGAAGTTAGGAGTCGTTAAAGAAATTTTAGTGGATATAGACCGACGGGAAGTCGTGGCCCTAGGATTACGGGATAATATTCTGGCCTTATCGGGAATGCCTCAGTATATGTACCTCTCAAGTATCCGACAAACCGGTGATGTAATTTTAGTTGATGATGAAGAGGTATTCCAACCCATTGATCTAGACGCTTATACTCCTGTAGTTAACAGTGAAGTGATTACAGAAACCGGTGAACCTTTGGGCCGAGTGCGCGATTTTCAATTTTCAGCCGACGAAGGCAGAATCATTTCGATTATTATCGCTTCGATTGGACTGCCGCAAATTCCTGAACAGTTGATCAGTACCTATGAAATCTCAATCGAAGAAGTGGTGAGCAGTGGGCCTAACCGCTTAATTGTCTTTGAAGGAGCAGAAGAACGCCTGACTCGGATGAGTGTAGGACTTCTAGAACGCTTGGGTATTGGTCGCCCCCCTTGGGAAAAAGAAGAAGAGGAAGTCTATTATCCTCCGACTGCCCGTCCGGAGAATCAACTGGGTACAGGTATCCCCGTGCGGACCCCTGTGGAAGCTAAAAAACCTGTGGTAGAAGAACGATGGGATGAGGATGAGTGGGAACCGGTTCGCAATGCGGCTCCTCCTCGACGACAAGAAGCTATGCGCTATCAAGAAGAAGAGTTAGAAGAGGATAATTGGGGCGAAATCCAACGCGAACGCTCACAAAGCTATGAAGATGCGCCAGAACAAGCTTATGATTATCAATATGATGATGTGGC
The DNA here is from genome assembly GCF_000147335.1 of Gloeothece verrucosa PCC 7822. Classification (NCBI taxonomy): domain Bacteria; kingdom Bacillati; phylum Cyanobacteriota; class Cyanophyceae; order Chroococcales; family Aphanothecaceae; genus Gloeothece; species Gloeothece verrucosa. The sequence continues at coordinate 3,967,219 of NC_014501.1, forward strand.
CTCTGATGTCTGGGATGATGATGTGGAACCTGAACCCTATAATCCTCCTCGGGTCAATATTCCCGAAAAACAACGGGAAAGAATCCCTGAATATGAGGAAGAAACCCGTTATTAATCGCTAAAATTGAATTTAACAGCGATCGCACTCTGAAAAAAACATTCTTTTGGGGCGGTCGCTCTCTGTTTATAAGTCAAAATATGAAAAAGTTAATCGTTGCTACCAGTAACCCTGGTAAAATGCAGGAACTCCAAGAATACCTAACTGAATTGGATTGGGAATTACAGTTAAAACCTGACTCCCTAGAAATAGAAGAAACCGGTGAGACTTTTATCGCTAATGCTTGTTTGAAGGCCTCTGGGGTGGCTCTAGCTACGGGAGAATGGGCTATAGCTGATGATTCGGGTTTGGTTGTAGAGGCTCTCAATGGGGCCCCCGGTATTTATTCAGCCCGCTATGGAAATACTGATACTGAACGCATTGAGCGGGTTCTTAAAGAGTTAGGGGAGACAACAAACCGCCAAGCTTATTTTGTCTGTGCTATTGCCATCGCTGAGCCGGATGGTTCCATTGCTTTTAGCGCTGAAGGGATCTGTCAAGGGGAAATTCTCCAAGCACCTAGAGGCACAAAAGGCTTTGGCTATGATCCGATTTTTTATGTTCCTTCTGTTCAACTCACTTTTGGGGAAATGAACCCAGAAATTAAACACAAGATTAGTCATCGAGGCAAAGCTTTTGAAATTTTGTTACCTGTATTGAAACAACAGGGCATAGGACATAAAAAATAAGGAAAAGGGGAAAGCGGCATCAGAAATAGGGCGAGTGTTTTTTACCTATTGCCTTTTGCCTGTTCCCTGTTTCCTCTTGCAGATTTTAGCCTTCCTGAGTCAAGATGCTGGGAGAAGACTGTTCTATCTCGACAAAAATTACCTTAGCTCCTTCTTCTAAAAGATCTTCTATATAGCCAGGTTTACTCGCTTGAGCCTCATTAGCACTATCAAAGGGACCGAAATAATAAAGACATTTTGGCTCGGCAGTGGAAATTTTTACCCACCAAGGTAGCTTAGATTGGGGTGCGGAACTCGTTCCGCACTCCTCTTGATGGTTTTGAACCTCTAGAGGTATAGGTGTAATATTGACAATTTTGCCGCCTAAGCGGGCAATTCTCTTGATCATAGGACTCATTTGAGAGTAAGTAACTCTGAAAGACAACCTACTTCGACGATAAAGAGAACCTCTATTGGCGTTAGTTGGTTGACTGGATATGACAACCTCATAAATAAATACTCGCTCCTGTGTACTGGGAGAATTGTTCTGGCTGGTTCGGTCTAAACTGTCCATAGTTGCTCAATAGTCGCTCAACCTTCTTTAACCTGACTGACGAAAACAGCAAATTTTTGCTGCCCCTGTTAAAAGATTACCAATAGTCGGGCTGAAAACCTCGCTTATTTATAGACCAATCCTTAAATTTACAATTACAGTCATAAAACGCTATCTCCCGAGCGGACCATCTAGACCGTTAACGGCTGAATGAACGCCTCTTAACTAGCTCTGTAGAGCTTAGGTGCTAGTGTAACTTCTCTTGCTAGATGGGGGAAAAGCCGCTTAAAAAGTAAAAAAGGAAAAAGTTAAGGAACATTCGGCAACTTCCTCTCGATTGCCCCTTAACCTTTACCCTTACCCTTTAACTGGAAACTTGTTGACTTATTAATATAATACTATGTATTTGTTTTTTTGGCAATCCTTAATCTATCGTAACAAATTTAACTTTCTCTATAGATTATAACATACTTTAGCCGGTAAGGATTTGAGCGATAGAGTTTAGTGGTCTTACGGATTGCTTTAAGGAGGTTTTTGCCTCGAATAACATAAGTGGATTCACTTTCACTCAAGAAATAAACTTTTCAAACTTTAGGGCTTCTTCGGAAGCCTGGGCATAGCTGAGAGGCTTACTATAACAGTATCAGAAGGAAATGAAATTCAAGGAGTTAACTATGCCAGCTATTAAATTGACCGCTATCGCAACCAGTATTATTTTAGCATTTAGCTTCAGTTCTGTGTCTTTTGCCAAAGAAACTAAAATTAATAATGACGGAGTAGCCACTCCTATTATACAAAAAAATACAAAAACTTCAACTACCCCTCACAAACCCCTCCCCGCCGCAGGCAAGTGTCCCAGCTTTCCAAATTGTTAAATCCATTGAAATTCACTGGTAAGATGAGGATAGGAGCTAAAGTTAGATCAGTTCCCACCAAGCAAAAATTTTAAGTATCGGTTCCTCCTATCCTATTGCCCAGAGTGAGAAGCTCAGACCAGTAAGTAATGAAACTGAATTATTTTTTGAGTACGGCAATTGCTACAAAACTCATAGTCTTATGGCTATTGGCTCCCTCAGCCTCAAGTCAAATTGTCCCCGATAGCACTGTCCCCACAGAAGTTCAACGGGTGGGCAATGAATATAAGATCACTGGAGGCGGAACGGCAGGCAATAATCTTTTCCATAGCTTCCGGGAATTTTCGATTCCCGCAGGGATCACAGCCGTTTTTGAGCAGGGGGCAAATATCAAAAATATTTTTACTCGGGTCACGGGTAGCTCCCTATCTAACATCGAGGGAACTCTGCGGGCTAATGGGATCAATAATTTTTTCTTCATCAATCCCAATGGAATTATCTTTGGGCCCAATGCTCAACTCGATGTGTCGGGTTCCTTTGTGGCTAGTACCGCCAGTAGTATTAAATTTGCTGATGGTACTCAATTTAGCAGCACTAACCCCTCTAGCTCACCAGTTTTAACCGTCAGTGTTCCCCTTGGTTTACAATTTGCGGATAATCCAGGTCCGATCATCAATCGCTCTGTCAGTCAAGTTAAAAACCCTAACCCTCAACTGAGTCCTACTACCGTCGGGCTTCAAATCAAAGCGGGTAATACTTTTGCTTTAGTGGGGGGTGATATAAAGCTAGAAGGAGGTTATGTCACGGCTACAGGAGGACGAGTTGAACTCGGGAGTGTGGGAAATAACAGTTTTGTTGCTCTGACTCCGATTAACCAAGGGTGGCAATTGGGTTATGAAGGCGTGACAAACTTTCAAGACATTGCCCTATCGAATACAAGCACGGTGGATGCTAGTGGTGCAGGAGGAACTGGTGAAGTTAGAGGCAGAAATATTACCCTAACGGGAAGTTCGCAAATTAATGTAAATGCGATAGGAACAGAATCGGCTGGAAGCTTAACTGTTAATGCTTCTGAAGCGATAGAACTGAGCGGAAGACCAACACTCTCACGCCCGAGTGGTTTTTTCGCGGCAGTGCTTACTAGTACCCAGGGGAATGGGGGTAATGTAATCATTAATACACCTCGCTTAACCCTTCAAGAAGGAGCCGCCATTGGTTTAGCGACCACTGGTCAAGGGCGAGGAGGGCAGTTGACGATTAATGCCCAGTTAGTAGAAATTGTGGGAGCAACGGCCAGAGACAATAGTCTATTGACGACTTCTACAGGTGGCCCAGCCGATGCCGGTTCCATCACCATTAACACAGAACGCTTGGTTGTGGCTGATGGAGGAGCAATCGTCGCTATTACAGCCAGTACAGGAAAGGGCGGGATTATTAATATTAATGCTTCTCAATCTGTAGAAGTGACTGGCTCAAGACCACTCCCCGTAAGAGGAGTTATCACACCCAGTCAGATCTCCACTACATCGGGTTATGAGATATTCAATTTCTCCGGAAGCGGAACCGCCGGCAATCTCAACATTAATACCGGCCAGTTAATCGTCTCTGATGGGGGTCGAATTTCTGCGGGCAGTTTCCGAGGAGGAGAGGCCGGCAATTTAACCATTAATGCCCGTTCGATTTCCCTCAATAACGGTAAAATTTTAGCTGAAAGTACGGCAGGCTCCGGCGGCAATATTTTTATCAACGCTTCGAATTTATTAATCCTGCGAAATAATAGCCTCATTTCCGCCACAGCCGGTACGGCTCAAGCCGGGGGCAATGGAGGCAATATTACCATTACTGCGCCCTTTATTTTTGCAGTTCCCAATCAAAACAGTGATATTAGTGCTAATGCTTTTAGCGGCACTGGGGGTAAAGTCACCATTACTGAAACCGGTCTTTTTGGCATAGAATTCCGCGCTCGTTCTACGCCTTTAAGCGATATTACAGCGAGTTCACAGTTAGGAAAACCGGGCAATGTCATTTTTAACCGTCCCGAAGTAGACCCTCAAACCGGTATTGTTACCCTTCCATCTCAAATCGTCGATAGTGAAAAAGTCGTCGCCCAAAGTTGCGGCAGTGGCGGCACTTTAGCGAGGGGAGAATTTGTCATTAAGGGCAGAGGAGGATTTCCCACTGATCCCTACGAAATTCCTGAATTGAATACAGGAATAGCTGATGTGGGGGTTATTTCCAGTTCTTCGCCATCTCCTGTATCCCGTGAGGATGCCCCTAAACAGACTTCAAAGGTTAATGCTGCCCCTGAATCGATTATTGAAGCCCAAGGTTGGATGAGAGATAGTGAAGGTAATGTTATTTTAACGGCTATTGGCTCTCAGGTAACCCCAAGCTCTTCGGGACTCAATTCCACTCAGTGTCAAGGGGAAAAGGCCTTAGACCATAAGCTTTAGTTTATTTTAAAACAACACCATTACGCCCTTTTTCTTTAGCCTCATAAAGCGCACTATCAGCAGTAGCAATTAAAATCCCTGAACTACTGACTGTGTCAGGTATCAAGGTGGCTACCCCACAACTGAGGGTGACAATATGACTGACTCGTGATTTACTATGAGGGATTTGTAAACTTCGCACCTGAGAACAAATTCTTTGCCCAATTTTATAAGCGGTTTCTCCATCGGTTGAGGGCAAAACAATAATAAATTCTTCTCCGCCATATCGGGCAACAAAATCTGTAGAACGAACTGCTTTAGCCAAGGTTTGAGCCACTTGTTGTAAACAGCGATCACCCGCTTGATGTCCATATTGATCGTTATAAAATTTAAAATAATCAATGTCACATAAAATAACGGATAACGGTTGTTGAGCCGCTTTAAGGCGCTCCCATACTTGTTCGTAATATTGATCAAAATGACGACGGTTAGCAATTTGAGTCAACCCATCTAAACAGGCTATGCGCTTTAGTTCATAATTTTTATAACTGGGAAGTGCTAATGCTGATAAGGTTAAAGCGATAAAGGGAGTAAAAACCGGAATCCACCAGCCTTGCACAAAGGCTAAATAACTAATACCCACTAAAATGCCGCTAGGAAGAATAATACTAACAATTAATAAATTCCCTAACAAGGCCACATTAAAATTTAAAGACTTTTGCTCAAAAAATAACCAACTTATTGAAGCGCCCACCAATCCCCAAAAGATCACCCAGAGAGTCTCTAAAGGTTCAGCAACCACCCGAATTAAAGGGCGACCCTCTAAAGCCGCATCCAGCAGTTGATTGGCCATATTAGCATGAATAAAAACGCCAGCCATTATTATAGGATTATTGCCGAATAGATCTTTATTATTATAAGGCGTATAAAATTTATCATTGAGGCTTTCTGCTTTTGAGCCGATCAAAACAATACGATTTTTGGCCCAGTCACGAGGCAGTTTACCTTCCAGGACATCGGTGAAAGAAACTGTGGGAAATTTATCTTCTCCACCTCGATAATTTAATAAAATTTGATAGCCTCCATTATCAGCATTAACATAGCCTCCATCATCAGAACGAAAAGGGGTGATTTGGGTTTTTCCCAACTGGATTATAGAGGAAGAGTTATCTGCTTTTACTGTTTCGGGAAAAATATTGTCTTGAGCGAGATAAATTAAAGCTAATTCTGTTGCTATGCCCAATTGAATATCGCCATTTTCCCGTTCAATAGATAATAAAGCCCGACGGACTTTTCCATCAGGATCTACAACAATATTAGAGATGGCTACTCGGTCAGCCGGCATACTATGAGGAGGATTGACCGACTTAGCGGTGAATTGATCTGTGGCTTTTTCTATTCCGATTAAATTGTTCGTTTCTCTAAAAACTTTGCTCAATTCTTCAGTTCCAGGTTCTACCGGCATATCTCGATAGATATCTAATCCAATCACTCTAGGCTGTTGTTTTTTAATAATCTCAATTGCTTGAGCTAATTGATGATCAGGAATGGGAAAATTATAGTTATGTAGGTCGGGTTCATCAATGGTAACAATTACAATTCTCGAACTGCTGCTTTCTTCGGGTCGCCTACTGATAAAATAATCAAAAGCTCTCATTTCTCCCATCTGAAATAAACCGGCGACACTTCCCGCGATAGTTAAAGCCACCATAGGCGGCACTGTAATCACTATCCCTCGCCATTGTTCGAGCGTTTTTTTAATGGTTGACCACATGGTAGTTCCTCTTGGTGAGTTGACCCGCGAGGTGTAGTTTAAATTGGCTTTTCTGAGGTTTTCAAACTTCAACTTCTACCACCTCAAATCTGATCACAATTTAATGAACTAAGGGTTGCTTAGCAAGCATATTTAGACCTACCGTTGCTGAGTTTAATAAGTCTTGCCAAACCATCATTAATTCTGAATTATTGGGGTCAGCTTCACGGAGTTTTGCTAAAGTATTGATAGCATCGTACCAAAGACCGAATTCTCCGTATAAGGCGGCTTGTTCTAAAGGTTTTGCTTGTTTTAATTGTTCTGTCAAAGTTGAACTCAAAGCAACTCTTTCAATGGTCCCTGCTACTGAAGGATTATCCGGTCTAAGTTTATTATTACACATCATCACAAAAGACCATTTATAGGTTTTCCCTATTTGTAAGTCGAAAGCATCTGCGGGCAATTTCAGCCTAATAATTCCCGCTTTTTTAGGAAGGGGGAAAAAGGTCTGATAATGTTGTTGTTTATTAGAGGAAGATGAAGTCTCTTCTGTGATGCTAAAAAAGGCTACTTCAGTTGATGTCGCGGGTAAATAAACTAAAACTGTTGGATGATCTTGTAATGTTAATGCTTGTTGATTAGCTGGAATAACAGCCGTTAAAAAAGGCCCTATTTGTTGAGCATCTTCTGGACATTTTTCGTCACGTCTTGAAGCTCCTCCTACAGAGGTTCTCGGTTTAGCACTTTCAGGAGGTTTAAAGACAATTTTAGGATTTTTGTTAATGGGTGCATTTTCTTTAGCTAAAAGCAATCCTGAATAGATTATTGTTACTGACTCTACCAAGATTAATAATAATATTAATTGTTTATTAAAATTTTTAAACGTCATTTTACCAAAAAATTAGTTATTTTGCCATATTATAGCCAATTTTCATGAGGTAAACAAGATAGAGAATTTACTGAGGTTAGTAAAAATCATCAGTAAAACTACCCAAAAATTCTGTAAAAATACGGAGTGAATATGCTTAAGCTGATGTGCATTTAAACTGAGTATTATGATGCTACAAAACAGACCCTAAAACCTTTTTCCCACACCCCACACCCCACCTTCACTAATAGTTTATGACACAGGTGCAAGACCTCAATTAAAGCCAATTACCCACTAAGACAAAAGGTGCCCAATAGAAAGGATGCTCAAATTGAGGAGAATTAATCAAGTTTAACTGAGCTAGACGTAAAGCCGCCGCCTTGCTAGTTTGACGGTTTTGCTCAGAGAGTGAGCGATAAAATTCTGTCATTAATTGTGCGGTAGATTCATCTCTAACGGACCATAAGGTAGCGACGGTACTGCGGGCCCCGGAACGCACCGCCATACCAGCTAACCCCAGAGTAGCGCGTTTATCTCCGCTTGCAGTTTGACAGGCACTGAGAACTAATAACTCAATGGGAATCGGGTTTTGTTGTTGGCGAATTCGCAGGAGGTTTTGTAAGTCTTTGACTTTAATGGGATCTTGCCAAGCTAAAATGAAAGTCTCTTCAGGATCAGAACTAAATTGGCCATGAGTCGCTAAATGAATAATCGGGAAAGGAGTTTGCTCTAATTGTTTCGTGAAGCGGCTGCGAGTAAAATCTTGATTAAGTAATTTAGTGGCGATAATTTCTCGAGAGATATCCGCCAATTCTGTTTCGACGGCTGGCAGGGCAGAAAAGCCTTCATTTTTTTCACTAACTCCGGCTAAAATAGCTTTAATATTTTTAGTGCTTAAAGCTTGAGGGTCGAGAAGTTGTAAGCCGGGAGTCAAAGCAATTTTATACTTTTCTATGAGATAGTTTTGCCCATCATAAAGCGCAGACATGGGTAAATTGCGTAAAAAACCATCGAGAACAAAAACCAGGGTTTCTACCTTGGCGGCGGTCAATTTTTCTTGAGCCGGATGAATCAACCAATTGTATACTTGTTGAGATAATTGTAAACGAATTTGATTAGAATAAGCGGGATTAAACGATTGAAATAATAAGTCTAAAGTATTTTCGATTTCCTCTTGAGAAATCCGAGTCTCATAGTAGCTTAGAGGTTGTCCTGGTAAAGATAAAATAACGGCTAAACGATCTTTTAAAATGATGGCATAAATAACAGCCGCCGTTTGATCGATTTGATCAATTTGTTTAGGTTGGGCTGTAATACAAGCTTCCCGAAAGAAATTTTCTAATTCGGCTAATTGGAGAGATTCAAGGACTTGACGAGCTTGCTGAAGATGAGGTTGACTAATGGGAGTTGAGGGGGTTAAAGGAGTTAATAATAATCGGATTAAATCTCGATAGACAGGTTCTACACTTTCTCGAAAAGAAAACTGCACATCAGGATTGATCGCCACTAAATCCTTGCGTAAGCTTTGGAGGGTGTCAACCGCCGCCGTATTAGCCGCGATCGCTTGGGGGTAATTTCCTTGCGCTTCTAGTAATCTGGCCAGTTGCCATTGCCACTGATAAATGATATCGTCTGCATTGATGGCGAGTGCGAGTTGTCTGGCTTGTTCAGTTAAGTCTTGAGCTTCTCTCCATTGTTGTTTAAGTTCATATAGTCTCCCTAATGTACCTAAAGCATAAGCCTGGGACCTTAGATCAAAGAGGGTTTTTGCCGCTTGAACCGAGGAAGCGAGTAACGAAGCTAACTGGCGAGAGCGTGTATCGGTGAGCAAGGGGGAAGCTTCCATCAGATTAGAAGCAAAATTGACAATTGCATAGATACTACGACGACTCGGGGTTAGAGTAGGCACTCGAGACTCAATTTGAGATAAAACGATAGTCGCGTTTTCCCATTGTTGCAGTTTGATCAATAAACTGAGTTGATTAATTTGAGCTTCTAGTTGTAGGAGAGTGTCAGGGGCCATATCAGCCGCTTGTTGATAATACTTTAAAGCTTGTGAATGTTTATCCTCTAAGCGCATGATATTACCCAGACTTAAGAGAGTAGTAGACTGACTATTTTTATCGGCTAATTTTTGACTAATGGCTAAACTTTCTTGGAGAATTTCTTGAGCGTTTTTGAGGTCCCCGATGCTGGATAAAGCCACGCCGAGACTTTGTAACCCGCTTGCTTTCAGGGAAGAATCGGGTTGAGATTGTAAAGTTTGAGCGACTCGAGTTAAGATTTGTTGGGAGCGTCGATAGAGTCCTAATTGCTGTAAGGCTTGAGCTTGGTTAATTTGTGTTCCTATGCGTCCCTCTTGGTCCCCGAGTTGAGTATATAAGGATTCTGCTTCTTGCCAGGTAGCGAGCGCGTTTTCCGTTTCGCCTTGAGCTAATTGAAGACTACCTAGGGTGTTTAAAACCGGAGCGCGAATGGAGATTGTTTCTTGTGTAGATCGATTTTTGAGCAGTTCTAGGCTTTGATTAATGGCTGTTTGAGCATTGTTCCATTGTCCGGTAGCTTGGTAAGCTAGGGATAGATAATTTAAACTTAAGGCTTGACGGAGAGGATCGCCTTGCTGTTGATAGGTTTCGGCGGCTTGTTTCCAGATTTCAATAGCTTGATTAAATTGTCCGTCTCTATAGAATTGTCTGCCCTCTTCGAGGAGGTGTTGTGCTATGGGGATAACCGGCGGTTGACCCACTGCGCTATGTATGCCAGTCACGAGGAAGAGAGTTAGGACTGCTACCCATAAATATTGACTTTTTTTAAAGTTTATGATATAAGCAAAACATCTTTTTGCCCGCATCATCAAAAATTGAGCCGTATTTTTGATCAATAATAGGCGCATAAAGCTTGTTACCCTCTCGATTAATTTTTCTATTTTTTCCTCTCTTGGTTCCCTTCTAAATTACAACTGCTAGGTTGCGCTGATGAAACGGATATTTTTTGGTTGGGGTTGTGGGAAATGAGAGTTACTCGACCATTAATATCAATGATCCAGTCTTCAGCTTCAGTAATAGGCTGATTTTGGGAAATTTGAGGAGTGGAAGGCGAGGATTGAGGATTATTTTCCGATAAAGTTCGCAAATCTTGCCATAGAGTTTGGCCTTGTATGGTTTGATTAGGATTTTCGGGTAAACCTCCTCGTCCGGTGACCACAAAAACATTTCCTTGATCAGCAGGACATCCCGTCGCCACTAGATTGCTAGTATCAATGACTTGTGTCGGGAGTTTAACTAATGCCGAACGAGGATCAAGACCTTGATTATTAATTTGCACCACTCCCCCAAACTCCTCACCGAGTTGAGAAGAAACGGTTATATCACTGAGAGGGGTAAGCTGTGGGCGAACTTCCAAGCCAAAAATTCCCTGACTAGAGATGATGACTCGACCCCCAAAACTATTTTGAGCATTAGCGGTGATATCGCTGTTTTCTTGAGGAATCGCGAATAAATAATTGGCGGTGATCACAATATTACCGCCTTGTGCCTCTCCAATCCCATTGGTACTGATATTACTCTGGCGACGAAGTGCTACCCCTGGAGATTGAAGGAAGATATTGCCTTGTCCTCCAGTAGCGGTAATTTTACTATTTTGGTCGAGTAATAGAGGGGAAAATGTGCGAATACTGACATTTCCTCCTGATCCTATGCCAACAGCATTAGCAGAAATGTCGCTGTTTTCTGTGAGGGCTAAGTTAGCGGTGGTAATGGAGATGTTTCCTCCACTTCCTGCCCCAGAAGCCTGAGTGGTGATCGCACTGTTATTACTGATGATCAGATTTTGGGAAGAGAGGGTAATATTTCCTTGATTGCCACTAGCAGAGATTAAGCCTTGATTGAGGTTAATATTATTGGCTTCAATCAAGATATTACCGGCTGCCCCTAAACCTGTAGCATTAGCCGTAATGCCGCTATTGCTTTGAATGTCTAAATGGTTGCTGGTGATAGTAATACTTCCCCCTTTGCCTTCTCCTGAAACGTTGGTTGTAATGAAACTTCCTTGACGTAGTAGCAGGTTTTGGGAAGAGAGAGTCATATTGCCTCCGGTGCCGGTTACGGTGGCGGCTGTGATGGTACTTTGATTATCTAGCGATACCGAGTTAGCGCGAATGTTTAGATTCCCTGGAGAACCTTGGCCCGGCGGAATATTGGGGTTGCGGCTGGAAAAATTACTAATATTAATCGTTGCGCCATCCCTAAGTATGAGTTGCTCACTGCTTAAGGAAATATTCCCACCTTCTCCTATACCCACGAGAGCATTAGCAAATAAACCACTAGCCCCAAATTCTGATGTACCAAGCAGTTCTATGGTATCTGCTTGTATGGATAAATTTCCGGCGTTACCTGTTCCTGCCGTACTGACGGCGATTTGTCCTCCGTCAACGAGCCGCAAGGATTGAGTTTCTATATTAACGACTCCTCCGTTACCTGTTCCGGTGGGAACAACTGTAGTAAATAAGCCGCTCGGGTTGGCCTGTGTTCCGCCTCTAATCTCGATTTGAGAGGCTTTTATGGTTAATATTCCTGAATTACCGGTTCCAAAAACGATTGTACCGATTTGTCCCCCGTCAATCAGTTGTAAAGAGTTGGTGGTAATTGCTATTTGGCCTCCTTTACCGGTTGCCTGGTTTTCTACATTAGCGAGTATGCTGCTTGGGGTGTTTTGGAATAAGCTACTGATGCCGATTATTTCAATTTTAGAGGCATTGACTGTTAATATTCCTGCGTTACCACTTCCAAAAGTCCCTACAGAGATTTGCGCTCCACCTACAACAGATAGATTATTAGTTGTAATCGATAAGTTACCTCCGTTACCCGTTGCCAAGGGGGTTACGACGGTGAATAAACCACTACCCCCTAAATTGGATTCGCCGATTAAATCTATCTGATTGGCTTTAATAGTTAGGGTTCCTGCATTGCCCGCCCCAAAGGTATTAGCACCAATCTGCGCTCCTTGGGTCAGTTGTAAACGTCCGGTTTCAAGGGTTAAATTTCCGCCCTTTCCTGTAGCATTTGAGGCTACATCGGTGAAGATTCCGCTAAAAATTGAACCTGTTGGGGAAATTCCTTGAACTTGTAGGGACTCATGGGTTTTAATGGTTACATTTCCCCCTATATAGCTCCCGAGGGTATCAGCTAAAATAATCGAGCCATCGCTGAGGATTAAATTTTGTCCGAGGATGTCGATATCTCCTCCCCGATTACCACTAACATCAATAGAAGCGGCTCCTGTAAGCTGTATATTTCCATACTCTATACTTGTGGCGGGGGCACTCAGTTTAATGGTTCCATTATTATTAATAACGCCCACTTGACCATTACGCACAGAAGTGAGTGCTATTTGTCCGCCTTGGCTGGTAATATTTCCTCCTTGTAATTCTATATCCCCACCGGCTAAGATTAGGCTTTGGCCGGGATTAACTTCTAGTCCGACGGGTCGAAAATTTCTAATAATTTCAAAATTGTCAAGATTTAATTCTAAATTATTCCCCATTCCTTGAACGACTATTTTTCCTGGGTTAGAGCCATATTGTAATCCCATTGGCACATTCAGAGTTAGTAGGGATGGGGCATCTTGAGGATTAACTGCACTAAATTCTTGGTTATTTGCCCATTGAATGCTGTTAGCTGTACTAGCCACAAATGCCCCCCCAATATTGAGAGAGGCGTTGGGGCCGAAAAGGATTCCATTCGGATTAATTAAAAATAAATTTGCTGTGCCGTTGGCTTTAATTATTCCATCGATAGTGGAGATAGAATGGCCAGTTACTCGACTAAAAATATTGACGACATTAAGATTATTATTAAAAGCGGCTTCTATATTTGTTGGAACAGAAAATTGTTGAAAACTATGAAAAAGATTATTACCAACGGTTGTCCCCCCTGTGATTTCTTGACGATTACCGTTAACCGTTACCACCGTAGGATTAGATAAGGTCGTATCGGGGACAATTTGGCCTTGGGCGATATCTAGAAACAATACTCCCCATGCCAGACAGATGCTTGAAGAGATGGTTAACGTCGCTAATGTCTTCATAGGGTACAGATTTTCCCATTCTTCTTATTCTAATCATAAATCTAATCTCTCAACTTTAGAGAGTATCTTCATGTTAATCAATAATCAGTGGGCAAAGGAGACTATCAGTTACAAATCATTTAGAGCTATTTCAGAAACGCTTAGGGAGTGAAAAGACTTAGATCTGCTTTTAGATTCGCTCTTAATTGCTTGATGGATTGATCCTGTAGTTAGACGGCACTGAGTTGCACCCATAGTTTAACGACGTTTAAACATGGCTCCCATTCCTACCATTCCCGCTAGGGCAAATAATCCCATCGTTGAATTGGGTTCTGGTACTGAAACGCTATTATTTGGAGAAGCCTCAGCCGTATTAGCTTTTTGCCACCAGCCACTTCCTCGACTACTAGCAATATTGTACACTCCACTTTCTTGCATCATCTCCTCAACTTCACTGCTGCGCTCAACAATCACAGCATTTTTAGCTTTGGCTTTAGCTTGGGATTTAAGAAGGGTTATATTTGTCTGAGCCGCCGAGTTGATATCCCAACCAATAGCATCGAATAAGGACATATCCAACTGAGAAACAGAGCGAACTTTTCCTTTGCTGATGAGTGGGTCCATAATGCCGATAATATTGTTAGCACTCGGTTTCCAATGTCCAGTTTGAAAACCGTCGCCCCCTAAGCTACGGTCTTCTCCTTGAGCAAAATAAGCTTGTTCGCCGCTTTCAATGATTTGGTTTTTATTAAGATCAATGCTGAAGGCAGTTTGACCTCCATTCAGGGAAAAGTAAGGATTGTTGCCAATAGTAGAATCAATTGCACCTTTGGCGGCACTTTCTGTTGAGTAGCGGAACAGATCTAATGCTGTGGCTTGGTTTTGATTTTTGGCACTGTTATCGGTTGCGTCTAATCCACTGATAAAACCTAGATTGTGGCCCATCTCGTGAAGTACCACACTGACAAAATCATATTTATTCTTATTGATGGTTTGGGAATCATAACTGTAATTCCAATTGGCAGAGGATGAGACTTGTAAGTAGCCATCGAGTTTGCTGTTAGTGCTAGTGTTGAGTCCTAAAGCTTTGGCATTGGCTGAGGTGAGCATTATCTTGGAGCTATTATTAACCGTGCCATCTTGCAACAGTTGGCTGAAAGATTGAGACTGAGGAAGAAATAAGCTTTGGTTGGCTGCCTTGGCTTCGGCGAGGGCCGACGTTTGAAAATTAAAATAGTTGATGTTACGTTGAATGCCGGGAGTGGCTCCTGCTAAGGCGGTTCCTAGTGAGCCATCGGTCATTTGAAAATGAAAATTAACAGTGATGTCATCTTTTAGATAAGAAGACCAAAGCCCCGCCGCTAATTCTACCCCTTCGATTTGTTGTTGTGTTGTTCCTGGGGCATAAGTGATGTTAAAGTTTAGGGCTTGTGCGGGAGCGGCGACTGTTACGATTCCTGCTAAAGATAGGGCGACTCTTCCTTTCCATCGTTTGGCTAACTGTTTACCTAATCGGGTTCCTCCTACGGTTTTGGCCATGGATAATACTGATTGCCATCGAGATTTCAGTTGATGGGCTTGAGAGGACAGTTGGTTTTGAGATTCCGAGTTGACAAGGTTGTTAGTCATGGTGAGCTTAGATTTTTTCAATAGAAGTTTAAGATATCAGTTATCTCTTGGATGACAATAACAGCAATAGCTGTGATTAACTACTTAAGGGAGTTTCGGTATTTTTCATGAATACTAGGGTTGATTGGGTTCGTTATTTGAATTGTTCTCAGTATTTTCATCTTTAGTATAAGCAGTTTGAGAAATTTTTTAATGCGAAAATTTGCGGATTTTTTGGCGGAATGATTCATAAATGTTAATAATTTTAACCCTTAACTTTTGTATAAGATAAAAAAACTGAAAATCTTTTCTGTGAAAATACTTAATTCCCCTAAAAGTCTTCTGTATTTTTACGGAATTTTCACTTTTTGATTAATTAAAATTTATAGGTTGGTCGAGAAAAAACTAGAAAATATAATAGGTAAATGGACTCTCATTAAAGTTAACTCTGTGACAAGGGAACACCCGAACACCGGATGTGGGAACAGCAAAGGCCCAAGTGTAGAGTTTTTTAGATTTCTTTAGACAGAGTGCTTGATTTCTGTTCAGATACTTAAAAGTAGAGATGTTACCGGCAACGTCTCTACAAGAATTTTAAGTTTTAACCCAAGGTTACTGATTTAACCATTGCCATAACTGTGAGGCGTTAAAGTCTTCAATGATCCATTTAGCACCCGACTCAAGGAGATGATTAGAGTCATGAGTTGAATTGACTCCTATGGTAAAAATTCCGGCTGCCGTAGCCGCACGAATTCCTGAAGGTGAATCTTCAAAAGCGACGGCTTCAGCCGCACTGACTCCCAAACGATTTAAGGCTAATAGATAAGGAGCAGGATCGGGTTTTCCTTTTGGGGCTTCTTCAGCTAAAATCACTGTAGGCAATCGTTGTTGAAGACCTAGAACTTCTAGCATAAATTCTGCATTTTTCCGAGGCGCATTAGTTACCACAGCTTGTTTAATTTGACGAGATTGTGCCCATTCGAGTAAATGGATTAAACCGTTCATCGGTTGCAGTCCTTGGGCTAATTGTCGAAATTGAGCTTCTTTCTCCTCGGCTAACTTAATTCCTTCAGTGTCGGATAATTGAGGCAGAATGTCTTTAATAATCACTTCATTTAATCGTCCGGAGATTCGTCGGTTATAAAACTCCTGATCGATGAACAAATCAAAGTGAGCTAAAATCTCTTTCCAAGTTAGGAAATGTAGGGGATCTGTATTGGCTAAAGTTCCGTCTAAGTCAAACAGAATTGCAGACAGCATCATTCATTCCGGTTGGTTACATTTTGTAACATTGACAACATAGGTTATTGTAGCTTACTTTTTCAAATTTTCTTGTGTAGAAGGTAACTGACTCTTAGTCGTTAGTCATTAGTCGTTAGTCGTTAGTCATTAGTCAATAGTCATTAGTCATTAGTCATTAGTCGTTAGTTCCCCTTTAGCACAACTCCCGACTTCCCTACTTTCTAAAGGATTAACTAACTCGAGGAAATGGGGCAGTGCGGAACGAGTTCCGCACCTCAGACAATCTCTACCCCAAAAAATAATCATTAATAGTCCTGTTCTTCACAATGAAAATCTTCATCAAAATCCTCAAAATCGTCGTATTCCTCCTCAAAATCCCCAGACTCTTCCAGAGAATAAACTAACTCACAAGATAATTCTACTCGGACAACTTTTTTGAGTTGGTCAACCTCTATAGAAGCCCCATAAGATACACTTTTAGGTTGATTAGGGATATTAAGAGCATCAGAAAGGGTTGGAGTTGCAAGAGGAGAAATCTTATTAGCTAAATTAGCCACCTGATTGAGTCCTTGATAGGCTGCCCTGGGTGCAGGAATTTCTAAATACTCCACCTCTGAACCTCGATCAATAAGTAGTCCTAATTTGTCTTGAGAGTGATTAATTGCTACGATATTACTTAAATCTATTTTGGATAGTTTCATTTTTATTGTGCGGCTATTCGCTTTAACATAGTTCATTTGAACTATAACATGGATAATTAATTTTGTGAATAGGTAGCTGAGAAGATTTTTTTAGTCTCCATATAGGCAATGATTATACTCATGGATAGTGAGTGGATGAGTGTAAAGATAAGCTAATTCATCGAGAGAAAATTTTAATTGTATGCTAGAAGATATCAAAAATTATTATCAAGTTAATCCTAATATTGCTACTTCTGGACAACCGACATCAGAACAGTTTCAAGTAATTAAAAATGCGGGTTATGAAACAGTAATTAATTTAGCTTTGCCGACTTCTGATCAGGCTTTGGCGAATGAAGCGGCTATAGTGACAGGGTTAGGAATGCCTTATTTTAACATTCCGGTGGTTTGGGAAGCCCCAAAATTAGATGATGTGAGGTGGTTTTTTTCGGTGATGGAGGCTTTGAAGGAGCGAAAAGTCTGGGTTCATTGTGCTGTTAATAAAAGGGTTTCTTGTTTTGTTTATTTGTATCAAAAATATGGATTAAATTTGTCTGAAAAAGATGCGCGTTATCCGATGTATAATATTTGGCAACCTAATGAAATTTGGCAACATTTTATATTTGAGGTAGGAGATTTTTATGAGAGGCAAAAATTGGCGAATGATTAATGTATTTTTAGGGGTGTTTCTGTCTCTTGGTTTAATGGGTTTTTCTGATCAGCCGCTACCCATTGAGTACGCCCAAGCTTGCACCACTGCACAACGGGGGTCTTCTCAAAGTTGTCCCCAACCGATAACGTTTGCTCAGGGCGCTTATGGGGCGTTGGTGAATGATCGTCTGTCTTCTTCTCCTCAAACGCGCTACTATTCTCTGGCGGCTACAGGGGGTCAGCGTTTAACCCTTACGTTTGCGGGTGCTGGACCGTTGCGGGCGGGAATTACGTTTCCGGGCGGTGGTGGGGATGGCCCTTTTGATGGAGAGGGGAATACTATTGAACTGCCTAGATCAGGGACATACATTATCTATATTTCACAAAATACGATGGCTGGCCAGCCCTGGCGCGGTGGTTTTTCTTTGGCTTTGATAGTTAGATGATCGAGTTATGAACTCCCTACGCAGGCTCTCTTTTTATTTTCCTTGGCTCTTGATCATTCAATGATAAATAATGATAGGGGAAAACACCGAAAGATCGTTGATTCCCCGATAAAAAAGTTACTTACCTTACTTTAATTTGATTGATATTATTGTAACTTAATTCTTTAATTTGACAATTTTTCTTCTAATTTCTTAACTTTTTTGTGCTAAAAGTTTTTCTAAAACTTATTCTGTTCTTTGTTGATCTTGCCCCCTTCACTTAGCCAATTCTACAAAGATTAAAAAGTTATATTAATAGTCATAAATAATCCAGGCTAACTGTTAATTGTTAACGGTTAACTGTTTAAAAAATCTATTATTTTTTTATTGTTTATAGGAACCCTTTTTGTCTCAAGAAGATTTTACTGGGTCAGTGGTCAGTTGTCAGAGGTCAGTGGCCAGTTGTAGAGGTGGCTCAGGGTCAATATTTCTGTACTACTGTTTCCCTTGCCTCTTACCTTATTTTTCCCCATGACATAGCACGAGAAAATAGGTTAAAATCGAACTGGAAAATAATACAAGTGTTCTGACCCAAAAGGTAGCAGACCTAGGATAATAAGGACTCTCGGAGGTTTTAACACCCTAGCCAAATGTCATACGAACCCCTACATCACAAATACCGCCCTCAAACTTTCAAAGACTTGGTAGGTCAAGATGCTATATCTGTGACCCTCATCAATGCTATTAATACTAACCGCATCGCCCCGGCCTACCTATTTACAGGGCCAAGAGGAACCGGTAAAACCTCGAGTGCGAGAATTTTAGCTAAGTCCCTCAACTGTCTTGAAACTGACAAACCCACGCCTACCCCCTGCGGAAAATGTGACGTTTGTAAGGCCATCGCCCGAGGTTCAGCGTTAGATGTGATCGAAATTGACGCGGCGAGTAACACCGGGGTAGATAACATCCGAGAAATTATCGAAAGGTCACAATTTGCGCCGGTACAGTGTCGTTATAAGGTTTATGTCATAGATGAATGTCTAACCGGAGATTCTTTAGTATTAACCCGTGAAGGCTTAATGCGGCTTGATAATGCCAATATTCAAGGCAAAATGGTTCTCAGTTATCATGACAAGACAGGAGTCTGGGAATACAAAAAAGTTTTACGCTGGTTAGATCAAGGCGTGAAACCCACTCTAGTAATTAAAACCACTAACCGAGTCATTCGCTGTACGGAAAATCATTTAATCAGAACTGATGAAGGATGGATACAGGCGCGAAACGTAAAACAAGGAATGAAAATACTATCCCCTGTGAATGTGGAGATGGTTAACTCATTGACAAATACGCGACAGATGGACGTATCCGTAAAAAATATTCAATTACCTCTATGGACTACAAATTTAGAAACTGTTGAATCTATTAAAAAGGGACAACAAGAAAATGTTTATGATATTGAAGTAGAAGACAATCATAACTTTGTTGCCAATGGATTAACCGTTCATAACTGTCATATGTTATCGGTGGCGGCTTTTAATGCGTTACTAAAGACCCTAGAAGAACCCCCAAATCGTGTAGTTTTCGTACTAGCTACTACCGATCCTCAACGAGTTTTACCCACGATTATTTCTCGTTGTCAGCGCTTTGACTATCGCCGCATTCCGCTTTTAGATATGGTGAACCATTTAAAATATATCGCCAATCAAGAAAACATTAATATAGATGATCAAGCCATTACTCTAGTGGCTCAAATTGCTAATGGCGGACTTAGAGATGCAGAAAGTTTATTAGATCAATTAAGTTTATTATCGGGTACAGTTACCCCTGAGCGAGTTTGGGAATTAGTCGGCGCTATTCCTGAAATTGATTTATTAGATCTGATCAAAGCCATTCGCACCCAAAACCCAGATACAATACTTGATCTATGTCGCGGCTTAATGAACCGAGGAAAAGAACCTTTAACCGTCTTACAAAACTTAGCCGGATTTTATCTTAATTTAGTGATCGCAAAAACTGCCCCCTCACGCGCAGATTTAGTCGCAGTAACGGCCTCTACTTGGAATGCCTTATGTGAAGAAGCGCAACAGTGGAGATTAGAAGAAATTTTGCAAGGACAACAACATCTCAAAGACAGTGAAGTACAGTTAAAAAATACCACTCAACCCCGTTTATGGTTAGAAGTAACTTTATTAGGATTATTATCTGTCGGGGTGACTGTTGCGCCTTCTGTTGAACAAAAATCTGTGAATGGAAGCAATGGAAACAATGGAAAAGGCAATTATCAAGAGATACAAACTCCTTCTATCCCTCCCTCGAGAGTCACTCCTCCACCACCTCAAACTAAACCTGAAGTTAAACCTGAACCCATTCAAGAATCTCCTCCCCCTGCACCCCCAAGAGAAGAACCCTTTACCCCTGAACACAATCTTCAACCTTTAGAAGATCTCGAAGAAATTTGGAAAATGGTACTGACTTATTTAAAAGTACCATCAACTTATGCCTTATTTTCTCAGCAGGGACATTTAAGCAGTTTTGATGGTTCAGTGGCCATTGTTAGGATTAGTTCACCAAATTTATTAATCCTCTTTAAAGGGAAAACTGCTGAGATTGAAGACGCTTTTAAAGAGATTTATCAAAAACCGATTAAAGTTAAGATCGAAGTTAATACTATTGATAAATCTCCCGAACAACCTGCAAGGTTTCAGACTCCACCTAAACCCCTTGAATCAGTTAAAGAACTTGAACCGTTAAATCCAACTTCGTTTCAAGAGGAAAAGCCGGCGGTTAATACGAATGGAAAACATCCTCCAATAGAACCCTCATCAACTCCTGAAGCCGCTCCTCAGCCGCCATCTGTTGAGAATGATAATACTGGGGGAGAATCTCCTGCCATCTCAAATTTTTCTGCGGCTTCTTCCGAAGAAACTCAACAAGTTTATTCAGACAAAGAAATTCAAAAAGCTGTTGAGCAATTAATTAAAGCATTTGATGGAGAATTAGTTGATATTGTACCCAAATTTAAAGAAGATATTAATAACGAATTAGACTCAAAATTAACTAACTCGGTTCCTCCTCCTGAAGAAATGCGGCTTGAACAACAAGAACCCTCAACTCAAACCCGACCTAAAATTATCGGACGTGAAGATATATCAGATATATCCGAGGATGACTTAGAGTTTTAATAACTTTATTCTCTAAAACGTCTAATTAAATTCTTCAGGAAACTTAGGAATTGATGAAATTAATCGTTTAGTATATTCTGTCTGAGGATTATTAATAATTTCCTCGGTTGTCCCTTTTTCTTCTATTTTTCCTTTATTCATCACCATAATATGATCACTCATGAATTTCACTACGCTTAAATCATGGGAGATAAAAATATAAGTTAAATCCATTTGTTTTTGTAAATCTTTGAACAGATTTAAAACTTCAGCCTGTACTGAAACATCTAAAGCTGATACCGATTCATCACAAATAATAAACTTAGGCTTTAAGACTATCGCTCTTGCAATACAGACTCTTTGGCGTTGTCCTCCCGATAATTCATGAGGATAACGGTTTTCCCAATCTGGGTCTAATTTAACTTGTTTTAAAACTTCTCTAACCCGCTCTCTTTTTTGTTTTTCGGTTGACCATTCTTTAGGTTTATGAATGACCATCGGTTCTCGAATGGCTTGACCAATGGTTAAACGAGGATTGAGAGAATTATAGGGATTCTGAAAAACAATTTGCAAATTTTGGCGTAAACGTCGTAACCGTTGATCAGCTATAGACATTTTAGAAATATCTTCCCATCCGGAATCATTAGCCCGAAAGCGAATAGTACCGCCTGTAGTGGGAATCAAACGTAAAATTGCCCGGGCTAAAGTAGATTTTCCGCAGCCGGACTCTCCCACTAATCCTAATGTTTCTCCACGTTTCACAATAAAACTGACATCATCTACCGCTTTAAATACATCTTTCGCCTGACCAAACATCCCCTTAATGGGAAAATAGACTTTGAGATTTTCTATAAATAAAATATCTTCATTCGTTTCTAACTTTAATAATCTCTTTTTTTGTTCTTTTAAAATTTTATTTTGTTCTTCGGGTGAGGGAATATAACTTAAATTGACTTGTTCTTTTTGTTGAATTTGAATCTGTCCCGTTACGGGGTCTTTTACCTCTTCCATAAAATCCGAAACCGTCGCTAATTTTTTCACGGTTCTATTGATGTCAGGACGACAAGCTAACAACCCCTGAGTATAAGGATGCTGAGGATACTTTAAAATTTGTTCGACTTTTCCGTACTCAACAATTTTGCCTCGATACATCACCGCCACCGTATCAGCAATATTAGCAATCACTCCCAAATCATGGGAAATAAACATCATCGACATTTTCTTTTCTTGAGTGTCTTCTTTGCACAAAACGCGCAATAAGTCAAGAATTTCTTTTTGCACCGTGACATCCAAAGCGGTTGTCGGTTCATCAGCAATTAACAGAGTAGGATTACAGGAAATAGCCATAGCGATCATCACTCGTTGTAATTGTCCCCCGGACAACTGATGAGGATAACGTTTAAGCATGGCTTGCTTTTCCTGTGCGATGTAAGCTTTAATGTTGTCGGTAAGGCCAGATGAGCCTTGTTGAGGATCGTATTCAGATTTAATTTTTTCTAAATATTTTTGTTCTAATTGCTCATCACTGGGAAGAAGCCGCACTTTTTGTAAAAGGGCTATTGCTTGCTGATCCGCTTGTTCAGCCGTTACTCGTTGATGAAGTCGGATGGCTTCTGTAATTTGAAATCCGATTGTATACACAGGATTAAGGGAACTCATCGGTTCTTGAAAAATCATAGCGATGGCTTCCCCGCGATAATCTCGCTTGGCATTTTCTCCGATAGTTAATAAATTCACGCCTTGAGTGGAAGGGTCAGTGCGAAACCAAATTTCTCCTTGAGTAATCTTACCAGGGCTAGGCACTAATCCGATCACCGCTAAAGAAGTGATAGATTTTCCTGAACCTGACTCACCTACTATCCCTAAGACTTGTCCAGGTTCAACAACAAAGCTAATATCGTCAACGGCTATAGTTGCTCTATTATCGTTAGTAAACTTGACTTGTAGGTTATGGACATCGAGAACAGGTTCATTCATAACGCTAAAATAAACGCTTCAAAATTAATGATCTAAAAAAGACCCGTTTAATACACAATAGTTTAGAATCTGTGATTAAACTTGAGCTAGTTTAACTGGATCATAACCGATTTGATCCCAGATTTACTCTATAATCGTATACCGTATTTAAATTATGATTTATCTGGACTCAGCAATTATTAAAGAAGCGCAAATCGCTGAAAAATTGGGATGGGTTAAGGGAATTACCACGAATCCTACTTTACTCGCCAAGAGCGATTTATCTCCTCAAGAAACATTAAAACAGTTGGCTGTTATTAGCCCAGGAGAATTATATTATCAACTGACAGCAACGGATTTTGACTCGATGGTGGCGGAAGCTTGGCAAGCTTTTCAGATTATTGGCTCAAAAACCGTCTTAAAAGTTCCCGCTACTCCTACAGGATTTCAAGTGGTGGCCTGTTTATCATCGGATATTCCCTGTTCGGTAACCGCTATTTATAGTGCAGCACAAGCCGCCATAGCCGCCGAAGCCGGGGCTAAATATGCGATCGCTTATGTCAATCGTGCCACCCGACTTTTAGGAGATGGGTTAAAATTAGTGCGGGAAATGTCAGCCGTTCTAGAAGGCAGTGGGGTAGAAATTTTAGCCGCCAGTCTTAAATCACCCGAAGAAGCGGCGAATGCCATCATGGCGGGTTCTCATCATCTCACCCTACCTTTAAATATTTTAGAGGCGATGACTTACCATGAGTTATCTAACCAAACCGTAGAAGAATTTAATCAAAACGGACGAGGGATTTTAAGTTAACATTTCAGTTTCAGGGCATGAATCGGTTAGTCAAATTAATTATAATAAGTTTGATCATGGGTGTTGTTTCGGCTTGTACTCCCACTCAATCCTCATCAGAAAAACCCCAAAGATCAGAGTCTGCTGTTGTGCAACCGGAACCCTTGTATAAAGTTTATGATTTGCCCCAAAGCACGGTTCATACTTTAACGATTCCTGTTGATAGTCCCTATCAGGTAACGGTAACTCTTGCTCGTTCTTTAGAAACTGTGGAAAATCTGGCTAAAAAACAAGGGGCAATGGCAGCCATTAACGGCGGTTTTTTTGATCCAAATAATGGCAAAACGACCTCTTATATTATTCACCAAGGAAAAATTATAGCCGATCCAAAAAACAATGAACGGTTGATGAAAAATCCAGATTTAACTCGTTATCTCGATAAAATTCTCAACCGCAGTGAATGGAGACGTTATCAATGTGGGGCTACGGTTCGATATAGTATTTCCTTTCATAATCAGCCAACGCTCACAGGATGTCAATTATTAGATTCTCTGGGGGCAGGGCCTCGTCTGCTTCCAGAAATGACAGCACAAACAGAGGGATTTATTGACTTAGTTAACGGCACGATGATTAAAGATGCTTTGGGACTTAAAGAACCCAATGCTCGCACGGCTATAGGAATTACTGCTAATGGGGATTTAATTTGGATCATGGCGGCTCAAAAGGCCCATTCTTCTCGTGCTACGGGTTTATCTTTATTAGAATTAGCTGAATTTCTCAAAACCTTGGGAGTTCAAGAGGCTTTAAATCTTGACGGGGGCAGTTCATCTACCTTTTATTATCAAGGGAAAACCTACAAAGGCAAATTAGATCGGGAGGAGAATTTTCTTGAGCGTCCGGTTAAGTCTGTGTTAATTTTGCAGAAAAAGCTGTGAACCCATTTTTCTCTAATCCTGTAATTAACTCTCCCTTACCAAGGGGGGATATTTTTTGAGGATTATTATTCTAAAATGAGCCAAATAAAAACCTATTGATGAGCAGGCAAAAGATGAAAACTTATATCTGTACCGTTTGCGGCTATACTTATGACCCCACTCAAGGCGATCCGGATAATAATATTGCACCCGGAACAGCCTTTGAAGATATACCCGACGATTGGTCTTGTCCCGTGTGCGGAGCCGATAAATCTGAGTTTCAGCAACAAGAATAATCTATGGCTCGGTTGATTTAACTTGAAGCGACTTTTAAAACGATTTTCCCCACTGCTCGCCCAGTTTCACTATAACGATGAGCCTGTGCAATTTCCGATAAAGGATAAACACTATCAATAATAATTTGGATTTTACCTTGATCGATTAATTGACTCAAAGCTTGAAAATCTCGACTTCTAGGTAGAGCTAAAACGATTTTAGCTTTTTGACCAAAACCCAGCAAACTTTGTCCCATACCTAATAAAATATCCCAACTCGGCAGGGTACTTATATAAACCCCTTCAGGTTTGAGAATTTTTTGACATTGACTAAAAGAACTTTTGCCCACCGCATCTAAAATTAAATCATACTTTTTCCCCTGCTCCAGAAAATTCTCTTGGGTATAATCAATAACTTCATCAGCGCCTAAAGCTAAAACTAATTCTCGATTTTTTCCACTGCAAACACCGGTGACTTCAGCGTATAAATTTTTAGCAATTTGAACCGCAAAAACTCCCACGCCTCCCGATGCTCCATTAATCAAAACCTGGTATCCTGGGCGTAATTCTCCTAAATCTACCAAAGATTGAAACGCAGTCAAACCGGCAACCGGTACCGCCGCCGCTTGCTCAAAAGTTGCCTGTTTGGGTTTAAGCGCCACAGCAGAAGCATTAACCGCAACATATTCAGCATAAGCACCTCCAAAGAGCGGGTTAACCATACCATAAACCTCATCTCCCACTCGAAATTGTGTCACTCGTTCTCCCACAACTTCCACCACACCAGCAAAGTCACATCCTAACCTCTGAAGTCCGACTAAATTGGATAAGGGTTGCAAATCTCCTTTTCTGAGTTTCCAGTCTACCGGATTAACGCTTGATGCAATCACTCGAACTAATACTTCATCAGGTGACGGCGAAGGCTTTTCAACTTCTTGATATTGCAATACATCAGCGCTTCCGTAGCGATTAATTATGACGGCTTTCATAATTTCCCATAAATTTACAAGTTACTCGCTCAATTTTAATCAGTTCCTCGGCTGCCTGGGTAACTTTTTTTGAATGGCTAAAGAGAATGCTCTTAAGAAATGTAAACTAGCCGCTCCTAGGACGCATTTAAATTTATATGACTTACGCACTCCCAATTAAAAACAACGATTTTATGTCCCAAGCGAGTGCGGAACGCGTTCCGCACCCCAGCCTTGCGAAGGATCGCGGACAATCTCAGACCCCAATGATATCGTGGAGAGTGCGTAAGTCCTAATTTAATCTGCTCAAGTTAAGAAATAAACCTCTAACCCTTTCCCTACACCCATTCCCCTACACCCTGCCGCCAAGAACGGTTTAGGTGCGTTACGCTCCGCTATACTGCCTCGCGGCAGAACAAAATTGAATTAGAAACACCCTGCCGCCAAGAACAATTTAGGTGCGTTACGCTCCGCTAACACACCCTACAGTAGCCTACCGATTTATTTTAAAAATTGTCTCTTATAATTTAAACCCCTCTCCTAATTAAATGGGGAGGGGCACTATTAGTCAATCAACTAATTATTCACCAAACAGAGTTCTTAAAATGAATTATACATTAGTCAATCTATTTAAGCTTTTTTCTTAATATTTAATTAAAAATTAAGCAAAAAATATCTTACCCTAAAATAGGCTCCCTAACCATTAATAATTGTTAAAATTTAAGACTTTTAGCGAGGGCAAGGTATGTATTAAGCCCTCTCTTCTTAAGCCAAACCCCAAAAAATCTATCGCAAGCGGTATGAATAAAAGCCAAACTTGTGATAATTTGTCAAAAATTATCAGATCAAAAAAAAGTTAAATAAAAAAATATATATAATTCATAGAGCTTATTGGCATACTTAAAAAAATGACAATCTTAAAATTATCTGTTAAAAAAAGATTAAAATGGATTTATAGAGAAGCCATCGCTTCAAAGCCATTTAGGGTTAAATTTGCTCCAACTTTTGTGCATCCTGTCCTATGCTGATAGATTATCGCCCTCAGATTCAACGCCACACCATCGCGGTTTTATCCGTCACAATAGCCCTATTGCTGATGTTACTCATTAATCCTTGGATTTCAATGCAATCATCGCCTTTTTTAATGTTTTTCTTGGCTGTTACCGTCAGCGCGTGGTATGGGGGAATCAAACCCGGATTAGTGGCAACCATCTTATCGGCATTGGCTAGTTATTATTGGTTTGTTCTGCCGCTTCACAGCTTTGATTTAATTTTAACCGAGGCTTTTCGTACTCTAATTTTTTTCATAGAATGTTGTTTAATTTGTATCTTGTGCGAAGCGTTACATCAAGCTAAAAAACGAGTGGAGCAAAATTTACAATTTCTTCAAGAAAAAGAAGCTCTGCTCGAGATGACTAATACACAAGTTTCTCAAATTTTAGAAAGCATTACGGAAGGATTTTTTACGGTAGATCATCAATGGGGTTTTACCTATATTAATCATCATTGTGAAATGATTTTTGAGAGAGCAAAGCAAGAACTATTAGGTCAAAATATTTGGCAAGTGCTACCCGAAGTCGAAGCCACCGTTTATGAACAATTTCATCAAGCCCTCGCTCAACAAAGATCAATCCGTTTAGAAAAAAGTATTTTTAGTCAATCTGAACAATATTATGAGATCCGTGCTTACCCAATTCCAAAAGGATTAGCGGTGTATGTTTTAGATGTGACAGAGCAACGACTGGCTAACCGACAATTAAAAGAATCGGAATTGCGTTTTCGACAACTAGCCGAGAATATTGACCAAGTTTTTTGGATTTCCTCGGCTCAAAAAGCCAATTTACTTTATATTAGTCCAGCCTATCAAACTATTTGGGGAAAAAGCTGTGATAGTCTTTATGAATTTCCTCGCTCTTGGCTAGATTCTGTGCATCCAGAAGATCAACAACGAGTGGCTAAAGCCACTGAAAAATTGCGAAGTACGCAAGAAGACTTTAAGGAAGATTATCGCATTATTCGACCAGACGGAGAAATTCGTTGGATAGCCGCCAGAACCTTTTTTATTCGCGATGAAAATGGCAATAAATATCGAGTGGCAGGACTCGCTGAAGATATAACCGAACGCAAACGAGCAGAAGAAGCAAATAAAGAAAGTGAGCGGCGTTTTCGTCGTTTAGTAGAATCAAATCTTTTTGGCGTAGCCTTTGCTAATACCCAAGGAAAAGTTCACTATGCCAATGATTATTATCTGCGGATGCTAGGATACACTCAACAAGAATTACAAGCGGGTTTAATTTCTTGGGAGCGGATGACTCCGGCAGAATGGTTACCTCTAGATTTTAAAGCCTTAGAAGAACTGAAAATCAAAGGAGTAGCTACTGCGTTTGAAAAAGAATATTTTCACAAAAAAGGTCAACGAGTTCCCATTCTCATTGGTGCGGCTTTTCTCGATGAACCCTACTCAAAAGCGACAGAAATGATCGGCTTTTTTCTAGACTTAACCCGCGTCAAAGAAGCCGAAAAAGCCTTACAACGCCGAGAAGAAGAATTACACTTAATTGCTGATGCGGCTCCGGCCTTAATTGCCTATGTAGATGCTAATGAATGTTATCGATTCAATAACGGTCGTTATGAACAGTGGTTTGGCATTCCCATTGAGCAAATCAAAGGAAAAACCATTAAAGAAACAATCGGAGACAAACTTTATCAAGATATTCGTCCTCGCATTGAGCAAGTTTTGAAAGGAGAAGAAGTCAGCTATGAGCAGGAAATATTTTTACCCATCGGCGAGTGTCGTTACATTAGAGCTAACTATGTGCCCCGGTTTGATGGTGAGGGAAAAGTGGAGGGATTTGTGGCCCTCATTAACGATATCACTGATCGCAAGCGCATAGAAGACAACTTACGCGAAAGTGAGGAGCGTTTCCGCATGATGGCTAATAGTTCCCCTGTGATGATTTGGGTAAGCGATGAAACTGGAGGGCGTACTTTTGTCAATCAGACATGGTTAAATTTAAGCGGACGGAGTTTTCAAGAAGAATTAGGAGACGGTTGGACAAAAAGCCTACACCCAGAGGATGTATCCCGTTGTTTAGATACTTATTTATATGCTTTAGACGCTCATCAACCTTTTGAAATCGAATACCGTATTAAAGCCGCCAATGGTGAATATCGCTGGATTTTGGAGCGCGGATGTCCTAGATTTACTAAGTTTGCTAAGTTTAGCGGTTATATTGGCTCTTGTACCGATGTTACAGAACGACAACGCGCCCTACAAGCTTTGCAAGAAAGCGAACAAGCACTCCAGCAACACGCTCAAATGCTCGATTTAGCCAATGATAGTATTATTATTTGCGATTTAGATGAGTCTATCGCTTATTGGAATCAGGGAGCCGAACGTCTCTACGGTTGGACAAAAGCGGAAGTACAAGGACAACGGATTAATAGTTTACTCAAAACCGTTTTTCCTCAATCGATCTCAGAAATTCACGATATCCTCAAAACTTTGGGATACTGGCAGGGAGAATTAACTCAAACCCGGGAAGATGGTAGTCAAATTGTTGTCAGTAGTCGCTGGACACTACAATATAATTCAGATGGTCAACCCATTGCTATTTTAGCAATTAGTGATGATATTACTGAACGTAAGCAGGTAGAAGCGGCATTACTCAGAAGTGAAGAACGCTTTCGGGGTATCTTTGAGCAAGCGGCGGTGGGGATGTCCCTTTTGAATCTTGAGGGTCGATGGTTGCGAGTCAATCACAAACTCTCTCTTATTGTGGGATATTCTCCAGAAGAATTACTAGAAATGACTTTTCAAGAGATTACCTACCCCGAAGACTTAGAAACCAACCTCAATTACGTGCGGCAACTGTTAGCCGGTGAGATTGAAACCTACTCAATGGAAAAACGCTATATCCGCCGAGATCAATCGCTAATTTGGGTTGAAATCACCGTTTCTTTGGTGCGAGAAGCCGGTCATTCCAGCCAGCAAATAGGTCAGCCTCAATATTTTATTACTGTTGTAGAAGAGATTGGTGAACGCAAACAAGCAGAAAGGGCTTTACAAGAACGGGCAGTAGAATTGACCTCTCTCAATACGGTTTTGGCCAGCACTACTGCCATGTTGCAAAAACGCAATCAGGAATTAGATCAATTTGCCTATATTGTTTCTCATGACCTTAAAGCGCCCTTGAGGGCAATTGCTAATTTATCGGAATGGATAGAAGAAGACTTGCAAGCTGAACTGCCTCCGGAAAATCAACAACAATTGCAGTTGTTACGACAGCGTGTTTATCGGATGGAAAATTTAATTAATGGGGTCTTAGAATATTCTCGGGTTGGGCGTAAGGAAACCACCATAGAAACTTTTTCGGTTTTGGAACTATTAACAGATGTGATTGATTCATTATCTCCACCGCCAACGTTTACTATCGAAATTGTTTCACCTATGCCAACGTTAACGGGAATTAAATTATTTTTAGGGCAGATATTTTCTAATTTAATTGGTAATGCCATTAACCATCATCCTCGTGCTGATGGTCATGTTTGGATCAGCGCCAAGGAGCTAGAAAATTTTTATGAGTTTGCCGTTTCTGATGATGGGAAAGGCATTGCCCCAGAACATCACCAACGAATTTTTGGCATTTTTCAAACCTTAGAAAAATCTGAAAAACCGGAAAGTACAGGCATTGGTTTGGCAATTGTTAAAAAAATTGTCGAGCTTCAAGGGGGTAATATTACTGTTGAGTCTGAAGTGAATCAAGGGACAACTTTTCACTTTAGCTGGCCGAAATAATCCTATTTGAGCAAATGAACTCCCCACAGTTCCCTAGATGGTGAAAAAATTCCTCACTGTCGGTAACTTTGCTTGCGTCCTCTTTGCAAGAAGATTAGCTGATCACTACAAAGGTTTGAGCATAGCGAAAAGCCTATTTTTTGGCTAATTTATGCTTGAAAAAACTCCCGAATCCTAAAGCCGCTCCTACACCGAGAAGGGTTAGCGGCTCAGGTACAACGGATGTGGCTGTGTAAAAGGCTCCTGAGTTTTGACTCGCTGAAGTATTATTGTATATATAAATGAGTTGTGAAAGCTCTGTTGTATGTTCTTGAAATTGTACGAAATTACCCCCGTTAAAAAAAGTAATGACCTCTCGCTCTGGTGGGGCATCAAAGAGCAAATTTCCCCCATCTATATAGAGGCTAATGCCATCACGCTCCATTAAGTCTCCTTCTCCTTTTTCAAAGTTAGATTTAGATGCTCTTAAAGTTTGTTCTCCCGCAGGCCCTTGGTATGTAAAGGCAAAACTCCAGTCGGGTAAGCTATCTAAAGAGACTGCATTCGCTAAACCTTCGTTAATGGTTCCTGATGTGCTGAATTTACCCGTTAGAGAAGTAAAATCATCAGGGTAAGGATTCAGGTTAAAACTGAAATAAAAGGTGACGGCTTTGGCGGAAGTGGCGAACAAGCTAGAACCTATAACAATTATAGTTCCTAAGCTTAAAGATATGACCTGTTTTAAGCTCATAAGTACCCCTGTGTAAAGAATTTTCAATCTAAAGACTTAGCTAAGTAAATACTCTAGATAGATCTATTTATAAATTGTCATAATTGTCACTAAAATGCAAGGTCTGTTCAGCCAGATTAACCCTAGCCTGACAAATCTTAAAAAATTGTGTTTCAATAAGACAAAACTTATTGTTTTTCTGGACAGAGCCGATGGTTAATACCCGTGATTATCCTCTGGTGGTTGCCCGAAGACAAGGGTGCATGGTACAAGATGTCGATGGCAATGTTTTTTTTAGATATGAATTATTCTGAGTTGACTTTTCAATTGTGGCACCGGTTATGGGTTGATTACCGTGAACGGGTAACCTATGCCCGGATTTATGAGCAGATGATTTTGGATGCAGGGGGAAAGGTGGCTAATGATCATATTGCTTTTCGTTCTTTGCGGCTGACGGTTAATTGTGATCATAAAAGTGTTAATTTAGGCATTCCTTATTTGGCTAATTTGGTGGAAAAGTTAGGCTATGTTGTTAGGGGAGAATACCATTTTCCTTCTTCCCATCTCTACGCCCGCCATTATCAGCACCCTGAACAAGATTTATATGATTTACCTAAGCTTTTTATTAGTGAGTTGATGGTTGATGAGTTACCAGAGTTTATTATTCAACAAATTCAAAAAACCGTTGATTCTGGCACATTTTTTGATTTAGAGCAAGTTTCTTTTGATGGGGAAAAAGAACAGCTATTAACTCAATTACAAGGGGTTTTTACTCGTCCTTGGGCTGTGCCTTCTAAGTCAGTGGTAGAAGCGGTTAATGAGGTGTCTCAATATGGCGCTTGGGTGCTAATTCATGGTTACGGCGTTAATCATTTTACAGGCTATATTAACCGTCAAAATACAGCTAAATATCCGGATATTGAAAGTACGGCTAAAGGGTTGGCTGATTTGGGTGTGCCGATGAAATCTACTATTGAGGGAAGTCGAGGAAGCGGCTTAAGACAAACAGCTACTCATGCGGTTACAGAAATGGTGACACTCAAGGATGATACTACAGGAGAATTAACCCAGATTCCTTGGACTTATGCTTATTATGAAATAGCCCAGCGCAATATAATAGAAAGTGAAGCGGGGAAAACGATTCTCTTTGAAGGGTTTTTGGATGCCCAGGCTAAGAATTTATTTGAAATGACCCGAAAAAGTTAGAAAGTAGGAGTTGAAAAACTATGTTTGCTCATAATACCGACCTTTACAACTCTCACGAAGTTGATGAAAAAATCCGTAAAATAGCAGAGGCGGCTATTGAAAAAGATAAGCTAACCGAAGAACAAGAAGAAAAATTAAAAAAATTGTACTTTCAATATGTAGGGGAAGAAGAATATTATTATGGAAAACGACAAGAGGAAAGTTTTAACAAAAATTTACCGATTTTGATTAAACAGTATTCAGGTAAGTATGTTTTATTTGAGGATGGAAAAGTTATAGATTATGACCTTGATGAAGATACTTTATTAGATAGAGTTGAAGAAACTGATTTTTATCAATCAAGAAATGCTATTTATGTTAGACAAGTGCCTCAATATACTCTTTAGCTGAATGGAAATTTATCCCTATCAATACAATCAACTTACCCAACAATATCTTCCTATTATTGAAATCAAAATTAGAAATCTTAAAAATCCTGACTTTGAAATCAAAGACTTAGGTATATTAGACACTGGCTCTGATATTACCCTCATTCCTTTTTCTGTACTTTCTAGATTAAATACTTTAACTGCGAAAAGAAAGCCTATTGAATTTTACGGAGTAGGTAATAAAAAAACAATAGGTATTGCTTACCGCCTTGCTGTCAGCCTAGACACGGGAAATTTTTTTAAGACAATAGTTTATGGTTGTGCAGAAGATGATACTCAGGGAATCATGATTATCGGTAGAAACATTCTTAATAGATTTAGTATCACCTTCGACGGGATTAACAAACAGATAATCATTAATGATTAAGAGTTTTCGGATTCTTCTTCAGACTGATTATATGACCACTCTTTAGTTTTCTTAGCTAAAGAAAGAGGTAGGGGATATTCACACTCTTCAGAAGTCCACCAATGACTATCTCTAAGTTCGTGAGTAATTGCATGATGAAGATAAAATTTTTCAGGAGACGGCGTTGCTAAAATATTATAAGCGCGAGCTTGTGGGGCTTTCCAATATGTTGTTTGAGATGGGTTACGAGGAATATATTTGGGAATGCACATACCTGTCTCAGGGTCGCGTCGATTTACCTTCTTTCCCTCTTCGTTAGTCTCTTGCTCATATCCCTTTGATTCCCATGTGTCAAAACGACTCATTTGATTGCCTAAATTATTATTTGTTGTTCCTTTTTTAGCAACACTTAACACAGTTTGAGTGAATTTAGTGGTATCCAAATTAAAATCTTGGGGAATAAATATTCCTTGTGCAAAAGAGGCAGCACGTTCGCTACCTCTAAACGTTGTAACATTTCCCTGAATATTGGGCTTTTCCATTCAGTAACATAGCCTTTTTTTTCTTTACGATAATGAGCTTCAATAACAGTAAATGCGTTAGGTTCTAGTAAGGTGTAATCTCCTAACCAAGACCGTAGTCGTCGAACGTAGCATCGGGTGGTTTTATCCTCCAACCGAACCTCTGGAGTATTTCCCTGCTTGACTATCCAACGCTTCATCTGAAAGTGGAGATTGACTTTTAGATGAGCAAGATCACTTTGAGTTGAAATAATAATCGCAATAGAAGTTCGATGACCATGAATGTTTTGACGCGGCGGCCAAGAGACTAACTCAACAGTATTTTTCTGTCGACCTGGGCCAAATAAAAGCTTAAAATGATAGTCTCCTATTTGATATTCATGTTTAGTAAGTTCCACTGCGATCACCCAAGAAGGGGCCCAAAATTTCAAATCCTCTGCTGTTGCTGGCAACCAATGAAATTGATCCGCTTGACAAAATGGCATTAATGCTGTATGTTGAGAGGCTGGGTAACATACTTCAACCCATATTTTAAACAAGAGAGCTAAAATTTGTGGATCGACGGGTGTATAAGCCAAAAAAGCGGCAGGGTTCGGTTGACGGTTAACGGTAGGTTTGTTGATAACTCGAATCTGAGGCAGCAAAAGCCGCATAATATCTTCTAAAACAGAAGTCCGAGCATTTTCGTGTGGTTTTCCGTAATGCTGATTAAATCTTTCTATATTGGGAAAGGGCATGATATAGCCGCTAATATTTTCAGTCAGACTCTCGGTATAGTCAAGATAGATGGGCTGAAGGTAATTAAGATTTACATTTTTCTTTTGCTTCATAGATTTCTTCCGTCAATAAAATGGGTGAGTCGAGTTAGGGGATAATAGACAGGCCCGTATAAAGTTTGGATGATGCGTCCAGAAACCCCTCCTTTATTAATAGCTTCTCTTAAAAGCTTGCGGACTGCTATTAAAAGAGAATTTTGTTCTGAGTCAGCAGAGGGGTTTCCTTTAGCCGTTTCTGGCATAAACGCGGCATCGACAAACCAAATAACCGTTTTCCGACCGCCACGGGTACTGCGTCCTATTAGTTGGGTCAAATTCACCGCCAGAGTCCAGACAAGGGGTTTTTTGAAGGCAACACCAGCTATTTTTTGTTCAGGTAGCTTTGAGAAAATCTGAGGAACTGCTAAAAAAACATCGCGCACGTGCCGGGCGTGTTCCTGAATAGTTTCGACTGAGTGTTGACCGATAAGATCAATTGTCTCTTTATTAACACCGCTAGTTACTAATTGATTATCATCAGGGCTAGGATGTTGTCTAACAACAATGACTATGCCACCAAAATAGGGTTCTCCTGTGGTAGGATTCATTAAATTAACCGCCCGTGATATCGCTCCCATAGGAGCAATTAAGAGTTCTTTGTTTTTGGTGGGAAATTCAGTAATCTTAGAACGGGCAACTTTACTATCTAATATATCTGATTTCCATTGACCATCCCGAACTACAAAAGAGGCTTTGTCTTTGTAGGGGAATTGCAAAGAATTATATAAGACTTCGGCTTCTACATAACTATTGGTAACCAGCAGTAAATTTTTGCGCTCAATCCCCACATTTTCAGCTAAATAATCTTGGAATTGATCAAGTAAAGCTCTGCCATGTCTACTGGAACGACACAAACCTGAAACCATTCGATAAATATTCTCTTTGCGCTGATCTCCTTGTGAACCTGAGATAAAAATCGGCTCGTTTGTATCATCAATGACGGGACAATAGAAAAATTCACTATCATGAGCGACTGCTTGAGCTTTTTCGGGTGGCGGCTCAATTAATAATGTTGGCATTAATTGGACGTGAAAAGTGTAAGATTGTTCAGTATCTCCTGAATAACTGGTCGCTGATGTTACTAAAAGATTTGACGGGGTAAGACCGTCCACGCTAAAGATTGACCGCCATTGGCTTAACAGTGATCTCCCGATGGCAATTCCACGAAATATTTTAAGTTGTCCGTCGAGAAATTGAGTGCTAGTTACAGAGCCAACCGGACACTTAGGAAGCAAGCGATCAAAATCCACAGGAGGAATTAAGGGCAAGCTAGAGTCTAAATCTACGCTGGTGCGTCCTCTAGCAGAGACGTGCTTGCCTAAAGCGCCTAGTGCTTGGGCTGTACAAATGGCTAACTGAAGTAATATCGCTAAATTTTTGCTAAATCGCTCAACATCCGACTCTAGTTGCTCAAATTGTATATCCCATTGCGTTTCTGTAATAAATCTTTTGCAATCTGGATGAGGAACGGTTGTCAGTAAATCCCCTGCTAATACGGCTCCAGAAAGTAATGCTAGTCGTTCTACAATTCTTGTATCAGTATCATTAAGCCCAGTATAATTAGGTCTAACAGGATTATTTTGGATTCGCTTAAAAATCTCTCGATATCGTTCATAACTACGCTTAATTTGCTCTCGGCTTTCTTCGGTTATTGTATTTTTTTTCTCGTTTTTTAAATGGGCTTCTCCTGAGAGTTGTTCAGCTAAATTATCAAACAATGTCCAGGCAGAAAAGAGTCTTCCTTCCCGACTATAGTCTTTTAAAATTTTTTCGATTATTTGCTGTTTGCTTGATTTTTTACCCTTAAGAGTAGCCCCAATATTTCTGAGCAAATACATTAAAATTTCAATCGCTCGGTTGGCCAAATGTCGCTGATCCTCAGATTGCTCTAAATAGGGATCACTATACTTTCCCGGTACGACCACTGAGCCTTTGAGAATACCATGAACGTGCTGATAAGATTCGGTACGAGTCCAAGTATCTTGTGTCAAATTGAAGGATTCAAGGGTAACTATTGGATAAAATATTTCGTCGAGTTTGGGCTGTGCGAGATCAACTTCATCAATGATAAATAAGTCTGTTGTTAAGGCTAAATATTCAAAAACAGTAATGTTTTCCTCCAGATTGTGACGGGCAATTTTTTTGTGAATAAATCCTGGCAACGTTCCGACAATTAATTGAGCCTTTTCTAATTCATCAGCTTGGATATGTCTAGGACAGATGGGAGCTAGGGGACAGTCATAAGCTTTATCGGTATCGTTAATATTTCGTAGTTTACCAAAGCACGGGGGTTTATGGTGTTGACCATCCCCTGACTGTGGAATATTAGGCTCTGATAAAGCATATAATGGGCAAGACTGACTCAGCCACCGAAAACCCGGATGAGTAAAAGGTTGCTGTCTATTACTAAACATCACTGCCTGATTTAATCGACTTAGATGCTGGTGTCGTTCAGAGTCTCCAATAATGGGAACTGCCTTAATGCCGACTTTTTGAGCAAATTCCAGCCAGTCTTGAACCTCTCCAACGCTATTTGTAGCGATCGCTACTCGTTTTTCCTGACTGGTGAGTAGTGTTACTAAACATTCAACTTTGGTCGATTTGCCGCTTCCAGTCGGTCCTAAAATCTCACTTTCCCCATCAATAATAATTTCTGTTGCTTGTTGATCTTCTTGAATATTCCAATAATTGGATTGCTCTAATACTGCCCCCGCGTCATACCCTAATACTGGTTCTAGTTCCCTTCCCTTTTGAATTAAATCAGCTAAGGATACTCTAATGGCTTGACGATTTTTAGAAAGGTTAATACTAGGAATTCTCGAAGCATACTGTATTCCAATATTGGCAATTTCTGGTTCTATTCGGATGAGCCGCACCTGCTCTGGGTTAATATTAAATTCATACTCACCAACGGGTGCAGGTTTATATTTTTGCTTGACAAACTTTAGAGGTTCTTTAATCAGTAAGCTTTCATAAATTTCATACCGTTCTCGTACCATCGTATGAGTAAGGGTAATTTGATTGGTAGCGTAGTTAATCTCAAATCCAAGGCAACTAGAAGCACCATCATTAGCTATATCATCATAAGCACGGAGGGCAATCTCCCAACTAATTGAACTGCGAAATTCTGGGGTTAAATGGTGTAAATGTTGCAAAATTCCCCATTGGAAATCTGTTATGTTTGGTTCTCGATAACCCTGCATTAATAAGTGAGCTTGGCGGATAGGTTGCTCAGGAAAGTAAGCTTGTAGGGCATAAAGCATCAATTCTATGCGAGCAAAGCTTGAAAATTCCATAGGGACGCTATCAGCCAATTTTTTTCTGAGCTTATTAATCCAACTTGAGCTATCTCTCATTTAAGTACCCTCTGGCACGCTTAATTAATTCTGATTCAGAAAGAACCGAAATATCATTTTTATAACGACTCTCAAAGGCTGCCTGATAGGCTAATTTCTGCCATCGGTAATCAGGTACAACAAAAAATGACTGAGATTGACCAAGATCAGGAATAGTGTCTTGATTTAACTCTATAGCTAAAAGGGTTGCACTTCCCCAGTCCTTGGCATCTAGTGCCCAAACTTCGCCGGTTGGAAATTTCACTCTTAAATCAGCCTTATCTAAGTCAGGCCATAATTCTACCTGCAATCCCATTTCCTCTAAAATTCGAGCTAAACGCAACTCAAGGAAAGATGGTCGAATTAGACAAATAACAGTATCTTCAGTTGGCACTCGGTCTACTCTTCTATCTAATGGCTCACAGCAGTCTTCAATATCTCTGGCAGCACAGTCTAAATAGCCACCGCAAGTCTTGCATAATGGCATTGATACAGACTGGGGAGGTGCTTCTCGATAAGCCTGCCTGACTAACTCTTGAACTGGCCTAATATTGGGATTATCAGACCCAAAACGGGTAAGGTCAAAATCCGAAGGAAATTGGTTTTCTGCAATAAATTTACGGAATAAGGGATAGGTACTATATGGGAGACTTAGCCTTTCAATTTCTTGTATTAGGCGAGGGATATAACTTTGATTTTGATCCCGTTCTAGATTTATTGCGTACTTGCTGGCCCATGCTTCGCATTCTTCTGAGGGGCGTGTCATGTTTTCAATTAACGGTTCATCAGGAAAGTCAACGCACTCAATAAACTCAGGTTCAACTGCCTCTACCTTGTCTCTTGCTGCCTCAATCATGCACAATATCGACGGATGCCGCATTTTTCCATCCCGCAGTATCCATTTAAGACTTAATTCCTGAAAAGCTTCATACAAGGGCTTTGGAAAGGGTTGGGAGGCATCAACAAGATAAGCAGGCTCGCCTCGGTTAATACGATCGCAGATCTGCACAAGTCCTTTGCATAACTTAATAAAAAGTATTTGTTCTTTGCTAAATTGCATATCTACTGGCTCTCAAAAAACCTTAACGATAAAAATTTTTATAGGTTTAATTAACTCTTATATTCTCTGATATAACTAATATATAATTCAACTAATCATCCGGAAATTGCCAACAAGAAATCTGCTCTACATCCTTACTCCCACAAGAAGAACAAATCACATCAAACGAAGAATCAACCCATTGGGCATGACAACCGCGACAATGGCAAAAAATATTATAGCGGTTAGCCGTCTCAATTTTTGTTTGCCATTCTTTAAGTTCAGCCGCATTTAAAACCGGAGGATTTTCACTCATATAGCCGCTCCCGAGTTTTTTTTCTCCATCAAACAGGCGTTTGATCATAAATTTTATCAGGCTAATGCCACTGATTAAACACCTGATACAGTAAAGCGATACCTTCTCTTAAACTAGACAATTGAGTTTCTGAGAGATTGCCTAGCTGATCAGCTATTTCCTTACGGGTTTTTTCACGAATTTGCTCAAAATAACGATAACCTGCCTCCGTCAGCTTCAACTCCACCTGACGACGCTCTTGAGGATGTTCACTTCGATTGACAAAACCCTGCTGTACTAATCTTTCTACCATGGCCGAGGCCGTCGGACGACTCACTCCCAAATGTTCAGCGACCGCAGAAAGTGAACAATCCGGATGACGCTTGAGAAACGCTAACACCCGAAATTGCGGTACAGTCAACAACGAAGCACTATGACTACGCATTTGGGTTCGGATAAAATTCATCACCAAAGGCATTACTTCCATTAAGTCAGATGCACATTTTTCTGAGTTTGATTTAAGATTCATGATGATCTTGACTGATTAAAATAAAGATAGACATCCCGCTTGCTACTTTAGTTAGAGGAAATAATCCAAGCGAAAAAGTATACTATATCTAAAATAGTTAGCTAAACTAATTATTAGTATAACTAACTATCGGGGTCTTTCTAAGTTAGGCAACAAGCAACTGCATCTCTATCTACTATCGGATAAAATGCTCAATCTAGACGGTTTAAAATTAATAAAATTCTCATTATTGCTAGTAGCATTGATGGGGTTATCCGCTTGTAATGCCTCTGACGCGACATCAAGCCGAGATGGGAAAGGCGACAAGGGTAATCGAGTGGTGAGCGTCGTTGTCTCAAGAGCGGCTCAAAAAACGGTTCCTGTACAAGTACGCACCACAGGAACGGTCAAAGCTTATTCTACAGTTTCTATTAAGTCGCAAGTAGAAGGACGGTTAACGGGAGTTTATTTTCAAGAAGGACAAGAGGTCAAAAAGGGTAAACTATTATTTACCATTGATTCTCGTGCATTAGAAGCCAATTTGAGGCAGGCACAGGCAATGCGAGCCAAAGATTTAGCCCAAATACAACAGGCAAAAGCGAATGTCGGTAAAGCCATAGCCCAAGTGAATCAAGCAAAAGCCAATTTAGCTAAAGCAATAGCCGAGAGTAAATATGCAAATGCCCAGGCTCAACGTTACTTAAGCCTTGAAAAAGAAGGGGCCATCAGTCGAGAACAAGCAGAACAATTTCAAACCAACGCCATCTCTCAACAAGCCACAGTCACCGCCGCTCAAAATGCCGTAGCCGATGCGATCGCTGCCGTAGCCGCCGCTAAAGCCGATGTCACCAATGCACAAGCGGTAGTGGAAGCCGATGAAGCCGCTATCGCCAATGCTCAGATTGAACTTTCCTATACTTCCATAAAATCCCCCATAGATGGACGTACCGGCAACCTACAAATCAATCAAGGAAACCTCGTCAAAGCCAATGCTGATGATCCCATTATTGTGATTAGTCAAATCCGCCCGATTTACGTTTCCTTTTCCCTTCCTCAACGGCTTTTACCAGACCTAAAAAAATACAGTGCCGAAAATAAATTAATCGTGGAAGCGCAGCCGCCTAAAACGCCAGGTCGTCCAGTACGAGGTCAACTGACTTTTGTCGATAGCGGGGTTAATCCCCAGACAGGAACCATTGAACTCAAAGGAACCTTTCCCAATCAAGAGGGTAGCCTAGTTCCGGGTCAGTTTGTCAATGTGGTACTGAGACTAACCCAACAACCGAATATGATTACGGTTCCTTCTGTAGCGGTGCAGACGGGACAAAAGGGACAGTATGTCTATGTGGTCACAGCCGACCAAACCGCAGAAGTTCGTCCGGTCGTGGTGGGCCAAACTTTCAACAACCAGACAGTCATTCAACGGGGATTACAAGCCGGTGAGCAAGTGGTCACAGACGGACAGTTTAACTTA
The DNA here is from genome assembly GCF_000147335.1 of Gloeothece verrucosa PCC 7822. Taxonomy (NCBI): domain Bacteria; kingdom Bacillati; phylum Cyanobacteriota; class Cyanophyceae; order Chroococcales; family Aphanothecaceae; genus Gloeothece; species Gloeothece verrucosa. Next base: position 4,008,651 of record NC_014501.1, read on the forward strand.
GTCCCCCATGCCAAAGTCAACATTAAACCTGGACTGAGCCGATGAATATCTCTGAACTCTTTATCCGTCGCCCTATTATGACCACCCTGCTGATGGTGGCGATTTTAATCTCTGGGTTGATCGGTTATCGCTCTTTGAGTGTGAGTGATTTACCGAATGTAGATTTTCCCACCATTCAAGTGAGTGCTAATCTGCCGGGAGCGAGTCCAGAAACTATGGCGGCTTCAGTGGCGACTCCCCTAGAGCAACAATTTTCTAGTATTGATGGATTGAGTTCCATGAACTCCACGAGCGCTCTAGGTTCCACTCAAATTACCCTACAATTTAACTTGACTCGAGACATCGATGGAGCCGCCCAAGATGTACAAGCGGCCATCGCCAAAGCTCAGAGACAGTTGCCGGATGATATGCCTTCTCCTCCCTCTTACCGCAAAGTCAATCCCGCCGATCAACCGATTTTTTTTCTGTCTCTCAACAGTGAGATCATACCTCTGTCAACTGTGGATAAATACGCTGAAACGCTGATCGCACAACGTTTATCTATGGTTGAGGGAGTGGCCCAAGTGCAGGTGTACGGGTCACAAAAGTACGCGGTTCGGGTTTTAGTTGATCCTCAATCGATTAGTGCTAAAGGAATTGGCCTCGATGAAGTGGCCGATGCTATTGCTTCTGGAAATGCCAATTTACCCACCGGCACCCTTTACGGAACACAGCAAAACTATACCATTCAGGCATCCGGACAACTCAATAATGCTGAAGATTATCGCTCCCTGATAGTCACTTACCAAAATGGGGCACCCGTGCGGCTCGGAGAAATCGCTCAGGTTACCGATAGTGTCGAAAATGATAAGGTTGCAAGTTGGTATAACGGCACAAGAGCCATTGTTTTAGCGATACAACGACAGCCCGGAACCAATACCCTTGCAGTGGTCGAAGCCATTCAAAAGTTGTTACCGAGTTTGCGTGAACAAATTCCGGCGGCTATCAATGTCAATATTCTTTATGATCGTTCCGAATCGATTCGAGAGTCTGTAAATGATGTACAATTCACCCTGCTTTTTACCATTGCGCTGGTGGTAGGCGTGATTTTTCTTTTTCTTCGCAACTTTTGGGCCACCTTCATTCCCTCTTTAGCGGTTCCTTTATCCATCGTCGCCACCTTTGGCGTAATGAAACTTTTAAATTTCTCGCTTGATAATCTCTCCTTGATGGCTTTAACCCTTTGTGTGGGGTTTGTGGTAGATGATGCGGTGGTGATGCTCGAAAATATTGTGCGTCACCAAGAAATGGGAGAAAGCCGCTCTCGTGCCGCTTTAAATGGTTCTAAAGAAATCGGTTTTACGATTTTATCTATGACTATTTCTTTAGTAGCTGTTTTTATTCCGGTTCTTTTTATGGGCGGCATTTTAGGTAGATTATTTCATGAATTTGCTGTCACTATTAGCGTAGCAATTTTAATCTATGGAGTCATTTCTTTAACTTTAACGCCGATGTTATGTTCGCGTTTTTTGCGTGCTACTCATCACGAAGTGCCAAACGGGAACGGCAACGGAAACGGTCATAAAAATTCCCAAAAACGCAATCTTTTAAATTTTTATAACTTATTAGAATCCTTTTTTGATTTTTGGCTTTATTTATACGAGTGGAGTTTAAAATTAGCCCTTAAGCATCATCGCATCACGATGGCAATTTCTGCCCTAATTGTCGTCATGACCGGCTATCTATTTATGACTGTACCCAAAGGATTTATCCCCAATGTAGATGTGGGACAAATAACGGTAAATCTTCAGGCGGCGCAAGATATTTCGTTTGATGAAATGGTCAAACATCAGCAGGCCGTAGCGAGTATTATCCGCAAAGACAAGAATGTAGAAGCGGTTAACTCTAGTGTCGGGGCAGGAGGAGCCAATGCAAGTGCGAATTCAGGACGAATTTTTATTAAACTGAAACCTCGGCATTTACGCCCCTTAAGTGCTGATGAAGTGATCCAAAAACTACGCCCGAAACTCTCAAAAGTTCCAGGGGTTAGAGTCTTTTTACAAAATCCGCCAGCTATTAATATTGGGGGACAGCAAACCAAAGCTCAGTATCAATTCACGCTACAAAGTCCCAATATTCAAGAACTCTATGAATATGCACCCAAACTCGAAGATAAACTGCGTTCTTTACCCGAATTACAAGATGTCAACAGTGATTTACAAATTAATAACCCTCAAGTACGAGTAGACATTAATCGTGACCAAGCTTCGGCCTTGGGGTTGAGTGCGAATCAAATTGAACGGACTTTAGGGAATGCTTACGGAACTCGCCAAGTTTCTACGATTTATGCGCCTGATGCCCAATATCAAGTTATTATCGGGGTAGAAACTCCCTATCAACAAGACCCCTTAGCCCTAGATTTACTCTCTGTACGCGCTCCGAGTGGACAGCTAATTCCTCTCAATGCGGTAGCAACGATTAATAAAAGCGTTGGCCCTTTAACGATTACTCATTTAGGGCAACTTCCTTCAGTTACCCTATCTTTTAATTTAAAACCGGGTGTGTCCTTGGGAAGTGTTACTGATAAAATTAACCAACTAGCCGCTTCTACTTTACCCTCAAGTATTACCACAGGATTTCAAGGTTCAGCACAAGCGTTTCAATCTTCTTTACAAGGTTTAGGGTGGTTATTAGTGGTTGCCATTGTGACCATTTATATTGTGTTAGGAATTTTGTATGAGAATTTTATTCATCCTTTAACCATTCTTTCGAGTTTGCCCTCAGCCGGTTTTGGTGCTTTATTAACTTTATTAATATTTGGTTATGCTCTGGATATTTATGCCTTTGTGGGCATTATTTTGCTGATAGGAATTGTGAAAAAGAATGGCATTATGATGATTGACTTTGCTCGGGAAGCCCGTCAGCAAGGAAAAACAGCTTACAATGCTATATATACCGCTTGTATCGTGCGATTTCGGCCGATTATGATGACTACCATGGCCGCCCTGATGGGGACACTTCCCATTGCGCTTGGTTGGGGAGCAGGGGCAGAAGCTCGTCGTCCTCTGGGTTTAGCGGTGGTGGGAGGGCTGCTATTTTCTCAGTTTCTGACGCTTTATCTCACGCCGGTTTTTTACACTTATATGGAAGCGTTGAGTAAAAAACCCTCCTCAGACTTAAAACAGTCCGAGTCAGACTTAAAAGAGTCATTTAAGCAAGCTTCTACGGCTGATCAATCCTCAAGCCGCTCCTCTTAAAAACGCGGCACTTAAATCCTCTGAGTTTAGTCATCATTGATTAATTATGATAAAACTCCATTAAATGACAATATAGAGATATGTCTCTTTACTCAAATCACATTGAATTATCGATAGTTGTTCCTCTCTACAATGAAGCACCTAATATCAATAAGCTGTTTGAGCGGCTGCTGTGGACGTTAAATAGTCTTAATATAACTTATGAAATTGTCTGTGTTGATGATGGCAGTCGAGACAAAACTTTAGAGCGTTTAAGAGAATATCATTTTCGTCATCCAGAAATTAAAGTCGTGGCTTTATCTCGTAATTTTGGCAAGGAAATTGCCTTAACCGCAGGCATTGATCATGCTCAGGGACGAGCGGTTATACCCATAGATGCTGATCTTCAAGACCCTCCTGAACTGATTGAACAGTTAATGGCTAAATGGCGTGAGGGTTATGAAGTGGTTTATGCGAAACGACGGGTTAGACAAGGCGAAACTTGGTTCAAGCGCTTTAGTGCTAATGCTTTTTATCGCGTGATTGAGCGGCTTAGTTCCATTGCTATTCCTCGAGATACTGGGGACTTTCGCTTATTAGATAGACGTGTGGTAGAAGCCCTTAAACAATTGCCGGAGCGAACTCGTTTTATGAAAGGGCTTTTTGCTTGGGTGGGTTTCAAACAAACTTATATTCTTTATGATCGCCTACCCCGTTATAAAGGACAAACGAAATGGAATTATTGGAAACTGTGGAACTTTGCTTTAGATGGTATTACTTCTTTTAGTCTAGTTCCTTTGAAGGTTTGGAGTTATTTAGGCTTAATTTTATCCCTACTGGCTTTTGCCTATGCCAGCTTTTTAATTGCTAGAACGTTAATTTTTGGTATTGATGTGCCTGGATATGCTTCTTTGATGGTTACGGTTTTATTTATTGGCGGTGTTCAATTGATTAGTTTAGGAGTGATTGGGGAATATTTGGGACGAATTTATGAAGAGGTCAAACAACGTCCCCTGTATTTAGTGCGAGAATCTCATGGTTTTATCGATAATTCTTTTAATCGAGAGTCAGAAAAACTATCTGCCAAACCCTAGAAAGTTAACAGTTAACAGTTACCAGTCATTCGTTTTAGGATATAGGAGTTACGCACTTCTGATTAAAAACAACGATTTTATTTTATGTCATCGAGCAGCGTCAGCCATAAGCTGATCGTTACAGTACGTAAGTCCTAGTATCGATGAAACTCTTAACTGTCGACTTTTTTCATGATGCCATGAGAGAGGTTTGAGGTTTGGCAAAAATCATACGTCCGGCTGAGGTTTGCAACGCCGAAGTCACTACCACTCGTACTTCTCCCCCTACATAGTCTCGTCCTTCTTCTACTACCACCATTGTTCCATCTTCTAGGTAGCCAATACCCTGAGAGGGTTCTTTTCCCTGTTTGAGGATTTTTAGGTCGAGTGTATCTCCAGGGAGATAAATGGGACGCACCGCTTGGGCTAAATCATTGACATTGAGAATGAGGACTCTTTGTAAATTGGCCACTTTGCTGAGATTATAATCATTGGTTAAGAGAGTACCATTGATTTCTTGAGCCAGATGAACTAATTTGGCATCTACGGTGGCAATCTCCTCATAATCAGCCGGATGAATCACGATGCGGTCCGGAAAAGTTTGCTGAATTCGATTGAGAATATCGAGTCCTCGTCTTCCTCGCACTCGTTTTTGATCGTTGCTTCCATCGGCTAATTGCTGTAATTCCTGCAAAATAAATTGAGGGATTAAAATTTGTCCTTCAATGAACCCAGTGTCTAATAATTGTTCTATTCGTCCATCAATAATACAACTGGTATCAATGATTTTAGTGGCGGCTGGTTGGAGAGTTCCTTGGGCCACTAGCATACTTTCGATACTGTTGGGGTTAATTAGACGTAGAAAAGTCCGTCCGTGCATATCCGCTAGGCTAACCCCTAAATAAGAAAACATGACACTGCCTAAAATGGCCATTAAGGGCTTAATGAAAGAAAATTCTTGAGGAATAGGCAAGAGAAAAATGGGTGCTAACATTAGATTAGCGATTAACAAGCCAATAATTAAGCCAATAGCACGGGTTAATAACACCTCGATCGCTGTATTGCGAATTCTCATTTCTAAGCGGCGATAGGTGGTTTGTGCCACCAAACCCATCGCTAAACCTAAAATCGAGGTAAAACCCGCCGCTAACCACCGCAAGGCCTCCATATTGGAAATTTGCTGTTTGACCTCTGGGGGAAGTAAATCAACGCTACTAAAACCGGCACTGGCAGCCGCTATGACAAATAATAAAATAATAATTGCATCAAACATAATTTTTTAGTCATCATTGATAGATATGGGCAGTTCGAGCAAATTTCAGGGATTTGCTGACTAAGATAGTTTACCTTTAAACTATTATATCTTTGACCCGCTTTTCATTTGCTTGTAAGGTTTTGATACATTTTATCCTTTTTGGGACTGAAAACCCTTAGTCTTAGCCATAATCTCTGATTTGATAGCTCAAAACCTTGATCGCTGTTTTAACTCTTAGGATGGTTTAAGGGCTGGAATTCCCCATCTGTCTTCTAGGGTAGGTAACGATTAGTTCTTTAGAGGGAATAGATTCCCTAAAGATCAACTCACAGATAGAGGAAAATGGCTCATTAAATATTAAGATGATAATTAATAAGCAAAATTATTTTAGTTCAATTAACAATTGAGAATTAAGCCCGTTATTCAAAAAAATCAGAGTACAAAAAGCTGATTTGACAAATTTGGTGGTAGAGTTGGTGTTGAATGTTTATCAATGAAAATTATCAAAATGATAAACATTCGACACATTTTTCTTTGTTGTTGCTGGTAAGGGTGACAGTTGACTTTTGTTAATTAGCCTAGGGTTGATCTCGAAGATGACATTTAAAGCCAACTAGAATAAGAGGATTTCCAAGCCGCTTGTAGTCTTCTGGCGGTTTTAACCTATGGGCTTCTTATTTTCGCTATAAAGGTTTTCAGGGTATAGCTATGGGATTATGAAACTAATCCTTTAACTTTTCTGTCAGTGGGGAAAACTAACGCTGATCAATAAGTAGTCGTCCTTTCATAAATTTGATACTTGAGATAGAGGATAAAAAACCCGGCATAGGGGGGTACTCGGCGCTCCTTAAAGAATTTTGTATAGATTTTGACAATTGGCTGAAGTCGCAGCAAGATTACCTATTTTCCATAACCTGAAAGCTACAGAAGAAGTACAATCCTATTGAGGACTGGAAATCAACCTCATCAGTTGAGAGAAAGTTTTTTTAGTTGAGCCATCCTTTCAGACGACGAGCGACTTGAGGACGACGTAATTTTCGCATGGCTTTACTTTGAATCTGGCGCACCCGCTCGCGAGAGAGGTTGAAAATTCCGCCGACTTCTTCTAGAGTATAAGGCTGACTGGTAATTAAGCCATAGCGTAAGGCAATCACATCTTTTTCCCGCTCGGTGAGTACATCTGTCAGCACGGCGGCGATATCCTGACGCATCATTGCTTCATTCATTTTCTCTTCTGGCAGTTGTAACTCTTCATCTTCGAGCAAGTCTACTAATTCGGTATCTTCTCCTTTTCCGACTCGATGGTTTAATGATAAGGATTGACGGCGTAGTTGCAATAACTGCCGTAAATGTTCACAATCTATCTCTAAAGCTTGAGCAAGTTCTTGTTCGGTGGGATTGCGATGAAGTTGTTGTTTAAGAACTCGTTGAGCTTTTTTGAGTTTATTTAGCTTTTCTACGATGTGAATCGGTAAACGAATGGTGCGCGCATCATTGGCAATTGTTCGGGTAATCGCTTGGCGAATCCACCAATAAGCATAAGTAGAAAATTTATAGCCTTTATTGGGATCAAATTTCTCGGCGGCTCGATTTAAACCGATGGCTCCTTCTTGAATCAAATCTAAAAAAGGCACTCCCCGATTCAGATAACGTTTAGCAATAGAAACCACTAATCTTAGATTCGAGCGAATCATTTTTCGTTTGGCTGCCCGCCCACGATATAGTCTATTTTCTAATTGACGTTCATTCTTTAATCCCATTGCTTGCGCCCATTCTAATTTGCTAGGAGGACGCTCTAATTGAACTTGGAGTTCTTGCCGTTTTTCTTCGGACTCCATTAAAAATTTGACTGTATATGCTAACTCGATCTCTTCTTCCGGTTTCAGCAGTGGATAACGGGCCATTTCTTTGAAAAAAGCCCCAACTGTATCATCTGAATTGGTTTTTGTATATCCCGGGGGATAGGGATTGCCCGTTTCATCATTCATCGATGAAATTTCCAATTCCACTTGCTGCATGATTTTATCCTTTTCTTGGGATATTCTTTGCTCTGCACTAACTTGGGTTTTGAGGGAGTCGTTTGAGTCTATGTTCGCGGTCTTCATAACTGTTATTTTTGAGCTTCACTCTTGTCAAATTAAGGGTTGTTTTTGGGAAAGATTAATTTCCCTGATGGGCTGATGGTTACAGTTGATCAACTTTGGCTGTGATCTTTAAACTTTTTTTAATTATTCGTCCTCGACAATCTACTAAGTAATAAGCCTACCAGAAGTGTTTTAAGCTTTTGTCTGTATAATTACAAAATGGCTAAAAGGGTTTCTTCTCCTGTGGTTATGAAAGTAATAAATAATTGTCTATCTTTACACTGTATCCGATTAATAAAAAAAAGCCTAGTAGAATCACTCAGTTCTTAACTTTTTTTCAAACTTTTATCAAAGGGAACACCGGCTCAGGGAACAGGGGAAAGGGGGAAAGGGTGTAAAAACGTTGCAGACAAGGTCAAGACAGCCGAATGTAGATCGCCAACTGGCGTACAATTAAGCTATGGTAAATTAGTCAAATCAACCCTTCGATAACTTCTGTTTATGTCTAATTCCTCTAAGACTCTTGTTTTAGCTGAACCCACATCTAGTTACGACTCCAGAGGAGTTCGGGAACGGTTGATAGAAGTTTTGGTCGATTGTCCTGGGGTTGAGGGGTTGTTCACCTATCGCGTCAGGAGTGAACTGTCGGTACAACCGGGAGATGTTTTAAGTGTGCCATTTGGCCCGCAGATCATCGGTGCAATTGCCATTCGTTATATTTCTTCTCCTCCAGCCGATTTAGACGCTAGTAAAATTCGAGAGGTAGAAGAAGTGATTACTTCTGGGTTTTTTCCTCCCTATTACTGGCAGTTGCTCAACCGGGTGGCTCAATATTACTGTACAGAACTGATTACGGTGATTCGCATGGCTTTGCCGCCAGGATTATTAGAAAAATCTCAGCGTCGTTTGCGTTTAAATACCGAGGTGTTACCAGAAGGAGCAGAGGCATTTTGTAGTAGGCCTGCCCAAGAGGTGCTTAAACTGCTAAAATCTCAGAAAGATGGAGACTATAGTGCCCAGTATCTTCAGCGACAGGTGAAAGGTGCTTATCGAGCGATTCGCGAGTTAATCAAACGGGGATGGATTGAAAGTTATCTCGAAGCTCCAAAACCGATACGGGCTAAATTGCAAAAAGCGGCTACTGTAGTAGTACAGTCATTTCCACCGGATTTAACGAAGTCACAACGAGAGGCCTTAGAAATTCTCCGCCATCAAGGGGGTGAAATGTGGATCACCGATTTAAAGAAGCATTTTAAGATCAGTCTTTCTATTTTAAATAGCTTAGAAAAAAAAGGCTGTGTGGTGATCGAAGAACGGGAAAAATTACGCTTTTTGCAAGAACCAGAAATGATCACAGATGAGGCGAAACCTTTAACCCCTGCACAAGCAGATGCTTTACAGGTGATTTCTCATTTAAACGGGTTTGCTCAAGTTTTGTTACATGGGGTAACGGGTTCAGGAAAGACAGAGGTTTATTTACAAGCCATTGCACCTTTATTAGAATCGGGAAAGTCGGTGTTAGTGCTGGTGCCAGAAATTGGCTTAACGCCTCAATTAACGGATCGTTTTCGCGCTCGTTTCGGGGAACGGGTGTATGTTTATCATAGTGGACTCTCGGACGGGGAACGTTATGACACTTGGCGGCAAATGCTGATGGGAACGCCTCAAGTCCTGATAGGAACTCGTTCGGCGATCTTTGCACCTTTGTCGAATTTAGGCTTAATTGTTCTCGATGAGGAACATGATTCGAGTTTTAAGCAAGTGTCTCCCATTCCTACTTATCATGCGCGTACTGTGGCCACTTGGCGAGCGGCTTTAGAAAATTGTCCGCTTATTCTGGGTTCTGCTACCCCGTCTTTGGAAAGTTGGGTTAATGTGGAACCAGAAGGCACTAATCAAAAACGCTCAGGACATACGAGTTATTATTTATCGTTACCCGAAAGAATTCAATCTCGTCCTTTACCGCCTGTGGAAATTGTAGATATGAGACAGGAGTTGCAGGCGGGAAACCGTTCGATTTTTAGTCGTTCTCTGCAAGCGGCACTCCAAAATCTGCTAGAACAGCAACAACAGGGTATCCTTTTTATCAACCGTCGAGGCCATAGCACGTTTGTCTCTTGTCGCAATTGTGGCTATGTGATGGAATGTCCTGATTGTGATGTGTCTTTATCCTATCATTACACCCATGAGGGAGCAACGGAACTGTTACGCTGTCATTATTGCAACCATACACAACTGCATCCCCGTAATTGTCCTGAATGTGGTTCTCCTTATTTAAAATTCTTCGGGAGTGGAACGCAAAAAGTCACTCAAGAGTTAACACAAATGTTTCCGGATTTGCGCTCTCTACGGTTTGATAGTGATACCACCAGTCGAAAAGGCGCTCACCGCGAATTAATCAGTCAGTTTGCTCGAGGGGAGGCGGATGTTTTGGTGGGAACTCAGATGTTAACCAAGGGGTTAGACCTTGCCGGAGTGACGCTGGTGGGGGTAGTAGCGGCTGATGGCTTATTGTATCATTCTGATTATCGGGCATCGGAGCGGGCTTTTCAAACCTTAACTCAAGTCGCAGGCCGGGCCGGTAGGGGAGATGAACCCGGTAGGGTCATTGTTCAAACTTATTCTCCTGAACATCCTGTTATTGGTGCAGTACGACACCATGATTATGATCAATTTATTCGAGGAGAGTTACCCCAACGCGAGAGTTTAAATTATCCTCCCTATGGTCGCTTGATTTTGTTGCGGCTTAGTGGGATAGATGGGGTAGAAGTACAGCAAACTGCTGAAATGTTAGCAGATGTTTGTCGTGATCGCTTAGGGAATGAGTGTGAAATTTTAGGACCTGCACCGGCAAGTATTATGAGGGTAGCACAGCGCTATCGCTGGCATATTTTATTAAAGTTTCCTGGGGATGTAGAGGATAGTTTGCCGGATTTAACCGTGTTACGCGCTTTATGTCCTGGGTCAGTCAGTATTACGATTGATGTTGATCCCTTGAGTATAGACTGATATTTTCACGCTTGTTTGATAGAGCTTGCCCATTTATAATACTTTTGTACTAAAATAGTTTCACGCTCTTGAGTAAAGACAGCGTAATGGAGTAAATATGCCCAAAAATATTTTAAAAGAGGATGACAACACATTAGTCCGTTTAGACTACAGCGATTTACTCAATACTATTATTACAGTCTTACAAGAGCAAGAAACAAAGAATCCTTTTAAGTTCCCTAAAGATAAGAAGCTGTTGGGAGCATCCCATTTTTACAGATTAGCTATTTTAAAGGGATCTAAACCTCTTGCAATTACGTTATTACTTTGTTTTTGCCGGCAATGATCCCTCAGCCGAAAATTATACACCTGAATCTGATTTAGATTATGATCCAGTATCTACCTTTGAGCAAAGAGTTTTATCAGTCCTTAAAAAATCTAATGAGAGCGACAAACAAAGACGCTTAGTTAGCATTAAACGAGGATTAGAAACCTATAAAGTTAATGAAAAAATTGAAAAACTTAAAAGACTTTTGCTTACGGTGATTGGAAAACCTAATGTACTACAATCCCGGACTTACCCTCTACATATTAGTGTTAAACAAGGAATTTTAGAGCGAGACTATACAACAATTGATAACAATAGTAGTTTTTTTAAAGATGTTTTAAGAAAAAATATAACAGCCGCATTGCCATATATATCTATCAGTGATGCCAAGGTTGATAATACATCTCTATGTAGTCTACCTGCTAGTATCCAGATTAGTGATATTCATTATTATGCCACTGGGGATAAACAAACCTTTAGTATGAAATATGACTTAAGAAAAATTAAAGCTATTCCTGTGATTCTAGTTCCTCAACATGAAAGGTGTCAAAAAATTGCTAGTAAGCTACTCGGTGCAAATAATCAAGAAGCTAACTTAAAAAAATTAATCGAATTTACTTATAACTATAAGCGGCTCAAAGAAACCCTTTTTACCGATGAAAAAAATCCTAATATTTTTATTTATCAATTTACCTTTATGCTGCTGAGTTATATCAGTCTAAAACTGTTGTTAGATTCTGTTGAACGTCGTTTTTTTATACCTATTTTGCGGCTGCATTTAACCGATAGAAAAGATCCCTCGCCCGAAGAAGAGTTTATGCGTTCAGCATTTTTCGTTATTTCCCATCTGCTCAATGAAAAACATCGCTCTAATTCTCAGGGATTTTGTATTAAAAATATTAACATAAATAAAATCAATAATGCTTTAAGCTCTCTATATTCTATTTTACCCAAAACATTTAACTTTAATGAGGATTCTCCTCATACTGAGATAGACAAATTAGCTATTGTGGTTGTATCTAGTCGAGAAAGCGATCGCAATACAACTGATGAATATAGACTTGCTAATTTATATGGAGAAATGGTAGGAATAACCCGTCAGCAAGATGGCACAATTCGACTCTATACAAGCGGAAGTTTTTCAGCTAATTACAATAGTCAAGAAATTCATACTCATCCAGATATTCTCATCGAAGAATTTAATAAGCTTTATCAACAAGGATTTAGACATTTTTTATATATAGCTAGGTCGCATAGTTTCACAGAATTTTTAAAAGCCAAGCAATTTCTGAGGGATGAAGATTCAATTATTTATAATATTGTCGGGTATAGTGATCGCGGCATTAGCGCCATGACTATTAATAAAGATAATTCTGAGATTTTAGAGACTTGCTCCCATATATATAAGAATGAAACAAGAGATGAAACAATAATAGAAGCGCGTCAACAGCTTTTCGAGTTAATGAAACGTAAAGTCATTAGAAGTTTTGACGGTGGAAAAGTTTTTTTCGATAAACTTTTAAATATTTCGGAAGAAGGAATTACTACTATTGTTCATCAAGAACATATCGAAGGTTTTCCTAACTCAGTTGCTCCTCTTTCGCCAGATTTAGCCAAATAATTACAGCTTAGTCCCAATTTAGAACTTAGACAAGCTCACGCTGAACTAATCAAAAAAGCACTAGCTTCTGATGCCAATTATATCTTTTTAACCGGGAATCCTGGGATTGGGAAAACTACAGCAATTTCCGAGTTTCTCAAAACCAAAAAGTGTTTAGATGAAGGGTTTTTATTTTTTTATATTAGTCCCCGAATACAAGTTAACCTAGATATTATTGAAAAATTCACAGATCCGGTCACTAAGTCTCTACATGATGACCGAATCTTTACTATAAATACTAATTCTATCCTCATTAATAATCATGGTGGAGGTTGTACAGTCCATTATGTTTCTAATAGACATCACGATAATTTTAAGGCGCAAACGGTTCAATTTATTGATCAGAGAAAAGACTCTGAATTGATAACAAAATCTTCTAAAAGTTTTCAGCGATTAACTGAAGAAGACCTGCACCATGTAAGTCGAATAAACCGAGCCGTATTAGATAGTATTTGTGAGGGAATTTACACGCTTATTAATCAAAAAATTTCTAATAATATTGTAGCGACTGTCGCTGTTCAGTCTTTGAAAAAATTATCGAATGGTCAAGATACTTTAAATTATTTTAAAAATATTTTTAGAGGTGTTTATAACGACACAGAAGGTAACCCGATTGAAAAAGAAATGAAAGCACTCTCCGGGCGGATAAAAAATTTATTTATCATGATTGATGAAATTACAGGAGATCATAGCGGCGTTGAATTTTTAAACGGAGTAAGTGGTATTTTGAGAAATTTTAAACTATTTGAGCCTGAGTATGGTTTTAACCTCAAAATAATTGTTGCTGATGCTTCTATTGTGGAACCCGATGTCATTAAACAACATCTTTCTGAAACTTCAGCAGAACCGAATAAAATATTTTTTAGAAAAGCAAAAGCTATTTCTGAACCTGTTCCCTTATCAATCCAAAAATTTAAGTTTAAAAAACCCGAAGATGCCGTAGTCATTAATGCTAATTCTTATCCCGCAAAAAGTTTAAACATTACTTATAAAATTTTGATTGAATCGCTTAAGTTTCATGAAAAAATTTATTTAACGAAAAAAAGGATTTAACCGAACAGATTCAAAGTCAAATCATCGAGGATATTAATGCAATCTTGTCTCAACCCTCTTCAGGGCAAATTATTGTTTATATCCAAGATAAAGCACGTTTGGCTGATTTAATTTCTCAAATGAAAGACGAAAGAGAAGAATTTATCAAATATCAAGATTATCTAGAAATTCATGCTAGTCTTTCTGAAACTGAAAAAAAACAAATTTTTGAGTATCAAAACCGAGTTAAAATTATTTTTATGACTGCTTCTGCAAGTCGGGGGTTATCTTTTCCAAAAACTAAACATATCCTCGTGGATATTCCCCGTTTTGAGATAGAAAAAAACCTGATGGAAGTCATACAGGTGATTTATAGAGGTCGTGGAAATTATGAACAAGATGGTGTCAAAAAAACTTTAGATGATCAAGAAAAAGAATTAATTTTTTACCTGTCTGAACAGGCCATTTATGATCCTAATAACCTCAACTCATCTATAGAAGATTCTGCCGAGAAAAGGAAATTATCTCTACGGGAAAGTGTACTGAGTCTGTTCAACATTTTGTTAATTTTAAAAGTCTCGATAATGACTCGAATTTTTGGCTATGGTAAAATTGGTAATGATAAGTTTATTCTCATTCCTATTGGGGGAAAATCCGTTTTTACTGCCGGTTACACCTTTAGTAGTAAAATGAGTTCCCTAATTAAGCAATTGAAAAAAGAACATTATAAGGATCGTTATAATGAGCGTTTAAAAGAAATTTATTCTCAATTAGAAAAATTACTAAAATCAGCAGAATTTACTTTGCAGGGCGATAACAGTTATTCAGAAGAAGATAAAAAAAGCTCTTATTTAAAGTTACAAGAATTACTCAAACGCGAATTTATAAAAATTTTAAATACTAATTTTGCTGACTTATTAGATTTTGCTCCTGTTGAAACTGGTTATATTAGTGGGAGTTTATTAATTGTTCCCGTTGCACACAGAATCGTTAAAGAAACATATAAAATGCGAATTGATCAAAAACAGATGAATGGGCAAAATAAAAATTTATTAAATCAATTAAATGAAATTTATAAAGACCTTAATAACCCTCCTAATTTACGTTTTGCCATTTATGAAGCAATGGAATTAGTACAAAATTTACAAGAGCAACCTTTCAAGACCCAAAGGTTAGAGCAAAATAGCCAGTGTAATGATCAATATTATCTTTTCCCTTTATTTACCTTTCTTAGTGGTGAGTTCATCAATGAGTATTTTTCTAGGGGTGAGGAAGAACCCGAAGACCAAAGATTTCGAGATATATTAGAAAATTATATTCGCTCGATTTATCCTGTGGGCAACGTTTTACCGATTGGACATAAGTATAAAGATTTTCCTTTTCTCGTTTTTAGAAGTTATAGTCTCAATGAAATTAGAAGTAAACTTTTTACCGATAAATATTTTTTAACTTCTAATGATTTGAATGTTTTAAATTTGATCCTTTATCAAGACAACTAACAGTACATCAAAAAGTCTAGGCACTACATATCAACCGCCAAGGTGCTTAAGATAGCCTTAAAGCGTCAAACCTAGAGAAGGCAAGGAGTTACGGTGGTCTCTTGCCTTTTGCCATAGTGCTGCCAGTCAATCCTCTGGCGAGTGGTATAAACGCAACCGGGCTTTTAAGCGAGCAATTTCCTGAGCCATATCCAGCATCATGCCCGCCCCTACCCAATTCACACCGAGGTCACGACGCAAGCGCAGGATTTGGGCAATACGGGCAATCTCTCTAGCACGCAGTTGGGCATTGTCTGACTCAACCACATTGAGAATGACCAACCGTTGGATCAGGTTGACTGAAATGGCCACCATACCAGCCGCCTCTTCATAGGTGTAAAAACGTTCTTCGCTCTCTTGTACCTCAAGTTGGGACAGATCGATATCAGCTTCGCTCATAGGGTAATGCTCTCCAAATCAGCATGGGGATTGAATTGACGGTTACTGCGAATCGTTTCGTAACTCTGACGTTCCACTTCGCTGAGTTCGTTACTCGGTGGTGTGACAATTTTCAGTTTCACCCATTGATCGGTGCGTTGACCTTTGGGCAGTTTCCAGCCCTTGCCGCGTAGTCGCAACACTTGGCCGGAGTTGCTTCCAGCCGGAATTTTTAGATTCACCAACCCGTCTGGTGTTGGCACCTGTAACTGGGTACCCAGTACCGCCTCATCAGGAGCCAAACTAATTTCGCAGGTAATATTGTCATTATCATCAAACTTAAAAAACGGATGGGGGGCAAGGTCGATCGTCAGATACAAGTCTCCCGGTTCTTTGGTAAAAGGATTCATGCGGCCTTTACCTTTAATACGAATACGGCTGCCTGGTTTGGCTCCTGCCGGCACCCTCACCTTAAAGGGCTGTTCCCCTTCTAATTGTAACTGTTTAACCGTACCCTTAAAAGCTTCAGCCCATGTCAAAACGATCGCCGCTTCAGTGTCAGGGTGTGGTGCGTAACTGTGGTAGGTGGAACGGTAGCCTTCATCGAAGTCCTCTGGACCTTCACCGTGATCCGGTGAGGTGGAATACTGATAGACCCGGCGGCCTTGGCGATCTCCGGTGCTATAACGGTGTAATAGCTCATTGATGAAGTCCTCAAAGTTCCCGTATTCCCCGAAGTCTACCGTTGTATCGGGCTGTGCGGCTCCCCTTGGCGGCGTTGCTCCTTCCTGGGCATATTTCCAGTATTGACCATACTGATCATACTTTTTGCGGTTTTCCTCATCTGAGAGGACTTCATAAGCCTCGTTGATTTCTTTAAACCTCTCTTCGGCGGTTTTATCATCCGGGTTGAGGTCGGGATGGTGCTTGCGGGCCAAGTTTCGGAATGCTTTTTTAATCTCATCCGCAGTCGCCGTCTTGTCCACTCCCAAAATCTGGTAATAGTCTTTAAAACCCTGAGCCGTAGCCATATCTGCCGATTTCCTTGACGTTAGTCTTACTTGCTCAAGCCGATGGTTTTGCCGCGCTTGAATTGAGCAATGCCCTGTTTCATGCCAGAGGCCAAGGGTTTTGCCCAGAGATCAACCAACTCTTGTGCGTGCTGGTAATTTTCTTCCCCCTGGATCAATTGGGACAAAGCTGCACCGATCTGATCGCCTTGCCGTTGCAGGGCTTCATACATGGTTTGACACTCATCAAACTCTAAGGTAAACCCATCGAGGTTATCGACGCTAAGGTCGCCCAACAAGTCAAACCCGGCAAAGCCCTTCAAAACCTCAACCGTCTGGAGGAAAAAATTTATCGGTCCTAAATCACTAAAACGGGTTGCAGGCTCACCATCCTGGGAATTTTGGACACCAAAGTAGGGTCCGGTTAGAGTGTAAACCACATTCCACGCCCAGACTTCCCCCTCTGGTAACTGAAATTGAAGATCGAAATCCGTTTGAGTGGGTTGATGATGATGGATGTAGATAGCAGGGGATAGCGGCTCGATCTGTTCATAGCCCCAGAGTTCAACGCCGACGTTCGGTGAAACAATATCGTGGGGAATGCGGCTTCTTAAGAGTTTCTCGGCTTCGCTAGACAAAAATTGAACTCGTTGCTTGGCTTCTTCGCGTTCTTCACCGGTCAATTCATCTTGCAACTCATTAAGCAGAGACGCAATCACTAAATCTGCTGCATTGCTGTCACGTGAGACTCGGCTGACCGTATGTTCGATGAAATGAATTCGGAGTTGTTCAAAGGTGTATTTCATGCCTCAAAACTCCTTGTTATAAGATAGATACATTTCATTTTTGCACTTTATCATGAAGTTTGACAGAAGGCTTTCAGAATTTTACCGTAGCGCCAGCCTTCTCCGGCAAAAATTTTTTTAAAACCGAAAATTTCTGAACTTTTTCCTCATTTAAGAGGAAATTGTCCGGGTTGGGCATCTCCAGTAACCTATCATCACCATTTCGCTAACTCACGTTACGAATTGTAACCGAACCGAGAGCTTATAATAGATTAGCCATAACAATTTACCTAAAGTCCGAATTTTTTTCTAACCTAGAAAAGTAAGATCAACGGTTTCAAAATTCTTAAGGCTTATCTAAAACTCCATGCTCTCTGTACTTAGGATTCAAAACTTTACCCTGATTGACCAGCTAGAACTAGAGTTTGGCCCAAAATTAAACGTTCTCACAGGGGAAACTGGGGCAGGTAAATCAATTATTCTAGATGCGATTGATATTGTCTTAGGAGGGAAAGTCAATAACCGTCTCATTCGCCAAGGAACCCAACAGGCCATCATAGAAGCAACTTTCCAGACTAATACTAAGATAAGGCAATGGCTAAGTGCCCAAGAAATTGACCCCTTAGAAGATGGAACGCTAGTCTGTACCCGAGAACTCTCCCTGACGGGTAACTCTATGCGTTCGCGCTGTCGTCTCAACGGAGTTTTAGTCAACTTATCTTTAATGAACCAACTGCGAGAATCTCTCGTCGAAATCACCGCACAGGGTCAAACCGTACAATTAATGGATTCTACCATCCAACGCGACTTACTAGACCTCTATGGCGGTCAACCCATTCTCGCCCAACGTCAAGTGGTAGCCGCCGCTTATGAAGTCGCTAAAACTGCCCTGCAAGCCTTAGAAAAACGCCGCCAATCTGAACAACAACGACTACAACGCCTCGATTTATTGCAATATCAACTCAAAGAACTTGAAGAAGCTCGCTTAACTGATGCCGATGAACTTGAACAACTCCAACAAGAACGCGACCGCCTCTCTCATGTGGTAGACTTGCAAAAGTCCAGTTACCAAGCTTATCAACTCCTCTACCAAAATGATAGCGGCGAATTAGCGATCGCCGATCTGCTAGGAGATGCTGAGGCAATCTTGACAAATATGGAAGAATATGATAAAGAAATCAATTCCATTTTGGAGATGGTGAGAAACGCCCTCACCCAAGTCATAGAAGCCGGACAACAAATTAATGCCTATGGAGACGGGTTAGAAGCTGATCCAGAAAGATTAACCGAAGTCGAAGAAAGAATTAATCTTTTAAAAAGAATATGCCGCAAATACGGTCCAAGTTTAACTGAGGTGATTTCTCATTATGAAAAATTGCAACAGGAACTAAGCGAATTAAACGACAGTGAACAATCTCTGGAAAAATTAGAACAAGACTATCAAGCCGCCCAAAAAAAACTCGACGAACTCTGTCAAAACTTGACCGAACTACGCTTAGGAGCCGCCGCAAAATTAGAGCAACAATTGGTCAAAGAATTGAAACCCTTAGCGATGGAAAAAGTCATTTTTGTCTGTAAGATGATTCCTATTTCCCCGAGTGCAAGCGGTGCTGATCAAATCATCTTTTATTTTAGTCCTAACCCCGGAGAAAAAATTCAACCGTTATCAAGTACCGCTTCTGGGGGAGAAATGAGCCGCTTTCTCTTAGCCTTAAAAGCCTGTTTTTCGGGTGCGGATAATCCTTCTCAAACCCTTATTTTCGATGAAATTGATGCAGGAGTCTCGGGAAAAGTTGCCCAAGCGATCGCACAGAAACTTCATCAACTGAGTGAAAATCATCAGGTCTTATGTGTTACTCATCAACCTTTAGTGGCAGCGATGGCCGACGTGCATTTTCGCGTAGAAAAAGAAATGATTGAAGAATATTCCCAGGAAGAAGAGTCTCATAATGGACAATTAAAATTTCCCGAAATTCGTACCGTTGTGCGAGTCAAAAAGTTAGAAAATCATCAAACTCGGCGGGAAGAATTAGCCTTGCTCACTGGCGGACATTCAGCCGATGAAGCGATCGCCTTTGCTGACTCATTATTATTAAAAGCTGCCGCTTATCGTTTGGGAAAGCCTTAGAATCTAAGCCGCCTATCGTTGAAAATCCCCAACCGAAAAAAGGATTATTAATGATAATTTTTCTGGCAATAATTATGAGTTGGTGGCTGATAAATCGTCTGAATTAACTTAAGTTTTATTGAGCCAAGGAGAAAGGACAACTTTTGCCTAAAAGCCTAGGCGCAGAAATTGAGCATAAAATTCTCAGTTTTTCAGTAAATTTTTCGACAAATGAACGCTTAAAAAGGCCTGAAACGCTTACCTCTTAACTGTTGCCGCTTGCCCTGCTCCCAGCCTAGCCGCCTGCGGAGTGAACATGATAAAGTAATCAATGAACTCTTTTATCGATTAAAGCGAGAGTCTCCAGCAGATAGTTCAGATGAAAAATCAAATTAAACGAGAACAAAAACAAAGAGTTTGGTTTCGAATACTTTTTCAATGGCACGGTTCAGTTCTTCCCTCTATACTTCCTAAAGTTTTACTCTGTGGGGCATTTAGTATTATTATTGCTTTATTAGAAACAGGTGGACTCAATTTATCTTTGCCGCTAGAAAGTGGAATTGTTCCGAGTATAGTTTTAGGTTTATTATTAGTTTTCCGTACTAATACCGCTTATGATAAATTTTGGGAAGGTCGCAAAGCTTGGGGAACGTTAATTAATACGGTTCGGAATTTAGCTAGATCAATTTGGGTGAGTATAGAAGAACGTGAACCCGAAGATAGAACTGAAAAGATAGTTACTTTGCGGTTATTAGTTGCCTTTGCTATCGCGACAAAACTGCATTTAAGGGGCGAACCCGTTAACTCGGAATTAGCGCCGTTTATGTCTCCCCTGCGCTATGAAAAATTAAAAATCATGAATAACCCTCCTATAGAAGTGGCTTTTTGGATAGGGGATTATTTACAGCGACAATTTGACCGAGGATATGTGAATGCTTATCAATTAACCGCTATGTTTAAATTAGTGGATCAGTTAGTTGATGTGTTAGGGATTTGCGAACGAATCCTAAAAACGCCGATTCCTTTAGCTTATAATATTCATCTTAAGCAATTAATTCTCTTGTATTGTTTTACCTTACCCTTTCAACTAATTGCTCAATTTGAATGGTTAACTCCCTTGATCGTGGCCTTAATTAGCTTTACCGTCTTTGGCATAGAAGAAATTGGCATAGAAATCGAAAACCCTTTTGGCAAAGACCCCAATGATTTGCCTTTAGAGCAGATTTGTGAAACCATGACCAGAAATATTGAAGATTTAATTACTTTAGCTCCCTGTGTCAGACGTTGGCAAGATACACCATTAAATAGAATAGAGCCTGATTTAAACTCTTTTGATGCAGGAAGCCGAGAACTATAGGTAAATTACAGAACTTATCGGCAAGATACTCCCGAGGGTGAAAGAATGAGATCAATAGTATGTAATAACTCCTGTGCCGTATAGGGTTTAGGCAAAAAAGCTTGAGTTTTCATTTTCATCTCTTGGGAAAGCTTTTCACTCGAGATCAGCCCACTAATGCCAATAATCTTGACTTCAGGATTCATTTTTTGCAAAGTGCGAATAGCAGTATCACCCCCCATAGCAGGCATCATAATATCCATTAATACGAGAGAGACTTTATGTTCATACTGAGCATATAATTCAATGGCTTCAATGCCATTATTAGCCGTTAAAACTTGATAATTATAGTTTTCTAGGAGGATTTTTGTGGTTTCTCGAATCCCCGCTTCATCATCCACCAGTAACAATAACTCGCCGTGTCCTTGTGGCAGTTCTAAACTTTGTGCCGTAAAAGTGTGAAAACTTTCCTGAGCCGGAAGATGCACTTTAACGACAGTCCCCTGTCCCATCTTAGTATTGATACTCAAAAAACCATTATGGCTTTTAATAATCCCCATCGCAGTAGAAAGACCTAGCCCGGAACCTTTACCATGCTCTTTAGTGGTGAAAAAAGGCTCAAAGATTCTCTCAAGCACTTCAGGGGCTATCCCTGTACCCGTATCTGAGACGCTAACCACACTATAAAGACCCTCTTTTGCATCGAGATGCTGACGAGCATAGCTTTCATCTACAAACAAATTCTCAGCCCCTAGGGTTAAAATCCCCCCATTAGGCATAGCATCACGAGCATTGAGGACTAAATTCATCAGCACTTGGTGTAGTTGAGTGGTATCGCCACGTACTGGACGAAGGTCGGGGGATATATTTGTTCTAATCTCGATGGATTTAGGAAAGGTCTGCCGCATCATTTGCTGAATTTCTGAGAGAAGATAATTCACTTGCAAAATACTGTGCTTTCCTTCGAGTCCTCGGGCAAAAGACAACACTTGCTTGATTAAAGCACTGCCGCGTTTGGAATTGTCTTCAAGAATTTTTAAGAGTTCTCGGGTGCGCTCGTCAATATCGGGAAATTTCATGGGCAGGATTTGAGCGATGCCTAAAATAGGAGTCAAAATATTATTAAGGTCGTGAGCGATGCCACTGGCGAGAGTGCCAATACTCTCCAATCGTTGAGCGCGAAGAAATTGGGCTTCAAGCTGTTTCTTTTCTGTAATATCGGTATTGACAATCAAAATTGATTTAGGTTCTCCTAGGGAGTCGCGCATTAATGTCCAACGACTATTGACGATGATTTCTTTGCCTTCTTTGGTTACTTGATGCAGTTCACTTTCCCAGGCACCATATTTGATCAAATTTTTCCAATTGTTTTGTGGTTGAGATAGGTAGCTTTCTCGATACAAAAGTTTATTAATATTTTTCCCCATCACTTCTTGGGTTTGCCAACCATACAGATGTTCTGCCCCTTGATTCCAAAAACTAATTTTATCGTCCAAATCTCGCACCATAATGGCATCTGTGGTGATATTGAGTAAAGCCGCTTGTTGAGTGAGATGTTCATTTTGCTCCAGCAACTTTTTGGTCAAATTTTGCAGACGGAGGTGAATATTAATGCGGGCTAACACCTCTTCATGTTCAAAAGGCTTTGTCACATAATCTACGGCTCCTAGATTTAACCCTTTGAGCTTCTCGACGTTATCAATTAAGGCCGTCATAAAAATAATGGGAATATCTGCCGTTTTGGGGTTGCTTTTCAAGCGACGGCAGGTTTCAAAACCGTCTAATCTCGGCATTAATATATCCAGTAGAATCAAGTCTGGCGGCGCATATTCTACCATTTCTATAGCACTTTCCCCGTCTTCAGCCACCACAACTTTAAAGCCTGCATCTTCTAAAATATCGAGCAGCATTTCTAAATTCGTTGGCGTGTCATCAACAATTAAAATGACACTTTTTTCAGCAATATCGTTCATTCAACCCTCTGTTATTTCCTTAAAATTGTTTTAAAAATTCCCGAATTTGTTTGCCCTTAAACTCTTTGGCTAGTTGACACAAATAACTCGTAAAAGGCTGCCATTGAGAATTGTTTTGCTCTAATTGGGTAGCGTGCTGGATAATGCCTCTAAGATCGCCTCTTTTTGCCAAATCTAGTAAAGTAGCGATTTCTTGAGCCGGGGGGATACAGAGATTAGAAGATAGGGCAATGGGCAAAACTCTCTCCTGTGTCTGTTCTCGAATTGCTTTATTACTTTCATATATCCATTCTAGCCCTAAATGCTTCCGTAATTTTTCTAAAAGTTCGCTTTCTCTGATGGGTTTAGGGATAAAATCGTTACAGCCAACCTTTAAACTTTGCTGCTGATCGAAATTAAACACACTGGCTGAAGTAGCAATGACCACAACCTCTTTTAACTGAGGTAGCATTCTCAGTTGCCGGGTTGCTTCAAAGCCATCTAAATTAGGCATTACCAAATCCATCAAAATAATATCGGGTTCAAATTCGAGGGCGCATTTTAAAGCCTCTAGTCCATCTTTTGCTTCTTTAACATTAAAGCCAAGGGGTTTTAATAAATTCTCTAAAACTGAGCGATTTGTTCCTTTATCGTCTACAATTAAAACTTTTTGCTTGCTCCCTTTAAAACCAATAATATTGACCTCTGAAACCGAACTTAATTCTGTTAAGAGCGTTATTTCAGGTAAATCTAAATCTAATGAGAAAATGCTGCCTTTGCCTAGAGAACTCTTGACGGTAATGGTTCCTCCCATCATCTGAGCTAATTGACGGCTAATGGATAGTCCCAGCCCAGTCCCTTCAGTTTTGCGGCTATATTCTCCTACTTGCTGAAAGGGTAAAAAGATTTCTTCTAATTGATTGGGGGCAATGCCAATACCTGTATCTTCCACCTGAAAATTAACTTTTCCTTTTTGATAGCTTACTTTAAATGTTATAGACCCTTTTTCGGTAAATTTTACGGCATTGTTAAGTAAGTTAATCAAAATTTGTCGCAGTCGCTTTTCATCAACCTGAACAATTTTTGGCAATGAAGAAAGGGGTTGGAAAATTAAGGAAATTCCTTTTTGTTCTGCTTTTATTTGGCAAATTTCTAGAATTCCTCTCAGGAAATCCCCAAAATAAAAATCTGTAGGACAAAGTTCCATTTTTCGGGCTTCGATTTTAGAAATATCTAAAATGTCGTTAATTAAAGTTAACAAATGTTCCCCACATTGATGAATAATTTCTATTCTATTCTTTTGTTGCTCATTTAAGTTTTTATCTTTTTTACAGATTTGGGCGTAACCTAATATGCCATTGAGAGGAGTCCGAAGTTCATGACTCATATTCGCGAGAAATTCGCTTTTAGCACGGTTAGCAGCCTCAGCAATTTCTTCGGCTCGTTGGCGCTCTCGAACTTCCTGTTCTAGCTGTAAATTTTTTTCTTCTAACTGTTGAGTTCGCTCTTTGACTTTTGCCTCTAATTGTTGGTGAGAAGCTTGTAATTTAGCATTAGCACTGGCTAAATCTCGATAAAGACGGGCATTTTCCAGAGAAATTGCCGCCTGAGAGGACAACAATTTTAACACTTCTACCCGTTGCGGGGTGAAAGCACCCGGAGTTAAATTATTTTCTAAGTAAAGAATTCCGATCAGTTTAGCATGATGCACAATAGGGATACATAAAACCGACTTTGGCTGTTGATTGATGATATAACCATCCTTGGTAAAAACGCCTTCCTGACTTGCATCATTTAAAACAATATTTTTTCTCGTTTGGGCAACATAATTAATCAGCGATAACGGCAGTTTTTGGCTCGTTTCTACCGGCAGAGATTGTTGTACCTCAATTTCATTAGATTCTACACTGCCCGCCGCTTCGATAAAAAATTTACCCGCTTTTTCTAAAATCAAAAACCCCCTTCTTGCTCCGGCATTTTCTAGCAAAATTTGCATTAATTTCTTCAAGAGACTATCTAAAAATATTTCACTAGATAGGGCTTGTGCCGCTTTCATAACTGTGGCTAAATCTAGCATGATTGGATTATCCGTTATCGGAGCAATAAACGGCTGTAAATCTTGGCCTTTTTTCGCAAAAATATGGCTATATTTCTCTTCTAAATGGTTGATTTTACTCATGGCTCCCCACTGAAGATACAAGTAATAAGATTGAGTGAGATAGTCTCTGGCCAGGTTCTCTCTTCCCCGTTGAAAATAAAAGGCAGCCGCGAGTTCGTTGGCTAAGGCTTCTTCTTGAAGATATTCCTGTTCTTTGGCGGCGGCTATGGTGCTATCATAATACTCCATTGCTTGTCTGTATTCACCTAATACCCGAGCTTTTTCAGCCTCTACCAGTTCATATTTATGCTGAAAATTCATCGGCGCTGAGTCGGCCCATTTTTTCATTTTTTGCTGATTCTGATTGACGCTTGTTAAGAGGGTTTCTTGTTGCGAAGATGGCACTGATGGATAGATAGCGAGTTGTGCTAAAGAATCGTAAAAATAGAATAACGGGACATTAATCAAGCCGATTCCTCCATCTAAAAATTCTTGAGCTTTTGCCGCATTTTCCACCGCGCTATTAAAATCGGCAAATAGGTAACACAAAATTAATTTATTAAGATAGACATAGTGAATAAGGGTGCGCTCATTGGCTTGAATATGGAGGGGTAATAATTCCGTCTCATTGTAAACTTCCCCCCTTAAAATACAGGGATTTTCAACGCCGCCTGATAAGTTCAAAACGGCCTGATGAAAAGTTTGATGCCACTTCAAGGCTGTTTCTTGATGAATTTGAGCGATGGCTTTGCTATAAGTGGCCATTTCAGATTCTAAACTTTTTAAATCTAAACCAATCCAATATAAATATTGACATTTATGGCTGGCTGCATATCCCGCATGAGCTAAATCTCCATTTTCCAGCCCACTAGAATAGGCATCATCTAAAAGCCCTAAAGTTTCTTTAAGATGATATTTCCAATGGATAGTAAAGGTGGCTACTTTAAAAAGGGTCTGACTTTTTACCTCACGAGCATCTAATTTTAATAACAAATCTAAAGCCAATTGTCCAAATTTATAACCCCCTTCTAAGTCTTGAACTACGCCGCTTAAAAAGACTCCATAATCAGCAAAACCACTGGCGGAAAATTTAGCATTTCCATATTTGATTGATAAATTGACTTCTTGACACATCATTAAAATAAATAGTTCAGGCGCAGACTGAAAAGCCGCCGGTATTAAACAGGCTATAATTCCTAATGCGGCTAGTTTATTACTGTCTGTCATTAAGGGTAAATTGATTAAATCTTCTCGGGTTTTTTCGGCTAAATTGGCGGTGGTTTCCTTGACAGCTTGCTGAATATCTTCTAGGGAAGGAGATGAAGAAAGTTTGATGTCTAACATTTCTAAAACTTGCAGTCCAAGCTTGACGGCTTTGAGGAGTTTTCGTTGGATTTCACAAGCTTTAATGTGGATTTGATATATTTTTACTCGGTCTAGCAGTGTTTTGGCTTGTTCTAATACCTCTTGTGTTAATTGCTTCATTTGCTCAAAATCACCGCTCAGAAAAGCTGTTTCTGCCGCTTCTTGATGTAAAGTTAATGTCAGTTCATATTGTTGCTGCCAACTCTCTTGGGTCAATAAGCTTAAACCTAGATTAAAATAGTTCATAGCAAACTCATAGGCGGTGGCTATTTTGGCTTTCTGTCCGGCTATCAGATTGAGTTGGGCTAGGTCATATTTTTCTGAGTCTAGGCAGAGTAATTCTCTTCCATAATTCAGTTGGTTTACTAAAGTAAAAATATTTTCTTTTTGTTCTTCAAAGCTCGTGTTTTTTCGTAATAGTTGACCGATTTTGAGATGAGTTTCTTTTTTATGAGCATCGGGAATGAGAGAATAAGCGGCTTGTTGCACGCGGTCATGTAAAAATTTATAGCTCACTTTTAAAGGTTCAACTGGCAAAAACACCGGGTTTTGAAAATCGATCACCAGGGGGATTTTATAAGCTTCAGAAAGAGGAACAATTAAACCGGCTTGTAAAGATTCCCATAAATCTGACGCGGTTTCTGAAGGGGATTTTTCATTAACAATGCTCAGAATATCTAGGGTAAATTTATTGCCAATACAAGCCGCTAATTTTAATATATTTTCAGTTTTTGGCGAGAGTTTTTGAATTTGATTGGTCATCAATTCGACCACATTATCCGTTATTTGAATTTCTTTAAGTTGGTCAATATTCCACTGCCAATAGCCTTGGCTAAAATTAAATTTCAATAATTTTTCTTCATATAAAGACTTCAGTAATTGAGTTAAGAAAAAAGGATTTCCTGCCGTTTTTTTTAATAATAATTTTGCTAAAGCTTGTGTTTTTAGCGGATTGCAATGCACTGTATCGCTGACCAATTTATTGACTTCATCGAGTTTTAAAGGTTCTAGCACAATGTTGTTGACTTTTACCCCCAGGCTTTCAACCTTTTCTAACATTAACATTAAGGGATGAGTGGGATTCACTTCATTATCTCGATAAGCTCCTATCAATAACAGGTATTGACTATCCGCATCACACATCAATAATTTAATCAATTTTAAAGAGTCAGAATCCGCCCATTGCAAATCATCTAAAAATAAAACTATAGGGGAATTGCTTTGAAGAAATAAATTAATAAATTGATAAAAAACTCGATTAAAACGGTATTGAGCTTCTGGCGAAACTAATTCAGGAACAGGCGGCTGAGTACCCATAATCAGTTCTACTTCAGGAATAACATCAATGATCACCTGTCCATTACTGCCTAAAGCTTTTTTGAATTGGGTTTTCCAAGCGGCTAATTGCTCGGCACTTTCTGTTAATAGTTGCCGCGTTAATTCTTGGAAAGCTTGAATGAGAGAACCATAGGGAATATTGCGCTTAAATTGATCAAACTTCGCCGAGATAAAATAACCTCTTGCTTCGATAATTGGTTTATGAATTTCCTGCACTAAGGAAGATTTGCCAATGCCTGAATAACCACTCACTAACATCAGTTCGGTTGCGCCAAGACTGACTCGCTTAAACACATCCATTAAAAGAGTTATTTCTTTTTCGCGTCCATAAAGTTTTTGAGGCAGAACAAATTGGCTACTCTGATCCAATTGTCCTACTAAAAAAGGTTCTATTTTCCCCCTTTTTTGCCATTGATTTGCACATTTTTCTAAATCGGCTTTTAATCCCCAAGCACTTTGATATCTTTCTTCTGCCGTTTTGGCTAATAATTTTATAACAATATCTGATAGTGATGAGGGAATGTTTTTTATTTGGTCTAACGGGACGGGAGCTTTGGCAATATGACAGTGAATTAATTCTAACGGATCGAGAGCTTGAAAGGGAAGCTGACCTGTGAGCATTTCATAAAAAGTAACTCCCAAGGAATAAAAGTCAGTTCGATAATCAATAGAACGGTTCATTCTCCCCGTTTGTTCCGGTGACATATAGGGGAGAGTGCCTTCTAATAAATTGGGGTTGTTATTGGTTTGTGTTTCTCGCCATAAGCATGAAGCAATACTAAAGTCGATAATTTTAACTTCAAGGGTTTTGAGATTGACTGGGGGACCGAACGCGTTTCGCACCAGTATATAATCAGGCTTGAGGTCTTTATGAATAATATTATTTTCGTGTAACTGTCCCACAATTGAAGATAATTGAAGGGCAATTTCTAAAAAAATATTTAAGTCTAAAGATGAAGGGTTAATCAGTTTTTTTAGAGGTTCTCCCGCGAAATCTGAGAAAATTAAGGCCAAACCATTATGATAGCTTAAAAGAGCTAAAGGTTTAACGATTCCTTCTAGGTCTAAACGGGTTAGCGTCTGATATTCGTATCTTAAGCGGCTCAGTTGTTCTAGGGTAGGATACTCAACTTTAAGGGTTTTAATAATTACCGGGGCGGCATCTGATTCTCTGATACCACGAGCAATTTGGGTAGTGGAACCATCATAAAGAGTTTCTAGGAATTGGTAGCCAGCAATGGTAATACTCATGAATTTTTCCGGTTCAGTTTGATGGAAAAAGCGGTAACAGTTAAATAGGCAAGTGCTGATGTTAAAAAAGTTTCTGGACAGTTTCTATAAAACCAGGAAAAATGCTCTAATTAAAAGATAGCGCTTTCTAATAGGAATATTGAGCATGAGGTTACACCGACGATCAAAACTTATCTTCTGTACCTTGCCAGGAATTATCGTAGCACTAGGTTTAACCGTTGAGAAACTCTTAGGACAAACCTTACCTCTTGCTCCTAACCTGATTAATTTTAACTCCACTGAAGGCGAAAAGTTACTACTCCAAAGCAAGGCCAGACAAGACTATTTTCCCCTCAGTATTCATTTTTTAACTCAGGAAAACCCGGCGTGGTGTGGTGTGGCGAGTATAGTTATGGTGCTGAATGCCCTTGGTATTTCTGCCCCAGAAGACCCCGTCCATAAACCTTATCATGCCTTTACTCAGACGAATCTTTTTGATAACCCGAAAACCTCACAAATTATCACAGCCGAACAGGTGTCACGACAAGGAATGACGCTACAACAGTTAGGCCAACTTCTAGAAAGTTATTCTCTCAAGGTTAAAGTCTATTATGGCAGTGAGGTAAGCTTAGAGCAGTTTCGTCAATTAGTGATGAAAAATTTAGAACAACCCAATAACTATGTCATCGTCAATTATTTGCGCTCTACCCTTCATCAGGAAAGAGGCGGTCATATTTCTCCTATTGCTGCCTATAATAAAGAAACTGATCGTTTTCTGATTTTAGATGTGGCTCGTTATAAATACCCGCCGGTTTGGGTAAGCGCCTCCGAACTTTGGCAAGCCATTAGAACTTTAGATCAAGCTTCTAATAAAAGCCGAGGGTTTGTGTTAGTAAATTCTCCTTGAAATCATCAGTGTTTAATCTATTAATATAGCTGATTTGCGAAGCAAATATGTCTAATCTCATCACCGAAAGTAAAAATCTCGTCACTGACTTAATTAAGCGCTACCGCGATCACGCAGATTTGATTACCATTCGTCTTGAACAGTCCCAAGGAAGCAGTATACTTTTACGAGGGGATAAGGTAGAAACCCTCAGCGAAGGGATCGCTATTGGTGGACAAGTGAGAGTCTGTCATCGAGGGGGGTGGGGGTTTGCTAGTTTTAATCAGTTATCGACCTTAGCTCAACGCATAGAAGAAGCTATAGGAGCGGCTAAAATGATCGGGGATGAAGAAACGCTATTAGCCCCGGTTGAGCCGGTAGAGATCGTTTGTCAATTGCCGTTAATAGGGAGAGATCCCCGTCAGGTTTCCCTCGCCGAGAAAAAAGCCCTCTGTGATCGCTATAACGACCTCCTCAAAAGCTACAGCGATAAAATCACCACTACTACGGTGCGATACGGAGACAGTGCCCAACATATCCTGATCGCTACTTCAGAAGGAACTTTAATAGAACAGTCTTGGAATGATTTAGAAATGCGTTTTTCGGCTACCGCCCGGAACGGTGAAACGGTGCAAACGGGTCGAGAAACGACGGGATCTCGTCGCGGATATGAAGATTTAACCAATCTCGAGGAACAGGTACGGGGGGCAGCACAACGGGCAGTAGAGGCGCTTGTTTTGCCGCCAGTCAAAGGAAATACTTATCGCGTTGTGATTGATCCTATTTTGACGGGTTTGTTTGTGCATGAAGCCTTTGGGCATCTTTCGGAAGCGGATATGCTCTATGAAAACCCTGATCTCTTAGAAGTGATGAGTATGGGAAAACGTTTTGGCCCAGAAGAATTGCAGATTTTTGATGGGGCTGCACCCGAAGGTCATCGAGGCAGTTACTATTATGATGATGAAGGCACCCCCGCTACTACGACTCAGTTAATTAAAGATGGGGTTTTAGTGGGGCGCTTGCATTCCCGAGAAACGGCCGGCAAGTTAGGAGAACAACCCACAGGCAATGCTCGTTGTCTGAATTATCATTTTGCGCCCATTGTTCGCATGACTAATACTTGGATCGAGCGAGGGAAAACCCCGGTTGAGGATTTGTTTGATGATATTAAAGAGGGGGTTTATGCTCGCAATTGGTTAGGGGGGATGACGAATGGTGAAATGTTTACCTTTAGCGCTGGCGAAGCTTGGATGATTCGCAATGGTAAGATTGCTGAACCGGTGCGAGATGTTACCCTCTCGGGCAATGTGTTTAAAACTTTAGCCAATATTGAGGCCATTGGCGATGATTTTTACTGGGATGAGTCGGGAGGATGCGGCAAAGGTGGACAAAGTGGGTTAGCAGTAGGAGCCGCCGGTCCGAGTTTAAGAATTCGAGATGTGGTGGTTGGCGGGGAAGCGGCTGAGTAGTTTTTCCGGTTTTAGTCTTTAGCCTTAAAATACAAATTTATTCCCCCTTTATCTTCCTATTCAATAGGATTGAGGGGGAAATTTTTTGTTAACTATTAGTCGATTCACTATAATTATTGGTGTTTTTTTAACTTATGGCAACAACTGATCCCAAAGTTTTTAGTCCTTATCTTTATCTGCCCCGGTGATCTTTTCTAGAGCATTTTCTACTTTTTGGGTGATAGATCTATCATCTTTAGAACTTCCTTCATTATACATATTCTCTTTGTCAGCATCCTCCTGAACTAGATTTAACCCTTTTTTGCGATCTTGGGTTCTTGCTCTTTCTTGAGTCGCATAGGGATTTTCACTAGCGGCACGATCAGTTTTGTCCTGAATAGCATTTAAGCTGGCCTCACCCATATCGGGGGGATTGACAATAGTAGCCACAGCAGGATTAACTATTAAAATACATAAAAACAGACTCAGACAAGCAGTAATGACTACTTTTAAAGAATTTTTTAGAGAGTTTTTCAGATGAGTCAATAGCATATTTATGACCTCTTTTTTGTTAAGCTTTTTACATTATTGAGGTAAAGTATAAAACTTAAATCACCCCTATGATTGAAACGTGAGTCTGCTTTTTTTTGTTAGTTTTCTCTCTTAAGATAGATTTGAGTCATTGGTCATTGGTCATTAGTCATTGGTCATTAGTCATTGGTCATTAGTCATTGGTCATTAGTCATTGGTCATTAGTCATTAGTCATTGGTCATTGGTCATTTTGCCCTAGTTTGGATCAACTTTCTTCTACCCGATAGCCAAACTCAGCTAAAAGTTGACGAGATTGCCGCCATTTTGGTTCAACTTTCACAAATAGATTGAGATAAACCTCTCCATCAATTAACTTTTGAATGGCTTCACGAGCGGCTGATCCGATCGCCTTAAGCATACTGCCATTTTTTCCGATAATAATCCCTTTTTGAGAATTGCGCTCCACATTAATTGCCGCGAAAACGCGAGTCAGTTTCGGGGTTTCTTCAACATTTTCCACCACCACCGCTACTGAGTGAGGAACTTCTTGGCGAGTCAATAAAAGAATTTGCTCTCGGATTAACTCTCCCATAATAAACCGTTCAGGCTGATCAGTAACTAAATCCGGAGGGTAATAATAAGGCCCCGGTTCTAAATGCTCAATTAATAAGTTTTGTAACTGTTCGGTTCCAGTCCCTTGAAGGGCTGAAAATTTAACCATCGGCCAATGGTGGAGTTGGGACAAGCGAGTATAACTCTCGTCAAGCGGTTCATAATTAGCCGGTTGCTGATCTGACTTATTTAAGCCTAAAATGACCGGAGTTCGCGTATCTTCTACCAATTCGATGATATAGCGATCCCCGCCGCCGGCTTCGATGGAACTATCCACTACCAATAAAACTAAATCTACGGCATTAATCGCAATTTGAGCGTTTTTCACCAAGACTTTGCCGAGTTCATGATGCGGCTTGTGAATTCCTGGGGTATCAACGAAAATAATTTGAGCTTGATCAGTAGTCAGAATACCCTGTAAACGGTTACGGGTGGTTTGCGCCACCGGAGAGGTAATGGCAACTTTTTGTCCGACTAATTGATTCATTAATGTTGACTTACCCACATTAGGACGACCAATAATGGCCACAAAACCCGACTTAAAGCCTTCTGGGGCAATGGGGATACTATAGGAAATGGGGGGTTGTAAGTTGGTGTCATCATGATTCATCAGTTATGATCCGAGGGTGATGTGCTTTGTTTATAAATAATGGTCAACCGACGACTCAAAAAATTATGGGGTTATCTGCTTCCTCACTGGCGAATGGTTTTAGCTGGTGTGGTCGCTTTATTAATTGTCAACGCCTTGGGTGTATATATTCCCCTCTTGATCCGGGATAGCATAGACGACTTACAAAAAGCCTTTAATTTTGGTAAAGTTTGGTACTACGTCGTCTTAATTTTGGTTCTTTCCTCGTTGATGTGGGTTAGCCGTATGTTATCCCGGATCTGGCTGTTTGGCATAGGTCGTCAAATAGAATTTGACCTGAAACAAAAAATTTTTCAACATTTATTGCTCCTTGAACCATCTTACTTTGCTACTCACACATCAGGGGATTTAATTAACCGCGCTACCAGTGATGTCGAGAATATTCGCCGTCTGGTGGGTTTTGCTGTATTAAGTATCATTAATACTATTTTTGCCTATGTTTTGACTTTACCGGCCATGTTCGCCATTAATATTCCTTTAAGTTTAATGGCGATCGGGGTTTATCCTCTGATGTTAATTACGGTACAGCTATTTAGTAAGCAGCTACGAGATCAACAGCAAGAGGTACAAGAAAAACTCTCTGATCTCAGTGAGTTGATCCAAGAAGATGTGAGCGGCATGGCTTTAATTAAAATTTATGCTCAAGAGGAAAATGAGCGCCTTGCTTTTAAATTTAAAAACTATCGTTTATTAAACGCTAATCTTAAATTAGCCCGAACTCGAACTCTTTTGTTTCCCCTGGTAGAAGGATTATCTACTGTGGGGTTGTTAATTTTGTTAATATTTGGCCCCAAAATGATCTCGTCGGGAGCAATTACTATCGGGGATTTTTTGGCTTTAATTATTTTAGTCGAGCGTCTGGTTTTTCCCACAGCTTTGTTAGGATTTACCATTAGTGCTTATCAACGGGGAGAAGTGAGTATTGATCGGGTTGATGCGATTTTTCAAGTTACTCCCAACATTAAAGACCATCCTAACAGTATTGTTCTGCCTCGAGAAGAAGTCAAAGGAAAAATCACGGCGAAAAATCTATCCTATACTTATGCCGGAAGTGCTACACCGGCGCTGAAAAATGTCAATTTTACCATTTATCCTGGAGAAACTGTAGCCATTGTGGGGCCTATAGGTTCTGGAAAGTCAACTCTAGCTAATGCCATTCCTCGTTTATTAGATATTCAAGAGGGACAATTATTTTTAGATGGTTATGATATTACTCAACTGCGTTTAGAGGACCTTCGAGGGGCCATCGCCTATGTTCCTCAAGATAGTTTTCTTTTTAGTAGTACGGTAAGAAATAATATCCGTTATGGCGATCCCTTCAAAGAACAACCCGAGGTAGAATATGTGGCTAAACAAGTCCAAATTCATCCGGAGATTCTCAATTTTCCTCAGCAATATGATACCTTAGTGGGAGAAAGAGGAATTACTTTATCGGGTGGTCAGCGTCAACGTACTGCTTTAGCTAGGGCTTTATTGGTGGATGCTCCGGTGTTAATTTTAGATGATGCTTTAAGTAGTGTAGATAATCAAACGGCTACTTTAATTTTAAATTATTTGTCCTCAGAACGCGGTAAGACAGTGATTTTTATTTCTCATCAATTATCGGCTGCCGCAACCACTGATCGAATTTTCGTGATGGATAGAGGACAAATTTTACAAATGGGTACTCATGCTGAATTGATTGATCAGCCCGGATTATATCAAAGTTTGTGGAAACAACATCAGTTAGAAGAAATTCTCAGTTAATAAAGGGTAGGATGCGTTGATTTAACACATCCTAGTTCTTTTCTAATGGGTTTTTAGTAGTATCCATAAACAATACTTACTTAGTCAAATTGTATTCTTCTGGCTAGTTCTAGAACCAAATTAATCCCATCTTTATCAGTCGTCAGTTCGCTAGTCAGGAAATAAAAATTAACTTGCTCAAGCATAAAAGCGTATTCTAATTGTATTTGTTGCCACAATTCTTCAGGTTTTTTGCAGTAAGCATTATAACGTAGGGCATCAAAGACATTGTAAGTGGCATGATTATTTTTACAAAGACAGCGTTCTAGTTCGAGTTGGCTAGTAATCATAATTGTCTTTCTCCTTTCCAAATCTGAGCAGTTTTAAGTATCTTAATAGTCCTGAGTTACATCTCTACTGATAGAGTTCCCATTTAGCCGCTCAAAAGTAACATATTTTTGAAACTTTTTAAAAAAACCAAAAACCGCTCTTGTTCTTAGTTTTAACTCTCTTTTTCTCAAAAAAGATAACTAATGGCTTTTTTAAAAAAAATACTCCACTTTTAAGGGAGTGGAGTATTAGTACCCTATTTTTTACTGTTGTTTCTAGACGACAGTATTAATTAGGCATCACTTTCAATGTAGAAAAACAATAGCCCCATAACCACCGCCGGGAATAACCAGGTGATGACGGGAATTAAAATCCAAGGTAAATAAGACGCGGCATAAGTACCTGTCATGTCAAAATCTCCTTTTGAGCAATAAATTGAGAGAAAAAAAACAAAAATTGCTATTTATTGATGCAGGGACTAATTATTAAAGAGTCCACGCATAATACCATCAACAACACCCAAATTTTCTAGAAGGAAGTAAGCCACAAAAGCGCCTCCCATTCCTCCAAGAAAGAAACCGGCGGTAAACTGACTCCAGCTTTCGGCCGTGTGGAAGGGGTTGCTTGGAGGTAACAGGCGAGTTTCACCTTCTTTAGCTTCGTTTTGGAAAGAGACTAAACCATAACTAGCTAGACAAGCAGTTGCAATCAGAATCAGTGCTAAACCAGAGATTAAACCTCCTAGATTTGCAAATTCTGAGTCCCGTAAAGGGCCAAGGACTACCCAAGGACCAATGATCCAGTAACCATGAGCCATCCCAATTTCTAAGCCTCGCAGAATGGGAGACAACCCACGACGATAGGCGGGTAGATTACCAATAAAGGCTTTGGTAAAGCCAGAGGCGGAAATAGGAGTTGCTAGGTGTCCTTCGAAAGGATTGTCATTATAAGGTTGAACAACCTGTGGGTATTCAGCCATCTTATTTGAGTTCTCCGGTTTACTAAATTCTAAGAAAACTTAAGAATACATTTTAAGCAAGGAGGGGTAATCCTACCCTGAATTTGTGCTGAAGCGTTAGAAAAGTTCATAGTTGTCATTGGTCATTGGTCATTGGTCGTTTCCTTTGTTTACTGACTCAGCAGTGTGATCGCACTTTTGAGCCATTCTTCTATGTTGGAATTTTTCAGCAGTTGGTTATCTTGACTGATGGCAGAAATCGCTCCTGTAATTTCTTCATCGCTATAACCCAATGCTAAAAGGGTCATCTCTACTTCTTCTAAAATTTCTTTGCGGGGAAGACCGGCGCTAACAGAAGTCTTTAAGCCCTGTGGCTGCCATTGGGATACTTTTGTTTTTAACTCTAGAAGAATCCGTTCAGCCGTCTTTGGGCCAATTCCTGGGCTTTTCGCCAAAGTCCGCCCATTATTACTCATGATGGCTCGCACTAATTCTTCTAATCCTAGGGTATCAATAAGAGCGATCGCTGATTGCGCCCCTACTCCACTCACACTAATTAACTGGCGAAATAAGTCTCTTTCTTCGCTAGTGGCAAATCCATATAAAATCTGTTGATCTTCCCGAATTTGTAGATGAGTGAATATTTGAATGGTTTGATCGTCGTCTAGGGTTAATTTTCGGGCAAGACGAGAGGGTATTTGAATCTCATAGCCAATTTGATTGACTTCCAAGATCAATTGAAGGCGGTTAGTTGCAGTTTTGTGGATTTGGATGGTTTTGCCTTTTAGATAATTAATCATCTATCTTTGTCTATACAATGGTTACCATAAATAGATTTTTATCCATAGATAAAACTATGGGGATCGGTATTGTAAAGATTAATGAACAAAAGTTTACATAATTTAGTAAAATAACGACATCCTAAAGATAAGTATTTTTACCTTGCTTATGATACTAGATCAATTCCCTTGGCTAAGTACGATCGTGCTGTTGCCGCTCGTCGCTTCTTTGTTCATTCCCCTATTGCCCGATAAAGAAGGCAAGAGCGTCCGCTTATATGCCCTGGCAGTAGGAATCGCCGATTTTGTTTTAATGTGCTACGTTTTTTGGAATCATTATGATCTCAGTAATTCTAGTTTTCAATTAGTAGAAAGTTATGCCTGGATGCCTCAAATTGGGCTAAACTGGTCTGTTTCTGTAGATGGGCTGTCCATGCCCCTAGTGCTGTTAGCTGGACTGGTGACCACTCTTTCTATTTTGGCTGCCTGGCAAGTTAATCTTAAGCCGCGTCTGTTCTATTTCTTAATTCTTGTGCTGTATTCCGCTCAGATAGGCGTATTTGTGGCCCAAGATTTGTTACTGCTATTTATTATGTGGGAACTGGAACTGATTCCGGTTTACCTGCTGGTGAATATTTGGGGAGGACAAAAGCGTCGCTATGCGGCAACGAAATTCTTACTCTATACCGCAGCCGCTTCTGTGTTTATCTTGGTAGCCGCTTTGGGAATGGCTCTCTACGGCGGTGAGCAAATGACTTTTGATATTGTTGCTCTGGGGATGAAGGATTATCCTCTGTCTCTAGAATTAGTATTATATGCGGGTTTATTAATTGCTTTTGGCACAAAGTTGGCTGTTTTTCCTTTACATACTTGGTTACCTGATGCTCACGGTGAGGCAAGTGCCCCTGTATCTATGATTCTGGCTGGTGTACTGCTCAAGATGGGCGGCTACGGATTGATTCGTCTAAATTTAGAAATCTTCTCTGATGCTCATGTTTATTTTGCTCCGGTGCTGGTGATTTTAGGAGTAGTGAATATTATTTACGGTGGCTTTAATTCGTTTGCTCAGTCGAATATGAAACGCCGCTTAGCCTATTCGTCTGTTTCTCACATGGGTTTTGTGCTGCTAGGAATTGCTTCCTTTACCGACTTGGGAATTAGCGGCGCGATGTTACAGATGATTTCTCATGGTTTAATTGCTGCGGTGTTGTTCTTCTTGGCAGGTGTGACTTACGATCGCACTCATACCCTATCTTTAGATAATATGGGTGATATTGGTCGGGTAATGCCGAAAGTATTCGCTTTATTTACCGCCGCTTCTATGGCTTCTTTAGCACTCCCTGGAATGAGTGGTTTTGCCAGTGAATTATCGGTCTTTGTCGGTTTAACCAGTAGTGATGTTTACAGTTCTACTTTCCGATGTGTGACTCTGATTCTCGCCGCCGTAGGATTGATTCTGACACCCGTCTATCTGCTCTCGATGCTCAGAAAACTATTTTATGGCTCTGATGCTGCACCCACTTGCGTTTTGAGCGAAGATAGTTGGGATAGCTTGGGTAATGATCAACCCGTTTGCTTTGGAACTAACTGCGTTCTACCGGTTAATGCTAAATTTAGTGATGCTAAACCTCGGGAAGTCTTTATCGCGGCTTGCTTTCTGCTGTTGATTATCGGCATCGGTTTTTATCCTAAGCTGGCGACACAGATGTATGATGTGAAAACGGTAGCGGTCAATGCTGAACTACGCCAATCCTACACAGAAATCGCCTCCGTTAATCCCAACATTTATGCTAAAAACTTTTTATGGCCTCAAAATTTAGACTCTGAAGTGGCACCGGTTTTGGGAATTGTTAAATAACTTAATGAACTTTTCTAACAATTCGTTTAATCTTGGTCCTCATCAACTCCCCGTCAAGACAATTTCATCAAAGCGAGTCCCCATCTAAAGTTGTTATTTGGATGGGTTTCTCATTAGAAACACCGAACTGAAAATCATATTTTTAGGCTTTATTTAACAATGTTTATCAATTTTTGTATTGTAGCGTACTACCTTAACGGTAAAGATCGGGTACATTCAAAATAAGTATAAATTTATGTTGAATACCCACCCTAAACTAATTAGGTTAAACTCAGCGATTTGCTGAGCTAAATCCCTAAGCAAATAGGGAAATCAACCGACATACAAATAACCGTTTATCAGATAATATGTGCCGTCTAGTAGGCTATTTTGGCTCAACCATTTCCCTCGATCAACTTTTGTATAAACCAGAACATTCTCTAGTGGTACAGAGTTACAAACCTCGGGAGATGGTCACAGGATTACTGAATGCAGACGGTTTTGGCCTGGGTTGGTATCATCCCGAAAAAGAAGCCCAGCCCTACATCTATAAAAATCTTTTACCGATTTGGAACGATAATAATCTAGCTCATCTGAGTCGATACGTTGAAACAAAATGTACATTAGCCTATGTTCGAAGTGCTACCCCCCCTCTAGCGGTAGATTATAGTAACTGTCAACCATTTACTTACAAAAACCTTGTATTTATCCATAATGGCTTTATTCATAATTTTCGCTCCTCTCTCTATCGCCCAATTCGATATACATTAGAAGATACAGCTTATCAATTAATTTTAGGCAGTACAGATTCTGAACATATTTTTGCTTTAGTGGTGAATGAGTTAGAGAAAAATCCAGAAATTTCTTTAGAAACAGCCTTAAGAAACACCCTTGCTACTCTGACAGCTTTAGCTAAAACCCATAGTGTTTA
Organism: Gloeothece verrucosa PCC 7822; assembly: GCF_000147335.1. Taxonomy (NCBI): domain Bacteria; kingdom Bacillati; phylum Cyanobacteriota; class Cyanophyceae; order Chroococcales; family Aphanothecaceae; genus Gloeothece; species Gloeothece verrucosa. Next base: position 4,048,110 of record NC_014501.1, read on the forward strand.
TTTTTCGGCTAACATTATCCTCAGTGACGGACAGCAGTTAGTCGCCTCTCGATACTCCAATCGTGCCCCCACTTCTACCTTATACTGGTTAAGGGATGACCCCCTTTACCCCGATGGGGTTATTATTGCTTCTGAGCCTTTATTTGAAGGAAATTGGCACAAAATTGCAGAAGGGAGTCTAATTACCGTTAAACAGAGTTTAGAAGTTCAAATTACACCTGTTTTTTAAGTCGCATTTTCAGGCCGCCCGAAGGAGCAAAAGTAATGCCTCGACGGATAGCTTTAGGAGGACGCTGAAAAGGCAATTCTAGATGAACCTGTGATAAAACGGTAGCTAATACCAATTTCATCTCAAACAGAGCAAAAGCATAGCCTAAACAGCGACGATGACCACCCCCAAAAGGTAAATATTCATAAGGGGAAAATTGTTTTTCTAAAAAGCGTTCGGGTTTAAATTGTTTAGGTTGAGGATAGATATCTTCTCGCTGATGAATTAAATAAATACAAGGCAAAAGAGCCGTTCCTGCTTCAAATTGATAACCCATAATTTCAAAAGGTTCTTTTAATTGACGACTCAAGAAAGGCACAACCGGATAAAGTCTTAAAGTTTCAGACACAACCGCATTAAGATAGGGCAGTTTATTAATAGCGTTGAAATCGGCATTTTCATCTAAAGAGTTTAATTCCGCTAAAAGTTTTTGATAAATTTCTGGACGATAATGAATCCAATAAAAAGCCCAAGCTAAAGTATTAGCCGTAGTTTCGTGACCCGCAAACAGCATTGTCATTAACTCGTCTTTGATTTCTGTATCACTCATGGGTTGACCTTCTTCGTCCTCTACACTCAGCAATAGACTCAAAATATCTTCCCCAAGAGAGTCAGGATTATGTCTTCTGCGCTCAATTTCACTCTGCAAAATTTCGTGAATGAGCCGCTTTTGCTCAACAAACTGTCCCCAAGGAGTCCAAGCACCAAAATCTTTTTGTAATACCGGAAAAAATAGGAAAAAAGCATTAAAAGGAGAGTTAAATATATTAAGCCAAGCAGTCAAAATTTTTTCTAATCGTGCATATCTTTCCCCCTCATCTAAACCAAAAACCGTTCGTAAGATGACTCGCAGAGAAATTTGTTGAGTGTAATCACGAATAGAAAAAGATTTACCTTCTTGCCATTGTGCCATCACTTCTTTAGTCACATCAACAATGGTCTGACCGTAACTTTTCATCCTCTCTCCATGAAAAGGAGGCATTAACAGTTTACGTCGTTTTTGGTGTTCGATTCCATCGAGCAAAACTAAAGAATTATCTCCTAATAAAACCCTGACTGCCAAAGAGCTTTGTTTTCCCACCTCAAACAGGCGAGGATTAGCGGTTAAAACTTTTTCAACGGCTTTGGGGTCACTCAAAGCGACAAAAGCAGGAAATAAGGACGATTTAGGAGTATAAAAAATGTCTCCATACTTTTGATAGTTTCTCTCTAGCGATCCAAACTGATCCATTAAGGCTAGAATTGTTTGTATGATCGCAGGGATTTTTGGCCCGTCGGGGAGTTTAGCAGCCGCTTGGGTTGAAATTACGCTAGTCATTATTAATCTTCCTGGTTTTTCAACAAAGATTTAATTACTAATTTCTCTTTTTTAAGAGATAGGTAGATTTCTTATCAGTATAAACAATTAAAACTCTCCTGTGAATGGTGGCAGTTTGATTGAGTCTTGGTTAAAGAAACCGATTGTTATATAGCATTTCTCATTTTAGTGAGGTACATAGTTTTTCGATTTTAGGGAACAGGGAACAGGGAACAGGGAACAGGGAACAGGGAACGGGGAACAGGTAATAAAAAATAAAATTGAGGTGTACCTCATTGGTTTGAGAAACGCTATATAATCAAAAAAGCTAAAATTCCCTTTACCTTCTTGAATTATCCGAAAAAATTGCTCGTCTCATCGGGAAAGGAGAGAAACTCAAGAACAATTACTCTCCCAGAGGCATCAAATAGATCATTTATCTTGACCATTGTTCACCAACTAATAACCAATCGCTAATGATTACTATTGAATTAACTCAAGACTGCTTAGAAAAATTAGATTTGTCTCCAGTGACAACAGTAGTAGAAAAACTTTTACAAGAGGGAACCATTGCTTCCCAAGAGCAACAACTGAGTTTTGAAATTAATTATCCCCGAGAGGCGGCTGATCCTCGAGAACTTTCGGAAATTCCCGCAATAAGATTGTGGTTTGTGCGGTTGGATTCCGTTTATCCTTGGATTCCCTTTTTATTGGCTTGGAAAAGCGGCGAATTAGCCCGTTATACCGCTATGTTAGTGCCCCATCAATTCAGCCGCACAGAAGGCATTCAATATAATCCAGAAGCCCTAGAAATTTTTGTGATGCACAAAATTTTTATTCTTCATGATTGGTTAAACAAACAAAATATGCCAGCACTCTATCGCCTTAAATCAATGGCGCAGATTTTTGGTTATGAGTTAGATGATAATTTTTTTCAATTAATTCAATAGTCAATAGTGATTAGTAGGGTTTGCGCTCATTAGTCAGAGCGTTTTTTCCCTTTTCCTATTCCCCTTTTTGATAAATCACCAAATTATCCCGATGAATTACCGTTTCTTCTCCCACATATCCCAAAAGCAAAGGAATTTTATCAGAGTGATAACCTTTGATCTTTTCAATTTCTGCACTACTGTAATTAACTAATCCTCTGGCAATTTCTTTTCCTTGTTGATCGCATAACAAAACCGCCTCAGAATCGAGAAACTCTCCTTCAACCTGAGTAATGCCGGCGGGTAAAAGGGATTTACCCCCCTGACAAATGGCTTTAACTGCCCCGGCATCGAGAAATAATTTTCCCATCGGCAGTAACCCGTAAGCGATCCAACGTTTACGAGCGTTTTCAATACGAGGTTGAGGGATAAATTGAGTCCCTATGGATTCCCCCGCCAAAATTTTGACAATATTTTTCGGCTGTGTACCACTGGTGATCACCATTCTCACTCCCGCACTGGTGGCAATGCGAGCCGCCGCTAATTTGGTAGCCATCCCTCCAGTACCCCATCTGGAACCTTGCCCCCCCGCATCTACTTGTAAATGAGGGAAATCTTCATGATTAACTAGATTAATCGGTTGAGCATCCGGAACCAAACGCGGATCAGCCGAATATAATTGATCTACATCAGTTAAGAGAAATAACCAGTCTGCGTCAATTAAATTAGCCACTAAGGCAGAAAGGGTATCATTATCGCCAAAATTTAACTCTTCAACGGCTACTGTGTCATTCTCATTGACGATAGGAATAACCCCTAATTCAAATAAGGCAGCAAAAGTATTATAAGCATTGACATAACATCGACGATCAATTAACTCTCGCCGAGTGAGTAAAATTTGGGCGATGGGCTGCCCTAATGTATTAAATAAATCATCATATACCCGAATCAGCCGCCCCTGTCCTACGGCGGCTATGGCCTGTTTCATGGCGATATCTTTCGGGCGTTCTTTGCGGTTTAAGCGTCCACAACCGACTCCCACCGCACCCGAAGACACTAAAACGATTTGATATCCGGCTTGTTTTAAGCTAGTTAAGGTTTCTACTAATTCGGCAATGGTTGATAGGGCTAACTGTCCTGTGTCCGGTTTCGTTAGCGTTGAAGTGCCAATTTTAATAACTACAGTTTTCTTGTTGGTCATTAGTCATTAGTTATTAGTCATTAGTTATTAGTCATTAGTTATTAGTTATTAGTTATTAGTTATTAGTCATTAGTTATTAGCTGTGGATCTGGGATTATTGATTTTTTTGATTATTAACTGTTATCCTGATGACTAATGACTAGAAACTATTCCTGTTAAAGAACGCTGGCATCAGGATATTGTAGACTTTTCCGTTGCCAACGTCCTAGAGTATTGCCAATTATTTATATTTGGGGTCTTTATATCGGCTGACCCCATTACTATCTGTATATAGAATTCCCCATTTTTGACTCATCCTTGTCATTTTTAATCATTTCTTTATGTTTAGTTTTGTAATGGCTAATTAAGTTTTGTGAACTTTTGTTGCATGAGGAGCTAAGGAAATGCCCAATTTTTGGGAAAACCAAACCTCAAAATTCCGAATCGGATAGTAGCGGGCTGCCATAGCCGAATCTACCATAGGTTCGACTAAGATAGTAAACATTCCTAGTCGATTTCCCGCGAGGACATCAGTAAAAAGACGGTCCCCAACCATTGCCACTTGAGCAACCGGTAAATCCATTGCCTGAATAGCTTGGCGTAATTTACGTCGAGAGGGTTTACCGGCTCCAAAAAGGTAAGGAACACTGAGCGTCTGACCGATACGACCAATACGGTTTTCACTGATATTATTGCTCACTAACCAGATCACAGCCACTTTTCGGATTTGCTCTACCCAATCTTTTAAATCCTCAGAAACTGAAGACTCTCGCAGAGGAACCAGCGTTTCATCCACATCGAGGATTAACCCCTTGATGTCATGAGAAAGGAGAATATCGGGACTCAAATGAATGATGGTGTCTCCTAAAATTAAATCCGGTTGTAAAATCTTCGCTCTAGTCATAAACAGTAGTAAAGTAATATTTGGGGATTGTGATTAAGCTGTTATTTTTGGGCTTGAAGCACTTGCCAACTGCCACCGGCAAAGAGCAATTATTTACACTCGCTAAACCCAACCGAGTTCATTACAGTGACTAAATCATTGAGTTCTCCTCGCGTTAAAACGGCGAGGATTCTAAGCGGAAAGCTTCGTCGGGCTGAAGCCACCACGAAGCTTGCTTACGATATGATTTAGATAGTCTATCCAATCGATACCGTTGCGGGAGACTCAAAACTCCCCTAGTCACCTTGGCTAAAGAAACCTCTAGCTGTGTGATTACTTTACGAATAATATTAGCAGCAGCTTGAGCGTCGCAATTTATTAATTTCCCATTAGAAGTGCGATACAAACCTCTATTGACTCTTTTACCTGATGATTGCCACCCGTCAGGTTTTTCACCGACAGTAGGTAGCAAATCATTGTCTAAAAAAGAGCTTTTTGAGGTGTAACTTTCTTCTGTCTCGACGAACCGAATCCCATATGGTTCGCACAATTGGGCGATTCTGCTTTTCAGCTTAGCCATAGGAATCTGAACGAACTCTTGGTTATTCTTTCTCCCTATATTAATAGAGTCTTTTTGCCTCTTATTCCAACCAAAAACAATGGTAGATATATTATTGCGGAGACACCAATTAATAATAAATCTCGCAGATTTATTAACATTGTCTCGCATCTGACGGTTGCGCTTTTCCGTTAACAAGGCTAATTCATCATCCCAATAGTCTTGAGGTTTGCCTGTTTGGATTTTGCTAATGCGCTTGTTGTACCACTGGTTTTGGGATTTAACTTTTTTGCCGTCAATAATAAAAGACTTTCCCGTACTAGAAGTGCAAGTTAAAAGGTTGTCAACCCCGTGATCAATGCCTAGCACATTAGGGTTTGGCGACATTTCAACAAGTTCTTTTTGCCGATAAACACACTCTAAGTAAAAACAACCATTGCGAGGGACAATTCTAAATTCCTTGATGTCTTTATAGTTAAGATTGGTGGGCATGGGCAAAAGAAAATGATCAATCCCAAACCAAGCTTTTACTTGGTTGCCAAGAGGAATTTTTAGTTGATTATTTTCAATTAATTTAATCCATCTGCTAGGGCAAGCTACAACTGCCATTCCTCCTTTCTTGCGGTAATTAGGAACTCTTGGCTTATCAGCTAACTCTCCTTTCTTCCATAGTGCGAGTAACCGACGATAAGAAGTGAATGACTCAACGACATCATGCAATAGTTGTTGGGCGCAAGCAGAACGCATCGCCTTAAAATTAACATTGCTTTTTAGGGCTTCGTCAATTTCATACTTTCCGACATAGCGACTTGTCTTAAAGAGTATTTGCCGACAGTAATAAATAGCGCAATTCGCTAATTTATTGGCTTGTGAGCAAATAAACTCCAAAATCGCCTTAACTTCTTCGGACGGGTGAATTAATACTTGTTGGCATCCGTACATATTTTTTTCCCTCCCATGCTATTATAGCAATATCAATACAATATTATTGTAGTGTGATGCCGAAAAAAAAACCATTGCCCGTTTACTTAGACGAATATGAGCGAAGAGTGTTAGAGTTATTAGCGCAAAAATGGGGTTGTAGTTACTCCTCGGTCATAAAAAGATTGTTGCGAGAAGTGGATACGGGGGGATAAATCCCCCTCGTTCGCTCCACTGCCAGCCGTTAAAACGGGCTGGCTAACCCTCGCTCACCGCTTTTCTTGTTTTTAGCAGTTGTCAAGCGGTGGAAGTTTCCAACAACCCTAAAAATATAGCAAGTCTACGCCAGAATAAGCTATTGATACCTTGAGGGAAATCAATGACAGCAAAAATTTCCTGCGGTTTTAAAATGCGATACACTTGCCCATTGAGGTCGATGTCTGTCACGATAAGCTGACGAAATCGTCTTTCTCGGGCCACCCTAAGCACAGCACGCACGAGAGAGAAAATTATCTAGCCGGAGATATTGATAGCTCCCAGTCCTTAAAATCGTTATCAATTGTTAACCTCCGCGAAATTAAATAATGGGTGTTCTGTAATTGGGGTTACCAGAAACACACCTAATATTGTTAAACTTGGTAAAGAATATGAAAATTGTAGTCATCTATTAAATACTATGGGTCGCGTTGGGGTTCTATTATTAAATTTAGGTGGGCCAGATCGGATCGAGGATGTTCGTCCTTTCTTATTTAACCTGTTTTCTGATCCAGAAATCATCCGTTTGCCTGTTCCTTGGCTGCAAAAGCCTCTAGCTTGGTTAATTTCAAGTTTAAGAGCCAAAAAATCCCAGGAAAACTACCAGCAAATCGGGGGCGGCTCTCCCTTAAGAAAGATAACAGAAGCTCAGGCAGAAGCTTTAGAAAAACGCTTAGAAGAAATCGGCCAACCGGCTCAAATCTATATCGGAATGCGATATTGGCATCCTTTTACTGAAGAAGCCATTGCCCGCATTAAACGGGATCAGATCACAAAATTAGTCATTTTGCCTCTTTACCCTCAATTTTCCATTAGCACTAGCGGCTCGAGTTTTCGGGTGTTAGAAGAAATGTGGAAACAAGACCCCAGTCTTTCCCAGATTGAATATACCCTAATTCCATCTTGGTATAATAGTCTAGGATATTTACAGGCGATGGCCGATCTGATCCATCAGGAATTGACAGAAATTGCTAATCCTGATCAAGTGGAAATCTTTTTTAGCGCACATGGTGTCCCTCAAAGCTATGTTGATGAAGCAGGCGATCCTTATCAAAAAGAAATTGAGGAATGCACCCGCCTGATCATGAAAACCCTAAATCGACCTAACCCTTATACTCTAGCCTATCAAAGCCGCGTCGGTCCGGTGGAATGGCTCAAACCTTATACAGAAGATGCCTTAAAAGAGTTAGGAGAACAAGGAGTTAAAGAAATTTTAGTAATTCCGATTAGCTTTGTTTCTGAACATATTGAAACTTTACAAGAAATAGATATTGAGTATCGCGAAGTAGCAGAAGAGGCAGGCATAGAAGATTTTCATCGAGTACCTGCCTTAAATACTCATCCGATTTTCATTGATTCTTTAGCCCAGTTAGTCGTTCAATCCCTACAAGAAAATCCTTGTACCTTTGAGCAAATTACTCACCCTAAAAAGAATATGAAAATGTATCCTCAAGAGCGTTGGGAATGGGGCATGACCTCAGCCGCAGAAGTGTGGAATGGCCGTTTGGCTATGCTTGGCTTTATTGCTCTGATGATTGAGTTAATTACTGGTCATGGTCCACTGCATTTAGTGGGATTACTATAGCAATTCTCAAGTCCATGAGGTACACCATTAAAAGTAGAGATGTTCTAGGCAACGTCTCTACAAAAATTTAAGATTTTCAATTGAAATTCATAACTGATTACCTAACTAAAGATTGAGCAATTAAAGCCTCAATAGTCAGCAATAATTGTTCCTGAGTGCAACCTTGATAGAGATGAGCCGCAATGGCTGATCCGCCGGCTCCCACTCCTTCTTTGACAAATCCCTGTTCATACACCCGTAACTGAGGATAACAAGAGTCAGCAAAACTTAATTGAGTGGCTAAGAGAGGGACATCTTGCAGCATTTGAGCTAATCCTATGGTATCGGCGCTCTTATCTTCGGCTACCCAGCGAGTAGTTCCCACCACCACTTGTTTTAAATTAGCCGCTTCTCGTGATCGATCAATAATAGAACGCATCAAAGCATAAACCGCTAACATTTGAGTTCCCCCGGCAAGCATTACCCCGACAGTACGACTTGCTGCAATGGCCATACCGGCGGCGACAATTTGCATCGGATCGCCCACCGCCGCCACCAAGGCAAAAGGATCAACGGGTCCACAAACCGGTAAAAAGCCCGCTTTGGCTAATCCTGTTGCTACAACCGACCATTTTTGTGCATGGTTACATTGGGGATGACTACTATTAACCTTACCCATAGCCTTAAAGCCTAAACCCGTTAAAAGGGCTAGAGCAGTAGTGGTTCCACCTACCACACATTCGCTAATAAGTAAATAACTTCCTGTCGCTTTAGCGGCTAATTTTTCTCCCCAATGTAAGCCTTGTTGGTAAAGATGATCAACCGTTACTAAGGGTAAAGCATGACCTGATGTCAGACAATTAGCGGCTGTACCCTCTAAATCAATAAAAGGCACAGAAGGAGGAGCCAGCAAACCGGCATTAAATAGATAAATAGGTATATTAAACGCTTTGATGACTGCACGAGAGATATAAACTGGAGAAACCCCCACACTCAGAGGGGGTAAAGGATATTTAGGCTCAGGTTTTGGGCCGTTAATGAGAAATTCGGCATCGGCGAGGGCAGTATATTTTCGGTCTTCTGGGGTTGCGCCGGCGGCTGAAATTCCCGGAATTAAACCCGTATTCGTAAAGCCTAAAATGCAAGCAAAAATCGGCAAACATTCTTGATACCGTTGTAACCAAGCTTGTCCTCTTTGGGGCTGAGTATAAATAGAAATCATTGACTAAGATGTTTTGAATTGCATCGTCGACGGAGCTTATAAATTAGTTTACTCATAATCCAAAATCACTTGTACCCAAGAAGGAGGGCGAGGAATAGGATTTCCTAATCGATCTAAAACCAGCAAAGCCACCAAATGAACCGCAAATAGATAGAGGAAATTATTAAAAATAATTGCAATGACTGCTAACAATTGAACTAGCAAAATATCTGGTTGAGCGAGTAATCCTAGTTTCATAAATGCCCAGTCAAGAAATCCTGTCACTTGAGTAATGGCATAGAGCCATAAATCTTCTCCTAACAAAATTGAAAATAACCAGATGCGAAAAAACAAGCCAAATACACCAATAATAGTCCCCAACAACATCGACAAATACCAAGAAGCCCCCCGTCTCCAGCAAGCCCCCAATTGCACCCCCATCACTCCATAGGGGATAAAAAAAACGATACTGCGAGTGGGTCCCATCAGTACCGATAAAAGCAATCCTGAGACAATAGCCGCCATCCAAGAAGCCCGTTGTCCCCAACGTAAATAAACAAGAGCAATGGGAAGGGCAAAAAAGATTCTTAAAACAGGCCCAAGAGGAAAATAATAATTAATCAGCCAGATTAAACTTGCCGTACTTGCCAAAAAAGCTGTTTCTACCGTGACTAAAGTCGGGCTAACTCGTAAAGAATTTTTTTGCGAAAAATTCGTCTTAGAAGAGTTAGAAACCGGTCTTTCTGACGTTTCAATTTCATCGTCAACCCAGTTGGATTCATCAGCTAAAGTATCAATCTCATTCGACAAATTTTGTTGGTTTTTGTCTTTTTGAGAGGGATTTAAATCATCAGAAAAATTATTCATCAAGCTTATCAATATAGTAATGTGGTAGTTTAATCTAGGCGTTAATTATTCCTCATTAAGTAATAACCCGTTCTAAAGATGACAGATCGAGAATACAAACGGTATCAGCAGTCCGTTGAATTAGACCTTTCTTTTCGAGTTTAGTTAGAGAACGAGTGACGGTTTCCCGAGCTAACCCACTAATACTACTCAATTCTCGATGAGGTAAATTAGGAATTTCAATACCCTTTTGAGCTTTTTTTCCTTGTCCTTCCGCCAGAAAAATCAGAGTATCAGCGACTCTAGATAAACTATCAGCTTCTCGTAAGCGAAGTCGGCGGTTAAGTTGACGCAGACGTTTGGCCATCAGTTGGGATAAACGTATGCCGGCTAGAGGTTCTGCCATGAGAAACTTAACAAAATCTTGGGCAGGAATACTACTGATCATCGTTGGTGTTAAAGTAATCACATCCGTAGAACGGGGTGCTTCTTCCAAAGCCGCCATTTCCCCAACCACTTCTCCTTTGCCAACAATATTGAGTGTTACCTCTTTACCATCTATATTATAAGTCCGGATTTTCACCCAACCATCAAGGATAAAGTAAACAGAACCGCCCCAGTCATTTTCCAGTAGGATAACGCGATTAGCTGGATGAGTACGAGTGACAGCATGGGTGCTGATCAAGTCCAAACTCTCTTCAGATAATCCCTCAAATAAAGAAATCGTGTTCAGCAATTTCTCTCTATCAGTCCTGTGATCGTAATGTTCTTTTTTCTCGTCCATAAGCTATAAGCAGATTATTAATCTATCTGCTATGCTAACCCTATCAAAAATTACACGCTTGTGAGAGCTTTTTCTTAAGTTAATTAATATATTGTCGCCTATCTGGAAAAGGTAAACTCGTGACTGCTTCACATCTTCAATCCCTCATTGCTGATCTTGATCGCCTTCTATCTCAGTCTAGCTCTCGTCTATCTTGGTCTACCTCAGATACTTGGGCTGAACGAGAGCAAACCCGGCAATTATTGCAGAAAATACGGGTTTATTTGCTGAGTTTAGACTCTCAACCCTTAACACAAGCAGAAAGTTCCCTAGAATTGTCTTCAACGGCAGAACAATGGGTTGAACAAATCACCTCTACAGTCATTGCTCAACTGAATTCTCAATTGGGCCTTTGGTTTGATTCTCTTGGGGCAGAATTAGAGGCCCTTCGTCAGCAAAGACAATCTTTAGTACAAGACCTTCAAAGTCTACAACTTCAGTATCAGCAGATGACTGCTAATTTTATGCAATTGCTGATGAAACGCTCTCAAGATGTATTGGAACAGCAAATTTATCAAACTCAAGAAACCATCGCTCAACAATTAAGGATAGAGTCTTCTGCTTGGATTCATCCTTCAGAAATTGCAGAACAGTTAATCCAGTTACAACAACATTCAGACCAACTTTTAAGCGAACTTGATACCACTTTCCGCACGATATTTGAAACCCTCGAGCAAGATTTACAAGGTTATAGTCAGTCTTTATCTCAGGGTTTGGAGAGAATGCACGGTTTAGGACAACAAGGAGAGGTGAAGTTACTGGCCTATATCAATCGTCTCAGTGAACAACTCGAAAAGGCTAGTCTTTCTCCTTCTCCTACGGATGAGCTTGGTGTACCACAAGCCGCTTCTTCAGTTCCCATTGACTCGATTCGTTTATTGACGGATTTAATTCCTTCAACAACGCTCCTTGAACAACAGCCGCTCACCACCACTTCAGAAACCGTTTGTCCCCCCAGAGAACTCACCACCCAAGAGGACTTTGTTCGCCTCCAAGGTTGGTATTTAGGGGTTGAGGTTGGCAGTAGCGCCTTAACTGCGGTTTTGTCAAAGCTTAACCGCCAAGCTGGCGAAGAAAATCTGATACAAGAGTATTCTTTATATTGGTCAACCGGTGAATGCTCGAGTTTTCGTCTACCCACAACGGCCTACTCCTCAATTGAGCAAAGCACAGCGATGCAGTTAGATAATCTTAAATCTTTATTGAATCAAACAGAGGCTTTATCTCAAGACCTTGCCCTTATTTTAGTCAGCTTATTTTCTACCTTAAAAGCTACCGAGATGGATGTATCGGCAACCCTGGCGGTGATGAGCGAACAGTTATCCGCCTCTGAGCTAGAGTCTGCTTTAAGCGACTTACAGGGGATAATTTTTAGTATTCCTAATGGTTGGGGAGAACCCTACCGTTCTCAATTAAAATGGGCAGTGAAAACGGCTGATTTACTCAAAGAGGATCAACCGATCTTTTTTCTCGAAGAAGCGATCGCTACTTTTTTAGCTCATTTACCTTTAACCAGTACAAATCTATTATCTTTATGGCCCAGTACAACCCTTGTGATTAATGCCGGTGCCACTACCACTGATTTAGCTTTAGTGAATATCCCTCACCAGATTGAAACTTTATCGCCTGAGCATTTTCGGCTTTCAACTATTCCTTATGGGGGTAATGCTCTCGATCAAGATATCTTTTGTCAGTTAATTTATCCTCAGTGGCTTTCTCAACTGAATCCCTCTTTTCCTAGAATAGCGGAGATGGTTCCGAGTGCGGGTATGCCGGACCTGGAAAAACGAGAGCAATTAAAGCAATGCTTACAAGCTAGTCCCCTCGGTGTTTCTTTTCTAGAAGCGGCTAAATTAGCGAAATTGATTCTACAGCAACAGGTGTCTTTTACTTCTCAATTGGGCCATCAACCTTGGACTCTCCAACGCCACGATCTCGAAAAAATTGTTATTGGTCCTTTTTTAGGATATCTTGAGCAACAAATTCAAAGTTTGCTTTCTCAAAACCATCTTTCTTTTGAGGATGTGGGACAAGTGATCACATCCGGCGGCACCACTTTAGCCTTATGGCCTTATTTATCAGCTTGGATGAATGAAAAATTTCCCCTAGCGAGGCTATTGTATGATGACCAAACAGAAATGATTACTACAGTAGCTAGAGGATTAGCGCGTTTACCCTTTTTTCCTAATTTTCAAAAGCCACAGGAGTAAAGGGGAAGCTGAAGTGAAATCTTCTAGCTTATATTTTTTTCTAAATGAATTTACCGAGAGCCGGTAGAGAGAAACCTGCACTGATTTCGTATGATCGAGTAAAAATCATAAAGAAATTTAAAAATTTTGAAAAAAGTTAGCTCAAGAGATGACAATTGGCCAAATAAATTGCATAATAGTGGCGAAAAAACCTTTGTTTTAACTAAGTTTCTCAGTAATTGTGATTAGCACACCTAGATTAAACTTTTTTTGTCTAAGTTCTTCCAAGCATAAGGTACAAGCGAAGAAGTTCCATGTTCATGAATTGACTCATGCTTCGGTTTACAGTAAGACCAAACGCATTATTGATATTTTCGGCGCTATTGTCGGTCTTGCGATCACGGCCATTCTTTTTATTCCCATTGCGATCGCTATGCAGTTAGATGATCCGGGTCCGGTTTTGTATCGTCAAAAACGCTGTGGATTAAATGCAAAACCCTTTGTCATCTGGAAATTCCGCTCAATGATCGTCGATGCTGACCAAAAACAGCATCTTGTCCCTAACCAAGCTCAAGGTCAAATCTTCAAAAATGAATGCGATCCACGAGTGACTCGGGTGGGTAGATTCCTCAGACGCACCAGTCTAGACGAATTTCCTCAATTTTGGAATGTTTTATGGGGAGATATGAGTCTAGTGGGAACTCGTCCTCCCACCGTCACCGAAGTGGCTAACTATAAACCTCATCATTTCTCTCGTCTAAAGGTTAGACCTGGGTTAACCGGAGAATGGCAGGTTAAAGGTCGTTCAAATATCAAAAATTTTGAAGATATTGTGCAAATGGACCTAGATTATCAGTATAAATGGTCTATTCAATATGATCTATTCTTAATTTGGCAGACAGTAGGGGTGATCTTTAGCCGCAAAGGTGCTTGTTAAAGACAATTTCCCAAAAATGAGGCCATATAGCTAAATAGCTCTAGCTAATTTAGTTTACCTCTCATGATATGATGACATCCGCTTTTGATTCTAAGCCTGTACAAGTCTTTTTTTCCTATTCTCTCAAAGATGAAAACTTAGGGATAAATTAGCTATCTATCTTTCTATCTTGGCGCAACAGGGAGTAAGCGCTTGTATTAATAACATTATTTTCAAAAAATCTCTGGATTTAGTAAAGATGTTCTTTTTTTGCCAGAGAGACGCTATAAATTTGGCAAGTGGCAAGCGGCAATAAGAAATATAATTAAATATAATCATTAATGGGAGAAAAGCTATATATAGGAAAAAGACTAATGACTAACGAACAAATTCTTCTTGAAACCTGGCGAACTTTACCCACTGACAAACAGCTACAGGTTTTAGAATTTATTAAGTCAATTCAATCAAATTCCTCTGAATCAGAATCATCTTATCACCCTAAAACCGAATTAGGGAAAAAATTATGGCAAATCCGAAATAAAGCGATAGCTGAAGGAAAGATTAAACTCCTTGATTGGGAAGGAATAGAACAAGAAATTGCCCAACGACGAGGCGAAACAGAGTGACTTTAATTAAAACCTATATTGATTCAGGTGTTTTCATATTAGCTTATCAAGGCATTGATGTATATAAATTAATCCCATGAACGAAAAAGAAAAAATGCTGGCAGGAGAATATTATAACTCCTTCGACGAAGAATTAGTTAGAGATAGAGAACGAGCCAAAAAATTATGTAAACAACTTAATGATATTCCCGATGCTCCTGTGGACGAAAGAAATAAAATACTACAAGAACTTTTTCAAACGAAGAAAAATTGCTTAATAGAATCGCCATTTCGATGTGATTATGGCTATAATATAAAAATAGGCGAAAATTTTTATGCTAATTTTGGTTGTATTATTCTAGATTGCAATATTGTTAAAATAGGGAATAATGTCCTATTTGCCCCTAATGTACAAGTATATACCGCAACACATCCGGTTAATATTGCTGATAGAATAGCCGGCAAAGAAATGGCTTATCCCATAGAAATTGGAGATAACGTTTGGATCGGTGGAGGAAGTATTATATTACCCGGAGTGAAAATCGGAGAAAATACAACCATTGGTGCAGGAAGTGTTGTCACAAAAGATATCCCCCCAAATACCGTTGCTGTCGGAAACCCTTGCCGATTCATTAAACAAATAAAATAATTTCCAATATACAAAAAACCTAATATCCTAAAAGACAAACCTTTTGCGTTCTTCTTGGCGGCTTGGCGGCTTGGCCTGGCCCCAAAATATTAACCTATAACCAAGTGGAAACCGAGCGTAAAACCTCCGGAATTTGAGTATCAATAGGAAACTCTAGAATCGTCTCAGAATAACCCAAATAACCCGACTCAGTAAAAGATAACAACATCCGAGACAACGCCACCCAAACCGGCTGATCAAATTCCCAATCAGCCCCTTTTCTAGCATAACAAGCAATAGATTTCAAAGCCCAAAAATAGCTATTACGAACCACAGAACCGCCTTTTTTATAACTCGGTAAATCCTCATAATGAATACAAAGAATATCATCCTTAAGATAGACTTTCATTACTTCTTTCAAAATAACCTGTTATCCAATAAGATACAATAAACTCAGGATCAATTTTTTCGGAAAATGCTACAGATATTAAGTGGATTTGGCTTATTAAGCGGCGCTAGTTATCCTTTTCGCGCTCTGACTCTTTTTAAAAAAAACCCTAGACTATGGAATTATCTCATTGTTCCCATTTTAGTCAATATTTTTTTACTCATTACGCTATATGGCGGCTTAGTCTTTTTTGGCTGGCAAATCGTACAAACTTGGATAGTAAACTTATCTGGATGGGTAGATAAAGCCATTGCTAACCTTCCCGCCTGGTTAAGTATTCTAGAATACCTTATTGTCGGATTGGGACTTATATTAGATTTGCTGCTAAATATTATTCTATTTATTATTACCGGTTTTATCTTTGCTCAGTTTGGGACATTATTAGGCGCTCCTTGGTATGGAAAACTGTCCGAACAATTAGAAAAACTAAAAACCGGTAAAGTCGAAACGGTTGAAGTGGGAATTATTCGAGATATTGGGCGAGCAATTTTATTTGAATTAAAAAAGCTGGTATTAGTGGCCTTTGTGGGAATTCCTTTATTACTGGCCAATTTTTTCCCAGGTATAGGAACTTTAATTTCTACTGTTGGCGGCATTACTCTTACAGCAATCATTGTCTGTCTGGACTTTCTGGATGCACCTTTAGAACGTCGCCGTTTACGCTTTCGCCGCAAATTAAAGATGATATTTGCCACTTTACCCGCTAGTGCGGGGTTTAGTTTAGTTTGTTTAGGGTTAGTGAGTATTCCTCTGTTGAATTTAGTCACCATTCCTTTATGTGTGGCTTCAGGAACGCTGTTTTTTTGCGATCGCCTTTTACCTAAATTAAAATAGATTACAATTAAAAATTAGGATCAAGCTCATATTTTTCAAATTATTTGAGGTTATTGCGTCTTTTATAAGCATTGGTGAAAAGTGGCCTACAGCCTTAAATTACCGCCAAGGTTTACACAAGGCAATAAAACTTCATTTTTGTTGAAAATTTTGGCTTGATTATTATGCAATTAAAACTTCAAAGCTATCAGCCCTCTTTTTCCGTAAATACTTCCCCTCTAATTAGCCCAACCGCGCTGTGCCCAAACTTTTTCCTTACCAGTTGTTCGGGCTATCTAATGAAAATTCCTATTTTAAGCAGGCATTAGAAGGGTTCATCATCCTCATTATATTCTGGGGTATATTTAGGAAGAGTTTTAAGATAATTATTGGGAAGTTGGAAGCCTAAAAGTTTGATGTTCGTCTGTTCTAGTTCTTTCCAATTAGAATAAACTTCTTTAAATAAATCATAGCAGTACCAACGACCTTGATAGAGGTCAATTGTCTTGGCTAGAGCAATATCGATCCGTTCGGCATCACCTTCGGCGAATTCATAAATTTCTGGCTGTTGATTGACTCGTATGGCGACTTGAAATGATCCGGGAACTTCTATTAGAGAGAATTGAGGCTCAAAAGATGTGTCAAATCGAAAATTTCCTGTCCTGTCAACCTCTAGTAGAACACCATCTTCATCGTGCATTACCCGATAGAAAAAAGCTTCACATCCCAGTTGCATTGCTAAAGTCGATAATCGAGGGTGATCCGTACCGGGAGCGCGTAGAAATAACCATTCATTCGGATAAGTTTTGACAACTGTCCAGCCAGATCGCCCAATCCCTAAGCCGACTATTAATAAAGGAGGTCGCTCCCCTATTCTAAGATGTGATAATTGTTCAAGATCGAATTTTAAATCAGGAAGTTGTGGAAGAAGATAACAATCTGGTTCTTTCACAAGCACCTCAATCAGTGCCTCGGCAACAGTATCCCGATTATCTGCATGAATATAAGAGGTAAAATTACAGTAAAACCCATCCATATTTAATGCGGCAGCAAAAGATCCATTATTATACCAGAAATCGCCCCATTGACCGCCCTGTAGGGTGGGTTAGGCGGCGATAACATCAAAAACCAACACTTTTTGATCAATCCGCCGTAACCCACCACCAAAAGCTTTGGCACAAAAAATATGTTTTTCTCCATAATGACGAGAGAGCCATTTTTTAGTTAAAGCGGTGCCTTACTATAAGATCAGGCGCAGCCGCATTACCAAAGACGTTGAATGCCATAATGATCCAATGCAGTATCTACACTAATAATCGGAATTTTTTCAACGATTGCTTGAGCAACCAGTAGGCGATCAAAGGGATCTTTATGATAAAAAGGAAGGGTGATCACAGCATCAGTGTGTTCTGGTGTGATAGCAAGGATATTAAATTGATATTGGTTAAGACATACATCAATAAAATCCTTGTAAGGTTGATGTAGAGTGAGTTTACCTATGCTGATTTTGATGGCAATTTCCCAATAGGATACTGGGCTGATTAATATTTCGTTATTTTGGTTAATAATTAGCTGATGGGCGGTGCTACTGAGGGGTGATTCGTTAAGGGTGTACCAAAGCAGAGTATGGCTATCGATTAGGTATTTCAAGGCTGATACTCACCAAAATCTTGCAAGTGTTCTTCGTCATCAGCCACAATGGTAATCATTCCTTTACACAGTCCAGGGCCTGGACGTTGGGGTGCTATTGGTGTTTGCCCGATTAATTTGGCCAGTAGGCGATCCTTGTCGGTAATCAATAATTCTTCCCCGGGTTTGAGATTGTAAATCAGTTCGGGGAGTTTGGCTTGGGCTTCTTCGAGAGAGATGATCGTCATTTTACGGCAAGCGCGAGGATGAAACGAATTTCTAGGCTGATAATTCTTCAATTAGTATTGTACAGGTTTTAGTCTTCTAGAATGGGGGAAGAGATAATAAATAGAAAATTGAACATGATCTAAAGTTTTGTAACATCCATGTATATACCATACTCCCAACCATGTATATACGGTTCTCTCGTCATCATGGGGAAAAATGTATTTTTTGTGCCAAAGCTTTTGGTGTTGGGTTACGGCGGATTGATAAAAAAGTGTTGGTATTCAGTTATCGCCGCCTAACCCACCCTACATTGCTCATTTTTTTTATAGCAGTTAAATATAAAATAGTGCGGTGCGAAAACGTGCCTGTAACGCTCCCTACAAAATTAGTGATCCTATTCACCTCACTCAAAAAACATTTTTGCTAAAGCGTGTTCCTTTCTACAAAAACAGTGCTTGCATTTGATTAAAATATTTACTAGAAAACAGGAAAAGAGAACGGCATCAGTTCAAAAGGATTAACCCTGCCGCTCTCATCTAAATTATCCTCTTAGTCGTTATCTAGAACTTTCGGTTATTCTTTTAATAGCCTAACAGAACTAAAATAACAGTCGAGTCATTCTGTAACTCATTTAACGCTACAACTCACCAGAGCTATCAGCTTAGACAGCCGCTAACTCTTTATGATGAATTTGTAAAACTTCGGGATATTCGTCACAGAAGATTTGGAAAGCTGTTTTTTCAGGAGGAACGACTCCTGCTTGATAAACAGCTTCGGCCTCTAATTCATCAGCTAAGGCCCAAGCGTCAAGACATTGCTTGGAAGTCGGACCATAACTCGCCGCCAGATTGCGAGCTTCTTCAATGGCTGCCGCCAATTGTCGCTGTAACAGAGGCTGTTTGGGATTTTCTAAGAAGTCACCCTTGTAGAGGATATCACTTTCCGAAATAATACCCAGTAATTCCCCTTGAATAACCGGAGCAATGCGAATGCCGGTATTAGCAAATAAACGAGCTACATATTCTACACCTAGATCGGGATTGACCACGATGCAAGGCTTAGTCATGATTTCGTAAACTCGTAGTTTTTCAGGGTCCTTACCATAGGCAACTACCTTGGTAATAATATCCGTATGGGTAACAATGCCATACGCATCTTGTGGAGTACGAGTCTCAACGATGAGCGCTCGTAATTCTTTCCACTTCATCAATTTGACTGCTTCAGCTACAGTGGCAGAACCTTTAATAGTGGCCACGTCTTGAGTCATGATGTCCGATGCTTTCAGCATAATAAAACCTCCTTACAAATGAAGGTAGAGTTGGGGTGTAAAGGCAGTTGCCGCTTAAAGCTTTTTGGCTTCAAGGGTTTGAGGCAACTGAATGTCATTAGCCAGGCGAGAAAAAGCTAATTCCCAACCGTTAGCTAATGTCAATACTGTTCCGTCGGGTACGTCTGTGTTGCTGACCACGACTTCTTCTAAATCTTTTTTAGGAACATATACCGATAAATTCCCATCTGAAGTGCGGCTTAGAATAACTTTCATTTTGAAGTAACCTCCGATTAATAGATGAATTTAGTCAACAGCTTCTATTTCTTTGTAGCGACAACCCACTACAACACCTCTTTCGAGGATATGCACAGCATAGATGTAGTAACTTTGTAAATAGGTTCCTATACTGACAACGTAGCCGATATCGCCTTTTTTGGCTAAAACTTCTCCTATTTCTTTGCCTGGAAACGTGCCATCATTCCGTAAGACTTTACGAATGCGGACTTTTTCCTCGATTTCATATATCGGGGGGTCATTGATTTCTACTTCACCGGGGTTATAGAGTCCCATCTAAGTTCTCCTTAATGAGTTGACACTAAATTGAGTAATTCTTCTACGGTTAAACCCCGTTTTACTTCTACTGAAAGATTCCGTACTCGATCTAAAACCGATTGAGTTTCTTCTTTCGTTAAAGTAATTCCATGTTGTTGTAGAAGAGAAGACACCGTATGTCGTCCGGAATGTTTACCGACTACCAGTTGTCGTTGGATACCCACTTCTTCAGGGGCAAAGGGTTCATAAGTGGCCGGATTTTGCAGTACACCATGAACATGAATACCCGATTCATGAGCAAAAACATTTTTTCCCACAATGGCTTTCCAAGGGGCAACCGGATGACCTGAAGCCGCCGCCACTAATTGGGACAGTTCGCGTAACCGACGAGTATCAAGGTTTAAATCGATCTCATAAAGCCGCTTAAGGGCCATCACCACTTCTTCAGTAGCGGCATTGCCGGCTCTTTCCCCTAAACCATTGACTGTGGTGTTAACTGAGGTAGCACCCGCTTGCAATCCGGCAAGTGCATTGGCGGTGGCTAATCCAAAATCATTATGGGTGTGCATTTCTACGGGGATAGACAAAGCTTTCACCAATTTACTCACTTTCTGACCCGTAGTCACTGGATCAAGAATGCCCACCGTATCACAAAAACGGAATCGAGAAGCCCCCCAATCTTGGGCAGAAAGAGCAATATCGATTAAAAAAGATTCATCGGCTCTTGAGGAGTCTTCGCCCCCAATAGACACATATAAACCTTGATCTAAAGCAAAGTGAATACTATCTCGCAGCCGCTCGCCAACGAAACGACAATTGCCGCCAAATTTAGCTTTGATTTGAATATCTGAGACGGGAATCGAAATATGAACCCGTTTGAGGCCACAAGCGATTGAGGCTTCAATATCTGAGCGCAAGGCTCGATTCCAGCCAAGTAGAGAACATCGTAATCCTAAACGAGTCATTTCGGTAATTGCCTGAGCTTCGGTTCCTCCCATGGCTGGAGTTCCCACTTCGAGTTCAGGAATGCCGATCGCATCCATTATAGTCGCTAAAGCTACTTTTTCACTAACTGTAAAAGCAATTCCTGCTGATTGCTCTCCATCCCGTAAAGTAGTATCATTAATTTGAATATGACTCATCCCTTTATTCCCAACAATAGCGGTTAGAGTAGATTTAGCAAGGTTTGGTGATCTAACCAATCCAGAACTCGTTGGAGTTGTTCTAGAGATACTAAACCATATTGCCACAGAAGCATTGGTAAATTGGTTAAAGAAGTGACAGAATGCTGCTGATTTCGCACCACAGCCAGTTCAGCACTCGAGAGGAACAAATCCTCCTGTAAAAATTCATAAAATTGATTAAGAATTGAATTGGATTCCATGAGAGCACCGTGAATAGTGTGAGCAAGGTTGTCCTTGAAGCAAACCAGTTCAGTAACTTGAGCTTTTCGCTGTTAGCAATAACAGTTAATTACATCAGCTAGATCACTGTTGCCGAATTAGAGTGAGAAGAAGCCTGATAATTTTCCTGAAGCTGAGAATTGTCTCTCAAAAATTCTTTGGGTAACTCACAGATTAAAAACTCTTGTTCTGAAGTCAACGACTGAGAAAAAATGCTTTCTACTGAAGTAGGAGTAATACCCTGGGGTTTTTCCCCTCTAGAATTCAGTATAGTTGAATCGCCAACAAAATTTTGTAGTTTTTGTTCTAATTGCTCAATTCGATCTAACAATGAGCGAATTACGGATGCTTCCACATCAGGGAGTTTCCCATGTTCAAGCGGCGCGTGTTCTTTGCGAGAAATAATTCTACCAGGGATTCCTACAACGGTGCAATCACTGGGAACATTTCGCAAAACGATCGAACCAGCACCAATGCGAACTTGACTGCCAATTTCAATGTTTCCTAAAACTTTTGCTCCTGTACCAACAATTACATGATTTCCCAAGGTGGGATGGCGTTTGCCGGTTTCTTTCCCTGTCCCCCCGAGGGTAACATTTTGGTAAATCAGGCAATAGTCTCCTACAATAGCGGTTTCACCAATTACTACACCCATTCCGTGATCGATGAATACGCCCCGTCCAATGGTTGCCCCTGGATGGATTTCAATGCCGGTGAAAAACCGTGCTAAATGCGAGATAAAACGGGGAAAAAAGGGGATTTTTTGCTGATGCAGCCCATGAGCAAGTCGATGCAGCACTAAAGCGTGTAATCCTGGATAACAGCATAACACTTCTAACCAATTTCTGGCGGCTGGGTCTCGCTCAAAAATAATTTGAAAATCACTCCTTAGGGTTTGGGCAATATTCGAGAAAGCCTTGGGAATTTGAGACAGAAAACTTTCTTTCGGACAAGTGTCCTCGTCTTTTGCTATCATCCCTGACTGAGGGCCAATTTGGCTATGGCCTGCGCCTAATTTGCAGGACTCAGTGGGGTGCGGAACGAGTTCCGCACTCTTGGTTTGAGCGGCTCGGTGATGATGGCGATTTGCTTCTAGAGAGATAAGTCCAAACATTCAAATTTTAATTAGCCAATTAAAATGGGTGCAATTCTAATGCTTATATCAAGCCTTGATTTTTTTCTAGGTCAGCTTCACTCAGTTAAATTGATTGAATTTATTTAGAGGGTACTCAAGACTACAATCAACGCTGAGACAATGGCACAAGGATAGCTTAAAAAAAATTTTGGGGTAGGGGGACTATTATTTTTTCTTGGGGGTTAGGGTATTTTTCCAGTAGGGGATTAGTATTTGTGGACTCAAGGTCAACCCCTTGCTGGTGGAAGGTTTGACGGCATTTTAGCCTCTCGCCGAGCATGAGTGATGATCAACTCATCTATTCCTCGCTCAACAGTGAGCTAAACCCTTATCAATTGGAGGTTTCCAAGTTTTTTTCTTCCTCTTGGTAAACATCTTACTTGTCTATCCGGATAAATATGTTACATTAGATACAGAATTGAATTCCGTGACAGCACTGGGGAAGCAGCAAGACGCTGACTCCAGTTTTTTTTTAGTCATTTGAGTGCAGCCTCATCGTCATTTTGAGGAGAGGAAATAAAGCAGTCAATCCTTTATCTGGCCTGGGCTTGAGCCTGAGTGCATAAATCCCCGTCACCTGATCATAAAATACCTAAGCCTCATCAAAAAAATACTTGTCCTCCAGCCTCAAAAAATTTTTTTGAAGGCTAGAAACCGTATAAATACGAAGGTTGATCATTGAGTACATTGCTAAGTAATTCAATCAGTTTGAACCACGACCTAGTTTTCTTGAGTCCAACAAGGGGGATGTTATAACTGAAAGTAACATCCAGAGAAAGTTTAAACAAATGTTAAATCTAGCTCCCTCCCTAGGGAATGAGAAAGATGGCTCTGGATGCTACCAGTTAACGTCAACATAACAGTCTAACAAATTAGTCGGCAGTGAGCCGTTAGGCTCTTTCAAAAATTCATAATAGTTGAATTGATGAAAGGCACGATGTTCAACTCTCCAACTCATAAGAATCACGGAATTCAATGTTGAAGACGACAAACACACCAACGAGTGACAATAAGATCAACTCTATCAAAGCCGACAAAGGCTGTGGTTGCGGGCCTACTACCCAAGCCGTTACTGATGAGAAAATCTTAGAACGTATTGAAAAGCATCCTTGTTACAGCGAAGAAGCGCACCATCATTATGCGCGGATGCACGTGGCTGTTGCCCCTGCCTGTAACATTCAATGCAACTATTGCAATCGCAAATATGATTGTGCCAATGAAAGCCGTCCCGGCGTAGTTAGTGAAGTGCTAACCCCCGAAGAAGCGGCTCACAAAGTTTTAGTAATTGCCGGCAAAATCCCTCAAATGACCGTT
Source organism: Gloeothece verrucosa PCC 7822 (assembly GCF_000147335.1). Classification (NCBI taxonomy): domain Bacteria; kingdom Bacillati; phylum Cyanobacteriota; class Cyanophyceae; order Chroococcales; family Aphanothecaceae; genus Gloeothece; species Gloeothece verrucosa. Next base: position 4,071,966 of record NC_014501.1, read on the forward strand.
CTGGGTATAGCAGGCCCTGGCGATCCTTTGGCAAATCCAAAACAAACTTTTCGGACCTTTGAGCTAGTCGCTGACAAAGCTCCAGATATTAAATTATGTTTGTCCACCAACGGCTTAATGCTACCGGACTACATAGATCGTATTAAAGAACTCAATGTCGATCACGTCACCATCACCATTAACATGATCGACCCTGAGATAGGGACAAAAATCTATCCTTGGGTACGATATAATCGCAAACGTTATACCGGTATAGAAGGAGTTAAAATCTTACACGAGCGCCAAATGGAAGGACTAGAGGCGCTAAGAGAAGCAGATATTCTCTGCAAAGTTAACTCGGTGCTGATTCCGGGAATTAATGATCATCACCTACAAGAGGTCAATGAAGTGATCCGCTCTAAAGGAGCATTTATTCACAACATTATGCCCCTCATTTCGGCTCCTGAACACGGTACTCACTTCGGGTTGACCGGACAACGTGGTCCCACTCCTAAAGAACTCAAAGCCGTTCAAGATAGTTGCTCTGGCAACATGAAAATGATGCGCCATTGCCGTCAGTGTCGTGCGGATGCTGTAGGACTCCTTGGAGAAGACCGCTCTCAGGAATTCACCAAGGATAAATTCCTAGAAATGACTCCCGAGTATGACCTAGGAGTTCGTCAAGAAGTTCATGCCGGGATTGAAAAAATCCGCGCCGAAGCTCAAACGGTTAAAGCGATTCGTAAAGCGCTTCATAACGAAGCAGTTAAAACCCCAAAAATCTTGGTAGCAGTAGCTACTAAGGGAGGCGGCTTAGTCAATCAACATTTTGGCCATGCTAAAGAGTTCCAAGTTTATGAAGTTGATGGAACTGAAGTTAAATACGTCGGACACCGCAAAATCGATCATTATTGTCAAAGTGGCTACGGCGAAGAGGCAACCCTAGAGTATATCATTAAAGCAATTGCTGATTGCAAAGGGGTTCTGGTTTCTAAGATCGGTTCTTGTCCTAAAGAAGAATTGCGCTCTGCTGGTATAGAACCCTACGAGGCTTTTGACACTATCGATGCTGCTGCCCTCGACTTCTATCAACTGTATCTCACTAAAGAGTCCCTTGAGCGAGTTCAGGCATAAATTCACCCGATAATCACACACCATCATTAAATCAGAGGAGTAGAGTTATGAGTTATACCATCACCAATAATTGCATCGGCTGTGATCGCTGCTATGTACAATGTCCCACCGGAGCTATCCAAAAAGTTGACGGACTACTCCTAATTGACTCTACTCTCTGTAATGATTGTGTCGGTTATCATGGAACACCACAGTGTGCCTCAATTTGTCCCACCAATGGCGGCTGTATTCCCAGTGCCGCCTCAATTACGCCTGAACCGACTTGGGTGCCGCAAGCCCTCAAAAGCGAGGTTTCACCCTACTGGGATAGCTGGTTTGCTCGTTATAACTACCTGATGCAACGACTCAAAAGCGGCGATCAAACCGGCTATTGGCAACATTGGTTTGATACTTATTCATCGAAGCTCACAAGTCTTTTATCCCAATCGATGATTTAACGCAATTGTATTACTGATAGCAACGGGAAAAGTGCGATGAGAGACTGTATTTATCTCGACAACAATGCCACAACACAAGTCAGTGAAGAAGTCTTAGAGGCAATGTTGCCTTATCTAACTCAATATTACGGCAACCCATCGAGTATGCACTCGTTTGGCGGACAAGTAGGCAAAGCCGTAAAAACTGCCAGAGAGCAAATCGCTTCTCTACTCGGTGCAGAAGCCTCAGAAATCGTTTTTACCAGTTGTGGAACGGAAGGAGATAATGCAGCTATTCGCGCCGCTCTTGCCGCTCAACCGGATAAACGCCATATTATTACGACTGCTGTTGAACATGCGGCTGTCCTCAATTTGTGTAAACTCCTGGAAAAGCAGGGCTACAGCGTTACCTATCTTTCCGTTGATTCCCAAGGATTAATCGATCTCGATGAATTAGAAGCCGCTATTACTGGCAATACCGCTCTTGTGTCGGTTATGTATGCCAATAATGAAACTGGCGTAATCTTTCCCATCGAGCGTATTGGTTCTATCGCTAAAGAACGCGGTGCAATCTTTCATGTTGATGCCGTTCAGGCTGTGGGAAAAGTTCCCCTCGATATGAAAACTAGCACCATCGATTTACTGACCCTCAGTGGTCATAAAATTCATGCTCCTAAAGGTATTGGTGCCCTATATGTGCGTCGCGGAACGATCTTTCGTCCTTTATTGATTGGTGGACACCAAGAACGAGGACGCAGAGCCGGAACCGAAAATGTCCCAGGTATTGTGGCTTTAGGAAAAGCGGCAGAATTGGCCGAGTCTCATCTGATTAATGTAGGACTCGAACAACAGTTAAGAGATTATCTCGAACAAACTATCTTAGCTATTATTCCAGATACTGCTGTTAATGGTCATCCCCTCCAACGTCTTCCTAATACCAGTAATATCGGTTTTAAATACATAGAAGGTGAAGCGATTCTTCTGTCTCTCGATCAACATGGGATCTGTGCCTCCTCTGGTTCTGCCTGTACGTCAGGCTCTTTAGAACCCTCCCATGTCCTGCGATCAATGGGACTGCCCTATAGTGTACTGCACGGGTCTATTCGTTTTAGTTTATCTCGTTATACCACTCAAGCCGAGATTGATCGGGTGCTGGAAATTTTGCCCACCATTATCGATCGTCTCCGCGCACTGTCTCCTTTTAACAGTGATAACGCGCAGTGGCTTCAAGAACAGGAAAAATCTGTCTTGTCTCGATAAATCTTAAATTAATCACAAATTTGCCCTTAGAGTATTGACTTTTGAATCGATATGTGGGAATATACAGATAAGGTAATGGAATTCTTCTACAATCCCCGAAACCAAGGGACGATTACCGAGAAGAAAGAAGGCGAAAAAATTGTTACAGGAGAAGTAGGAAGTATTGCTTGTGGAGACGCTCTCCGACTCCATTTAAAAGTTGACGAAGCTACTCAAATCATATTAGATGCTCGTTTCCAAACTTTCGGCTGTGCTTCTGCTATCGCTTCTTCTTCAGCCCTAACAGAGTTACTCAAAGGGAAAACCGTAGATGAGGCTTTAAAATTGACCAATAGAGAGATTGCCGAATATTTAGGCGGCTTACCCGAAGAAAAAATGCACTGTTCTGTGATGGGACAGGAAGCGCTAGAAGCGGCAGTCTTCAGTTACAAAGGCATTCCCCTAGCCACTCATGAAGAGGAAGAAGGAGCATTAATTTGTAAGTGTTTCGGGGTTACAGATACAAAAATTCGCCGAATCATTATCGAAAATGACTTGACGACCATTTCTCAAGTAACCAACTATGTTAAAGCGGGTGGTGGCTGTAGTTCTTGTTTAGCCGATATCGATGACATTCTCAAAGAAGTGGCTACAGAAAGAACAAAAGCCGTAGAAGCCGCGACCAACGTGGTAACCGCTAAAGAGAATAATACTAACGGGTTCAAACAACTAACCAACATCAAAAAAATCCAACTGATCGAACGAGTTTTAGAACAAGAAGTCAGACCGATTTTAATGGCTGATGGCGGAAATGTAGAACTCTATGATCTCGAAGGAGAGATAGTTAAAGTCGTTCTAAAAGGAGCTTGTGGCTCTTGTGCTGGTAGCACTGCAACCCTAAAAATCGCCATTGAAGCCAAGCTCAAAGAGTTAATTGATCCCGCCTTAGTGGTTCAAGCTGTATAAAGCATTTTCATCAACTTAAATCATTAAACTCAATCAAACCTAATATGTTAAACAATGGCAAAAACCGAGAGCGTTCGCCCCCTTGAGCATCGCTTTCATCCCCAAAAGTGACTATGATTGCCATGATTAAAGAAAAACTATGATTAAACCATAGTTGCTCAATAAATCTCAAAAATCATAGTGAACTTTTCCCCAACGCTGTATTAAACTAACAACCCTAGATCTATTCACCTGTGTTTCCTTGGGAAATCCAATTAACACAGAGATTGAAAGGCTGATAAGTGGAACGAGAACAAAGGTTAAACTGAATATCCTTTAAACTCTTTCACCTCTACTGGGCCAACAATCGACATTCTATTTTATCTCTACTTGAACTTTCCAAGTTCATCAAACTCTAAACTAGACTAAGCGAGAAATCAACCATGCGACAAATAGCATTCTACGGTAAAGGCGGTATTGGTAAATCTACCACATCTCAAAATACCTTAGCAGGGATGGCTCAAAACGGCAACCGCATCATGATTGTTGGTTGTGACCCGAAAGCTGACTCTACTCGCTTGATCCTCAACACCAAAGCGCAAGTAACTGTTCTCCACTTAGCCGCAGAACGGGGTGCTGTTGAAGACCTAGAACTCGAAGATGTATTACTCCAAGGGTTCGCAGATATCAAGTGCGTAGAATCTGGTGGTCCTGAGCCTGGTGTAGGATGCGCCGGTCGTGGGATTATTACCGCGATTAACTTCCTTGAAGAAGAAGGAGCTTACGAAGACCTAGATTTCGTATCCTACGACGTATTAGGGGACGTTGTTTGCGGTGGTTTCGCTATGCCTATCCGTGAAGGAAAAGCACAAGAAATCTACATCGTTACCTCTGGGGAAATGATGGCGATGTATGCTGCGAACAACATTGCCCGAGGCATCTTAAAATATGCCCATACTGGCGGTGTTCGCTTAGGGGGCTTAATCTGTAACAGCCGTAACGTTAACCGTGAAATTGACCTCATTGAAGAGTTAGCGGATCGCTTAAATACTCAGATGATTCACTTCGTACCTCGTTCTAAGCAGGTACAAGAAGCTGAATTACGTCGGATGACCGTTATTCAATACTCTCCCGATCACCCACAAGCTGATGAGTATCGCGCTTTGGCTAAGAAGATCGAAGAAAATACCAAACTGACTATCCCCACTCCGATCGACAATGATACCCTCGAAGAACTGCTGATCAACTACGGTCTATTAGGTTCTGATGAAGAGTACAAGAAAGTAATGGAAGCTGACATGGCACAGCAAGCGCTGACCAAGTCTCTCAACGCTAAGTAATTAGTAAACAGTTAACAGTTAACAGTTAACAGTGCAAAACTAAAAACTGTTAACTGCAAAACTAAAAACTGTTAACTGCAAAACTAAAAACTGTTAACTGTTAACTGATTACTGTTAACTGTTAACTCAATTTCCCCGATCCTTTTTATTGTCACCATCGAAACTGAGGAACACTATGTCAACGGTAGAGGACAGGAAGCAGTTAATTCAGGAAGTTCTAGACGAGTATCCTGAGAAGTTAGCTAAAAAACGGGCAAAACACCTCAATGTTTACGAAGAAGGTAAGTCAGACTGCGGTGTAAAATCTAACATCAAGTCTGCTCCTGGGGTAATGACCGCTCGTGGTTGTGCTTATGCAGGATCTAAAGGGGTGGTTTGGGGTCCTATCAAGGACATGATCCACATCTCTCACGGTCCCGTAGGATGCGGTTACTACTCTTGGTCTGGTCGTCGTAACTACTACATCGGAACCACTGGGGTAGATACCTTTGGAACCATGAACTTTACCTCCGATTTCCAAGAACGCGACATCGTTTTTGGTGGAGATAAAAAACTCACCAAGATCATGACGGAAATCGAGACGTTGTTCCCCCTCAACAATGGGGTTTCAATTCAGTCTGAATGTCCGATTGGTCTAATTGGGGATGACATTGAAGCAGTCGCCCGTAAAGCCAGCAAAGACACTGGTAAGCCGGTTGTTCCCGTCCGTTGCGAAGGATTCCGAGGTGTATCTCAGTCTTTAGGACACCACATCGCTAACGATGCTGTTCGTGACTGGGTATTCAGCCGCACAGACGCAGAAGAAATCGAAACCACTCCTTATGATGTCGCCATCATCGGTGACTACAATATCGGTGGAGACGCTTGGTCTTCTCGCATTCTGTTAGAAGAAATGGGCCTGCGCGTTGTGGCTCAATGGTCTGGGGATGGAACCATCAATGAAATGATGCAAACCCCCAAAGTCAAACTCAACCTCATCCACTGTTACCGCTCGATGAACTACATCAGCCGTCACATGGAAGAAAAATATGGTATCCCCTGGTTCGAGTATAACTTCTTTGGACCCACCAAGATTGCCGCTTCTTTAAGAGCGATCGCTGATCTGTTCGATGATACCATCCGCGAAAATGCTGAGAAAGTCATCGCTAAATACCAAAAACAAACCCAAGATGTCCTCGATAAATATCTTTCTCGCTTACAAGGTAAGAAAGTGATGTTGATGGTGGGCGGTTTACGTCCTCGTCACGTGGTTCCCGCCTTCAGAGATTTAGGCATGGAAATCATCGGTACTGGGTATGAATTTGCTCACGGTGACGACTACAAGCGGACAACCGATTATATCGAAGATGCAACTCTCGTTTATGATGACGTAACCGCTTATGAGTTTGAGAAGTTCGTTACTGAACTCAAACCCGATTTAGTGGCTTCTGGTGTTAAAGAAAAATACGTCTTCCAGAAGATGGGCTTACCCTTCCGTCAAATGCACTCTTGGGATTACTCTGGTCCTTATCACGGTTATGATGGATTTGCTATCTTTGCTAAAGATATGGACTTAGCGTTGAATAATCCAACCTGGGGCTTGATTAAGACTCCTTGGAAAAAATAGAAAGTTGGGCAAAGGGTAAAGGGTAAAGGTCTGCCCAAGATAACCAAGGGTTAAAGGGATAAGATTTCTCTGTAAAACTTGCCCTTTTCTCCCTTCCCCCTTCCCCCCCACACCCCCCTTACACTACATCAGTTATCGCAACCAAGAACGGAGTACAAGTAATGTCTCAGAATATCGATAAAATTCAAGACCACGTTGAATTATTCCATCAGCCAGAGTACCAAGAGTTATTCGAAAACAAGAAAGCTGTAGAAGGCATGGCTTCTCCTGAAGAAGTCGAAAAAATAGCCGAATGGACTAAGAGTTGGGATTATCGGGAAAAGAACTTTGCTCGCGAAGCCCTCACCATCAACCCCGCTAAAGCTTGTCAACCCCTCGGTGCTATTTTAGCCGCCGTCGGTTTTGAAGGAACCCTCCCCTTCGTTCATGGTTCCCAAGGTTGTGTGGCTTATTTCCGTACCCACTTTACCCGTCACTTCAAAGAACCCTTTAGCGGCGTTTCTTCTTCCATGACAGAAGACGCAGCCGTTTTCGGTGGACTGAAAAACATGATCGAAGGGTTAGAGAACGCCTACAGCCTCTACAAACCCAAAATGATCGCCGTTTGTACAACCTGTATGGCGGAAGTTATCGGGGATGACTTAGGTGCTTTCATTGGTGCGGCTAAAAAAGATGGGTCTGTTCCCGAAACTTTCCCCGTACCTTTTGCTCATACGCCGTCTTTCGTCGGTTCCCACATTGTGGGTTATGACAATATGCTCAAAGCCATATTGCTCAACCTGACTGAAGGCAAGAAGAAAGAAACCACCAACGGAAAAATTAACTTTATTCCTGGGTTTGAAACCTACATTGGCAACCTGCGCGAATTAAAGCACCTGACTGCTGCTATGGGCGTTGATGCGACCATTTTAGCTGACAATGAACTCTATTTAGATTCTCCTAACGATGGGGAATTCAAGATGTACCAAGGCGGTACAACTTTAGAAGAAGGGGCTGATTCCATCAACGCAGAAGCTACCATCACCCTACAAACCTACCCCACCGTTAAAACTCGGGAATATATCGAGGAAAAATGGGGACAAAAAACCTTTACCTATCGTCCTTGGGGTGTCAAAGGAACAGATGAGTTCTTAATGGGACTTTCTGAACTGACCGGTAATCCTATCCCTGCTGAATTAGAACTCGAAAGAGGACGCGCAGTTGACGCGATGACCGATAGCCATGCTTGGTTACATGGTAAGACAGCCGCTATCTATGGCGACCCAGACCTCGTAATGGGAATGTTACAATTCATGTTAGAAATGGGTGTAGAACCCGTTCATGTGCTAGTGAACAACTCTAACGCTGAATTTGAAGCAGAAGCTAAAGCATTACTCGCTTCCTCTCCCTATGGTTCAAAAGCAACCGTTTGGGGTGGTAAAGACCTCTGGCATATGCGCTCATTACTGTTTACCGAACCCGTTGATTTCTTAATCGGTAACTCTTATGGTAAGTACCTCTGGCGCGATACAGGTATTCCTTTAATCCGCATTGGCTACCCCATCTTTGACCGCCATCACTTACATCGTTATTCTACTATCGGTTACAATGGTGCGATCAACCTCCTCAATTGGATCGTTAATGCTCTGTTTGAAGATATCGATCGTAAGACCAATATCCCCTCTAAGACTGATATCTCCTTCGATCTAGTTCGTTAATACGAGAAGAAACAGGGAACGGGGAACAGGGAACAGAAATATCTTGATCAACGTTCCCTATTTCCTATTCCTGATTCTCTGGGAGCCTTCGGCGCTGCGGAGCAGATTGTATCAAAGCATTGAATCGCTAATTTTTTAAATTTAAAACATGATATTTTTGGCAATTAATACCGCCAACCCCCCCCCTAATTAACTCCTCAAGAGACTTTTTAAAGCAAGACATCATGAAGATAACAAAAGGCAAAATCGCCGAACTGCTTGATCAACCGGGTTGTGAACACAACCATAAGAAAGAATCACAAAAAAATAAAGCTTGTAAACAACAAGCTCAACCAGGAGCGGCTCAAGGCGGTTGTGCTTTTGATGGGGCTTCTATTGCTCTAGTTCCCATTACCGATGCAGCCCATTTAGTACACGGACCTATTGCTTGTGCGGGTAATTCCTGGGGTAGCCGGGGTAGCCTTTCTAGTGGTCCAACTACCTATAAAATGGGTTTTACCACCGATGTATCGGAAAATGATGTTATTTTTGGTGGCGAAAAAAAGTTATATAAAGCCATCGTCGAAGTAGTCAAACGCTACAAACCGGCTGCTGTTTTTGTCTATTCTACCTGTGTCACAGCCTTGATCGGGGATGATATCGATGTAGTTTGTGAAGCCGTCGCAAACAAATATAAAATCCCTGTCATTCCGGTTAACTCTCCCGGATTTGTCGGCAGTAAAAATTTAGGCAACCGTTTAGGAGGAGAGGCTCTATTAGAGTATGTCGTAGGCACAAAAGAGCCAGAATATACCACTCCTTATGATATTAATTTAATTGGCGAATACAATGTCGCTGGGGAAATGTGGGGGGTTTTGCCGTTATTTGAAAGATTGGGCATTCGGGTATTAGCAAAAATTACCGGTGATGCTCGTTTTGCCGAAGTTTGTCAGGCTCATCGGGCTAAATTAAATGTGATGATTTGCTCGAAAGCGCTGATTAATATGGCCCAAAAAATGAAGGAAAAATATAATATTCCCTACATCGAGGAATCCTTCTACGGCATTGCGGATATGAATCGCTGCTTGAGAAATGTTGCCGCTTCTTTAGGAGATGCCCAATTACAGGAGCGAGTAGAGCGATTAATTGCTGATGAAACGGCTAAATTAGATATCGTTTTAGCGCCCTATCGAGAGCGGCTAAAAGGTAAAAAAATGGTGCTGTATACCGGTGGTGTAAAAAGTTGGTCGATTATTTCTGCCGCGCAAGATTTAGGCATGGAAGTGGTGGCCACCAGCACGAAAAAGAGTACAGAAGAAGATATTGCTAGGATAAAAACCCTTTTGGGTGCTGATGGGATTATGTTAGAAAAAGGCAGTGCTGCCGAAATTCTAAAAGTCGTCGAGAGAACCGGAGCGGATTTGTTGGTGGCGGGGGGTAGAAATCAGTACACCGCTTTAAAAGCGAAAATACCCTTTTTAGATATCAATCAAGAGCGGCATCATCCTTATGCGGGATATGTAGGGTTGGTAGAGATGGCCAGAGAATTAGACGAAGCGCTACATAGTCCAATCTGGGAACAAGTGCGTAAACCCGCTCCCTGGGATTTAGCACATCATAATCCTACACTGGCCCACTATATCCACTAAGTCAATAGTCAATAGTCAATAGCTAATGACAATGGGGGCTTGAATCTGCCCTCCTACTAATGACGTAAGACTAATAACGAGAAAGATGACTACCGTACTAGATCCGAAAAAAGCTGTTAGCGTTAACCCCCTCAAACAGAGTCAACCTTTAGGAGCGGCTTTAGCCTTTCTGGGGTTAAAAGGAATGATGCCCCTGTTTCATGGTTCCCAAGGTTGTACCGCCTTTGCCAAAGTGTTATTAGTGCGTCATTTCCGGGAAGCTATTCCCATGGCCACTACCGCCATGACAGAAGTCACTACCATTTTAGGGGGAGAGGAAAATGTTGAACAAGCCATCTTAACCCTCTTAGAAAAAGCCAAACCCGACATTATCGGCTTATTAACCACAGGTTTAACCGAGACTCGGGGGGATGATATGAAAGGCATCCTCAAAAGTATTCGTCAACGTAACCCTCAGTTAAAAAACTTTCCGATTATCTTAGTCTCTACGCCTGATTATAAGGGGGCAATGCAGGATGGCTACGCAGCCGCCGTCGAGCAGATAGTATCCACCAATTATGGGCACTATGTGCCGGAGGAAGGGTTGCCGCCTTCAGTTCATTCTAAGCCGCTTATTACGGTCTTAGCTGGGCCAATGCTCTCGCCTGGGGATGTAGAGGAAATTAAAGAAATCGTCGAATCTTTTGGCATTACTCCCCTTGTGGTGCCGGATTTATCGGGTTCAGTGGATGGACACTTAGAAGACGAGTATTATTCGGTGACTTCTGGTGGGACTTCGTTGACGGATTTGAAGCGCTTGGAACGTTCTACTTTTACTTTGGCCATTGGCGAGAGTATGCGGGGCGCGGCGGAAATCCTACAAAAGCGGTTTGGGACTCCTTTTGAGGTGTTTCCTAGGCTGACCGGATTAGAGGCGATGGATAACTTTATTATGCGGTTATCCCAGATGGCCCTTAATTATTGTGACCCGCATTTTATCTGTACGCCGTTTGTGCCGGACCAATTTCATCGTCAACGCAAACAGTTACAGGATGCTATCCTCGATAGTCATTTTTATTTTGGTGGTAAGCGTATCTGTTTGGCCCTAGAGCCGGACTTACTTTATTCTACCAGTTGGTTGCTCAAAGAAATGGGAGCCGTGATCGGAGCGGCTGTCACCACGACTAAATCGCCTTTATTGTATGATTTGCCAGTTGAAAAAGTGCTGATTGGGGATTTACAAGATTTGGAGGATTTGTCAGTGGGGGCTGATTTGATTATTACCAATTCTCATGGTAAGGGGATTAGTCAGCGACTTGGCGTTCCTTTGTATCGTATGGGTTTCCCCATTTTTGATCGCCTGGGAAATGGACAACGGTGTTTAGTCGGTTATCGGGGTACCGTTTCTATGTTGTTCGATATTGGTAACCTGTTGCAAGAACAAGAAGCGGCCCATTAAGTTTTTTTCAGGATTCCACACCTATACAGACCTTGAAAAGATTTTCTAGGAGTTAATGAAAAATGCAGTCCGGTGCTACTCTTTCTCTAGCGCAAAGCCTATCCCGAGAACATCCTTTTGTGGATGAGTTGCTCAGACAGTTTCGACTTCATGATACCTCTGGATGTTATGAAAATTGGTCGAATGAGTTGCTATTAAATTCTTTAATTTTGTCTCCTATTCGGGAAAAAAATCGAGCGATAAATAGCCAGGTAGACTCCTCTTTATCTTATTTACGAGTTTGTGCTTTTTATCATACTGTTGCCATAGAGATTGAGAAAAAAACCGGACGATTGCCTGAAACTTTTATTAATTTAAGTCCTCAAGGTTCTAGTTCAGCTTTGATTTGTTGTGGAAATTTATTAGTGGTTTATGAACTTTTAGAACGAGTGAGTTCTTTTGGGTTTGATTCCCTAGAAAAGCTCATTAATACTGGAGAACAGTTAATTCAGTATGCTGTAGCTAGAGTCCATCAGTTTTTTTAGCCTAAATTTTGTTAAGCTATCTTTAAGGAGAAATACCATGAAAGTTGCTTTCACCACCAGTGATAATATTCATGTTAATGCTCACTTTGGATGGGCGAAAAAAATTGATCTTTACGAAGTGAATACCGAGGGTTATAATTTTTTAGAGACTCTTCATTTTAGTGGAGATTTAAAAGAGGATGGGAATGAAGATAAATTAGTTCCTAAAATCGAAGCTCTAACCGATTGTATTATCGTTTATGTTTCGGCCATTGGCGGTAGCGCAGCAGCCCGTTTAATTCGCAAAAAAGTTACCCCCATTAAGGCTAATAGTGAGACGGATAAAATTACCGATATTCTCACCAATTTAGTCAAGCAATTGAAAGGAAATCCTCCCCCTTGGCTACGGAAAGCTCTGCAACAAGAAAATAAGCAATTCGTATTTGAAGAAGAGGAAGAATTAGTTAACAGTTAACCGTTAACAGTGAACAGTTAACCGAAAAAATATTGCTTACAATATCTGTAACAATACCCAAAAATACCGTTTATTACTGTTAACTGCTCACAAAAACTCCAAAAAGGATAACTGTTAACTGCTCAAAGTTCAGTTAATTTATCACTAATAAACTTAGGGTGAAATCCATGACAACAGCCACAAGCACTAATCCAGAAGCCGATGCTCTTTTTATTGCTGAAAATGCCTTTCTTAAAGAATTGGCTCAGCAAATACGTGCCCAAGATCATTATGGCGTTTTTCGTACTTGGGAAGATAGATTAGTTCTCGCTAATTTTATTGTCAGTAAGAAGAGAAAGCGGGAAATTCCGGTTAACGGAGATGTCGATCCAGCAACCCAATTAAGAATCTTATCATTCTATCGGGCTATCGCTGCTAGTATTGAAAAAGAAACTGGAAAATTATGTCAAGTTGTCCTGGATATAAGCCATGAAGGTTTTGGTTGGTCTTTAATTTGGAGTGGCCGCTTAATGGTGGTTTGTCGGACAGTCAGAGATGCTCATCGCTTCGGTTTTGAATCTCTAGAAAAATTAGCGGCCGATGGAGAAAAATTGGTTGAAAATGGAATCGAATTAATTCAACGTTTTCCTGAAGTCGCTAACCTTTAAACCTTATCAGGATGCGCTCAATATCGCAGCCTACAAGAAGAGATTATGGTTCAACTAAGTGATAAAAGTCCAACTCCTGAAGCTGTAACCGAACTAAAAAACACCATTCGGCGGCTAAATAGCAAAGCGGGTCAAATGAAGATGGATCTTCATGATTTGGCGGAAGGATTGCCCACTGATTATGAAAAACTCGTGGAGCAAGCCAGCAAAACTTACGAGATTTTTCGTGAGTTAGATCAATTAAATAAACAACTCAAACAATGGGAGAAACAACTCAAATGACTACTCCGGCTACTCAAACCTTTGCTGATTTCAAAAGCTTAACCGATACTGAAGACTACTTACAATTTTTTGGGATTAGTTATGATCAGACATTTGTCAATGTCAATCGCCTGCATATCCTCAAGCAATTTTCTCTTTTAATTGAAGAAGTTGACCAAGCGTTTCCTGACCTGAGTGAAACAGAAAAATTAAGCAAATATGGTGAAGCCTTTGCAGAAGCTTACGAACTCTTTAAAACTTCCAGCCCTGTAGAAACAAAACTGTTTAAAGTCTTTCAAGAAAAACCCAAAGATGTAGTTTTCCTCAAAGATCTTACCAAGGACGCAGGAGTCAAATAAACGTGATGGAACTTACACCGACCGAAATAGAGCGTTATCAGCGACAAATCATGTTACCGGGTTTGGGTGAGGAAGGACAGAAAAAACTCAAGTCCACTACCGCCCTCGTGACGGGAGTAGGAGGACTAGGAGGTACAGTCGCCCTCTATCTGGCGGTGGCAGGAATCGGAAAATTAATTCTGGTTCGCGGTGGAAACCTACGCCTCGATGATATGAATCGTCAAATTTTGATGACGGATGACTGGGTAGGAAAGCCAAGAGTTCTCAAAGCCAAAGAAACTCTCAGCAAAATTAATCCAGATGTGCAAATCGAGGCTATACCTGAATACGTTACCCCTGACAATGTGGATATTTTGGTTCGAGGAGCCGATATTGCCATAGACTGCGCTTTTAATTTTGAGGAACGCGATTTATTAAATGAAGCTTGTGTCAGGTGGGATAAACCGATGGTAGAAGCGGCTATGAATGAAATGGAAGCTTATCTAACTACCATTATCCCGGGTAAAACTCCTTGTTTATCTTGCATTTTTCCAGAAAAACCTGAATGGGACCGTTGGGGGTTTGGTGTTCTGGGCGCGGTTTCGGGAACCCTTGCCACTTTAGCCGCCCTAGAAGTCATCAAAGTCATCACCGGTTTGGGACAACCCTTATACGGAAAACTCCTGACGATGGAATTAGGCAGTTTACATTTTGCTAAACATCGTCCCTATCATGACCCCAATTGTCCCATCTGTAGCAAGATTACTCAACAAAAAATTAACCAAACACTGAATTTAGTCAATACCAAAACAAATCTGTCAATTTCAGTGTGAATCATCCATAAATTAGCCCCTTATTAACGCACTCATCTTTCAGATCTCGATTTACGGAGGTTTCCATGACAGTTTCCTTCACAGACAAAGCGGCATTTAGACTTCGCACTTTTTTACGGGGTACGACAGAATCAGGCACTTCTTATCAAAAAGGAATTCGAGTAGGAGTCATCGATGGAGGATGTAGTGGTTACGAATATTCCTTAGAAATTGTCGGGCAACCCAATCCTGAAGATTTAATTTTTGAACAAGATAAAATGCAAATCTATGTTGATCCTAAAAGCGCCCCTTTATTAGAGGGAATTGTCATAGATTTTGTGGAAAGTTTAACCCAAGCAGGCTTTACCTTCAAGAATCCTAATGCTACCAGTACCTGCGGGTGTGGCAAGTCTTTTTCAGCCGGAGAATGCACTCCTGCCGGAGTGTCTTGTAGTTAAGTTTTTGTTTTTTTCTTATCAACAACGGAGAACACTATTATGGCTACTTATCAAGTTCGTCTTATCAAAGGCAGCAAGAAAAAACCGCCTGAAATGGATGTGACTATTACAGTAGATGAAGATACTACCATTTTTGATGCGGCAATAGAAGAAGGAATTGATTTACCCTCTTCCTGTAAAGCTGGTGCTTGTTCGAGTTGCGCCGGCAGAATTGAAGCCGGAGAAATTGATCAGTCTGAGCAAAGTTTCTTAGATGAAGAACAAGTTGGAAAAGGATTCGTTCTTCTTTGTAGTGCTTATCCTCGTTCCGATTGTACGATTAGAACTCATCAAGAAGCTTACTTGGTCTAAAAATTAATTTTTATCTCTCCGGTAAACTTTGAAGTCGTATCCTGTATTTACACCAAATTTCTAATATGTAGTTTTGAGCATGAGAAGGGGTATTACAGGAGCGGCTTCTTATCCTAATTGACTTATTAAGTTTGACAGTTGGACTAGCTATATTAAAGTCTATGAAAGTTATCAATCATCCTCAAGACTCTATCTTACGTAGAGTATTGAATAGAAAGTTTCTTTTTAAGCTTGTGTTTTGGGCGGTGGGGGAAGTTTGGCTAGGGATGATAGGAATTGATGATTTTGCTGATTATCAGGATTTTCTTTATGAGCAAGATTTAGAATTATCCAAAAAAAATAATCGTACTGTCAAGCTTTCGGGTTCTAATCCTATGTTCTGCAATAAAATTAATGATGCCTGCCCCATTAAAGTTATGGTAGACAAAAAGGATAGCTGTGAAAAAAGTTACTTATATTCTTCAGAAACTTTCAATAAAAAATGCCTCAAGCTGAAACACTTTTGTATTAAAGCTGAAATTCTCTCAAAACTTCTCTAGTTTCTCTTTTTTGAGGACTCTAATGTTACAAGAATACTTAGCCGCCGAATTTGTTAAGCTGATCGATCAATACTACCCAGAAACCGGTAAAGTTTTACAGTATTGCTATGTCAGAGTTCTTGAATACTATGTAAAAAAACTGCGAAAATCTTCCTATTACTTGGGCATTTATTATCCTAAACAAAAGTTCTTTGAGCTTCAAAATCAACAAGATGCCTTGAAGGAAGTAGCAGAAAACATGGGGTTAATTGATATTGTTTATGTCAATGCAGATCGGATCATTCGAGACCCTTTGTCACAAATTAAACAAGACAATCCGCGTTTATGGCTAGAGCTATATTGGGTTTCTACACAGGTTTTTTCTGATTAAGGACTCTTCTATGCTTGCTGTTTACTTTCTTTTGTTATTGATTGTTTTTGTGACAGCTTGGATTGTGTCTAATGATCAAGATCAAGTTCATCAAATAGCGGCCATCAGTACGGCTGTTATTGCTCTGCTTTTGTGTTTTAGTATAGCGATTATTCCGGGAAAATTTTTAATTATTTTTTTCTTGTTTTGTTTTTTTAAAAAAATTCACGCAATCGATAAATAATATTATTAAAATAGTTATATGAATGGTCTAAAGCCAAACAAAAACCATCTCCAAGGAGAACACTTATGTCAACTTTATCAGGTCTAACATTTGGTAAACTCGATTGGATTCCTAAATTCGTTACAGCAATTGATGCTAGTAAATGTATTGGTTGCGGACGATGTTTTAAAGCTTGTGGTCAGAATGTCTTGAAATTAATGGGAATGAACGAAGATGGAGAATTTGTAGAAGATGCAGAAGACGACGAAATTGAGCGTCAAGTTATGACCATTTTTAACCAAGCTCAATGTATTGGTTGTGAAGCTTGTGCGCGTTTATGCCCCAAAAATTGCTATACTCATGAACCTCTACCAGCCTAGAGTTTCCTCTTAGTTAGATTTGATTTCTTCGTCACTGACTAGCGGGCTGGGTTATGAAATTCTAATTGTCTCTTAAGACTGTTATAAAGAGGAGATATTGACTTTCATTAAAAAAGGTTAATTCTTTTCCTCGACCCGGGATTTATAGCATTAATTAAGAGCCTCAATCAGTACATAACCCAAGACCCTTTTTTTATTTGATTTCCCACAATATGAGTAGCAATTCCCTAGCGGCTGAAGAAAATTTCTCTGGCTCTGATATATCTCAGGATGTTAAGATAAAATTACAGTTAGCTTCACAAAACTGGGAAAATACAGTCTTATCAGAGCAATACATTAACGAAGCTCTGGCCTTAGCACCCAATAATCTTGATGTTTTAATTGGTGCTTATCGTTTCTTTTTCTATAAGGGCAAAACAGATATTGCTCTCGGAATTTCGGAAAAAGTTTTAGAGATAGTCCAACAACGTAAAAATTTACCCCAAGCGTGGGAACAACTTCAATCTATTCTGCTTACACAAAAAGATGATTCTCTCATTAGGCTCTATTTAAATGCTTATGCGGCTAAGGGTTTTCTATTAGCTAAAATTGGCCGAATTGAGGAAGCTAAAATGATCACCACACGAGTTAAAGCCATTGATGAAAATAGAGAATCTTGTGCTTCTACCGTCTTTGATGTCTTAACTCACTCACCTGATGAAGATGATTAATTAGTCATTAGTCATTAATCTTTAGTCATTAGTCATTAGTCATTAGTCTTTAGTCATACTCGCTGTTAAGTCCTAAGTTATTGTAAAAATTATTACTAAACTTGCCTACTTAAAATGATAGTGTGGTTTTACCAATTATGAATGAAAAATAAAGTCATGGCATCCTCACGTCAAGAACAATATTTTAATTTAATTGATCAACTTCTTCGTTGTCCTAATGGGCAAGAACCTGAAGTTTTAGATGCTAATGCTGAGTTAATTGATCAAGGGTTAGTTCAAGCTTTAGTACAAGTAGGAACGATGATGGCTCATGAAAGTAACCCAGATGGAGCTAAATTTTTATTTCATGTTGCCCGACAATTAGCTCAACAATTAGGTTTATATCCTGAGTCTGCCACAAGTTCTCAAGCGCAATCTGCAACAAGTTCATAAATCTATGACTTCTTCGTTGTCACAACGCAGCCACTATAGAGTGGCTGTAAAAGTAAGTAGGTGGAGTGGACAAAAGTAAGATTAACTAAGTACCTGGACATAAATAAAGCCCTCTGCGTTAAAAAATGTAAAAATTTCGAGAAAATTAATAAAAATGTATTATTTAGTCGAGTAGATGCGGGTGCGCTCCGGTCTGTAGCCGCCATCAATACCCTTTGCTTTCTTTACATATTCTTTAAATATATTAAATTTCAATGCGCCGAGCGCTTAGTAAATAAATGTAAATTGCTTCTGACTTGTATAGGAGCAGTTTTTTAGATAAGTTATATCCCTAGCAACTGACTCGTGACCTCACCGTATACTAGCAAGAATGTCCAGCTAGTTAAATGATTAACAGAGCTTACAACCCTTGATCGATCTGATTAAGCTAAAAAATTTTTTCGTTGGGGAAAATCCTAGAGTCTAGAAAGTAAGTGATCAGACTCTGTCGGCTAAATAACTAGGTAAAAACAACTAGAATCAGGGTTGAAAAATAGAGTAGCTATAAAACCAAGGGTGTGAGTACCGAATGATAAGAATTCATCGGGAGCAAGTCAAAGTTAAGGGAGTATCACCAATAATGTTCATGGCTATTGATATATTTTACCATACTTCTACAAACTATAATTACTCATTTTTTTCGGTTATTTTAGGTACTTTTTCTTATTGAAATTCTAGATAAATGTTTATAATAAACAAATTATTAAAAATATTATTAAGAAAAATTGAAAATGCTTATAATGAACTGATTGGGGTTTAGTTATATGAGAAATTTATTAATCAGGACAGTTAAAGATTTTTTTTATCTTTAACAAAAACGCTCTAATTATTTAGGGTAAAGCTCCAAAATCCTAACAAAAAAAGTTATTAATGAGCATTCTTAATTTGCATATTTAAATGCGTTTTTAGCAAGAGGTGTTAACGATGGGATTGACACTTATCTTGTAAATTACCTCTGTATATTTATCACTAAATTAAGCCCTATGCCATATACAATACCTGACAATTGTTTCGGCTGTGGTACTTGCCAGCCACAGTGTCCTACAGGAGCTATTCATGTAGATGATGGGCGATATTGGATTGAATCAGGTCTTTGTAATGACTGTAATGAATACTCCGGCGAACCCCAGTGTGTCGTTCAATGTCCTATCAGTAGCCCAATTCCTCTACAAGCCAAAAAAGGCAGATATAAAGCAGTTGAGCGAGTGGCTACTAATCCGGATCTTTTTTCCAATGGAAAAAACAACACCTTTGCTTCTTCGATGGTTATTTGGGAAGCTTGCAAACTGTTAACCAGTACCACGATTCTTCCTTGGAACCCTGCTCAAGATGGCAAATTATGCTATCAACGACCCGTTAAACAAGGACGAGGAAAAATTACTTTTTGCTTGACTAATAATCTGGAGTCAGATTCAGTTTCTAACTGCGATTATGTATCGAATTGTTGTAATTTAGAAACGATTGATATTCGTTCTGCCTGTTTACATTTAATTTATGCCGCCTATGCCACGACTCTAGATAAACCTTGGGAACAAGAGTTTGTCATCGACGATCAGCAACTCGAGAGATATTTAGGCTTGGATAAGCGTAAAGACCTCAGTAAAGCCGCTAAACTCACCTTAATTAAAACTCTGGCTCAACAACCCTGTCGAATTACAACAGCCATTGAGTGGCCACAACAAGGAAAAATTAAGGGATTTACGGTAGAAGAAGATTTTATTTGGCATATACTGGAAATCAAGCATCATTTTCAAGAAGACAAGGACGGCTGTAAACATTTAATCGGTCTAACCTTTAGAATTAGAGCAGGTCTTTGGGCTAAATATTTTCTCAACAAACAAGGATATAAACAGCGTACCGCTTTTTATCAATATGGTATCCTACCCAAATTTTTACTTAATACAGTGATGAGTATCTGGCAGCAACATCAAGGATCTGTGCGAATGATCCTATGGTTGTTATTTAAAGCCAAAATGGGAAGGAAACAAAGCATCATGGTTCCTACCCTCATGAATATTGCTTTTGGAAAGGAGAAAGTCACTCAAGCCGCCACACAACGAGAACAACGAAAGCGGCTGATCCAAAAATTTGAGAGTAACCTAGAGGTTCTCAATTCCTACACACTGCAACCGGTTTTTGATCCCGTGACTTATCCGCCCGAAATACAGCCTTTATGGGCTAGATTAGTGGAACTTCCCGAGGATGCAGAGGATGCCATAGATTTTTGGATTAATGATGGCTCACAGGAACAGCGTTTAACTGATCCTGCGCCTCGGGGAAAATGGAATTTATTAATGCAAGCGAGGATTTTAGAATTTGAACTGCCGCAAGAGTGGGAGCAACAACTGGCTAAATTTGAGCGTAAAAAGCAACAAAGAATCAACAAAAGCCCTAAATCTAAAACTTCCCATCGACTTTCTGCTGAACAAATTTTGACAGCCAGAAAACGTCAAGGCATTTCTCAAAGAGAATTAGCGCAAATGATTGGCAAAAGCCAAAGCTGGATTCGAGACCTTGAAAGGGGCCGCTTTTGTGCTAAACCCGAAGACCAAGTGCGGCTTCAGAAAATTCTTAATTTACACTAAATTCATCCTCGCCTGAGTTTGACAGAGGAAAAATTGCCTTTGAGAAGAAGGGGAAAAGGGAAGAGGATGTCCCGTCAACGTTCCTTCAACCTTGACCCTTGACGGGGTGACAACAAGGTTAAAGAGGAGACTGGGGGTAGGGTGCAGGGTGTCGGGGGTAGGGAAAAATATCCCTTCTGAGCCGTTCTTTCTAACTCAATATTCAAAAAAAACCGCGCATTTCTCCCGACAATCCCTAATGATCTATAAAGTTAGCGAGCGATCATTGAAGTTTTTTCCCCACACCCTACCCCCCACACCCCACACCCTGCCTTAATTACAAGTTTCTTGTCACCCCGTCAACCTTGACCCTTTTGTTCGAGGTTTTTTTATAGCAACCGCCCAATTGGGTTAGGACAATTTTCAAACCTCAAACCTAATCACATTAACAAGGGTGTGGGGTATCCCCATCAATACCTATCGGGGCTTTAAACCATTGGGGTAGGATGTTTTTTTAAATTAAAAGATTTCTGCTTTCTCGAGCTACAGCCATTCCCCGGTAAGCTTTTAACCACAAGCCTTGGTGCAAGCGTGTAAGAGCTACTCTTGCTATAAAGTCAGATTGATCTCTCGGTTGTTCGGCAGGTCAAGGGTCGGCTCTCCCTAATTCTACTGATCGCATAGAGATCAGTGATTATACTGAATTGTTCTAATTAATAATAAAATATTAATTAGATTTTACTCATTAAAAATAGCTAAAAATCGTCTAAATCCGAGCATTAAGATCAGTAATTTCTGTACGAAAACTCTCTATCATACCGTAGAATTATTGAAAACAAAATTAAGGACAGATTAATTATTTTTTATTTCTCATTAAATTTGCATAAATTGAATAAAAATCCGAAAACCATTCAAATTAAATGATTTTCAGTATCTCTACTTGAATTTAAAGATTTTAAACTTCAAAAATAGGGGTTTTAGATAGCAACGATCAGAAAAAATAAAGATCAATATTTACACGGAAGTCTTTAAAGTTTTGATGTGCAAAAATTTAAATGTAAGCAAAGGCTTAACTAGAGATTTTAGGGGAGATAAATACTATGGATAGTAATATTGATCTAGGGGATTATTTTGATAATTTCTTTTCGGTTACCGTTGCCAACACGGAATTTTTAAAAGAACAAGTTTATAAAATACGTTATCAAGTTTATTGTCAAGAGCTTCACTATGAAGCCGAAGAAAATTTTCCCGATCAAAAAGAGCGAGATCCATACGATGACCGCTCTATTCATATCTTACTAAAGCATAAGCCTACCTCAACTTATATGGGCTGTGTTCGAGCCGTACTGGGGGATTCAACCCAACCCGACGCTCCTTTTCCATTTGAAAATATTTGCCAACACAATTTTGATTTTAGCCAACAGCCTCGTCGCAACTTTTTTGAAATTTCTCGTCTAGCCGTCATTTCTCAATTTCGCCGGCGTGCAGGAGAAGAAAATAGTTCTTGTGGCTTATCATTCTTCAACACCCAACCGCCAGAAGGCATTGAAGAAAAACGCACGGCTTCGCTAATTCCCATGAGTCTTTATTTGGCTTGCACCAGTATAGCAGTTCAACTAAAAATTGATGCCTTTACCCTAATGGAGGCACGCTTACAACGACATCTGAGATGGTCTGGGATTCCTTGTGATCAAATGGGAAATTTTGTAGAATTTCATGGCAAACGAGGCCCTTTCCTACTCAAACAGCAAGAAGTCATGACTTCCATGAAATCAGATACTCGTCAGTTATATAACCATATTCACGCTCAGATCAGTCAATCATTACCTTATCTGCCTCAAAAAGTTTCTGAAAAAATTCCTCAACTTTCATATTCTGAGTCCTTTCAGTTGTTGAAAACCGCCTAAAAGTCAGTGCCATTTTTGGTGGCATCGGTTAAAGGAATAACTCAATAAAGCAAACACTATAAATTTTCGATAACATGAAAAGACGAACTAGCCAATAATCCTTCCAGCTATGGATTACGATCTTATACTTAAAGCTTGGAGTCAAGTAATCGGTTCAGAAAACCTGCTCACTGAAAACCAAGCCATCCAAAATGCTCAAACAGCCACTTTCCCAACTCAACAGCAAATAGTAGCGATTTTATGCCCTGCCAACCGAGAAGAAATTCAACAATGTTTAAAAATCGCCAATGAATTTTCAGTTCCTATATATCCCATCAGTCGAGGAAGAAATTGGGGATATGGTTCGCGGGTGCCGGTACAAGATAAATGCGCTTTGTTGGATTTGTCTCGCTTAAACCGTATCATAGATTTTAATCAATCGCTTGCCTATGTCACGGTAGAACCCGGGGTCACTCAGCAACAACTTTATCAATTTTTAACAGAAAATGCTCCATCTCTGTGGATGGATTGCACCGGTTCAAGTGCTGATAGTAGTCTAATCGGCGCTATTATGGAACGAGGCTTTGGACATACCCCTTATGGTGATCGCTTTGCAAATGTCTGTGGTTTAGAAGTGGTTCTTCCCAGTGGAGAATGCATTCATACCGGTTTTACCAGATTTCCTAATGCCTTAGCCGGTTCGGTATATCGTTGGGGAATTGGTCCTTATATAGATGGTTTGTTTACTCAGTCGAATTTGGGCATAGTGACTAAGATGACCCTCTGGCTGATGCCTGCTCCTGAGTATTTTCAAGCTTTTTACTTCAGTATAGAAAAAGACGAACAACTCCCAGAACTTATTAATGCCCTGCGTCCTTTACGCCTGAACGGGACGATTAAGAGTGCTGTTCATATTGCTAATAGTTACAAAGTTTTATCGACTATTCGCCAATATCCCTGGGAAGAAACTCGAGGAAAAACTCCCTTACCTACCGATGTTATGGATTATTTTGCTCAAACCTGGGATTTAGGTGCTTGGAATGGTTCCGGGGGACTTTATGGAAGCCGACAACAAGTTGCTGCTGCCCGGCAGTTGATCAAGAAAGCCTTACGTGGTAAAGTTAGGCGGCTACTATTTCTTGACGACCAAACGCTAAAAATTGTTCAATGGTTAGCTAAACCCTACCAACTCTTTACAGGTTTAAATTTACCGGAACTGATCAAAATTGTTAAACCGGTCTTTGGGTTGATGAAAGGTATACCCACAGATACACAAATAGCCAGTATCTATTGGCGCAAAAAATCCCCGCCACCACAAGAAATGAATCCTGATCTAGACCAATGCGGGTTGATGTGGTGTTCTCCTATCGCTCCCCTAGATGGACAACATGCGGCTAAAATTTATGAAATTGTTAACGATACTTTAACAGACTACCAATTTGAGCCGATTATAGCCATGACCATGCTCACAGAAAGGTGTCTTAGCTGTGTGATTTCCATCACCTATGACCGAGAAGTGGCAGGAGAAGATCAACAAGCCCTCAAGTGTTATCAAGACTTGAATGAAAAACTAAGCGGAGCAGGATACTATCCCTATCGCTTAGGGATTAAATCCATGCAGATATTGGAGCAAGCGGAAAAAAACTACCAAAATTTACTAAAAAATCTCAAAAAATCGCTCGATCCAAATGATATTCTCGCTCCTGGGCGATACAGCAGCTAAAATTGATGCGAAAAATTTTCTTAAATATAAGGCTCCTATCTTAATACAATGCAGAGGGATTTTTAGCTACCCTCTTTTTTTAGTAAATTTGTTCTAATTAGAGGTTGGATCATTATCATTATCAAGTTTTTTACTTTTTGTTTTTATAACTTTATAGGGACTTAAAACAAATTTTTTCTTAAATGAACAAAAATTTCGACATAACATAACCAGGAGTCATCTTATGCAAGCATCTATAGCGAATGTTTTTAAGGAAGCATCTGCTTCTAATCAATTCACTACCTCTTCAATCGAAGTTCACCTTGTAGATACAAACGATATTTTCTACAAGCGAGGACGCTTGTTAGCGGAAAAAGTTTACCATGAGGTCTGGAATACCGAACATTTAATTGATGGTAATGATTATGCCGTAGTCATCTCTTTAGAGGGCGAGGTGATTGGCAACATGAATCTTCAAGTTAGGTCTCCCCAAAAATTGTTAAAGAGCGAAAAGTTTTTTGGCAGAGAACACTGGAAATACAATTTTGATGAGTACAATCTCCCGATCGCTGAAATCTCAGCCTTTGCTATTTCTCGTCATCTTTCCCTAGACCTTTCTCGTCTTGTCATGATGAGCTTGATTGCCGGAATGCAAAATATTTGTCGTCTAGAAGCTATTAAGTTAATCGTTACAGTCCAGCATGAAAGTTTAATGCGTATTTTGAAAAGTTTACATTTACCCTTCCATAAAAATCAAATGGTAACCATTCCTCAAGGCAATCTTCCTGATGATGACTATTGGAACCGACAAAAAGCACCAGGACTGTATTACATACAACCTTTGAGCTTGGAGGTTGTGGAATGCTGCTATTCATATTTAGTATATATGACTCTTAAAGGAGTATCAACAGCTTTTCTGCCTAGAACCCAAAAAGCCGATTTATCTTACTCAACTTTTCGAAAAAGTTGGACTCACAACCAACAAGCATTTGTCTTGTCTTAAATTTGACTGACAACTGAAAAAAGTCTCACTAACTCAGGAAACCAAAACCCTCTTAACCTACTGGAAAAAATTGATGCGAAAATTTTGGCCAGAGAATGATAATATTGCTAAAATTTTAGGGAATTATATAAACATAGACTGATACATGAAACGATTAAATTAGTCAGCCAGATTGCTGGTATAGGGTTAAACAATGGAGCGATTTATTATTGAAACCACTTATGAACAACCCTTGTCGGGGCTAAACCTTCCAACCTTAGGTAATAATTGGCCTTCGGTTGAATTGGAGCAACTGCTCACCCACTTAAAACAAGAGTTGGAACAAGGTAGACAATTACTCAGTGAGCAAGAAGAAGAACTAACTGAGTACGAATTAACCATTGCTGAGTTAGAGGAGAAACTTAGGAAGGCTCCCGACTCAGAGCTTCTTACTCTAGAAATGGAGTTAGTGAAAAAGCGACAAAAAAAGGAAAAGTTAGCCGAAAGATTGACACTTAAGCGTCGCTATCTTCAGATGCAAGAAGTATTTATGGAGCAATATCGAGAATTGCTCGATAATAAGCCATTTAACCCCGAATTAATCGACCAAAACAGCAATTTAGACGTAAAATTCCCGGGTTTTGAGGCTCCTGAACCCCTTAATTCCTCTGCTCATACTAAAACCCCTAAAAAACCCTGGTGGCGATGGACAGTCATCATCCCCATTGTCGGTTTGTTGGTGGGTGTTGTGGTTAAGTTACCCCAATCTCAGTTAATTAGCCAGCAATTAGCAAGCTCTCTAGCTTTATCCCCTTCTTCCTCCCCCGTAGCATCCAATGCTAAACCCACTCTCAAAGCGGTTGCTGCCTTGGGATATTTAGAACCTAAAGGAGAAGTTATCCAAGTATCGGCTCCGGCCATGATGGATGGACTACGTGTAGATAAGCTGTTAGTCAAAGAGGGAGATAGCCTCAAAGCCGGACAAAAAATCGCCATTCTTGATAACTATGATCGCCTCTCAGCAGCACTTCGTCAGGCCAATAGTCAAGTAAAAATCGCCCAAGCTCGTCTGGCTCAAGTGTTGGCCGGCGCGAAATCGGGTGAAATCACCGCTCAGAAGTCTAAATTTGAAGGCTCACAAGCAGAATTAGAAGGACAAATTAATACCCAAAAAGCAACGATCGCTGATTTAGAAGCCCAATTACAAGGGGAAAAAAGTGCCCAAATAGCTACGATTCAAGGATTAAAAGCCCAGTTAGACAATGCGACTAGCGATTGTCAGCGCTATGAGTTTCTCTACCAATCAGGGGGCGTTTCCCAACAATCTCGAGACAGTGTTTGTTTAAAACAGAAAACTACGCTAGAACAAGTTAACGAAGCACAAGCCAATTTAAAACGCATTATTACCAGCCGTCAAGAGCAAATCCAACAAGCACACGCTAATCTACAACGAACAATTGAAACCGTCAAAAGCCAAATTAATGCTGACAAAGCTACCCTACAAGCAACCGCCCAAGTCCGTCCAGAAGACATAGAAGTGGCTAAAGCTGAACTAGAATCGGCTAAGACGGCTGTGGACAAAGCGAAGGCGGATTTAAAATTAGCCTATGTTACCTCTCCAAAAGATGGCCAAATTTTGAAAATTCATACTTGGGCGGGTGAAATGGTGAGTCGAGACCAAGGTATTGTAGAACTCGGACAAACCAGTCAGATGTATGTCACCGCAGAAGTTTATGAAACAGATATCACTCGCGTTAAAGTTGGTCAGCCAGCAATCATTACAGCTAATGGGGTTACCAAGCAATTAAAAGGTACAGTAGACAAAATTGGCTTGCAGATTGGTCGCAAAAATGTTCTCGGAACTGATCCTGTCGCTGATGCTGATGCTAGAGTGGTTGAGGTCAAAATCCGCTTAAATGCCCAAGATTCTCAGCGAGTTGCCCATTTAACTAACTTACAAGTCAATGTAATCATCAATCCTTCTAATTAAAACCCTAAATATCCTCTAAAAAACTCATGTTTAATAAGCTGCCGACAGCTTGGTTACAACTCAGACACCAAAAAATTCGGCTCGTCGTAGCCTTAGCTGGTGTGGTTTTTGCCGTTGTCATTATTTTTATGCAATTGGGGCTGCGAGATGCTCTTTTTGATAGTGCTGTGCGTTTACATAAAGGGTTGGAGGGAGATTGTTTTTTAATTAGTCCCCGCTCTACCGCTTTAGTGGCTATGCAAAGTTTTCCTGAACGTCGATTGTTGCAAACACTCGCTTTTCCCGAAGTGGATTTTGTCAGCCCTATTTACTTAGATATGGCTCAGTGGAAAAATCCTCAGACGAGAAACTATTGGCGCTTAATTTATATTATTGGCTTTGATCTCAGATACCGTATCTTTAATTTTCCTGGAGTGGCAGAAAATTTAGATAAACTCACTGAACCTGATGTAGTCTTGTTTGATCGCAATTCTCGCACAGAATTTGGTCCGATAGTTTCTATGTTTGATAAACAAGGCCAAGTGACTACAGAAATAACCGCTAGTCAGTCAAATCGACACATTAAAGTGGTCGGTTTTTTTGAGTTAGGCTCATCTTTTGGTTCCGATGGCAATTTGCTCACCAGTCACCTGAATTTTTTAAGAATTTTTCCTTATCGAGACCCGAGCGCCATTGATGTTGGTTTAATTAAACTCAAATCTGGAACCAATTTAGAACAATTTATTGGTAAACTCAAAACCTATTTGCCGACAGATGTGAAAATTCTTTCAAAAAAAGAATTTATCGACTTTGAAGTTAATTATTGGCAGAGTAGTACAGCCATTGGCTTTATTTTTAGTTTGGGTGTCGGTCTGGGGATGATCGTCGGTATGGTGGTCGTTTATCAAATTCTCTATACTAATGTCTCCGAGCATCTGTCTGAATATGCTACTCTAAAAGCGATTGGCTATCGACATAGATATTTGTTATCTATGGTTTTACAACAAGCCTTTTTTATTGCTATTCTTGGCTATATACCTGGCTTTCTGATTGCTGTTATTCAGTATCAGTTTACTAAAGGAGCCACTCTTCTGCCGGTAGCCATGACTCTCGATAAAGCAAGCCTAGTTTTGGTTTCAACCATTATTATGTGTTTTATTTCTGGAGCAACGGCTGTAAAAAAACTGAAAGCCGCCGATCCTGCCGATATTTTTTAGCAGCTTAGACCGATATGAAACCCGTAATTGCTATTCACCAGCTTAATCATTATTTTGGTCAAGGCAATTTAAAAAAACAAGTCTTGTTTAATATCAATCTAGCTATTTATCCCGGTGAGATTGTTATTATGACTGGTCCTTCAGGCTCAGGAAAAACCACTTTATTATCGTTAATAGGGGCTTTACGTTCTGTTCAAGAAGGAAGTTTGCACATTTTAGCTCAACAACTGAATGGAGCCAATGAGGATTTATTAGTGGAAGTCCGTCGTCGAATTGGGTATATTTTTCAAGCCCATAATTTGTTGCCATTTTTGACAGCTTGCCAGAACGTACAAATGTCACTAGAACTTCATGACAATTTTACTAAAAAACAAGTTCAGGCTCAATCTGAAGCCATGTTAAAAGCGGTTGGATTAGGAGAACGAATTCATTATTATCCTGAAAATCTTTCCGGAGGACAAAAGCAACGAGTGGCCATCGCCCGTGCTTTAGTGAGTCATCCTCAGTTAATTTTGGCAGATGAACCGACGGCGGCTTTAGATAGTAAAACCGGACGGGATGTGGTTAATTTGTTGAAACATCTGGCCAAAGAGCAAAAATGTACGATTTTATTGGTGACTCACGATAACCGAATTTTAGATATCGCTGACCGTATTGTTCATCTAGAAGACGGAAGATTAATTAACAATTTTTTCAATCCTCATGTAAACTGACATCAAGCTTCAGGCCTAAGCGAGCATAGATAAAATACCTAAAACTTTACCTAAGTAACAGGCAAGGGTGTATGAAGTTATGTAAAATTTTGGATATTCTGTAAAAATTGATACAGTTTTATAGCATACTGAGATTATGGGGATCAAGTTAAACCCCCTTGAAATTACCAACTAATCAATGGGAAGGTCAACGATGAAAATATAAAGACTAGGTAGCAAGCCAGAGCCTTAAAGATGCCTCATCAACAAATCTTGAACAAGCGTCAACCAGCGATGCTCCCGACGCATATCTATCGAGATTGGCAAACGAAGGCATTTTAAAAAAACTATTAAACCCAAACCAGTTAGATTGTGAAGAGGGGTAAAAAGCGGCTGGTATTCCGTCAAGGATAAGTGGCAAACCCGAAAACAAGAATTTCGTTATTTTCTTGTTTTTAGACGAAGAGGCTTGTATAAAGACCAACCCGATGGGAGGGTATGGAAGAATCACAGATAATTGAAGAGAAAAACCGAGAATGATTCTCACTCTTAGCCGTGATTAGCTTTCAGGACGAGACTGTAATTCTTCACTCATATAAGAGCGATCGCCCAGACGCACCAACAAGGGGCCGTGGACATCAAACGAAACCACGCTAAGAGTTGCTGCCGGCATGGCAATACGATCACGGTAACGTCCCAAATCGATCCCCAGTAAGTTGCATAAAACAATACGGATTGTGGTTTTATGAGAAACAACTAAAACATGACCATTAGTATACTTAGCCTCAATTTCAGAAATCACTAATAACGCACGACTGGCCACTTCTACTGCTGTTTCGCCTTCAGTGGGAGGATTCCAAGCCGGTTCAGTCATCCAATTAATATAATCATCGAGATAATGCTGTCTAACCCATTCTGGGGTTTTAGATTCCCATTGTCCGAAATTCATCTCTTTTAACCCATCTCGTAACTGCATTTCTATGCCTGTGGCTTCGCATAAAGGTTGAGCAGTGGCGATAGTTCGTTTCATCGGACTAACGTAAATCGCCGACCAAGGTACAGATTTATACTTATTAGCAAAAGCTTGAGCCATTTCTTTTCCTTCAGGAGTCAATTCAGGGTCTAATACCCCACAATAACTCCCTGTGCGGCTGTAGTTTGTTTCTCCATGTCGCAAAAAATATAAAGTTAAACTCATCTTTAAAAAATTTCAAATCTTTTAATTACACATTTTCTTTGTTTAAGTCTAGCTCTTTTATTCAGGTACAAAAAGTATGCTTTCTAACAAACCACAATTCTTTAAAATACACTTGTACTTATTTTGGTGGCGTTATAAAGATTTATTGATTTTTAGCCCAATTTTCATTATTATTA
This sequence comes from Gloeothece verrucosa PCC 7822, assembly GCF_000147335.1. Lineage (NCBI taxonomy): Bacteria > Bacillati > Cyanobacteriota > Cyanophyceae > Chroococcales > Aphanothecaceae > Gloeothece > Gloeothece verrucosa. The sequence continues at coordinate 4,102,291 of NC_014501.1, forward strand.
CTATTTTCCTCTCCCTCACTATGTATGAGCGCTTTAATCAATTCAAAAGCCCATCAGGGGAATCCGCTCATCAATTTCAAGGGATGACTTTGAACCCTAAGATCAAATAGAGCAGAATTTTTTGCAATCAAATCGGCCTATTTTCTTGTTGTTGTTGAATTATTTGTTGAGTTTTTGGCGTAGTTTCCGGGGGCTTTTTGGATTTTTTTCCCTCTTTTTCTTCCTTTTCTTGGCGGTACTTATCTAACAATTCTCCCACTCGGTTTCTGATTTTCCAATGTCTTTCAACGCCTTCATAAGCATAACGATTTAATCGCTCTTGAACCAACATTTTTTCTACGTATTTCACCCGATCTGAAGTATCAGGGTGAGTGGATAACCAGGCAGGAGGACTTGGGTCATCTTCTTTTTCTAATACCACCATTAAGTTTCTAACACCATCAGCCGCATAACCACTAGCCGCCAGTAAGCGAGTGCCAAAAATATCGGCTTCCCGTTCCATATCCCGACTGTAATTAAGCGTAATTAAATCCCCTGCCGATGAGCCGAGATAGGGAACAAATTGCGTAGCATTTGCCAATAAATTCCCTCCAGTCATGATTTGGAAACTGTGAGATAAAACCGCGTGAGAAAGTTCATGAGCCATCAATCCCGCTAATTCGGCTTCTGAATTAGTTTTGAGAATTGCCCCTGCATTAATAAACACTTTTCCCCCTGGCAAAGCAAAAGCATTGAGATTATCATCCATGACCACATAAAACTCATAATTAAATTCATTTCTACCAGCAACAGCCGCCAGCTTTTTGCCAATTTCCCGTACATAAGAGAGAACCTCTTCATCTTCGATCAAAGTCAGTCTTTTCTGAAAATGTTTCGCGGAACTTTCGCCGATCGCTTTTTCTCCTTGGATCAATAATGTGACGGTTTCAATAGCCGATATAGGCCCGCCAATATTTCCGAAGAAAGCATAACCAATGCCGCCTAAAACAGCATTTCCAACCGCTCCCAAGGTTAATTTAGAACGCAAATCATTCTTATAGCGTTGTAAGTTCTCATTAGCTAATTGCAGAAATTCCGCAGCCAAGTAATTATCCGGATTAAATAAAGCAAAGCGGCGAGCCGTTAAAGAAGCGTCTAACCATTTTTTGGCGGCCATATCAGCTTCGACTTTTGCCTTAACTAAAGGGGCTTCATTTGGATAAAGGGTAATGGCATTTTCTAAAACTTCTTGAGCTTGTTCTTTCTGACCATATTCTTTGAGAATTTTGGCATATTCAAGATGAGCCGGAATAAATTCGGGATGCTGTTCAGTCAACAGTTTTAAAGGAGCAATAATTTTACTTTGTAGACGCTTTTCTTTTAAGGCCTCTTGATATAATCGCCAGTATACTGCTCCCCCCGGTTGAAGATATTGAGGGTCATAAATCGCTTGTGGAATCAGTTCCCGTTGATATTTTATTTCTGCCTCAAAAGGTTTTTTGGCTTCTCGATATAATTTTTCAGCCACTGTTGACTGTCCACAACGATAATAGCGATCAGCTTGAGCCAATTGTTGATAAAGTGCTATTTCTTCGGATGTTGGTTTAGGAATAAAGCTAACGGGTTTTTCTTTTTCTTGAGACTGTTTGGCTTCTTCTTCTGCACTTTGTTGAGAGTCTATTTCCTGGGAAGCGGCTGAAGAATCACTATTTTCCTTAACCGTTTGGGGGGGAGAACTTTCCTCAATTTGTGCTACAGGTTGGGGTTGGGGTAGCGTTTCATTCGGTTGCCAACATTCGTTGACGGTGGTGGTGTTATCTGCGGGTGTGGATGGCTTATTTGGCTGATGATTTTCTGGGGTTTGGGAAGAGGAAGGTGTTGATGTTGTTTCAGTTGTTTTTTGAGCTATCCATGAACGCTCCCCAAGGTTAACGCTATCAATTGGCTTTGGGGTTTGAGCTAGGACTAATAAAGGACTTAGCTCTCCTATAATAGACCATAGGATGATTAACGATGTTTTCCTTATCAGTTTCATTGACGGCGAATCTCTACAATTAACGACACTTGAAGCAACTTTTTGTTTTATTTTACTGATGGAATAGGAAAAAAGGGCACTTCAAAAAGTACCCTTACCAAAGGAAAAAGCGTATTATTCGTAGTCTACATTAATAAGCTGAAAAATTTCGCATTTTAAAAACCGTAATTTAAAGCTTGAGCGATATAGAAATTCTCCCTACGCGCAGATGTTTGTTGAGGTGCGCTTAAATTTACCCTAAAATTTTTAGTGAGTCAACTTTTGAGTTGAGCGGTTGTTGAGCCTATCCCAAAGCAAGGGAACAGCCACCAGAACCAGTTTGAGTAACCAGGGTGCCACCAGCAAAGTTAAAAGAATTAATAACACCGCAGTGCATCCTGATGCCACTTTAACAATTTCTTCTTCAGTGTTTAAGCTTAAAAAAGCTGCCAGGGAAGCAATGATTAAGGAAAGGATAGATAGCACCAGCATTTTATTCCTACTCTCCACTAAATTTCCACTGAAAAACGAATTAGGCACGCTTTTCTGATTATGACGACCTATTTACGTCTCTCGATTTTTGATTTTTAAATAGTTGGGTTTCTTGGAGATAAACCTTGACCGTATAGTTATTATTAGATCTAATATACATCTTTAATGACAACTGTCAAGTCTTAATCAGGATTTTCTGACTTTACAGCTATTTTAGCAGATATTTCCTTGACTAAAACATTTTTTTGTGGTATTCAATAAAAATTTTGGGGTGGCAGCAAGCCCATCAAAAGCGGCGAGTTCGGTCTATGGCATAGATCAGCCCTGTAATGATAGAACTAGCGATCAATATCAAAATTAGTCCGCCCGGAATAAAACTCAGAACACCAACCCCTCGTAAAATATAGACGATTACTGTCAAGAGTAAACTAGCTACAAAAAAGTAACTAAATCTAGATTGACGAGAGAAAATCGGTTTACTCATGGGAGGGGTCAGAAGTTGATCTAGGGTAGGTCCAATATACATAAAAATAGTCGGTTAAAGCAAGGCAGCGAAAAGATGACAAAATATTAAGATTAAATTATTGTCGTCTGTGTGGATGTGAATGAAACTACTTATTTTGAGTAACGGTCATGGGGAAGATGTTATTGCTGTAAGGATCATAGAACAATTACAACACTATCCCAAGATTTCCCAGATAGCCGCGTTACCCCTTGTAGGTGAAGGACACGCTTACCAAAATCGGAAAGTTTCCCTTATTGGACCTGTACAACAAATGCCTTCGGGGGGATTTATTTACATGGATAGGCGACAGTTATGGGGAGACTTAAAAGAAGGACTCCTGAAGCTGACTCAACAGCAATATCAACTCGTGCGTCAATGGGCCGCTCAAGGGGGAAAAATTTTAGCAGTGGGTGATATACTGCCCCTATTATTGGCCTGGATCAGTGGGGCTGACTATGCTTTTGTGGGAACGGCTAAATCCGAATATTACTGGCAAGATGAATATGGATGGTTGCCTCAAACCCCCTGGATCTATCGTTGGTCAGGGTCTTATTATTTTCCTTGGGAACGATTTTTAATGAGTCGTCCTCGCTGTAAAGCCGTGTTTCCTCGAGATAGTCTGACAGCAAAAATCTTGCAGCAGTGGTCTATACCTGCATTTGATTTTGGTAATCCCATGATGGATGACCTTGAAGTAGAAATCGATACAGTCTCAAAGGTTAAACCTCTCAGTAATCAATTAACCATTCTGCTGTTACCCGGCTCAAGAAATCCCGAAGCACAACGCAATTGGCAGACGATCATCGCTGCTGTAGCGGAAGTGATTAAAACATTTAGAAATCGAGAACTAATCTTTTTAGCAGCACTCGCTCCGGCTTTACCGTTTGAGCCATTTCAAGACTACTTAATTAAAGAAGGCTGGCAAATACAGCCGCCAGATATTTTTAAATTAGACCCTCAAGGATTAACTTTTACTTATGGTTCTGCTCGCTTAAGGCTCTGCCAAAATGCCTATAAACAATATTTAAATCAAGCACAAATCGCTATTGCTATGGCAGGAACGGCTACAGAACAATTTATTGGTTTAGGGAAACCTGCGATTACAATTTCTGGTCAAGGGCCTCAGTTTACCTCGACTTTTGCTGAGGCTCAAACTCGTTTATTAGGGATATCTGTTACTTTAGTGCAACAACCGGCACAGGTAGCCTGTGCTATACAATCTCTTTTACAAGACCCTGATCGATGGCAAGCGATGATTGAAAATGGACGGCGGCGGATGGGGTTACCTGGTGCGGCTAAAAGAATTGCTCAGTGTCTGATGAAAATTTTGTAACTTTATTTGTCATTGGTGGTATAACAATTAATCGGGTTAACTCTAAGAGATTAGATATAATCGTTACCACTTATTTTAAAAAGTCGCTACTTCAAGGTCACTGTAACATGGAATCATACAATAATGAACCTCAAATTAGTCAAGCCGCTTCTTACGAGTTTAATACTACCGAAGAAAAGCTCATTGGGGATTTAGCGGGCAAGATGAAATTCGTCAGCTATTTTTTTATGGCCGTAGGCGTTGTACAAGCTTTTGCGGGAATATTGCATTTAACTAGCGCCACCCTTGACCCACCCAGTATTATCATTAGCGGGCTGATCAATTTAGCCATTGGAATTTGGACTTATAAAGCCGCTTCCTCTTTCAGTTTAGTGGCAAAAACAAGAGGGCATGATCTGGAAAATTTAATGGATGCCCTAAAACAGTTAAAAAAACTCTATTCTTTGCAATATTGGTTGCTGATTGTGGCTTTGGTTATTTTTGGTCTTTTTGCTCTAATTAACTTATTTAGCCAAAATTAGAGAAAAATTCATTTAATCATTTTTTTTGAGAGATTCAGGACGATGAGCCGCCACTTGGCCGGTTTGATCACTTTCTACTAAATATTCAGGATTTTCTTGAGAAGCGGCGACGTGATGTCCTTTGATATCAGTGGGTTCGGTAAGCTTTTTTTTAACAGTGCCCTTGACTTTTCCTTGGGTGCTGTTCCATTCTACCTGATCACCTTTTTTAAATTTGTCTGTCATCAGATTTCTCTTTGAATTAAAGTAATATTGATGGGCTTAAATTGATTTTAGCCAGCATGAATATTGGCAATAGTTATTTGATCATCGACAAGGCTTTTTGGCACGCCTTCCCCCTCGCTTTCATCTTCTTTATTCTTAGGTAAATGATCATCGGGTAAAGGTTCTGAAGCCTCGGACGAAGAGTTGACATCTAATGAGGTTGGCTTTTCTGAGGCGTGGGAAAAATCTATTAAACGATCAGATTTTTCGGGTGACATTTTTCGTCAATCTCCTTTAGTTTTTATCTTTTTTTAGCTAAACAATTTTTGCTAGAGCTAACCTCAGTCCTGAGAAATAAACTGATGCTAACTAGAGCTTAATTAACCTCGAGGGAGCACCCGGATTAATCTCAGGAGAACGACTCGGAGGAGGAATAGGATTAGGATCAGGATCAGGAGGGGGATAGGGAGTCGGTAAAGGATCAGGTTGAGGGTTCGGATCGGGGATAGGAGGATTGGGTAAGGGAACCGGACTAGGACTCGGATCGGGAATAGGAGGGTTAGGAATCTCGGGAGGAGTGCCAATGGCAACAATAATCATTTTTGATGAATCCTTTTCTACTTGGGTTTTTTGATTGTCTCAACAACATTGAGCAACTCTCCTCTCTCAAAATGTAGATCCTTTAACTGATGGACTGAGCAATTAATTTAAGATTTTTTCTAAATGATCAGCGATGATCACAGCGATTTCTTTTTTCCCGATCATCTGTTGTGGGGGTTGATTTGCGGTTACTAAATAAGCCACTTGTTCCCCAACTGATTCGATTTCTTCACCTCGGTTAGCGACTACGGCGGCATAACCTTGTTTAATTCTCTCTTGGGCAATATTGATTAAGGCTTCATGAGACACTTGTTCTTGATATTTAAAGGTCACCATATACAAATCCGGAAACTTATGCTTAACTTCTTCAATAACTTTTAGAGTTGGCACTAAATTAAGACTTTTCAACTGTCCGCCACTCGGGGTTTTACCGGGCAGAATTGTTTCGGGTTTATAGTCAGCAACGGCGGCTGTAAAAATGCCGATTTTATATTTTTTTTGACTCAGTTGTTCTAAAACTAAGGCCAAATATTCATCATAAGTTTTCGCCAATTGATAGGGTAAATAAGAGGCAGGTTGATAACTTCCCTCACCGTGAATTAAATGAACATCTGCCCCTCTTAAATACAATTCTTCGGTAATGGTTGCTCCTAATTTCCCACTAAAACGGTTAGTCAGACGACGAATATTATCAATGGGTACCGGTGTAGGTCCTCCGGTTACGAGAATCGAGATATCCTTGAGAGGAGAATGGCTCACCAGTCTGCACACTTCTACGACGATATCCCGTTCATGAGGAATATTATGCTTACCATAAGCGTCTCTAGGCGGCATAATGGCTACACCCAGACTATGCAGGGTTTTTAACGATTCGCTCAGAATCGCATTGTGTAGACTGCCGTGCATGGTGGGAACTATCATAATGTTAGTTTTGCCCTGTTCCATGCGTCCCAAGGCTGAGGCTAAAGTTGAGGTAATGACTCCATCAGCGATTCCATAGCGCATTTTATTAATAGTATTGTAAGTAGCGGGAGCCACCACATAAGCGTCAAACGGACTACTATCACTGAGATGTTCGGCGGCTGAGGTTAACTTAGTCACCACTGGGTGAGTGGTACTCCATTCTAGACTGTCGATAGTGACATATCGTAAAGCCTCAGAAGAGGTAAAGGCGACGACATCAGCCCCTTCTCGCCGTAAAGCACGGGCAATAAAAGGGGTTTTGATAGCGGCTATTCCCCCTGTAATCAGTAGGGCGATGCGTTTGCCTTGTAGATGAGTTCCTTCTAAAGGTACATCATGATCCCCTAAGTCTGAGGGGGAAGGCGGACTAAAATCCCAGTGTTTACTCTGATTCATTTGATTATTTAATCGACTATACAGGGACATTTAAGCTGGTGGCATTTCCACCTGAATAGGAATAGGAGATGCTCCCCACCTGTTCTGTTGTTTGATGGGTTCGGTAATCACCTAAAAAAATACGGGAGCGCGGAAGCCTCGTTAATTTATTGCGAGGGGGAAGCGCGACTCGCTGGTTTTAACCCGCGTCTAAAATTCATAAGCATAACCATCATTTTTATGTACTACCCGACAATTTTTGTGGCTAATTCCAGTTACCCTTCCAGACTTACTTGCAATATCAAAACTTCCAGATGCACGACATAGAACTCTGCCGGCATGAATACCGATTTTTTTCCCAGAAGTTACTATTGCTTTGACAATATCTCCGGTTTGAAATCCTTTATGGATTTTTATTCGGGAACGATGACGAATAGGAAAGCCATATTTATTAGTGCCACACATTTGTCTAGTTCCATGCCCATTAGCTTTAATTAACAAAGGTCTTACTCCTTTTATTATTAATTGCTCAGGAGTTGACTGCCCCACACAAGCAGCATCTAGCCAATGTGTCTTATCAAGATTTTGGCGACACCGATTAAACTTAGTTAATCCGCCTGTACCTACTTCTACTGGTAAATTGAACTGTTTTAATTGATTAAACAATTCCCATCTAGTAGCATTTACCGCAGCCGTATCAGCTAAGGGCTTTTTAGCTTGATCTAGTATTTTTTTAGCTAAGTCTTGTTTCCCTTTTAGAAACGATAGGACATCTCTGTTACCCTTTTTTTGATTACAGGGTTGACAAGCAATCCCTAAATTAGAAACTCGATTACTACCTCCCTTACTTCGGGGTGTTAAATGCTCAATTTCTAATCTAGTATCAGTTTGGCTACAGTAGATACATTTCCGGTTAAATTTCTCTAAAAGGTACTCTCTAACCTCGTAACCCGCTAATTCCCCTTGTTGGTATTCAGTTCCCCTTATTTCAGGGTTCTCAAGAGCTTGGGTGTCGAACCTGACTAACTCGCTCGAAATAGCTGTAATAATTGCTAATCTTGTTAGTTTTCTTACCCAAGTCAAGATGTTATGAACACGGGACATTAAGCTAGGTGGTAGAGATTTATCAACTCTTTTACGGTTGTTAAAACGAGGCTGGCGATACCGAGTTTTGCGACCTCTTCTACTGCGTCTTAATTGACGACGGCTGGTTAGAGACTCTCTAATAGCAAAACCTCTATGAGTTAATTCTCCTGCCCAGATAACCTCGCCAGTTTGGTCGTTAACAAGACTCAATCCTGTAGTTTTTGCCCCTGGGTCAATTTTTACCCGAAGTGGATTAGCAGAATTGTTAACCTCTTTTTTAAGAATGATACTAAAAGGTATTCGGCGAAAGATTGCTGCCTTTCCTTGATTTAGTAACCTTCTTGCTTGCCCTGAATGGACAGGATTTAGAGGTTTTTTGTTGGGAGCCAAAACAAACACTTTTGACATAACTCTTTATGAGTCTCCTATTTCTAGGGTGATGTGAGCTTCGCCAATGTTAAATAAGCTTGTATTTGTTAACAACACTTCCTTACCCCTCGTAAAGATGTTTAATTGCTAACGACAGAGCCGAGAACTAGCAACGCATTCTAGGGTGTCGTGACTTATCTAACGTAGTCAGCTAAGACTTAGGCTGGTCAGCTACCTAAAGGAGAGGCATGATGCCCCGTCGCTTTAGCGCGGGGTGCTGACTCTCAAACTTGTTCCTCAAACCGAATGAGCTAATTTTGAGGATAGATCTATTATTAAATCATAAGCAAATATTCAAAGTTTTATTTACGATTCTTAACCCGAGGATCTCAAAGATATGCCTATCATTCGTTACTCTCCCTTCCAAGAACTTGAAACCTTACAACGTCAAATGAATCGTCTTTTTGACGACTTCTTCGTTCCCGCCAGAACCGAAAATAGCCAATTCAACTTTGTCCCTGCCGCCGAGCTTTCAGAAACAGATGAAGCCCTTTATCTAAAGCTAGAAATTCCGGGCATAAATCCTCAAGAAGTCGACATTCAAGTTACTAAAGATGTCGTATCTATTAGCGGTGAACGCCAAGAAGCAAACAAGACAGAAAATAACGGAGTAACCCGTAGTGAATTCCGTTATGGAAGATTTGAGCGAGTAATTCCTCTGCCTAAAAAGGTTCAAAATACTAATGTTACCGCCGACTATAAAGACGGAATTCTCACACTGACTCTCCCCAAAGCAGAAGAAGAACAAAACCGAGTGATCAAAGTTAATGTTAATTAATTAATGGTCAACCCCGCCCTTAAAGGGGTGGCTAAATCTAGATTTTTTCAACGTAATTTTAAACCCTGCCATTAACGGTAGGATCTTATTAAATACTCCGGTCAAGCCGGAGTTTTTTGTTTTAAAAAATTAATAAGTATTATTAAAAAAAATAATGATAATAAAAATATAAATTAATTATTAAATTAAACCCTAATTTTCTTTAATTTATGTAGTTTATGATAAACATCAAAATAACTATTAGCCTTGAGGGAAAAAATCATGGAAACAAGCATTAATTCTCAAAATATCTCAATTCGAGGGGCAAAAATACACTATTTAGAAGCAGGTACATCTACAGGAAGCCACCTATTATTTTTACATGGAGCGAGTTTTAATTCACAGACGTGGCGAGAAATCGGCACACTACAATTAATGGCAGAACAGGGATATCATGCCTTCGCTATCGACTTACCCGGATATGGCGATTCTCAAAGCCCGTCTGTTCCTCGTGAAGCATTTTTACTGTTATTGCTAGAGGAATTAGCATTACAGCAACCGGTTATCGTCTCTCCGTCCATGAGTGGGGGCTACAGTTTGCCTTTAGTGGCGAGTCATCCAGACAAATTAAGGGGGTTTGTCGCGGTTGCTCCTGTTGGAATTGGCAAATATCGAGAGCAACTCAAAGGCATAGAAACCCCCACCTTAGCCATTTGGGGTAGTAATGATCGTCTTATTCCGGTGTCGGATGCTGATTTATTAGTTCAATTAATGCCTAATACCCGAAAAGTGACCTTAAAAAATGCCGGTCATGCCTGTTATATGCGGGCAACTGATGAGTTTCATAAACATTTAATTCGGTTTTTAAAAAAATTGGATCTCAATGAATAGAGAAGATGTAATCTAGCTATACCCTACTGACTGTTCTTGATTTATCTCATCTGTCTAAAGAATTAGTTAATCAAATCCTTAGAAATAGTTTTTTTAAAAAGCTGGCATTTCTTTATACCTAAAAAATTTAAATAAAACTCGGCAATACTTAACTCTTAAGGCAGAGAAAATTTTTCAAGCTCTTTCATTATTATTTGGATAGTTATTAGATTACTTATTGAACCTCTTTCTAGGAGTTAAGCAACTATGGCATATACTAATGAGCCGATAGGTAGAGTTACTGCTGAGCGTCAAGTCCCTGTCACCGTTAAAAGTTATCATGATCGGGTACGATGGGGCCCTATTTTCGCGGGTTTTGTGGTGGCTCTAAGCACTCAACTTATTCTGAGCAGTTTAGGAACAGCGATTGGCTTAAGTGGTCTTTCCAATTCAGGATCACCTCGCTCTGATGCAGGAGATGTCGGTTCAGCCATCGGCATTTGGTCTATTATTAGTTTGTTTATTTCGCTGCTAATTGGCGGTTGGATCACTTCCCGTACTTGTGGCCCAATCAATAAAAGCACCGCTTTATTAAACGCGGCTATTTTGTGGGCTACTACCTTGACTATTGGAAGTTGGTTACTTGCCAGTGGTATTACTGGTGCTTTTGGGGTGGTAGCTTCTAATGCAGGAGAAATTATTAATCAAGGTGTTAACGTCCCCAACAACGCCCCTAATATTACGGCTCAACAAACAAGAGACATCGCCGGTAACGTGGCTAAGGTGGGTTGGTATTTCACCCTAGGCTCGTTATTAGGGTTAGCGGCGGCTTTAATTGGTGCTTCCATCGGCGCTCGAAATCCTCGTAATACTGCCAACCATACAGAAGCTTATTAGTTATTAGTTATTAGTTATTAATCATTAGTCATTAGCTTCGCTCCCCGCAACCTTTCGGTAGAGGCGGCTAAACAACGAGCGAGCAAATCAATTCACCATAAGTGTGAGAAAGCCGCCAGCCACTATCTAATGACCCATGACTAATGACTAATGACTAATGACTAATGAAAATTAACTTTTCACAATCGGGCCAAAATCAGCTAAAACCCGGGCATGATTTCGCAGAAGACCCAATAAATTGAGACGATTTTGTCGAATTTCAGGATTTTCATCCATCACTAAAACGCTATCATCTCCATCAAAAAAATTACTGACTGTGGGCGCAATTTTAGCTAAAGCATCCACCAATAATTGATAATTTCGTTCCGCTTGTGCGGTTTGGGTAGTGGGAACTAAATCAATTAACGCCTCATAAAATTGCTTTTCTGAAGACTTCTCAAATAAATCAGGACGAATAACTTTTGGCGGATCAAGTTCCTGAGTATTTAAATCGCCTTTAACTGCAAGACGGGCAGAACGATTGACCGTTTCATAGATCTCCTCTAACTTTTTATTATTGCGAATCTCTTGAAGAAATTGAGCGCGATCACGAACATCCAATAAATCTTCTAAAGCCCTTTGGGCATATTCGGGATCATTTTCTCCCAAGACGGCATTCACTAAGTCATAATCAATCTTCAAATCATCTTGCAATAGGGTACTCAGACGTTGAATCAAAAAGCTTTTTAGGGCTTCAACAGGAGAAGTTTTATCAGGATGGGCAGTGACAAAATCCTCTGAACTTTGCTCAATTAACGCTAACAGATCAATGGGTAAATCTGCATACCAAGTCACTTTAATCACTCCCGTAGCCGCGCGGCGCAAAGCAAAGGGATCACCGGAACCTGTGGGGATCATTCCTAAGCCAAAAATACTGACCAAAGTATCAATACGGTCAGCTAATCCCACCACTTGACCCGTTAAAGACTCTGGCATCATATCATCAGCCCCCCTTGGCAAATAATGTTCAAAAATGCCTTGGGCGACATTGGGAGACTCTCCACTGACTAAAGCATATTTTTGTCCCATGACCCCTTGAAGTTCGGGGAATTCATAGACCATTTGTGTCACCAAGTCAGCTTTGCACAGCATGGCGGTACTTTCGATCTCAGTGCGTTCTTGTTGTTCTAACTCCAACTGCTCCACAATCAATTGAGAAATTTCCATAATCCGATCTACCTTATCTCGAATGGTACCCAATTGTTCTTGAAAGGTAACGGTTTCTAGTTGGGGGAGATAACTTTCTAAAGGTTGATCACAGTCAGCTTTATAGAAAAATTGAGCATCAGCTAAGCGGGCCCGGATCACCCGTTGATTACCCGAAGCAATGAGGTCAGCTTTTTTCGGGTCACCGTTAGCAATGGTGATAAAATGGGGTAGCAAAGTCGAATCATTTGTCTTTTTCGTGCTTGTTTGTACAGGAAAATAGCGCTGATGAGTCACCATCACCGTAGTAATGACTTCAGTGGGGAGATTGAGAAATTCTGCATCAAATTTACCCACAACGGCGGTAGGATATTCCACTAAATTAACCACCTCATCCAATAACTCAGGCGGAATAACAGCAACACCTTTTAAGGGTTTAGCGGCTTTTTCGATTTGTTGTTTGATCGAGGAACGACGTTGATGGGGAGAAACTTCCACATAAGCTTGTTGTAAACTCTTCTGATAGGCATTCGCTTCAGGGATACTAACCGCCTCTGGGTGTAAAATGCGATGACCCCAAGAAAGGCGATCACTTTTTAAAAGAGTTCCCCCATTAACTAACTCTAGGGGCAAAACTTCTTTATCCCATAAAGCCACTAACCAACGGATGGGCCGAGGGAAACGGAGATCTCCATCTCCCCAACGCATAAACCGCCGTCCTTCTAACTGAGTAATCCATTGAGGCGCTAACTCTTGTAGAATTTCTGTGGTAGTTCTGCCTATAATTTTTTTCTGAACAAAGACAAAATCCCCTTTATTGGTGTTGCGAATTTCCACATTTTCCGGGGCAACCCCTTGTCTTGTCAGAAAGCCTTCTAAGGCCTTAGTGGGTTTCCCATTAGAAAAAGCCACATTCGCCGCCGGGCCTTTAATTTCTTCTTCCCGGTCAGGTTGTTTAGTGGGAAGTTCTTTGATCAATACGGCTAAACGGCGGGGAGTTCCATAGATTTCTATTCCCTGTGGCGTTAACAATTGTTCTTCTAAGCTTGTGGCGATACGGTTTTGCCACTGGGCGATCGCTTCATCGACAAAACTTGCGGGTAATTCTTCTGTACCAACTTCTAATAAAAAGCTCGGCATATATCTGTTCTCAGTCTTTTTGCTGATCCTAACTTAATAGACCCTAATCTAAAATAGTCTAGCTTGAACTCAGACAAGATAATCTATCTTCTTGTTTAAATCTTACTCAAGTGAGCCTAGTTCCGATGCCTACACTCTCTGAGGCAAAAAGAAAAGATTGCTTAACTTCTATTAGGTAAGCATAATAGTATTGCTATAACAGAGTCAACTTCTCATTTCTCAACTAACTAATAACTACAGATGGTGAAAGCACATTATTTGTTTCTTTTACTGCTGTTAACCTGTTTCGGTCTTGTGGATACAAGATTCAATGGACAGCGACCAGCCATAGCCGATGATTTAAAGACTAAAAATATCCCTGTTGAAAATATATCAACCGGACAAGATCAAATTAATCCTATACAAGAAACTATCGAGGCCCCCGTTCAGCAGATTCCTACAGAGGCCCCACCTGGAGATGATGGTACAGGGGTAACTGAACCCGAAGCACCACCACAGGTGATAGAAACTCGTTTAATCTTAAAACTCAAGGAAAGGCGAGTATATATTTATCAAGGGGATCAGCAAGTGGCCATGTATCCGGTTGCAGTGGGGAAAAAAGGATGGGAAACTCCTACAGGAGATTTTCAAGTCCTTCAAATGGTTCCCAACCCCATTTGGCAAAATCCCTGGAATGGCAGTATTATTCCTGCGGGGCCAAGAAATCCTTTAGGGGAAAGATGGATCGGGTTTTGGACTGATGGAAAAAACTATATAGGTTTTCATGGTACTCAAGCCGAACATTTAATGGGTCAAGCGGTGTCTCATGGTTGCGTGAGAATGCGTAACTCGGATATTAAAGCCATATTTGATCAGATTAAGGTGGGAACTCGGGTGACTGTTGTTCCTTAAGGGTTAACTGTTAACGGTTAATTGTTAACTGACCGAAAATTTTTGGGTACAAGCCCCGTCCTTTTAGGCTTGTCCTGAGTGACAACGAAGGGACGGCTTTTCAAAACCTATGCTACAATATTGATATCCAGTAGCCGAGTATCAAATTGTGTTTGTCATAGAGTGCAAAGTTAAACCAAAACCTCAACAAATTCAATCAATTGATGAAGCCATCAGGACATCTCAGTTTGTCCGAAATAAGGTGCTTCGCTATTGGATGGATAATCGAGGTGTGGGCAAAACAGAACTCTTTCGATACAACACGAGGTTGAGGAAAGAATACAAATTTGTTGATGATTTAAACTCCCATGCCTGTCAAACGGCGGTAGAAAGAGTGCTTAGAGCAATCAACAAGTTTTTTGATAACTGTAAAAAGAAAATACCCGGAAAGAAAGGCTATCCAAAGTTCAAGCAAAATACTCGCTCGGTAGAGTACAAAGTCTCAGGATGGAAGCTATCAGAAAATAGAAAGCATATCACTTTCACCGATAAGAAAAACATCGGGAAGTTAAAACTGATAGGGACTAGAGACTTAAATTATTACCAAATAGAGCAAATAAAACGAGTAAGAATAATCAGGAGAGCCGATGGGTATTACGTGCAGTTTTCAATTCATTTAGACCCTAGAGATAGGGTTGAACCGTTAACGCCCTCTCAAAAAGCAGTAGGGGTGGATGTGGGCTTGAAATATTTCTATGCTGATAGTCAAGGAAATATTGAACCCATTCCTCAGTTTTATAGAAAGGCAGAACGTCAACTTAATAAGGCTAACAGGAAAAAATCTAAAAAATTCCGCAAGGGACAAAAACCCTCTCAAAATTATCACAAAGCTAGAAATCGATCTGCTCGGAAACATTTAAAGGTAAGTAGGCAGCGAGAAGAGTTTGCCAAGAGAAAGGCACTCCGCTTAATTCAATCTAACGATTTGATAGCCTATGAAGATTTAAATGTTAAAAGCCTGGTTAAAAATCGGCATCTAGCGAAGTCGATATCAGATGTAGGATGGTCATTATTTAGGCGTTGGTTGGAGTATTTTGGCTACAAATATGGAAAGGTGACGGTTGCCGTTCCTCCCCATAACACCTCTCAAAATTGCTCTAGCTGTGGGCAAAAAGTCCAAAAATCTCTATCAACTAGAACTCATGTTTGTTCTTGTGGCTGTATTTTAGATAGAGATGTCAACGCTGCATTAAACATCCTACAGAAGGGATTAAGTACCGTAGGGCATACGGGATCTAAAGCTTTTGAAAGTGAGATTCTTGAGGGCGTTAGCTACGGCTAATGGGGGAGAAGATACCTCTACTTTGGTTGGAGCAATCCTGTCAGAGCAAGCATCTTCTGTGAACCAAGAATCCCCACGCCTTTAGGCTGGGGAGTGTCAACAAGTATTGATTTCCGAACCTGTATGATGGGATACCTCACAAGAAAAAACACAGTGAAGAAAGGATAGGGATTTTACAATAGTTAAAAACGCCCTAATCAAAACCTCCCATTATAGCAATGAGTATCAAAGACAGACCTCCCTCTCGTTCTCGCCAGATAGGAAATATCCTATTTTTGCTGGCGGGATTATTTTTGTTAGCCAACCTATTATTTCCCCAAATATTCGGACCGTCAATACCTCGAGTTCCTTATAGTCTCTTCATCGATCAGGTACAGGATGGAGAAGTGGCCAGGGTTTCCGTAGGACAAAATGAAATCCGCTACCAAATTAAAGACGAACAAGGGCAACTCGGACAAATTTTCAGTACGACCCCGATTTTTGATTTAGAACTGCCCAAACGTTTAGAAGAAAAAGGCATTGAGTTTGCCGCCGCCCCACCCCCGAAAAATAATTGGATCGGTAGTATTTTAAGTTGGGTGATTCCTCCTCTGATTTTTGTCGCTATCTGGCAATTTTTCCTGGGACGAAGCGGTGGTGGAACAGCCGGCGCTCTTTCATTTACCAAGAGTAAAGCTAAAGTATATGTAGAAGAAGAATCCACCCGAGTCACCTTTGAAGATGTGGCCGGCGTAGAAGAAGCTAAAACCGAGTTAGCAGAAATTGTTGAATTCCTAAAAAACCCCCAACGCTACAAAGCCATCGGGGCGAGAATTCCCAGAGGCGTATTATTAGTCGGACCTCCCGGAACCGGTAAAACTCTCTTAGCTAAAGCCGTTGCCGGCGAAGCGAAAGTTCCTTTCTTTAGTATTTCTGGTTCAGAGTTTGTGGAATTATTCGTCGGTGCCGGTGCGGCTAGAGTGCGGGACTTGTTTGAACAGGCCAAAAAGAAAGCCCCTTGTATTATCTTTATTGATGAATTAGATGCCATCGGCAAATCTCGCGCTAGTAACGGGTTTGTTGGGGGAAATGACGAACGCGAACAAACCCTCAACCAATTATTAACCGAACTGGACGGATTTAGTGCCGGTGATGCTACTGTTATTGTCCTCGCTGCTACTAACCGCCCAGAAACTTTAGACCCTGCCCTTTTACGCCCCGGACGGTTTGACCGACAAGTCTTAGTAGACCGCCCGGACCTTGGAGGTCGTTTAAAGATTCTAGAAATTTACGCCCAAAAGGTCAAATTAGATAAAGATGTAAATCTCAAAGAAATTGCTACTCGTACCCCCGGTTTTGCGGGTGCAGACTTAGCCAATTTAGTCAATGAAGCCGCCTTACTCGCCGCCCGTAACCAACGCAATACAGTGGCGCAGGAAGACTTTAGAGAAGCCATTGAGCGGATTATCGCAGGATTAGAGAAAAAAAGCCGCGTCCTTTCCGATAAAGAAAAGACCATTGTTGCCTATCATGAAGTCGGTCATGCGTTAGTGGGTGCAATTATGCCCGGTGGCGGCAAAGTGGCTAAAATTTCTATTGTTCCCCGAGGCATGGCAGCATTAGGTTATACCTTACAAATGCCCACCGAAGACCGTTTCTTAATGGATGAATCTGAGTTGCGCGACCAAATTGCGACTCTACTCGGTGGACGCGCCGCCGAAGAGGTGGTGTTTGGTAGCATAACCACAGGTGCGGCTAATGATTTACAACGGGCCACTGATTTAGCAGAGAGAATGGTTACTACTTACGGAATGAGTAAGGTATTGGGACCACTCGCTTATGAGAAGGGACAGCAAAATAATTTCCTCGGCAATGAGATGATGAACCCTCGCCGTATGGTTAGCGATGAAACCGCAAGGGCCATTGATGATGAGGTTAAAGACATAGTAGAAGAGGGACATCAAAAAGCGTTAGCTATCTTAAGACAAAATCAAGATTTGTTAGAGGAAATTGCTCAAAAAATTCTCGAGCAAGAAGTGATTGAAGGTGATCAATTACAAGATTATCTCAAGCGCGTTCAACCTTTAGATGGAAAAGTCCCTGTTTCTGTATAATCGGTATAATCGGTTGTTGGGTGCGTTGGCTGTTGGGTTAACGCACCTCGAATTTTTAGAGATGAATACAGATGAAAGTAAAATAAGATCTACAGTAGTCAATAAATATTATGTCTTCTCAACGTAAGTCATCTAATAAAGATTCAGCCGCTTATCGGGAATTTGGTTCTGTGGATAATTCAGCCGCTTTAGAACGCTCAGTTCCTGAATTACCCCCACAGCAACAGAATTTAAGAGTACAAGCAACCCGCTCAGGACGCAAAGGAAAAACCGTAACTGTCATTACCGGATTTCAATGTAAACCCGAAACCTTAACGAAATTACTCAAAGACTTAAAAGCTAAATGCGGCAGTGGTGGAACCGCCAAAGAAAACACCCTAGAAATACAAGGCGATCATAAACAAAAAATCCTCGAAATTTTGCTCGAACTAGGATACAAAGCTAAAATCAGTGGCGGCTAACTCCTTTGCCTCGTTTGTGTCTTTGCGCGAAACCTAAAATTTATTACCCCACATAACTATGACTATTTCTTATCGTAATTTCTCCACAGAGATAGAATACCCAGAAAGCGACGGTTTACCGATGGCAGAAAGCGACCCAACCCGTGATTATTTAACTTATGCAGTTGAAGCTCTTAATATTTACTTTCAAAACCATCCAGAAGTTTATATTTCAGGGAATCTTTTTATTTATTACGAAGAAGGAAACCCTAAAGCAGTAGTAGCCCCTGATGTATTTGTGGTTTTTGGAGTAATTAAAAAGAAAAGGCGAACTTATAAAGTCTGGCAAGAGGACAATAAGATACCTGATTTTATGTTAGAAATTACCTCGAAAACGACTGTCAGTGAAGATCAGGGAACTAAAAAGGGACTTTATGCTTATTTGGGGGTAAAAGAGTATTTTCAATATGACCCAACTGCTGATTATCTTCAACTCCAGTTACAAGGTTTTCGATTAGTGGATGGCAATTATTTTCCTCTCGAAAAAAATTATTTAGATGACAATAATTATTCTATTTATTCAGAAATATTAGGTCTAGAATTAAAATTACAAGATGGGGAAATGAGGTTTTATAATCCCATGACTCGGCAAACTTTGTTAAGTCATCAAGAAACTGAACAAGCTAGACTGGCGGCTGAACAAGCTAGACTAGAAGAACAACGCAAAGTCGAGAAATTAGCCGCCAAACTAAGAGAATTAGGAATTGATCCGAATAATATATAATTACGTCTTTAATTTTTCTTTTTTTAGTTCTTTGATGGGGATTTTTTTATTAGCCTGAAAATTGATTATTAAGAGGTTGAGGTGGGTTACGCACTCCTGATTAAAAACAACGATTTTATGTCATCCTGAGCCTTGCGAAGGATCAGCCTTGCGAAGGATCTCGGACAATCTCAAACCCTAATAGTTTCCTGGAGAGTGCGTAAGTCCTAAGAGGTTGAGGTGCGTTACGCTACGCTAACACACCCTACTATTGTCTTAAGACTTATTTATTTATGTCGAAATACTGAGTCATTATTCTATCTCGAGTTAGAACTATTTTGCCTCGATATAAAACAAACTGAAGACCAAATATATTATTATGCTTTCATCCAAAGAAAATGAAAAAAAATAAAACTATAGTCGCTATAATTGCTGGCAGTAGCCTGTTATTTATTCCTGTACTGACTGTGACAGCCGCCCCCCTATCCTCGTCTAGACAATCTTATCAGATAGCCGAAACGTCCAATCAATCCCAAAGCCAACCCAGACAAAACTCTTTGAGTGCTACCGATAGAAATTTCGTCACTGAAGCGGCTCAAGGTGGGATGGCAGAAGTAAAATTAGGACAGTTAGCCTCAAAACGAGCTACTAAGGCTGAGGTTAAACAGTTTGGACAGCGTATGGTTCGGGATCATAGCCAAGCTAACAAAGAACTTCAACAATTAGCCAGCAAAAAAGGTATTAAGCTTCCTTCAGATATCGGGGAGGAGCATAAAGCGGCTTTGACTAGACTATCCAAGCTCTCAGGAGCGCAGTTTGATCAAGCTTATATGAGTCTGATGACGGAAGATCATAACAAAGATATTTCCTTGTTTGAAAATCAAGCTCAACAAGGACAAGACCCAGACCTCAAAGCTTGGGCGGCTAAAACTTTACCGACTCTCCAACAACACGACCAACTCGCTCAGTCTATTACGGGTAATAGAAACGCCACGAGAAGCAATAGATAATAGTTAATTGTCATCTTTTCCCGGAACTTCCTCTCCCAGGGACGGATTATAGTTGATTGCTCCCTTTATTTTTTCGGCCTTGTTTTCCCCTGAACTTCCATCTCCCGAAGGAGGGGGAGTAAGTTGGTGGGCATAATTAAACGTAAAACGGAGAGAGGGAACACCGGATCTGGGAACAGGGAACAAATAAGGAATTGAGGCATTTTTAAGAGTTAATCTATTGTCCATTTATTTTTGCCCACCTACTTATCTTTCCAGAGATCTTTTATATAATTTGTTGTATCTTTCATTTGTTCGCTGATTTGTTCTCTTATTTTTGTTCCATTCCATTCATTTTCTTTCTTTAAGAAAAATTCAGAAACTAAGAATTGAATGATGGTCAAAGGACTATAGATTAACAAGACATTTGTTAGGGATTCCTTTGTAACTAATTTAAATATTAAAAATACTAAAACATCTATTACAAAAATTAGTAAAGTCAATATTGGTTTTTGATCTTTTTTAACGAATAACGAATTAAGAAAAATACTAATCAGAAGAAGTATTATAAAAAAGATCGCTATTTTTACAAATGTATATAAAAATTTAGGTAAGTTCAAATATTGTTGCTCTGTGTATTCAAGATTCATTAAAAAAGTTCCTCCTAAAAAAGAAACCGCAGAAATTCCTACTAAAAGTAGTAATAAAACGTAAAGTATTTCTTGATCACGAATATAAGAGGATGTTGTTGAGTTATAGTTGTCAGCTACAAATCGCTCCCAAGTTAAAGGGATTTTAATTTGCTTTAAAATATTATATTTAGAATTGTCATGAATATTAAAAATTTCATAAATATTTTTAATTCTACATTCAATTATATTTTTTATGTATTCGCCAATTGCAATGGTTTTAGAAAATAATTTTATATTTTTATAAGACATATATAAAGCAACTATAGGTATAAGCCAATTAAAAATGATTACACAAGGAATAATTGCTCTGGGTACAGTGCTAGAATCAGTTGTTCTTATGATTTTTAATTTTTCTTGATCATTAGTATTATCTTGAGTTTGCTTTTGAGATTGAATCGGTTGCTTACTGGGTAAGTCAGTATTTCCGATAGAAGAATTAACTGAATCATATAAAAATTGATGACTAAAAAAACTATGAAGATATCCAGGTTCTGTTACCGTAGTAATTTCAGTTGTCAATAAATTAGGTAAGGGAGCTAATCCTAGTCCCGCTAAAGTAAAAATAGCGGCTAGTCCTAATAAATTTAATTGAAGTCGCTCTTGAAATGCTTGTAATATTTCATTTCGCAATGTTTCATATTCTTTAAGCATAATTTCAATAGCTTTATCGAATGCAGGTAAATATTTGATATAATATTTTTCATTTAAAATCTTATATGAGTCTTCAAGAAATTTCTCTAAGTTATCCTTTGATGAATTAGCTAATTCACATAAATCTATTTCTCCCATATAATGAAGCCATCGCTCAAAATCTCCTTTTTTTAAATGCCTTCTAGCAAATTTTGTATTTTCCTTTTGGTCGCACAGTGCAATTAATCTTTCGGCTGAATAAGCAACTTTGCCATTACTAAATCTAAAAGGTTTTTTCATTTTTTTTACTCAGTTTAACTTTTCCCGAGATACTTTTATTGCTGACATATTACTGACAAGCAAATTAGTGTCTATAACTGCGAGCGCTATGGCGAACCAAACTGCAAATCAAACGAGTTATAGACCAAGATATCTGTTCAAAGTCTCTGAGAATATCCAAGCATTGGGAACTTTTAAAGTCCCCTTTTAGCCGCAATAAAACTCTAAGCGTCGATTAAAACTTTTAAGCCATGACTTTTTCCAAAACCCAAGATTTAATCAACTCATTCACCTTGTCAGGAATTTCATCATGAGGACAATGACCCGCTTGAAGATAATATTCAGTTAAATTCGGATAATGCTGACGAAACTTAGCGCCTCTTACCTTTGAATTCATCCAAGGATCGCCGTCTCCCCATAACATCAACAAAGGACAATTTAACTGTTTTAACAAATTATCAATGGTTTCTCCTTTAGGGGATTTAAACACAGCCGCAAAAACTTGTACAGCACCAGCATCACAAGAGGGACGATAAATATCTTCTACTAATTGATCTGTAACCGCACTGTGATCTAAATAAACTTTTTTCAGCGTTTTACGAATATTAGCGGGCCTGCGGACATATTGAAATAACAAATAACTTCCCACAGGACTTAATAATACAGAACGGATCAGTTTTTGTACTAAACCTGGGTTACGGTTCTGCAAAGCATCACTAAAAGGCCCTGCACTATTGAGCAATACTAACCCGTTAGCCGCCTCAACACATTGCGCCGCCACACACAACGCGGCATAACCCCCTAAAGAATTGCCGGCTAAGACCGCCGGTTTTCCGATCACTTGCCCAATAAAATCATGCAATTGATCCCGCCATAAATTCCCACTGTATTCTATATTCGGTTTGGCAGAGCGTCCAAAACCCAATAAATCGATCGCATAGACTTCAAAATCTTCTTGCAGTTGAGCGATATTTTTGCGCCAGTGGTCGGTCGATGCGCCAAACCCATGCACCAACAGCAGAGGAGGCCGTAAGGAATGAGACGAACCGGCTTTGACATAGTAAATTTTGTGGCCTCGCCATTGCCAATAGTTACCAGGAACAGACTTTAGAGAGTCTAGTGGGGCTAAGTGCATAAATTCGCTTATATATTAAGTAATGTTAACTTTTTCTAGTTTAGCTTGATTTTTTGGGGAGTGCTATGAGCGGTATTGGATTTTTTTTTGGGTTTTTGGAAGCTTTTGAGAATGAATCGAGTCTGTAAAAAGTTGTAAACCTAGATCATTATATGATTTGTGATTGGCTGTTCCTGTTGTCAGTCATCCATCTTTTATTTATTTGCCTATGAGGTTGAGTACCAATCAAAACCCTAAAACCCTAACTGGAAAATCTTATCAGTGGTTATTGTTAATATTGTGGACTGTACTCGGTTGCGGGTTGAGGTTTTTGAACTTAACCGCTAAACCTCCTTGGACAGATGAGTTTGCTACGATGGTATTTAGCCTAGGCAATAATTATGATTCGGTATTGCTTAACCAAGTTATTTCTCCTGAAATGGTTTTGCAACCCCTACGACTGAACCGAGACGCAACCATTTTTGATGTCATTTCCTTATTACTCGATAACGATAACCATCCCCCTCTTTATTTTGTCTTAGCTCATTGGTGGATGAATTTATGGCCGGGTAATGGAGAATATATCTCTGTATGGGCAGCGCGTTCACTACCTGCTTTATTAGGGGGGCTTTCTATTCCTGCTGTCTATTATCTTGCTAGAATTGCCTTTGGGTCGGCAAAAGTCGCACATTTATCAGCGATCATGATGGCGGTGTCACCCTACGGGGTTTTTATTGCTCAAGAAGCCCGTCACTATACTTTAGCAATTTTGTTTGTGATTTTTTCTTTGTGTTGTCTGCTCAGATGTGCAAAACATTTTCAAAAGAAAACCGCTATCCCCATGAGCATTGTTTTTTTATGGCTGATGATTAATTGTCTTGGGTTAGCGACTCACTACTTTTTTAGTCTTACCCTTGCGGCTGAAGCACTCACTTTAATTCTTATTCTGTATTATTCGATTAAAAACTCTCTGCTAATTTCATCCAAGACCGGCATACCATCAGGGATTTTTAAGAAAAATTGCTGGCGTTTGGCCCTGGTTGCGTTTGGGACGATTACCACTGCAATCGCTTGGGTTTTATTACTTGTTCCTCATGATTATGGCAAAGGGATGACAGAATGGATTCATCAAGATAATTTTAATTTTATTGCTTTCATTAGTCCTGTTTTCCAACTGATGGCGGCTTGGGTGACTATGATAGCTCTATTACCGATAGAATCATCGTTTTTACCTTTAGCTATCTTTTCGGGCTTATTAATGTTACTGTTTTTTGTCTGGGCTATTCCTAAGCTTAATAGAGGCTTGAAAATGGGTTGGCAAAACCGCCATTTTCGTTTAGGAATAGGGGTATTGCTCGGATTTATTGTTAGTGCCATTGTGCTTTTTTTTGCCATTACCTATTGTTTAGGATTAGATATTACGCGAGGGGCACGCTACAGTTTTGTTTATTTTCCGGCTGTGCCCGTTATTTTGGGCGTTATTTTAGCGGGTTTTTTAGAAAAAAAGTTTGCTATTTTTTCAAGTAATTGGAAAGTATTAAAAGTTTTTGAACAACCGAAAATTATTATTTCAATCATAATTTTTATGGGTTTTTTAAGTTGTCTGACTATCACGTTTAATCTCGGTTATAAAAAATATTATTTACCGAATCAATTAGTTGAGGTGATTGAAAGTAGCTCATCTCATCCGGTTTTAATCGCCACCACTCATCAAAATTTAGTTCAAACGGGAGAGATGATGGGAATTGCTTGGCAATTGCAGAAAAAAAACTTACCTGTAAAACTTCAGTTTTTGCTGGCTCATCACACCTTAAAAATGCCAGAGATTGCCACAATTACCTTAGAGAAGACGGTCAATAAATTGACGCTTCCTTTAGAGGTTTGGACAGTAAATTTTAAGGCTCCTGTACGGTTAAATAATTGTCGAGTTGATGCTCAATCTTTTCCTCATATCAATGGATACAATTATCAGCGATATGATTGTCAATAATAAGCTCTAAAAACGTTGCCTACAAGCTTTTTACTCGCAAAGGGTTAGACTTTTTCTAATTCTGGTAAAATTAATGTTAAATAGCTGTGGAAGAAAAAAAGTTTATGAAAATTTGGGTAAATGAACAAATAGACCCCGGTGGGATAATCTACTCTTGTATTGCTTCTTGTAATGAACAAGCGGCTATGGATTGTCATCAAACCTGGCTCAAGAGTTTAACTGACCAGCAAAAAGAGGAGGGATGGGTAGTACAAATCAGAACCGTAGACTCTTGGGAGGATGTACCGGTAAATGCTCTGAAGATTAGCTATTAAACGGAGAAGACCAGAGGAACTTCGCCGCGTCTTCTGGAGTAAGGGGTTTACTGAATTTAAATCCCTGCATTTCTTCGCATTCTAGTTTTTTCAACAAATCCACTTGGTATTGAGTTTCAACTCCCTCGGCAATGACTCTAAGATTGAAACCACGCCCAATGGCTAATACAGCCGAAATAATCGCTAAATCTTGCGGATGTTCTTTGAGGTCTTTGACAAAAGTTTGGTCAATTTTAATGCTATTTAAAGGAATTTGTTTCAGATAACCCAGGGAAGAATAGCCGGTTCCAAAATCATCCATAGAAATGTGAACACCCATTGTTTGAAAATAACTGATAACTTGACAAGCGAAATCTATGTTTTCCATGATGGTTGTTTCCGTAATTTCTAACTCGAGAAAATGGGCTTCTAAATCAGTTTCTTTCAGGATTTGTGTGACAACATTAATAAAATTAGGTTGTTGAAATTGTTGAGGCGAAAGATTAACCGCGATGCGGATGGGAGGTAATCCCATTTTTTGCCAAAATTGATTTTGCAGGCAAGCTTGTCTTAATACCCATTCTCCAATATTGACAATTAAACCTGTTTCTTCAGCAATAGGAATAAATTTAGTGGGCGAAATTAAACCAAGCTCTGGATGTTGCCAACGAATCAGAGCTTCCATGCCCAAAACCTGGCCGGTTTTAATGTTAATCTGAGGTTGATAATGCAGTAAAAATTGTTCTTTTTCTAGTGCTTGGTGGAGTAAATTTTCTATTTGGAGTCGTTGGCATGATTTCGAGGTAATAATGGGATTATAAAATTGATAATTATTTTTTCCTATTTCTTTACTGCGGTATAAAGCCGCATCGGCATTTTTCACTAGGGTTTCTGCATCTTCTCCATCTTGAGGATAAATAGCAATACCAATACTGGCTTTAAGGTAGAGTAAGTTATCTGATATATTAAAGGGCTGTTGTAGGATATTGAATATTCTTTGTGCCAGGTTTTTTGCTTCCTCTATATTTTCCAGGTAAGGCACTAAGATGGTAAACTCGTCCCCGGCCCAACGAGCGAAAAAATCACCCGCGCAGAGTCGAGTTTTTAATCTTTGAGCAAAGCTTCGTAACAATTGATCACCTGTGCTATGGCCGAGGGTATCATTAACATTTTGGAATCCATCTAAATCAATAAATAGAACAGCTAAAAGAGTATTTTTAAAATGAGCATCCGCTAAGGCTGTGGCTAACTGTTGATTAAATAATATTTTGTTGGGGAGTCCCGTTAGGGTATCATAATAAGCTTGGTAATGAAGAATTTCTTCTGCTAGTTTTCTTTCAGTAATATCAAAAATATAACTTCTAATGAGTTGGCTATCATTTAAATAATGAATATGTTGTTCAAATATTTCTTGTCCAATTTTAATCTCTCGAATTAATAAATTTCCGTCTTGATGAAATTCTTGTTCAAGTAAATTCCTGAAAATTGGATGGTTGATTTTTTCCTTTTGAATAGTTTTAAACTTCTGAATAGCGGCTGAATTTAAATAGGTAATTTCTCCGGCAAAATTTATTTCAATAATGGGATTAGGGCTAAATTCAACTAAAGAGGCTAATTTAGATAGATAAGATTCGGGTAAAAGAATTTGTTTTTCTTCTGTTTCAGTTTGATCCCATTGGGCATTTACGAATACCTCAGTAGAGGGTTGAAATGACGTTTCAGACGCGGGTAAATTGATAAAGTAATTTGACGTAACATGAATAATATAATAAGTCACTTTAATATCTTTGTCAAAATTAATAATATCTCCGTGTTTAAGCTGATGTTTTAAAACTTTTTTTCCATTGACAAAAATACCATTTTTACTGCGATTTCCTTGCTCGTCACCATCAATAATTTGAAAAACTTTTTGAGGTTTTTCACCGGAAATTTTCACAATTATTGCGTGTTTTTTAGAAATTTTAGGACTGGGAAGTATAATAGAGTTTGTTGAGTGACGACCAATGGTATAAAAAGACTCTTGAAGATCAATAATTTTCCTAAAATTAGAGGAATTAATAATTAAGCGGTGTAACATAAAAAAATTAATAAATTTTTGAGTATAAGCTTGATAATCAGTCTACAATGTTTACTTTGGCAAAAAACGTGATCAACATCAATCACGGGCTGTGATCAGGGTCACTGCAAAAATAGATAGATGTTCCTAGAGTAAACACCTACAATAGGATAGGTATAGTTTTGTATCGTTGACTCGGGTAGGGAAATCGTTATGCCTCCTGCTGTTTTAATCGAACACCTCAACAAGCGTTATGGTAATGTAGAAGCGGTGAAAGACATCTCCTTCACCGTCAAAGAAGGCGAAATTTTTGGCTTACTTGGCCCTAACGGTGCCGGAAAAACCACTACGATTCGTTGTCTGTGTACCCTGGCTAAACCCGATGGCGGCAAAGTAGAAATCGGGGGAATATCAGTGATTGATAACCCGAAAGCAGCACGCAGATGTTTAGGCTACATTGCCCAAGAAGTTGCCTTAGATAAAGTCCTGACAGGGCGAGAATTACTCCAATTACAAGCGGCACTCTATCATCTCCCCAATAATAAAGCCAAAGAACGTATTGATCTGTTAATTAAATTACTGGGTTTAGAAGCTTATGCCGATAACAAAACTGGGACTTATTCAGGAGGATTAAAGAAACGCCTCGATATTGCCGCCGGACTGCTTCACCAACCGCAAGTATTAGTCCTTGATGAACCTACTGTAGGATTAGATATTGAAAGCCGCTTTATTATGTGGGACTTTCTGCGGCAATTGAAAGTTGCCGGCACGACAGTGTTAATTACAAGCCATTATTTAGAAGAAATAGATGCCCTAGCTGATCGATTAGCGATCATAGACCAAGGGTTAGTCATTGCTGAGGGAACACCTTCCCAATTAAAGGACCAAGTGGGAGGAGATCGGGTTACCCTGCGGATTCGGGAATTTTCTCCTACTCCAGAAGCCGAAAAAGCTAAAGAAATTCTGCAAACCCTTCCTTTTGTAGAAGAAGTGATTATCAATAGCGCCCAAGGAAATTCCCTTAACCTGGTGGTAACACCTCAAAGTAATCCCCTCAGTAAAATAGAACAGTCTTTAGGATCAGCCGGTTTACCCATCTTTAGTATGGCTCAGTCTCGTCCGAGTCTAGATGATGTTTATTTAGCCGCAACAGGACGTACTCTACTGGATGCGGAATTAGCCTCTGCTGGTACTCGTGACTTGAAAGCCGAACAAAAACAGCAGATGAAATAATCACAAGGAAAACATTATGAGTCAAACTCTTACACCCACTCAATTAGAACCGTCTTTATCTCCGGATACAGCTATCAAGTCCAAGATGGAAAACCCAAGTAATGAACTGGGAGATTTCCTACAAGAAACCTTCGCCCTAACTAAACGTCTATTTATTCAACTACAACGCCGTCCTTCCTCGTTAATTGCCGGTATTATCCAGCCGTTTATGTGGTTAGTTTTGTTTAGCGCTCTGTTCTACAATGCCCCTAATGGTCTATTTGGAGAACAGATCAATTATGCTAAATTTCTGGCTCCGGGAATTATCGTATTTACGGCTTTTTCTGGGGCATTAAATGCAGGGTTGCCGATCATGTTTGACCGAGAGTTTGGCTTTCTCAATCGTCTATTAGTTGCCCCCCTTGCCTCTCGTTATTCGATTGTGGCCGCTTCTACTCTTTATATCATTACCCTCAGTTTGATCCAAGCGGCGGTGATTGTGGCCGCAAGTGCTGTTTTAGGGGCCGGATGGCCTTCTTTAGCCGCCACTGGTGCCATGACTTTAGTGGTCTTTTTAATTGTTTTAGGGGTAACGGCCTTGAGTCTAGGGTTAGCGTTTGCTTTACCCGGACATATTGAGTTACTAGCGGTGATCTTTGTGACTAACTTACCACTCCTGTTTGCTAGTACCGCCCTTGCGCCTCTTGAGTTTATGGCAAAATGGTTACAAATTGTTGCTAGTCTTAACCCTCTGACTTATGCCATTGAACCTATCCGTTATCTCTATCTCAACGCCGAGTGGGGATTAGGTAGCACAGTCTTACAAACTCCTTGGGCAGCCATTAATTTTGCTGGAGTTTTGTTGATCTTATTAGCATTTGATGGGTTAATATTATTAACAATTCAGCCTTTATTACGTCGTCGATTTGCTTAGTATGACGGCCCTGATTACCCCCTAGTTAAAGGGGGTTAAACCCTCAATAAAATCCCCAATTTATAGAAAATTTTGCTCATCTGTTCTGATTTGGAATATTAGTCATGAAAAAAACTATTTTTACTCTGTGTTTGGCTTTTGGAACTACGCTTGGGATCGTTGCCAGCTATTCTAGCTCGGCTTCTGCCCAACTGATTCCTAATTCTAAAAATCCTGAAGTTAAATATCAAAGTAATGAAGAAAATAGCAGTGTAGATAATTCTTTAGGAGGATTGAATCCTTTAGACCTGATTCACAATGCTAATCTGCGTCGTAGTCGTGATGCTTCACAGTTTCAGGAAGATAGTGATAGTAATTTAAATCAGGCGGCTCAGGATTTTAAACGCAAACAGCAGCAAATGATGCAAAATCCGTCCTCGGGTTCTCAAGTTCCTACTAGAAATTAAAAATCTAGCAACAGGCAAGAGGCAATAGGCAAAACCTTGTTTTCTCTAGGTTGGACCCGATAAAAAATTAAGAATTTGAGAAAGGGTACTAGCCATTGCCTCAAGGCTATAAGATTTGAGACATTTTTGTCGGGCTTGCTGGCCTTTTTCGGTTGCTTCTTGCCAATGATCAAAAATATACTCAATTGTCTCGGCTATTTGTTGAGGTGAATTAGAATCGACTAAATAACCCGTCTCTCCTAAAATTTCAGGAATATCCCCCACAGGAGTTGAGATAATTGGCTTGGCCATAGCCATACCATCAGTTAACTTTAAGGGAAATTGAGCTTGTGCTGCCGGCACGTCTCGTTGAGGAACCACAATAATGTGAGCGGCGGCAACCACTTCAGGCATCATGCTCGCTGGCGTTTTCGGTAACTGAATGATCCACTGTCCCCATTTTTGCATCAATTCCTGATCATAATCATCATAAGGGCTTCCTCCCACTATCACCAATTTGAGGTCTTTTTGATTGAGTTGTTCTAAGGCTAGTAAAACATCTTCCAAGCCTTTATAGGGTCGTGGTGCCCCAGGAAACATTAAAATTCGATAGCCGCTCAACCCATAATGAAGGCGACTAGCCTCTGCATCATAACGTTCAGGATCAAATAAAGTGGTATCTTTGCCATTGGGTAAATAAATCCCCCCAAAACGTTGCTGTAAAAATTGGGTATGAAGGGTAATACAATTTGCTTGAGCAATGAAACGTTCCATTAATTTGAGATATAGGGGATAATCAGGCTGTCTTAAAGCACCGTCGGCTTTAAAAATATCCCTTCCTAATTGTTTGAGAGAGGGTTTATAGGCCCATTCATCTCCGCCATACCAGCTTAACTCCCAATCATCAATATCTAAAATCAAGGGGCGGCGGGTTTGTATTTTTTTGAGGATAGATAACCCAAAGCTCGAGGCTTTAAGTTTATAAGCGTAGATAATTTCACCGTTAATGTTTCGCAAAAGCTGTTGAGCGGAACTGAAAAATTGAGGATAATAATTCTCTTTGACAATGGAAATAATAGGTATATCTTCACTGAGCGACAAGGGTTGATCGCTTGCTCCAACAAAACCAACAATTTCTACATCACAGTCAATTTTTCTTAAAGCTTGAGCCAACAAAAATGGACGTACAGCGCCGCCCCATCTTCCGGCTCCACTACTGGATAAGTCACCGACAACAATTGAAACTTTCAAAACGGTCAATCCTCATCTCAAAAATCAAAATTTGATTTATGGTTTAAAGTAAACATTTATAACACTGCCATCACCTAATTGACCTAAAGGAGAATTTGGTGCTATGAAAATTTTACGTTTACCGGCTCTTTCTGATAATTATATTTTTCTTTTGCATGATCCTCAAGAAAATATAGCCGCCGTTGTCGATCCTGCCCAACCCCAACCGGTGTTAGAGTGCCTAAAGGAATTAGGGGCCTCTTTAGTGGCTATTTTCAATACTCATCACCATCAGGACCATGTTGGGGGTAACCGAGAATTAATGCAGCATTTTCCTGATCTAACTGTCTATGGCGGCGAGCAAGATCGAGGCCGCATACCTGGACAACAGGTTTTTTTAACTGAAGGTGATCGGGTCAAATTTGCTCATCGAGAAGCGGAGGTCTTTTTCGTCCCCGGTCATACTAAAGCCCATATTGCTTATTATTTTCCGCCCACTGAAGGGCAAGATACCGGAGAGTTATTTTGTGGGGATACGATTTTTGCTGGAGGTTGTGGCCGCTTATTTGAAGGAACTCCCGCTCAGATGGTGGACTCCATTGGTAAATTACGAGCTTTACCGGATCATACTCGGGTGTGGTGCGCCCATGAATATACTCTCAATAACCTTAAATTTGCCCTGACGGTGGAACCGGAAAATTCCGACCTACAAAATCGTTATTCTCAAGTTCAAATGGCCCGTTCTCAAGGAGAAGCCACTGTTCCCTCACTGTTAGGTATAGAAAAGTTAACTAACCCTTTCTTACGTTGGGATAGTCCTGCCATTCAGTCAGCCATGAACAGTGATGATGCTGTGCAAGTCTTTGGGCGCTTGCGCGGTAAAAAAGACCATTTTTAGCTCAAAAATCCTTAAGCGAAAACAGCATTAAATCTGAGGGTAGAGATGTTGAATGCAACGTCTCTACTCTGAAAGACAATTAAAGCTGATTGTTAGACATTTTTAGATTTGATTTCTATCCAATTAGCTGAGAATATTCAGTAGATTCAAATTGCTTTAACGCCGCCCCAGCCGCTTGTAAATCATAGGGAAACGGACGTTTACGAGGTTGATAATCTTTTGGATCAACGGCTCCATGACGAAGCACCGCATTAACCACAAAACAAGGAGTATTACTCAGATTAATTGCTCCATGAACTACCCCTCTAGGAATAGTCACCACTTGAGGTTTGTGTTCACTTAAAGGAATATAGCGATATTGCCGATTTTGCAAAATCACTAAGACAAAACTGCCTCGTACTACTAATAATTGGTCAGTTTGAAACCGATGAACAAATAAGTCCTCAACGGTATGAGGCGGAATCTGCACTAATATAGTTTCGTGGCTAGATTGAGGCGTATAAAATTGAGTCATGCCGCTCTGAATCGATTCGAGTTCAACCCGAGAAATCGTTTTTGCTAAACCCATTTTTTTTCGTCTTTCTGTAAATTTATGTTTCTTTATTCAAATTTTAATCAACTTTTTATAAAAAAATGTTATTAAAGTGACATATTATGTCCAAAGTATGATATAGAGGACTAAAGAATTAAGGTAAAAATAGAAAAGAGTAGGAGAAAAGCCTGCCATAGTAATCATCAAGAGGGAAAACCATGAATCATAGACTGCGTAATATCTTAGCTGGTGCTGGAATCGTTACAGTGGGGGCAATCGGGACTAAATTAGCGGCTGATTATTTTCGTAACCGAGGCAAAGAACAAGTGGTAGACTCTCACCAAGGAGATGCCCAAGCGACCTCAGCCGATGAAGTGGCCTATGCCACAGTAGAACAATCTTCAGTACAAAACTTTCTCGATCAAAGCTTTGGCGAACCCGGGCGCTACGTTCCCAACCGACCGCCAAAAGTATTTGACTATCAGGGAAAACAATATATGGTCATTTGGGCGCAGGATAATAAACACAATAAAAATCAGATGTTAGGGTTTATATATAACGATGAAGGTCAACGGAAAATGTTGGCCAGTGTAGGCTATACCCCACAACAAACTGATTACAATATCAATTTATCCTCAACGCCTTTTGCGGTAGAAGTCAATGGAAAAAAACTCACACAAGGTCAAGGACAAACCCAAGGCGCAAATGAAGTAGATTTTGTCTTGGCCCACTAATTAAGTAGTCGGACATAAATAAAGTTAACTGTGAGATTGGGGAATGGGGAAGGGGGAAAGGACAATGGGTAAGAGTTCGGATAGTTTTACATTTCACGGGTACAGAGTGCTTTATTTATGTCCAGGTACTTAGAAAGTCGGGAGTAGAAAATGGGGAAAGGGGGAAGACTAATGACTAATGACTAATGACTATGATTAGGGTAAAATCAAATCGCCCCCTTCCTGTAGTCTGATGGATTTAAAACATTAAATGGTTGAGTATCTTGTCACTCTGATTAACTCTGCTGCGATTTATAGCTTATTTGCTCTAGGATTAAATTTACAGTGGGGCTTTAGCGGCTTAATTAACTTTGGTCATGTAGCCTTCATGACCTTGGGAGCTTATGCGACGGCCCAATTAAGCTTATTAGGAGTACCGATTATTATTGCTGTGGCTGTTGGCCTAGTGCTGGCGGCAATACTGGGTCTTTTAATTGGGTCTTCTACCTTACGATTAAGAGAAGATTACTTAGCCATTGTAACCATTGGCGTATCAGAATTACTGCGTCTGGTAGTCAACAATGAAAAATGGCTCACTGATTCTGGACAATGGAGAGAGGGATCTTTTGGCATTCAGCGTTATCCCTTACCGATGAACTTTGAACCCAATTCTGTCTCTAAGCTAGTGATGATCGCTATCTTAACCTTACTGGCAGTTTGGGCAGAGTGGCAACTGTGGCGAGCTTTATCAAGTCAGTGGCGATCATATCAAGAAATTAGAGATAAAAGCTATCAACCGACAAAACCTATCAGTCTGATTATTTGGGGAATAATTGCCACCGGTTTAATGGTGGTGGTTTATGTCAATGGGGTGATCGCTTTATCGAATTATCGCTATCAAGCCGGCTTAATGTTATTAATTTTGCTGGTGTTAGCCGCCACCTATTGGGGATTAGAATTTTTAGTCCGCTCGCCTTGGGGAAGGGTATTAAAAGCGATCCGAGAAGATGAACAAGTGCCAAAAGCCTTGGGAAAAAATGTTTTTTGGTATAAATTACAGGCATTAATGTTAGGGGGAGCCATTGCCGGTTTAGCGGGGGCATTTTTTGCCTGGCAGATCACCACGATTTATCCGACTAATTTTGAACCGTTATTAACGTTTTATGCTTGGATTATCGTTGTTTTAGGAGGGGCAGGAACTAATGCAGGCACCCTACTAGGCGCGATTATTTTTTGGGCTTATGATTCTATCACGCGCTTTGTATTGCCGCACATCGGAAATTTTGATAGTTCTCAAGAAGGCGCATTTCGCATTATGGTTATTGGTTTAATTTTGATGGTGCTGATGATTTGGCGACCTCAAGGTATCCTAGGTAAAAAAGAAGAATTAACCTTAAATCGATAGTTTCAACTTAATTTTAAATGGAAGTTACTGAGTCTCGGTCTACAACCCCTATCCTTTCCGCCCAAGGATTATGTAAACACTTTGGGGGAATTCGGGCGGTGAATAATGCGCGAATAGAAGTCCAACAAGGGAGTATTACGGGGTTAATTGGCCCTAATGGTGCGGGAAAAACCACTTTATTTAACTTATTATCTAATTTTATTCGTCCCGATGCCGGACAAGTAATTTTTGATCAGCATCCTATTCATACTTTATTACCTCATCAAATTGCGCTGTTAGGATGCGTGCGGACTTTTCAAGTGGCGCGAGTTCTTTCTCGGTTATCGGTTTTAGAAAATATGTTATTAGCCACCCAAAAACAGACGGGAGAGAATTTTATGCAGCTTTGGCTTAAATCAAAACAAGTCCGACAAGAAGAACGAGAAAATCGAGAAAAAGCGATGGCTATTTTAGACTCCGTTGGATTAGCCGCCAAAGCTTATGACTATGCGGGGGCTTTATCGGGAGGACAACGAAAGTTATTAGAAATGGCTAGGGCTTTAATGACTCATCCCAAATTAATTTTACTCGATGAGCCAGCCGCCGGGGTTAATCCTACTCTCATTGGTCAAATTTGTGAACATATTTTGACGTGGAATAAAGAGGGCATTTCTTTTTTAATTATTGAACATAATATGGATGTGATTATGTCTTTATGTCATCATGTTTGGGTGTTAGCTGAAGGCACGAATCTAGCTAATGGAACTCCCGAAGAAATTCAGCAAAATTCAGAAGTTTTAGAAGCGTATTTAGGGGAATAATCGAGTCAGTCGGGGCGCAACGCTTACGCCCACACTTCATCAGTCATCAGTTTTTTCCTGTTATTTAACTTCAGTAACTCGCCAACTGAGCTTAAGGTTTACCCAGAAATTCCAGAGGGTCACAAGACCGATGGCAAGGAAATTAGCCAGATAGCGGTTAATTCCAAAAACATTAAACAGCAGATTTAACAGGAGAACATTCAACACTAAACCGGCTAAACAAATAACATTAAATTTGAGGAGCCGCTTTAACCGTTTACCCCATCCTCTTTGCTGACTGGAAAGATCTCCAAAAGTCCAACGGTCATTCCACAAAAAATTATTAATAATGGCCACTTCGGCAGCAATAATTTTACTGCGAGTCAATCCCCATCCTAGGGCAGAAGGATCGCTAAGGAGATAAAATAGGCTCATATCCACAAAAACCCCACTCAACCCCACTAACCCAAAGCGAACAAAACGACCAACGGGAAAATTAAACCGTTGTGTGAGTTTTTCAATTCTTCCCCGAGAACGTAAGCGCAACAAATGCAATATATACTCTAGATATTGCTTCCAAGTGACTTTACTTTCTCCCTCTTGTCTTTCCTGAAAAACATAACCCGCTTCGGCAATGTTTTCAATATTTCCGCGCCCAATAACTTCTAAGAGAATTTTATATCCTAAAGGGTTTAAAATAGGACCAGCAATAGAGGAGCGGCGTACCATAAAATAGCCACTCATGGGATCACTAACCCGTCCTACTACACGAGGTAAAATAATTAATCCTAACAGTTGGGCCCCTCGAGACAAAAACCGTCTGAGAATACTCCATTCACTGACTCCCCCTCCCTCAACGTGACGACTAGCTACCGCTAAATCTGCCCCTTGTTGAATCTTATTTAACAGTTTTAATAAAATTTCGGGAGGATGCTGAAGATCTGCGTCTATTACCCCTAAAATGTCTCCTCTAGCCGCTTGCCATCCCCGAATGACAGCCGAAGAAAGCCCTTTTTCATTTTGGCGGCGCATCACTTGCACTTGAGGGTAAGTCTGAGTCAGAGTCTGGGCAACTTCCCAGGTGCGATCAGGACTATTATCATCCACAATTATTAATTCATAATTGTTAGACAAGACAGGATCAAGGATGCGAGTTAATAAAACAATCAGATCTTTAATATTGCGGCTTTCGTTGTAGGTGGGGATAATTAAAGAAAATTGAACCCGAGTCTGGTTATCAGGGGGACAAGCCGGTATGGTCAAAGAACCATGAGGTGTTTTTATGAGCGTTTTTGTCGGAAGAAGTGTCATTATTACTATTTCTCATCAAGTTTTTTCAGCTAAGACCTCTCAAAGGGCTTAACAAGTTTCCTGGTATTAAAAAAGCTTTACCTAAGCGGGAATAACCACCACGCGAAACCCGATGGTACTGTACTTGTTATCGGGACCGAAACGGGTACGCTGGGCTGATCGACATTGCCTTGCTTCGGTAGCCCAACCCCCTCCTCGTAAAATGCGATAACGGTTATCTTTTGCGTTGTCTGAAAGCCAAACACTATCATCAGTGGGGGCCCCGTCATAGTTTTTATGCCAGGGATCTGCACACCATTCATACACACCGCCATGAAGATCGTAGAGTCCAAAATTATTGGGGGGAAAACTTCCGACTCGAGTGGTACTTTTGCGAAATTCTCCTGTAGCTTCAACGGCATAAGGCCCTTCAGAGGCTAAATAATTAGCCACTTGACCGGTAATAGTCGGCCCGAAATAAAAAGGGGTTGTAGTTCCCCCACGACAAGCATATTCCCACTGGGCTTCACTCGGTAGCTGATATTTTTTGCCGCTATATTGAGTGAGTCGGGCGCAAAATTCCTGTGCCTCATACCAAGAGACTCGCTCGACGGGTAAGTCATCTCCTTTAAAATGAGAAGGATCTGGGTTTAAGTCGCGCTCAATTTTAGGCAGAGAAGCGATCACTCTCCATTGTGCCTGGGTAATGGGATATTTTCCTATATAAAACGAGTTAACGCTGACGCTATGCTGCGGTTTATCACTATCGGTATAGCTGGATTTTTCGCCTTCTGCTGCTCCCATCAAAAACGTACCACTCGGGATAACTATCATTTCTAAAGCGATCCCTTGAGAGAGATTTTCGAGAAAATATTGGGCTTGTTTTTGAGGGCGGCTGATAATTTGACCGCCTGGATCTAGGGTGATAGTTTCAAAATTGGTAGCAATGGGTTCTATTGTTTTGGCTGTTGTAGCGTTTAAACTCAGCAATTGAGAGTCAGTTATAGAACTTTCTTGTTCTGATGGGGGGTTTTTGGAAGCAGCCCTATTTAATCGACTTGTGCCTAAAGCACTGATGGCTAGTCCGCTCCCCATAAAACTTACTATTTTTAATAAGTGCCTTCGAGTTAAACTCTTAAGCTGATATTTTTTGCTGTTACTCACTCCTACACCTTCACTCGTTTTAAGTTTGACTGTTTACTTAATGGGGTCTAACTATCTGGACATCAATAAAGCACTCTGTGTTAAAAAATGTAAAACAGTTGAAAGCCTGTGCTGTTCCCTGTTCCCAGATACGGTGTTCCTTACTCACACAGTTAACTATTATTTTGTCCAGGTACATAGGATAACATTTTTGAGAGATTTATTCAAATTTTCTTGACAAATGTGTATTTGTATGGGTAAATGCTATCAATTAAATACTGACTAGATTTAATGATGACTTCTATTTATAAATATTTTAAAAGTAATCCTCTGACGGCCTTATTACTAATTTTGTTCCTGGGGGCTTTTTTAAGATTATTCTTATTAGGAGCAATCCCCAATGGTTTTTTTGTAGATGAGGCTTCTAAAGGCTATGATGCTTACTCAATTATTCATACTTTGCGGGATCGTTATGGGGCGTTTATGCCTCTTTTTCTGCGGTCTTTTGATGATTATCGAGAAGCGGTTTATGTTTATTTAACCATTCCTGTTATTCAACTATTTGGGCTGAGTGAATGGTCTTTTCGCTTGCCGTCTGCTCTGATTGGAATAACGACGATTGTTATTATTTATTATTTATCCCTAGAGCTTTTTGAACAAGATAGACGAGCCGCTTTCATGTCGGCTTTATTTTTAACCCTTAGTCCTTGGCATTTTCATTTTAGTAGAATTGGATTTAGAGCGATTTTACTTCCCTGTATATTTTCTCTGGCTTTGTTATTGTTCTTAAAAAGTTTTAAAAAAGAAAAATATTTAGTTTTAAGCGGCTTTTTCTTTGGCTTGAGCTTTTGGACTTATAGTTCAGCCAGAGTATTTGTGAGTATGTTTCTCATTGGCTTATGTATTTTATACTGGCAACATTTGTGGAAACACAAAGACAAAACGCTTCTGGCTATTTTATTATTTTCTTGTATTTATATTCCTCTATTAACTTTTTGGATGTCTCCTGAAGGAATGTCAAGGTTAAATCAAGTAGGATTACAAAATGAACCTTTAAAAATATTGGTCAACTTTTTCAGTTACTTCGATCCGAATTATCTATTTATTACCGGGGATAGTAATTTACGACATAATCCTTCTAATATAGGGCAATTATATTATTTTGAAATCATTACTGTACTGGCTGGACTGGTAGCCATTTTAATGAAAAAGGGACTAACGAGAAATATTTTTATTCTCTGGTTACTATGTTATCCTTTTCCAGCAGCCTTAACCGAACCGGGGTCATGCCATTCGCTCAATTGTAGGATGTGTTTTATTTGCTTTAATTTCGGGTTATGGCACGGTACAAATTATTAATCTTTTAGAACAAAAATTTAAGTCAGCCAACGTTTTTCCGGTGACTCTATCTCTGTTACTCGTTTCTATGTTAGCTATCCTAGTCAAGATTTACTTTATAGATTATGGATCTCACGTAACAAGAGAGTGGCAATACGGCATGAGAGAAGCTATTACTTATGCCAATAAGAGTCCTATTAATCATGTCATTATGAAACGAAAACCGGATTGGGTATTTGAAGATCATTCTTATGGCGTACTTGTTCCTTTTTATAGCAAATTTTCTCCTGAAGAATATCAAAAATTAAAGACTCATCCTTGGAATAGAACAGAAAAAGATCCAGATTATACATTAGGCAAGTTTACCTTAATGACGATTACTCCTGATAAAAAATTACCGGATCAGTCTTTATTTATCGTTTATCCTGATGAAAAACCTGTGGTCGGCGTACCGGGCTATAATGTCAAAGAAGTTCATACAGTCAAAGATTCTTTGGGTGGGGAACATTTTAAAATTTTTGAGGTCACTCGTGTAGATTAAGCTCTTTTAAGATTAATTTACTTAAAACTTTTATAAAATTATACCAATGTCAAAATCGCTGCCATCCTGGCTTAACAATTTAATTCCTTATCAAGATGCTATTTTCTCTGTCTTAATTACGCTTTTAGGTGCTGTCTTAAGAATTTATAATTATGATTCTTTCCCGCCGGATCATTGGACTGCTGATGAATATGCTTTTGCTTGGAGTGGGATGAGTTTAA
Organism: Gloeothece verrucosa PCC 7822; assembly: GCF_000147335.1. Lineage (NCBI taxonomy): Bacteria > Bacillati > Cyanobacteriota > Cyanophyceae > Chroococcales > Aphanothecaceae > Gloeothece > Gloeothece verrucosa. Next base: position 4,141,853 of record NC_014501.1, read on the forward strand.
TTCAAGATCATGTCCCGACAGGTTGGTCTTGGTTAACTCCTACTGATGATTTTCCTACTATTTATTGGGAAGAAAAAGGCTCTCGTTATCGCATTGTAACTCCTTGGTTTGACCATCCTCCTTTATTTAGTTTACTGATTGGAATGACAGCTATATTAGGAGGAGCAAAAGAGTTTTTTGATTGTTCTTTAACTGTCATGCGAATTCCTTCTTTATGGATGGGAATTGTTAGCATTATTCTTTTTTATATTTTAGGTAAAAAACTCTTTAATACTCATGTTGCTGTTATCTCTTCATTGATTTTTGCCACTAACCCCAATACCGTGTATCTTTCCCGGTTAGCCATTAGTGAAAATCTTATTATATTTTTAAGCCTAGTTGTTACTCTTTTATTTTTAGAATACTATCAAACTTCTAAATCAGTCTATCTCTATAGTGCGGCAATTTTAGCGGGCATCACTCCTCTAGTGAAAGTAACAGGGATTTTCTTAGTGTGTTTTTTGATTGTTTTATTAATCTATCAAAAAAAATGGCTAGAATCTTTAATCGTTTTACTAATTGGGGCTGTGGGGTTTTCGTTATATTATTTATATGGTTGGATTTATGATTTTGAGTTGTTTAAAAAAATCATGGAAGAACAGACCAACCGTTTTGTGGATTTTGCCATTTTAAAATATCTCATTTTACCCTCTGTCTTTTTCGAAGATGGATGGTTATGTTTTAGTTGGTTGACGCTTATTCCGGTATTTAAATTAGGAGAAAAAATCAAGGCTCAAGTAATTGCTCTCCCTATTTTAATCTACTCATTACTTCTAGTGGCATCGGGAGCGCAAAGCCACTATTTTGCTTGGTATACTATCCCTTTTTATCCTTTTTTGTTTTTATCTCTTGGTCTATATTTAGAGGAATTTCGCAAACAACCCGATTTTTTCAATGCCAGTTTAATTTTTATATTTGTGGGGGTTTGGAGTATTCAGATGAATATAGGTAAATGGATTTTGTCCTCTAGTAAAGGGGAATATTATTTTATACTGGCTACTGGTGTGGTTTTATTGGTTTATTTTTTAGATGAAATCACCAAACACAAAACACGGCGCATCACAACTATAACCACTATAATGGCTTTTATTGCGCTTATGGTTGCCAATGTGAATGTGGTTTTCAATTATAAACCTTAGATAAACCATGAGAATGACCGTCTAAAAGTATGCAGACTAAATCCCTTGAACAAAAGTCTTCTATATCCCATACTTTAATCATTACAATTATTATCATCAGCAGCATTATTCTGTTTTTAGCCAGCAGTATCAGACACCTTTTATTTCAATCAAATGCTTTAGATTTAGGATGGTTTGACCAAGGTGTTTATCTCATTAGTCAAGGGAAGCCGCCTATTGTATCTTTTGTAGATTTTCATATTTTAGGAGATCATGCCGCTTTAATTTTTTATCCCATTGCCTTACTTTATAAAATTTATCCTACAGTATATTGGTTATTTGCTATCCAAGCGTTTGCGCTTTCTTTAGCGGCTTTACCCCTCTTTCAACTTGCCCTACAGTCAGGGTTAAAAGAAAAACAAGCTACCGCTTTAGCTATTGTTTACTTACTCTATCCCCTAATTTTTAACGTTAATTTATTTGATTTTCATGCCGAAGTTATTGCTGTACCGGCTATTTTTTTGGCAGTATTAGCCGCACGTTTGAATTATGTAGGCGGGTTTTGTGTCAGTATTATAATTATCCTCAGTTGTAAAGCTATTCTCGCTTTAACTGTGGCGGCAATGGGAATTTGGTTATTAATCTTTGAAAAAAAACGAACTTGTGGAACAATTGCTATTATTGCAGGGATAGCTTGGTTTTTAATTGCCACTGAAATTATTATTCCTTACTTTACCGGTACAGATGCGGCGGTACAAATGGCCGATGAACGATATAGTTATTTAGGCAACTCATTAGGAGAAATTGCTTTAAACTTATTGCTTAAACCTGGGTTAGTTTTAAGCAAACTATTTAGCCTCCCTAACTTAGAATATCTTATCTTACTTTTTATCCCTGTTATTTGGGGACTTTCACCCCGTTATTTAACTCCCCTTATTGCCGCCATTCCAGCTTTAGGATTAAATTTAATTACAGACTACGCGGCACAGAAAAATTTAACTCAACAATACTCTTTACCCATACTTCCTTTTTTGTTACTGGCTGTCATTACTACTTTAGCGCATGGCAAAGGATGGATCAAAAAACCCCGATGGATGATAGTCTGGGCCTTAGTAGGATTTCTCGCTTTAGCTAAATATGGTTACTTTGGCTCATTATACCTAAAATCCTTAGACACTTGGCAAGCCACCCGAGAAGCCATCACCCAAATAAAAACCCCTGGAGGTGTTTTAACCACGTCTCCCATTGCGCCTCATTTAACCCATCGTTCTTTAATTAAATTAGCTATCGCCGGTTCAGAGTCGTTACCATTAGACCAATTTGACTATATTTTACTCGATCAACGTCATCCCGGTTGGTCAAGTTCTCCAGAATTAGTGATGAATTTTGTTCGGCGGCTGCAACAAAACCCAAAATTTAAGTTAACCTATCAAAAAGACGAGATCTTTTTATTTCAACATTTATCCCACTAAAGCTAAAAAAATATAAACCTCTGCCGCCTTCTTTCAACAGTCTAGCTAAGATTATAAAATCTATCTAGTCTAACTTACTCAAACTATGAAAATACGCCACTTCATCTTATCCGCCTTTCATCTGTCCTTACACTTCCCCTTCGCTACCGCTAATTATCCTCTATCAAAAGGAGAAAAATTCAAACTCGGATTGATTTATATAGTTTTGATTCTCAGTTTAACTTGCATAGCCTTTCCTTGTCTAGCTGGAACTAATCGTTCGGAAAAAATTATTAATGAAATAACCACTAAAAATCAATTTTTACTAAAAAATAATCCAGATTTATTAACTTATAAATATTGTAAAATGTCCGAATCTAATTCACCTTTCCCTTTTTATCGAGCAACTAACTATTTATTTTGGGAAGACTTAGCGAATGATAGCAGATTGAAAAACTTTGGAAATTCTAAAACCCAAATATGGCTATCAGGAGACCTCCATCTTGAAAACTTGGGAACATTTAACAATAATTTAGAAGAAATTGTTTTTGATATTAATGATTTTGATGAATCTCTCATCGCCGACTATCAGTTAGATCTTTGGCGAATGGCCACAAGTATTATATTAGTGGCACGGGACAATAACTTATCAAAAGAAGAAGCCGCCAGTGTGGTTGATGCCTTTACAGAAACTTATCTAAATACTTTAGCCGCTTACCGGGGTAACGATGATGAACTCAAAACTTATTTTACTGAAGATAATACTGAGGGAATGATTAAAAAATTACTCAATAAAGCTCAGAAGCAAACCCGTCAACAAATGCTGGATAAATGGGTTGAAAATACCGAAGGAAAAGCCCAGTTTAAAGCAATAGATCAAAAACTAGAAAAATTAACCGTAAAAGAAGACGTTATTCAAAAAGCAATGGCGGCTTATGGAAAAACTCTTGTAGGTAAACTCAGTGATAATCCCAGCTATTTTAAGGTAAAATCTGTAGCCAAACGCTTAAATGCTGGTTTAGGGTCATTAGGAGTGCCTCGCTATTATGTATTAATTGAAGGAGAAACAAAAGCGTTAAATGATGATAGAATTTTAGATGTAAAATATCAATCCCGACCAACAGCTTATGAGTATTTAAGGCTTAAAGACCAAGAAAAATATGATGCGGCTTTTAAAAATGATGCTGAACGTCATGCGATTGCTTATCGGGCATTAGTTAAACATACTGATGATTATCTCGGCTGGCTGAAACTCTCTGATGGTTACTATTCAGTGAGAGAATTATCTCCTTACAAAAAAGCTCTTGATACAGAAAAGTTAAATGAAGGCTCTAGCTTTGAAGAAGTAGCTAAACAATGGGGTAAAATATTAGCGACAGATCACGCTAGTGCTGATAAAGATTTTGATGCGGGAATAATTCCTTATTCTTTCGATAAACAGGTGGATGAACAGACGAAGGATCATCATCAGGAATTTAGAGAGTTAGTTAAAAAAGTAGCTTTTGATTATGCAGATCAAGTGAAAGCAGATTATGATGTGTTTGTTAAAGCGTTAAAACCCAAAAATTGTCCTGAAAATTAAAATTTGGGTAGGCAGTGTCTAGAATAAACCCTTGCATAAATCGAATTTTACTCAATACAATCAATAAACAATTCATCAAAGGAGTGAACCCACGTGACAATTATTTTAACCAACGATGATGGTATAGACGCACCCGGAATACGTGCATTACAAAAGGCAGTAGAGGATAAAGGTAATATTATTCTCGTTGCGCCAAAAGAACAATATTCGGGTTGTGGACATCAAGTCAGTACCCTTAAACCGATTCATTTAGAAAAACGCTCTAAGAGCGAGTATGCTGTAGGAGGGACACCGGCAGATTGTACCCGTCTTGCTATTACTCAAATTGTTCCAGAAGTAAAATGGGTATTATCAGGCATTAATGCCGGGGGAAATTTAGGAATAGATGTGTATATATCGGGTACAGTGGCGGCAGTTAGGGAAGCGGCTATACATGGTATTCCCGGCATAGCGATTTCTCACTGGATTAAGCGCCCTTTAATGATAGATTGGGATATAGCAACTCAAAGGAGCGCAAGAGTATTAAAAGAATTATTTAATCGTCCTCTGCCGCCTAATAGTTTTTGGAATGTGAATTTACCTCATTTAGAACCGGGTTCACCCGAACCTGAAATCGTTTTTTGTCCTTTAGGAATTCGACCTTTACAAGTTAATTATCGAGTTGAGGGAGAGTTGTATTATTATCAGGGAGAATATGCCAAACGTGAACGGATTTCTGGGGATGATGTAGATACCTGTTTTTCGGGTAATATTTCAGTAACCTTGATTAGCCTTTAAACTAAAATGAGCTAGATCCAAGGCAAGTTAAGCTTGAAAAAATGCTTATAAACTCCCTTCATTGGCTATGGAGAAGTTGTAGTTGTAAAGTTCGGTTCCAGTTTTCTTGTTAATCACAACAACGCGACTCGTACCGCGATCATACATCACACGAACTTGTCTATCTTCAGCCATAAACATATTGCCGGAGGTTCTGCGAAGAGTCCCTCTAAAAGAAAATTCACCTTCTGTAATCTGAACGGCAATCTGATTAGCATTTTTGGGTGTCATGTTAGTCACTGGAGTTGGAGAGTTTGCCACTATCGTAGAAATCGGATCGACATTTTGGGCTTTTAAAGGTAGAACAGTCCCAACCGTGCTGATCAGGGTCAATGAAGCAATAATTAAAGATATTTTCATGGGTTTTTCTGGTTATAATGCACCTTGCCCAGATTATACTGGATGATGGCTGCTAGTTTTGTCTACATTATCTTAAAATCCCTCTTAAGATAGTTGTCAAATTTTCAGGCAATACTGCCGCGTTTGCGAGCTTCTTTATAAGAGGTTCCCACATTTCGCAAGCCGGCTTTGAGCATTTCTTGCTCTAGGAGGGCAAAAAAACGAACTCGATCGGCGGCTTTAACTACCGCATAGTTATGGGCCTCGGATAAAGAGATAGGATAGCCATAGCCTTTATAAACTTGAGCTAACATCAGACTCAACGCTTGATCCAATAAAGTCGAATCTTCAGCCACCCAGGCCGGCATTTCTACACGAGCAATTTCTGTACCCACATGGACATAGCAAAAATAAACCCGATGACATTCCTCATAACTATTGAGAATTCGCGCATGACTGCGCCATAAAGGCCCGCGTTGTCCAGGTTCTAATAAATACGCCCATAGTGTCACATCTCGCAGAGGGCTAACCACTTGACAGGGCATTTGAGCGTCGAGGAGATCAGAACAATTGACAATACAATTAGGGGTAGGATGGGGGCAAGCATTTAAGCGGAAAAAATTAAGGGCTTCTAAACTTCTTGAAGCACTGATATAACCGATCATAGGAATTTTAGCCGCCTGTAGCTGTGACCAAGCCGCTTGCATGGGGGGTAAAAGGCGATCGCGGGCATCATGGGGTAAGGTTTCCAGAAACCAATAGACTAATGACCCATCTACCAGTGCTAAATTGGGTTCCCTGTGAGGTCCAGGAGGGTTAACCCAGCCGCAAGCCATTTCGGCTAACATTTCACTTTCTAGCACCGTGCGGCGATATCCCATCCATTCTTCTACCCGAATACCCCATTGTTTAGCGACATAAATATCTTCAGATTTATAGTAAACTTCGGGCACACTATCGAGGAGAGGATGTAAATTTTGCCCATAATGAAGCATCACGCGCCCGATATTAATCAAATAACAGTAGGCAATTTCATGATGAGACGGGGAAATTTGAGAGCCATCGGTGGCAAAAACGCTATGACTGTAGGGAGCAGGAGTAATGGGGACGCGAGTATCGAGGGGTTCAACGGGGGTAGCGGTGGAAAAGATCAGACGATCGCGCCATTGTTCATGGAGTTCTATTAAATCTTGTTGTTTAGCATGAGTCTGTCGAATCAAAACTTGAGCGCGTTCTAACCTTTGACGACTCGCCGTCATTTCTCGTTGAAAATGTTGACTAATTCCGGGAATTTGGCTGGCTAACTTGGCTAAATCTAGCATAACTCCACATCTTTACATTTACTATTGCCTCTTGCCCGAGCTAACTTGGCTTTACCAATCGTCTTCTACATTATAAGCCTCTATCTCTTCTAAACTTTGATTTTCAAACTTTTGATGCAGACTTTGATGCTTTTTCCTTCTCGAGTCGCGGCGATATTTTTTACTCTCTAACTTCGGTTCATATTGCTCTTGGCCTGAATCTTTAATTTTTAACTTTAAATTTGACTCTTGATCAGGCAATTGTTTAACAGTTTCAGTAAAAGCGATCACTTCCTCTAAAAACTTCAAATAATACTCATATCGTTCCCAATCTCCCCTCACCAAACAATTCGGTTCATCTCGATGAAGACAATCATTAAACTGACAGTGAGCGTTTTCGAGCCGCTTTTTCGCTTCAGGAAAATAAAACGCCAACTCGGTTGGGTCACAATCTAAATCAGGTTGATTAAACCCAGGCGTATCTGCTAATAAGCCGCCGAGGGGCAACTGGAACAATTCTACATGGCGAGTGGTATGACGGCCTCGTTGCAGTTTTCCCGAGACTTGATTGACTCGTTGCTCAACATCAGGAATCAATTTATTAATCAGACTCGATTTTCCTACTCCTGAAGGTCCGGCTAAGATACTAATCTTACCTTTTAAACGCTTCAGCAATTGCTCTAAACCTGTATTTTTCGCCACACTAATCAACACCGGCTCATATCCCCATTGCTGTAGGCGTTCTTGCCATTGCTGCTGTTGGTGTGGGGTAATTAAATCGGCTTTATTGAGACACAGACAAATCTCTAGGGAGGTAGACTCAGCTTTGACTAAAAAGCGGCTTAACTGCCAAGGGTCTAGACTCGGTTCTTCTAGGGCAAATACTAAAACTATTTGCTCGGCATTAGCTACCGGCGGTCGTTGCAGTTCGGTTTTTCGCGGCAAGACTTGGGCGATCGCTCCTCGTCCATCAGCCAAGTCTATTTCTTCTATCAAGACCTGATCGCCTACCATGACTTTTTGCCCTATTTTTTTCAGGCGAGTACGACGGGTACAGAGTAGAAGGGGGTGAGTTTCCCCCCATTGGGATTTTTCTACTGCTGTGGTTAAATCTAAACGAACTTGATAGAAATTTGCCTGGACTGCTACCACTGTACCCAGCAGTCCGGCCGGGAGGGATGCTGGTTGAGTTTCCTCTGTCACAAAGGGATTGACCACTGGATTAACGACGTACTATCAGGGCATAAAATTCGGTTTTATCTTGGATCATTTCAATATGATAACCCTCCATAGTTAGACTTTCTGGCACTTGTTCAATGGGTTCTCCTGGGTCTAGCCAAACCTCTAACAGAGTCCCTGGCGGCATCTTTTCTAACTTGAGTTTTGTCCGTACAAAATTAATCGGACAAGGCGTTCCCCGTAAATCCAGTAGTGCAGTGGAAGCACTCATTGATGAGGGATCAAGATTTGTCTGGCTCATTTATGAAATAGCCCTCCTAAAAAGCCTTCTAATCCGCCTTTTCCATGACTATCCCCTTTGATTTTAGCCAGCTTTTCTAGTAACTCTCGTTCTTCAGGATTAATCCGAGTGGGAATAGACACATTAATGGTAATGAGATGATCTCCTCTAGCGACGGGGTTTCCGAGTTTGGGGACTCCTCGATTGGCCAAAGTTAACACCGTATTGGGTTGAGTTCCTGGTTCAATGGTTATTTCTTCAGGACCATCGACTGTATTTACCTTTAAACGGCAGCCGAGAATGGCCTGTAGGTAACTAATGGTAATTTCTGATTTGATATCAACGCCTTCTCGTTGAAATTCTTCATCAGTTTCTACACTTAAGTATACATATAAGTCTCCTGGCGGACCGCCTCGAACCCCGGCATCCCCTTCTCGAGAGACTCTTAGACGAGTTCCATTATCGACTCCGGCGGGCACTGTAATCTTGAGCTTTTTCGTTTCTTGCTTGCGTCCGGCACCGCCACAGGCTTCACATTTTTCTTCGATTACCTCACCTGAACCATTACAGGTAGGACAAACAGAAACTTGAGCAAAGGTTCCAAAGGGAGTCCGTGTGGCCCGGCGAACTTGGCCTGAACCGTTACAAGTTGAACAAGACCGAGCTCCTGTACCGGGTTTAGCACCTGTTCCCTGACAGATTTGACAGTTTTCTAAATGGCGAATGCGAATTTCCTTTTCACCGCCAAAGACGGCTTCTCGAAAACTGAGCTTAAAATCTAGTCTTAAGTCATCGCCTCGGGCTGGCCCTGTACGTCGTCTTGATGTCGTTCCGGTGCCCATACCTCCGAAACCACTAAAAATGGTTTCAAAAATATCAGCGATACCGCCCATATCTCCATAATCAAAACCTGCCCCTGCCCCTGAAGAAACCCCGGCTTCCCCAAATCGGTCATATCTGGCACGAGTTTCTGGTTCTGAAAGGATTTCGTAAGCGCGGTTAATTTCTTTAAAACGTTCTTCTGCTCCGGGTTCTTTGTTGACATCTGGATGGAATTTGCGAGCCAAACGACGGTAAGCGCGTTTTATCTCATCTTTATCGGCATCTCGAGAAACACCGAGTATTTCGTAATAATCACCTGGCATGGTTATTGATACAGTGCTATTTTTATTTTCTCTAACTTTGGTCAGATGGGATTTAGTTTATTGTAGCTCTTTCAACAACGAACTATAAAGTAGACGAGACCGGAAAAACCGTAGCCGCGTCTGGATAGCCTTCCCCAAAACGAGAGCGCGCGAGATTTTTAGGGTGTTTTTCGGGGGAGCGTTCCCGACGGGTTCCTTTGATGTTAGGTGGTTCCACAAGAAACGCTTGATCCTCAATGTCTTGATTGCTTAATTTTTGCTGATTAATTCAATTCTCATCGGGGCTTTTTTATTAAATTATAGAATGTTCCAAGGGCGTTGCATCTAATTGATCTCCCCTACCCTCTAAGAGGGTGTTTATAAAGTAAATCTAAAGACAAGAAAAAAATAGGCCAAAAACGATTAATCTAATCTGGGTAATTGTTCGCAATCAAAAGTGAGGAGCGATCTGCTTGTATCCAAGTGATTTATCTGATGCCGAATGGGAATTGCTTGCCCCACTTATTCCAGCCGCTAAATCCGGGGGACATCCGCGTACTACAGATATTAGACAAGTCTGTAATGCGATATATTATCATTTGAAGACCGGATGCCAATGGAGATATTTACCCAAAAATTTTCCTCCTCCCTCCACAGTCTATAGTTATTATCGCAAATGGGTCAAAAAGGGGGTTTGGGAAAAAATCAATCACACCCTCCGGCAGATGGTTCGTCAACAGGTAGGGAAATCTCCGCAAAGTAGTGTAATCATAGCAGACAGCCAATCGGTGGAAACAACCGAAAAAAGGGGGATGTGTATGGCTTTGACGGTGGAAAAAAAGTCAAAGGCCGAAAAAGGCAATTATTAGTTGATAGTTTAGGATTAATCTTGAAAGTAATTGTAGCTGAAGCTCATGGTCAAGAAAGAGTCTTAGCGGCGACGGCGGTAATGGAACTATTAGAAGAAAATCCCAAACTGCTTGAAAAAGTGGCTTTAATGTGGGTAGATGCTGGTTATAGTGGTGATAAATTTGCTCTGGCTATTTGGTTGATGATTCAAGCAAGAGTAGAAGTAATAAAGCGTTCAGACAAAAAATTTAAAGTTTTACCGAAAAGATGGATTGTGGAACGAACGTTCGGCTGGTTTAACTGGTATCGTCGTTTGAGTAAAGATTATGAAAAATTATCAGAAATGAGTGAAGCCGCTATTTATGCAGTTATGACAAGGATAATGTTGCGTCGCCTCGTTTCTTAAGATTGACTTTATAAATAGCCTCTTAGTCGAACCCTCTATCTTTAGTTGTCATGGTTCAGATTCTTAACCCTGCGTTTTTTGTTCTGGAGTTTTTCATCCTACAGTGTTAAGATAATCCCATATTAACGTATTATTGGGATTATGCAAAAATATAATCTGAGGCTTTCAGACAAGGAGTACAAAGAACTAAAAGATTTATCAGTTAAGACAGAGAGGTCAATCAACGAGCTTATTAGAGAAGCAATTAGACGGTTGGTTCAAGATACGCCAGAATAAATTCTGTCGTGTCGGGTTTCATCGGGTCCCTCGCGGTGCTAAGGATTAGAAATCGGAGGCTCTCACCCTCCCGTATTATTTGGGTAGTAGGGTAGTTTTAGGAAAAGTTGCTTACAATAAGAAAAAGGAGTCATCTGACGGGGCGATCCATGAGCATGAGTAAATCTTTCAAACAATTAGCTGTTTCTCTAAGTTTATTGGCAGTAGGTACGGGTTTGGGGGTTTTAGGAAGCCAGTATTTAATCAACCCAAAAACCACCTCGGCACAAGATACTTCCAAAAAGTTAGTCCCGGTTGTGCTGCCGTCGTTTGCTATCTCTTCGGATTCGCCTTCGAGTGAAAATTTGAATTTTATTGCTAAGGCCGTGCAAAAGGTGGGAGCCGCCGTAGTGCGTATTGATGCGGCTAGGGAAGTGGCGCAACAAGTGCCTGAAGGCTTTGAACATCCCCTATTTCGCCATTTTTTCGGCAATGAGGCTCCTATGCCTAAAGAATATGTAGAACGCGGCACAGGTTCAGGTTTTATCATAAGCTCTGATGGAGAACTCCTCACCAATGCTCATGTGGTAGAAGGTGCTACTCAGGTAAAAGTGACCCTCAAAAATGGCCAAACTTATGATGGTAAAGTGGTGGGAATCGATGATATGACCGATGTGGCGGTGGTGAAAATTCAAGCCAACAATTTGCCTACCGTCAGTTTAGGAAAAGCTGAAACGCTTCAACCCGGAGAATGGGCCATCGCTATTGGCAATCCCCTAGGATTAGATAATACTGTAACCGTAGGGATTATTAGTGCTTTAGGTCGTACCAGTAGTGAGGTGGGTGTTCCTGACAAACGGGTGCGATTTATTCAAACTGATGCCGCCATTAATCCGGGTAATTCTGGGGGACCTTTATTGAATGCTTCTGGAGAAGTGGTGGGAATTAATACAGCTATTCGAGCTAATGCTCAAGGTTTGGGTTTTGCTATTCCCATTGAAACGGCTACCAGGGTCGCTAAACAACTATTTACTAAGGGAAAAGCTGAACATCCCTATTTAGGCATTCATATGGTTACTTTGACACCCGAGTTAGTGGAACAGATTAATAAAAGTGATGAGTTGAAAATAAAAGTTACTCAAGACAAAGGAGTATTAGTCATTCGAGTGGTGGAGAATTCTCCGGCACAACAAGCCGGCTTTAAAATGGGTGATATTATCGAAGAAGTGGCCGGTCAACCTGTTAAAACATCTACCGAAGTACAAGAACAAGTGGAAAGCAGTACCATCGGACAAACTTTAGAAGTTACAATCAACCGTCAAGGATCAACAAAAATTCTCGCTGTTCGTCCAGGCAGTTTTCCCTCTGAAGCTAAATAGTTTTGTTAATGATATAGTGTTTCAATAAACTGGGTATGAAAAAACTCTTAATTACTGGTGCGAGTGGTTTTCTCGGTGGGAATCTTGGCAAAATTGCCGCTTCTGAGTGGGATATTTATGGAACTTATTGCGCTCATCCTCTCACCCTCAAAGATGTTACCCTCATTCCTGTTGACTTAACAGATTTTCCGAGTCTTAAACAACTTTTTGCCGAGGTAAACCCAACCGCAGTTATTCATACTGCCGCCCAGTCTAAACCGAATTTTTGTCAACAGTATCCTGAGCAATCTTATCGTATTAATGTGACGGCTTCTCTAAATATAGCTGGCTTATGTGCTGATTATAATATCCCTTGTGTTTTTACCTCTACTGATCTGGTTTTTAACGGCTTAAACGCGCCCTATAAAGAAACTGATCCGGTTTCCCCCATCAGTTATTATGGAGAACAAAAAGTTTTAGCTGAAGAGGGAATGAGAAAAATTTATCCTAAAACCGCCATTTGTCGAATGCCGTTAATGTTCGGTTTGTCTTCCCCTACGGCTGAAAGTTTTATTCAACCTTGGATTAAATCTCTTAACCAAGGCAAAGAAATAAATTTATTTATCGATGAATTTAGAACGCCGGTTAGTGGTTCAACGGCGGCTAGGGGACTTTTATTGGCTTTAGAAAAGGTTGCAGGAATATTGCATTTAGGAGGTGTGGAAAAAATTTCTCGTTATCAATTTGGGCTTTTAATGGCAGAGGTTCTACAACTTCCGATCGATCTGATTAAATCTTGTCGGCAAAAGGACCTTTCGTTCGCCGCACCAAGACCGGCTGATGTGTCTTTAGATAGTTCTCAGGCTTTGGCTTTAGGCTATAATCCTTTATCATTACGCGAAGAATTAGAAATTTTTAAAAATTCTCAGTCCACCCATGAACAGGAATCAGAGACTTGATGAAGTTTTATCAATAAACAATACAGGAAATGAAGAAAAGTTAAGATATTTATTTAAGTTAAAAGTTTTAAAAAAAAAGCTCTGCTGTATTAAAAGAGTCATTTAGAATAAAAATTAATTGAGAAAAATAAAATTAAAATTCTCAAGGCAATCTCTACAAATTCGAGTTTCTTGTCGTGTTCAATTGAGGAACGATTGCTATGAGTAGTGTCATTCAAGGTCGTCGTGAACTAGACATTGGTGATAGTTGGGAACTGTTTTGCCAATGGATAACCAGTACAAATAATCGCATATATGTAGGCTGGTTCGGCATTTTGATGATTCCTGTCCTTTTTGCGGCTGCCGCTTGCTTTGTGATTGCTTTTGTCGCTGCGCCTCCGGTAGATATGGAAGGGATACGGGAACCCATTTTTGGCTCTTTGTTGAGCGGCAATAATCTGATTAGTGCTGCGGTTATTCCCAGTTCGGCAGCGATCGGGTTACATTTTTATCCGATTTGGGATGCGGCTTCTATTGATGAATGGCTATATAACGGCGGCCCTTATCAATTAATTATTTTACATTTCCTGATCGGAATTTGGTGCTATTTAGGCCGTTTATGGGAATTAAGCTATCGTTTAGGGATGCGTCCCTGGATTGCTGTAGCTTATTCTGCGCCAGTTGCGGCGGCAAGTGCAATTTTCTTAGTTTATCCTATCGGTCAAGGCAGTTTTTCTGAAGGAATGCCTTTAGGGATTAGCGGCACTTTTCACTTTATGTTAGCGTTTCAGGCTGACCATAATATATTAATGCACCCGTTACATATGTTAGGGGTAGCCGGAATTTTTGGCGGTGCCTTACTCTCGTCTGTACATGGCTCTTTAGTGTCTTCGAGTTTAATTAAAGAAACCACTGAACAAGAGTGCGGAACGAGTTCCGCACCCCAGTCCATTAACCAAGGCTACAGATTTGGTCAGCAAGAAACCACTTATAATTTAGTGGCTGGACATCAAGGTTATTTAGGTCGTCTTCTCTTCCCTGGACTGGGTTTGCGTAATAGCCGCTCGATTCACTTTTTGATAGCGGCGGTTCCGGTGGTGGGAATTTGGTTTGCTACCTTAGCGGTGGGAGTTATGGCCTTTAATCTCAATGGCTTCAATTTTAATCAATCTGTCATCGATAGTCAGGGACATCCAATTTATACTGATGCAGATTTGCTCAACCGAGCTAATTTAGGACTTAGAGCGATGCACTCCCCTAATGCTCATCATTTTCCTCTAACGTTAGCAGGTGGAGAACCTGTGATTGTTAACAGTTAACCGTTATCGGTGAACAATTTTTGTTGACAATGTTGTAATCAGGGTTCCAAAAAGCGGAACCCTTTTTTTTTGCTCTGGTCTACACTCTTAGATGAGTCGTTAAATTTTATCAACCCTCATTTATGCTGCCAACTCTCGTAGAAAACCCTAAAACCTTTTCTGTATTGAATTTACCCGTTCATCTTCTGGATAACTATACAGCTTGGTTGCTCAAGCGCCTAGAGAATAAACAAGGGACTCACGTTGTGACTCTCAATGCCGAAATGGCAATCTTAGCTCAACAAGACCCAACAGTAGCGCAAATCATTGAACAAGCGGATTTAGTCATTCCTGATGGAGCCGGGATTATTTTTTATCTTCGTTTACGAGGTCAAAAACAGCAACGGTGTCCAGGAATTGAATTAGCTCAATCTCTTGTGCAACAAATCGGAGAACTAGGACAACCTTGTTCCATTGCTTTTTATGGGGGTAAGCCGGGAATTCCCGAGAAAGCGGCTCAAATCTGGCAACAAAAATTGCCCAAACTTTCCCTGTTGAGCAATCATGGATATCTCAATGAAGAAGAACAACAACAGTGGCAAACCACTTTACAGCAAAAACAACCGAAGCTAATTTTAGTCGGTTTAGGGGTTCCACGTCAGGAATTGTGGATTCAGCAACATCGTTATTTATGTCCTGATGCTATTTGGATTGGTGTTGGAGGCAGTTTTGATATTTGGTCAGGAAACAAAACTCGCGCACCGCTATGGTTACAGAAGTCAAATTTAGAATGGCTTTATCGGTTATATCAGGAACCTTGGCGTTGGCGGCGGATGTTAGCTTTACCTGAGTTTTTCTGGCAGTCTTTGAAATTTTAACGGTCGCTCGGCACAACTAGATGGGACGGTAAGTGATCTTGTCCGATAATCTTGTGTTAAAACTCCATTGCGGTTGAGAAATTTGGTTAATTAACGGTTCATTAGCCACCATATTTAAATCTATTGCTCCTAGAAGTCCTGTCCACATCTGAGCAATGGCTGGATCATCAGGATGACTTCGTTTTAATTCGGCTAAAGTATAGAGGGCTTCATGCCAGAGATTATGTTGTTGATATAACTGTACTCGTTCTAGCGGTGTAGAAGAAGCTAGTTGAGAGGCCAGGGCCGTTTCTAGAGGTCTATGACGTAGCCATCCTTCTACTACCTCATCATGGGAGCGATCACGGGAATCATAAATAATAGATAGATACCAATGATAATTTTGCTCGGTTTTCAATCCTTGAAAGCTTTGTGACTTGGGAATGGTAAAGCTAATAATGCCGCCTTGGCCACTGCTGGTAAAGCTGGCTTGGGATACTGATTGGTCTTGCTCGTTGCGTAAGATAAACTCTACCTGTATTTTTTCATAATTCCCAATGGCAGGAATATAAAAGAGTAATGTGGGTGTAACAGAAGAGGTGATGACTAATTGTTCAGGAATTAAAGCGATCAAGGAAGGACAGGGCAGCGATGAGCCATTTAAAGAGGTTGCTTGAGCTTGGATACATTCCCCTCGGGTTCCTCCTCCTACTCGTCGCACGGGAAAAATATGAGAAGAATTATTGCTGTTGTTAGCTCTGACTTGCTCGGCTAAGGGCAACTCAGCACAACTCAAGAATAAAGCTAAATTGATGAGTGTTAAAAGCTTATAGGGTTTGAGAGTTTTAAACATAATAATTTTCCTTTATCTTAGGTGATTGTATAGTCTTAGAGCTTCTAACTCATAGTTAAGCCACCTAATCAAATATACTTTTATATATTTATTATACGTTGAATTAAGCACATTTGCATAGGTTTTTTTTTCTAGAAAACTCGGTTTGAATTACGTAGTTTTACGGAGACCTATTAATTTTTTTACCTTTTCCAAACGTTCT
This sequence comes from Gloeothece verrucosa PCC 7822, assembly GCF_000147335.1. Taxonomy (NCBI): domain Bacteria; kingdom Bacillati; phylum Cyanobacteriota; class Cyanophyceae; order Chroococcales; family Aphanothecaceae; genus Gloeothece; species Gloeothece verrucosa. The sequence continues at coordinate 4,158,098 of NC_014501.1, forward strand.
TTAAGTAAATTCTTTGCCCGAAAAACCGCAAGGTCAATAAAACACCTCAGAGTTCAAATAGATTTGTTATTTTAGTAATAGAGCTACTGTCAACAAAAATGCCGCTCAGCAACCAAAGCCAAAAAAAATTAATAGCAGGGCTTCTTCTGAGGGCATTATGATAGAGACTATAGTCATTTTTGGCTCTTGAGCCTCGGAGAGCGGTTTCGAGAATCTTGACCATAAGAAAGCCAGCTAGTTCAACACAATTACAGTGAAAGTTAAGCTTCCCCAAAAAATACAATCTTTAGTGGCTATAGCCACAGTTTCTTGGCAAAAAGCAGGAATTGAAACTCAGACCAAATTGTCTCAAGTTTCTTTTACTGTTTTAGCAAGTTTAGTGGTTACGGGGATTATCATCGGCATGAGGCAGGCAAAAATTTTAGAATCCCTAGAGCTACAGAGCTATGATCAGATGGTCACTTTATCACCTCAATCCCCGCCTGATCCCCGCTTGCTGATTGTAGAGATCACAGAAAAAGATATTCGAGACCAAAAAACATGGCCATTAACTGATCAAACAATCGCCAAACTGCTCGGAAATCTACAACAATATCAGCCTAAAGTTATTGGTCTAGATTTATTTCGAGATGTGCCTCACCCTCCTGGAGAAGCGGCTCTTAAAGAGGCTTTGGCAAAAGATAATATCATTGGTCTATATAAAGCTGGTGATAAAGGCAATTATGAATTGCCGCCGCCTGATGGGGTAACAGAAGACCGCATTGCTTTTGCTGATTTGCCCATAGATTTTGATAATGTATTGCGCCGCTATTTACTTTATGTGCAGTCAGATCAACAACAATTTTATTCCTTTGCTCTAAAAGTAGCTTTAAAATATTTAAACTCACAGCATCCCTTTCAAGTTGATGCTGACTCATTCCAAATCGGTTCAACAGTATTCCCAAGTTTAAAAGCCGATTCCGGAGGATATCAGATGAGTCCTGATGAAGCTGTTGGAACGCAAATTTTACTAAAATACCGTTCAAATAATGGTAAAGATACTAACCGTAATATAGCTCAGAAAATTTCTTTAACTGATGTCCTCTCAGGGAAAATCGAGCCGCATTGGGTCAAAGATAAAATAGTTTTGATTGGTACTACCGCCCCCAGTGCAAAAGACCTATTTGCCACGCCTTATAGTAAGAGCGAGAAAAACGATTACTTTATGCCTGGGGTAGTCATTCATGCTCAAATGGTTAGCCAAATTCTCAGCACAGTTTTAGATAATCAGCACCAATTTTGGTTTTTCCCTGAGTGGGGAGAATTTGTCTGGATTTGGTTTTGGTCTTTGATAGGTGGTCTAATCGTTTGGCGTTTAAATTCCCCCATATACTTTATGGGAACAGGTTTAATTGCTATCGGTGGATTGTGGGGCATCGGTTTTTTAGTATTTAGCATTTCAGGTTGGATTCCGGTTATTCCTCCCATTTTCGGCTTAGTTAGTACAGGAATATTCGTTTTAATTTCTAAATTTTTCTCAAATTTTTATTATGATAATTTAACTTATCTTCCGAATCGGAGATTATTTATTAAAAAACTTCAGCGAAGTAACCCTCGCCAAAAATCTGACTATAAACAATTAATTGCCATCTATTTACTCGATCTTGATAGTTTTAAAATGATTAATGAAGGATTGGGACATGAGGCAGGAGATTATGTGCTACGAGAAATAGCCCAGCGACTTCAAACACAAGTGAATAATAAAGAGCAACTCGCTCGCGTAGAAGGAGATAAATTTGCCTTATGGTTAAATTCTTTGGTTGATATCGATGAAGCGGCTCAAATTGCCAAGGATTTGCAAAAACTCTTAACACAGCCTTTTTACTGGCAGGGTCAAGAAATTTATACCAGCGTAAGTATTGGTATTGCTTACACTCGTAGGGGAGACAATTTTAAGGCAGAAGAATTACTGCGAGATGCTAACAGCGCGATGTATAAAGCTAAACATATAGGAAAAGATCGTTATGAGATGTTTGCTACAGGAATGCGTGAACCTGTGGTGCAACGTTTACAGATAGAAAGTGATTTGCGGCGCGGACTAAAAGATAGCGAATTTCAATTATTTTATCAACCGATAGTTTCTCTAAAAACTGGGAAAATAGCCGGAGTAGAAGCTTTAGTACGATGGAACTCTTTGAAGCGAGGATTTATTTCACCCGGAGATTTTATTCCTATTGCTGAAGAGACCGGATTAATTATTCCTCTGGGAGAATGGATTTTACAAGAGGCTTGTCGTCAGATGCAAGAATGGCACCTACAATTTCCTCAAAACCCACCTTTAATGATTAGTGTCAATCTTTCTAGCCGCCAGTTTTCTCAACCGAATTTAGTGCAACAGGTTCAATTTATTTTAGACAAAATCAATTTAGATCGTAAAAGTTTAAAATTAGAGATTACAGAAAGTATGATGATGAATGACGTGGAAGCCGCCATCGAGTTACTCAAGCGGCTAAAAGATTTAGGGTTAAGATTGAGCATTGATGATTTTGGCACCGGTTACTCTAACTTGAGTTATCTCCATCGTTTTCCGGTGGATACTCTAAAAGTTGATCAATCTTTTGTTCGTCGTATGAATAGCGGAGAAAGTCATGATAGGTATGCTCAAATTGTGCGAACTGTGATTATGTTAGGGCATAATCTCGAGTTAGATGTTATTGCTGAAGGCATAGAAACAGAAGAACAAATGAAAATTCTGCAATCTCTCGGTTGTGAATATGGGCAGGGTTATTTCTTTGCTAAACCGCTTCCTAGTGAACAATTAGCGGCTTTATTAGCTAAAAATCCTAAGTGGTAAAAAATCTAACTAAAATTGCCTCTGAATCTAACTATTTAGACATCAATAGTGTGGAATTTATTTTGAAGAAAAAAGAGCTTTGTTAAGAAATGTAACATTCTTGAAAGCCTTTTCTGTCCTCTTTTTCAAGCATGAGTTTAACTGCTCATTCAGTAATGTCATCATTACGTAGTCGTTGAGCGGCTAGATAAATATCAATCAATTCCTTGAGGATTTGACTTTTTTTGAGGTTCAACTCTTGAGCAATGGTTTCTGGATTTTTACCCGCTTTAGAGAGGGCAACAATGGGTTGTTGGAAAGAACTTAAACTGAGCCAAAACTTTTCCCATTGAGCCGGAGTGAGTCCTAAATTATGCTCACTCAGGGATATTTCTAACCAGTTGGCCACTAATTCGGGTTTGCCTTTGAGAGCAAATCCTTTAATAGCATGATAACTAACCTTTTCCCGTAGTCGATAAACTTGCTTAATTGGTAAATTGAGCCGAGCCGCGATGGTTTCTTGAGATCGTCCCGCTAAATAAAGTCTAAGCCAATCTACTGCCTGTTGACCCACTTTAGTTTCTAAATAAGCTTCAAATTCTCGTTGAACCTTTTGGCGTAGCGTTTGTTTTTCTTCCCACTCTTGAATTTCCTGATAGCGACTCACCGCCATAGTATCTAATAAACTGACTGAAGATTCATCTTCATCGGTGCCAATTTCTTCAGATAATATACGGATCATCTCCTGTTGGGGCACTTGGGTCATCCCTCCACGAGACTGACGACGTAAGTAATTGACAAAGCGATAGCCCAAAAGCGGTTGATTGCGAATCGGGCGTAGGCTATACTCTTCGATCGTGGCAAAAAGTATACTATTTCTGAGACGCTCATCTTTAGTACATTGAGAGATCCATTCAATTTGTGATTGAATGTAGCGGTCATTTTTTAACATTTCTTGAATAACTTCTTGTAGCACATCTACCACCGCTCGTTGTCGGTCTCGACTCAAAGCTACCCAAGTGCGAATTTTATTGCGTAGGGTGACCACCGAACCCAAACGATTAAGTAAATTTTTATAAGCTTGAGTAGGACTGACGGCTAAATAACGTTGTCGCAAAATGCGGTAACGATAGTCCATGCCCTGAGCCAAAATTTTCAGTTGCTCTGGCTTAAAATCTTCAAATTTTTGAGTATCTTCCCCCAATAACCAGTAAACGATACTGTTACATACCGTTTCACTCAGTTTAATGTCCTCTTTACTCAGACGAGAACGCCACTCTTTTTCTAACTCCTCGGCTATGGTCATGAGATTGCCCTATATTAACCTACCATTTTCATCATATTAAGAGTTTTTTTCAGTACCTAAAAGATGTCATCCCGATTTTCTCTTAGCGGCATCTAATCGATCGTTGTCTAGCCACTTCCTTAATAACCCTATCAAGGAAAAATGGTCACCCGAAAAAATTCCTCCTAATGGTTGAATCAGCAACTGATGAGCCTAGAGGCGGACAAGTTCGTCCCCCCAGTCCGCATTCCATTGCGGCTTGTCATATCATCAGTATTAGCCAGCATAGCAAGAATTGTTCCTTCTAGGGTAACTGAGTTCGCCGTCCAATTCTAGACCACACTTTTAAACTGTTCGACGCAGCTTACCAGCATTTCCACGCCATAGCTCAAAGCAATTTCTTGAAAATTAAAGCGGGGGTGATGATGAGGATAATTTAACTCCATTTGAGGGTTACCAGAACCTAGAAAAAAGAAACAACCCGGAATCTTGGCTTGAAAGTAGCTAAAATCTTCTCCGGCCATCGTTTGACAATCATAAATAATATTTTGTGGAATTTCTACCCGATATTTTGCGATCTTTGTCACTAATTCTGTTAATTGAGCCTGATTTTTGACGGTGGGGCTGGTGCGATGCCAATGGAGTTCATATTCTGCCCCATGAATTTGACAGACTCCTCGAATGACCTCTTCAATTCTTTTAGGGAGAAATTCTTGTAAATAAGGATGAAAATAGCGTACTGTGCCGCTAAATTGGGCTGTACTGGCTATTACATTATATCTGGTGCCGGCTCCCACTTGCCCCACTGTAATCACGCAAGGATCAAAGGGATTAATATTACGGGCAACAATAGTTTGTAAAGCTTGAATAATTTGCGTAACGACAATTACAGCATCAATGGTTTGCTGAGGCATTCCCGGATGACCGCCTCTACCAGTGATCAGACATTCAAAACGCTCTGAGGCAGCCATTAAATTATCTGGACGCACCCCAATGGTTCCTACTGGTAAATTATTCCACAGGTGTAAGCCAATAATAGCATCTATTCCCTCAGTCACCCCGGCTTCAATCATCGCCTGAGCGCCGCCTAATCCTTCCTCAGCCGGTTGAAAAATCAGTTTCACCTCTCCTGGAAAGTCTCGATGCTCAGATAGATAATGAGCGACTCCTAGGAGTATGGCGATATGTCCATCATGTCCACAGGCGTGACTAATCCCCGGATGTTTTGATTTATAGGAGAGTTCCTGATTTTCCTCGATGGGTAAAGCATCCATATCGGCCCGCAGGGCTAAGGTTTTGCCTGGACGGTTTCCTTTAAGGGTGACCACAATACCCGTTTGAGCTACGCCGGTGATGGGTTCGAGTCCCCATTGTCTCAAACCTTGGGCGATAAATTCGGCGGTCATCACTTCATTAAACCCGAGTTCTGGGTATTGATGAAAGTGCCTTCGCCACTCGATGAGTAAAGGTTGCAGGTTTTGAATGTCTGGTCTGATTTTCATAGTATTTATGATATTCTATTTGTTTGTAAAAAGTACAAGAGCCTAGCGGATGGGCGTAGTTCAACCTCAAGAGTACAGCTAGACCAAAAAACCCGCCAAAGCGGGTTAGATTATCCATTGTTGAGGGTTGGCTTTCGCCGGCAACTCGAGTCTATTGGTCAAGTTAGGGTAATGGTGGAATAATGTCTAAAAGGGTTTGACGAATTACCTCTTCGATCACATCAATAAACAAACCCAATTATAAGCGTGTCTAGCCAAGTTTTTTAAGCAAGTCATTAACTATACCATTTTAAGCTGGGATCTTCACAAAAGTTCTCTTCTCTCAACATTTTTACAATAACACATTGACCAAACCCAAGGCCCTTAAAGGGGAGAAGAATATTTAGTTTAGGGATGAAACTACGGCTAGTTTTTATTTCTGTCAACTTAAATCTTCCTTTAGCCATTCTTTCTAAATTCCAGAGAAAAACAGGAGTGATATGACCGATTTCTTCATAGGAAGATACAAAATTATATAAGTTTGAATTTAATAAAAACCCCAATCTAACATACCAGTTATGTAAATTAGGAGTGCTTAATATGACAATACCATTCGGCTTGGTAATTCGATAAAGTTCTCGAATTAAATGCCAGGGATTTTCGATATGCTCTATGACTTCAGCACCAACGATATAATCAAAAGTTTCGTCTTCATAAGGTAAAGTTTTATTTAAATCGACTTTTTGACAAGTAATTTCTTCTTTGGGAATAAAATTTTGAGGATTCAGATCGCACGCCATCACCTTAAAGCCTTCATTTTGGATTTTTTGAGTTAAATAGCCTTTATAAGCTCCAATTTCAAGTAATAATCCTTTGTTTTCATCTTTTAACAAGTCAAGGATTGTTTGGTGAATACTTTCTTGAGTTAATGAATTTATATTCAATGATTTAAAACTCATTATCTGACTCCTTAAACTCTGAAAATTATCTTGATGATTATACCATGCTCTCCGAGCTTCTGTGTTAAGAAGGATGCGGGGTGTGGGGTATCCCCATCAATACCGATCGGGGATTTAACAAAGAATAAAATATTGTTCGGTCCATCAATGCTTGCACCCGCGCGCTGACGAAGATGATCCTAACAATTATAGAGTCCCCGAAATCAGAGCAGGAATAACAATATAACCGCTATCACCATCGCCTAAAATCAAGTTACGCTCAGGGCCCCAATACCACCAATAAGCCGCCACATAAGCACAGATGAGACTATCAAGTTGATCCTCGATGGCTTTAAGTTGTTTGCCGGTGAGCGGCTGTTTTAAAGATGTATCAATAAGCTCAAAAGTAAAATTTAAAACGAGTTTAGGTTGATAATGAGTTAAGTTTTTGACAATATAATTGTACAATTTAATTAATTCCGATTGACGCTGTTTTAAGGGACCTTTTTTATATTTTAAAATTCGCTCTAACTGGAATAAATTGACCATAGCCGGATGAGGAAAAACTTCGATTTGAAAACGTCCGACTTGTTGAGGAGTAATGGTAGGGGCATGAAGAAAACCCCGTTGTTCTAAACTCGAGCCAAAAGCGACTGTTTGCCGAGCAAAAGGACGGGATAAATTAGCCGGATAACAGCCAGCATGATAGCGGCGGAAATATTGATGAGTGAGTTTATCGGCTAATCTCATACCGGTGTGATTAGTAATTAAAGTGGGAGCATCAACAGCAATTAACGCTCCTTCAGTAGGCGCAATAAAATCATCGATCCAAATTAAAATATCATGGACTTTTTGGAAATGGTTGAGTTCGAGTAATTCAAGCTGATTATTTTGCCAAATTAAAGCGCAAACTCCAGTATAGCCAGATGACCAAGCCAGATCAATGCCGATAAATTTCATAAAAATTTCGCTTGTAGTCGTTCCCATCTAGTTTAAAATTGCTCTGAATAGCTTATGAAAAATTGTTTAAACAATTATGACCAATGAATCCCCGATCCCCGTCGTCGTCAATGGGGCAGCCGGTAAAATGGGACAAGAAGTGATAAAAGCTGTTTCCTCGGCAAAAGATCTGATTTTAGTAGGGGCAGTGGATAAAAACCCCAAATATCGGGGACAAGATGCGGGAGAGGTGGCCGGATGCGGACCGGTAGAAGTGCCGATCATTGATGACTTACAAAGTATTTTAGTTCTGGCAACTCAGGAAAAAGTCCAAGGCGTAATGGTAGATTTTACTCATCCAGATGGGGTCTATGAAAATGTTCGCAGTGCCATCGCTTATGGAGTTCGTCCTGTGGTGGGAACCACCGGCCTTAGTGTGGAACAAATTAAAGATTTAGCCGATTTTGCGGAAAAAGCCAGTACGGGTTGTTTAATTGTGCCGAATTTTTCCCTGGGCATGATTTTATTGCAACAAGCCGCTATGCAAGCCTCTCAATATTTCGATCATGTGGAAATTATAGAACTTCATCATAACCAAAAAGCTGATGCCCCGAGCGGCACAGCCATCAAAACCGCAGAAATGCTCTCGGAATTGGGCAAAACCTATAACGCGGCTAAAGTAGAAGAAACGGAAAATATCGCGGGTTCTCGGGGAGGAATTGTGGGAGAAAATATTCGGGTTCATAGTGTGCGCTTACCGGGCTTAATTGCTCACCAAGAAGTAATTTTTGGCTCACCGGGTCAAATTTATACTCTGCGTCACGATACCACAGATCGCTCGAGTTTTATGCCTGGAGTGCTTTTAGCCATTCGTAAAGTTACTCAACTCAAATCTTTAGTTTATGGGTTAGAAAAAGTGTTATAATTTCTCTAACCGCTACTTACTTAATACTATTAATAATAGTATTAATCTAAAACCAAGCTCAGAGACTAAGTAAGTAATAGTTAAGTAACTTACAAAGGAATACATGAGTACCCAAAAACTAAAATCTGAGCAACTTCCAACTGATGGAAGCTTTCAGCTTAAAGAACGGTTAGCCACTATTAACCAGTTTCTCAAGGACAACGGTAAACACGGTAAGACGGCAACCATCAAAGTCAGTGGTCAAGCCTTAGCTGTTCAGTTCTCATTCAATGGGCAACAGCAAAAGGGGGTTAATGAAAGGTTTAGCTTTGAGGGATTAGAGAAAGCAAAACGTATTGCTTTGTTAGTCAGTGCCCAATTAGAGGCAGGCACATATACTCATGAATGGTTAAATGAGCTACTAGGCAAAAAACCTAAGCAGTCAATTGAAACATCCCAGGAACCTGAAAAGAAGAAAACCTGTAAAGAGTTGCTGGCTGAGTATAAAACTTGGTGGTTTAAAGAAAAAACATCACTAAAGACAGGAACCAACAAGTCATGGTTTCATCGACAAAGATGGCTAGACGCTCTTGAATCAATCGATAAACCATTGACTGACAAGATAATTCAGGATGTAATTCTAAGCACTACTCCTAACAGTGCAGATAGGGGAATAGCTATTAGAGGGGTAAAGAATTTTCTTGACTTCCACTGTATTGATTACCCTAAATTTCTTGACAAGCTTCAAAAGGAAAATAAGCCCAAACCTTCTAAGAAATACATCCCTACTGACTCAGAGATTGAACAGTATCTACAAGCGATGATAAAGAGAGAAATAGAGGGGCAGCATAAAAGTGGCGGGCGAAAAACAAACATGAAAGCACGCCAAAAAATAACCTTTATCTACAAACTATTAGCCATCTATGGCTTAAGGATTCATGAGGTATTCCAGATAGCTAACTGGGATAAGCCAGTTACCCTTAAAAACGGTGATTGGGTAACAGTTGATGTTAGTGATGATGACGAGTCTAGCGACTCAGATACGATGGAACAGTACCAAGGTGAAGACTTTGTTATTCCAGCAATTAATAGTATTAATAATAGTCTTAAAATCCTAGCCATTAAAAATGACACTAAGACAGGTTATAGGATGGCTATGCCCTTAAGCCCTACGGATAAAGACTGGCTTAAAGAGTGGGACTTAATTAGGAACTGCCCAATTGAGGAGTTATTACCTAATTGGAAGTTTCCTAAAGAAGGTAAGACCAGCGCAATATGTGGATATTTTCGGCTAGGAACAATGGGAGGAGGCGAGACTCAATACTCACGTAACAATCGCTTTATTCCTTTTACTCCCCATGCTCTAAGACACGCCTATAACCACAGAGGGCACAATCAAGGCATCAACCAAGCCCAACTAGCTCAAAGTCTAGGTCACTCAATAGAAATGAACGGAACAACTTACTTTGATACCATGAGAGAGGAAACCAAGTTACAAGGCTTAAAAAATGCCTTTAAACAGGAGTTAAACAAAGTGGATAGGGTAACAGAGTTAGAGGCAGAAGTTAAAGCCTTAAAACTTGAAAATGAGCGATTGAAACAAGAGCTTTTAGAGTTAAAAGTCAAACAACAACTAGAACATCATTGGACTGAAACCGAGGGTTATGGCTGTCGGTTAGAAAAGATATTGTAGTCATTAGTCAGAGCCTTTTTGCTGTTCTCCTTTTGCAAGAGCGCCTTTTATCCACTAACCCATCATTATGCTAATACCCATCACTCGCCCAACTTTTGAGCAAATCATTCCCCTCATCGCCACAGGACCTCAGTATGCCCATTATTGGGGCACTTGGCAAGACTTTTTAAGACGACTGCTCATTTCTGTGGTCGCTTTAACCGTGACTTGGTTAGGAGGAATGCTATTTGGTGACGGAGCAATGGCTATTAAGCTGCTTTTGGACATCATCGCGGGGTTATATTGGTTATGGGCACCCGTATACTGGGCCAGTATCCGTAACGGAAAGTGTCGCCGTTTTCCCTATAGTGGTTTTTGGCGAGGGCGGGTATTAGATGCGTTTATTACTGAAGAATTAGTTAGGGAAGAGGAAAGAGTTGATAAAATGGGGCAATTAGTGATCGTGGAAAATCGAGAACGCCGCATTAATCTCGCCATCGGTGATCAAAACGGCTTTCGCGCTACTGTGCAAGCCCCTCTGCGCCGTATTCATAAGGTAATTAGACCGGGTGATATTGCTCTGGGGTTAGTTTTATCTAGACAGCCGGACCTGCAAACCATTGCTAAAATTACTGATATTTTTCTTCCTCAACATAACCTCTGGGTGGGTGAGTATCCCTATTTACGACGAGATGTGTTTACTCAAGTGAGTGAAGATTTAAGGTATGAAAGTGATCAACCTCCTGCTTCTTATCGTCGTCGGCCCAATAATATTAAGCGCCGCCAACAGTTTTAATTTACGGTTATAAAAATCATGATCATCGATGTCAGTTCACAAATTCCCTTTCCTCGCTCTTTAGTGTATGCCACCTTTCGAGATAATGTAGTTGATCTAGTTCCCTACGTCCCTTCTATTAAAAATTTACAGCTTAAGTCTCGGGTAGAAAAACCAGAACAGGTTGAGTGTGTCTATATTTTGCGTGGTGTAGGAGAAATTCCCAGTCTTCTAAAACCCTGGCTAAACGAAGATTTATTGACTTGGACAGAATATGATGTCTGGAAAGCCTCTAATTTTACCCTTGAGTGGCGTATTAGAACTCATGCTTTTACGGAAGCGGTACATTGGGCTGGTATAAATTCTTTTTTTGAGCAAGGAAATACAACCCTTGTTAAAAGTCGATGCGAACTGAAGATAGACCATAAAGCCCTGAAAAATATTCCTTTTATCATGCGTTCTCAAGTGGCACAATTGGCGGAGCATTATCTAGCCAAGCAATCTGAACCTAGTTTATCTTTGATGAGTGAGGGAGTGCGGCGCTATCTTTCTCAAGCGAATAGGCAATAGGGAACAAAAAAATAGGGGAAAGGGGAAAAAACTAATCACTCATGACCAATGACTATAAAGAGAGTAAAGATAAAATCTCGGGCATTAACTTTTTATAAGCTTCTACTACTTTAGCTTTTGGAGGGATGATTGCCACTGTTCCTAAAAGAATTTTGATGGCTGTCTTAGCATTTTTTTTGAGGTTCTCATCTTTGGGGTGGCTGACAATTTGAATCAATGTGTCAATTTGTTCAAGAGCTTCGAATTTGTCTGTGTCACTCAGGTCAACAGAAGTAGAAATCGCTTCTTTTAACTGCTGCAATAATTGAGCGGACCTTAAAACGGTTTTTGAGTTGCTGAGTTCGGGATTTTCCGAGGTTTCATCAATAGGGATTGCCGCTAATCTCAATAAATTTTCGGTTGCCCAGATGGGGGTATGTGTCCGTAGCGCAAGAGCAATGGCATCGCTTGGACGGCTATCAATTTCGTGGGTGATTTCTCCTTGTTGAACACAAAGATGAGCATAAAAAGTATTCTCTTCTAAACCATGAATAATCACTCCTTTAAGCGGCAATTTACAGGCTTTTAGAAGATTAGCAAATAAATCATGAGTCATGGGTCGTGGACCATGCTGGTTGTGAATCGCTGCTATGATTGACTGTGCCTCCTTCTGTCCAATTTCGATAGAAATAAAATAATTATCTGAAATATCTTTGAGTAATACTCTCGGGTTTTTTGTAATAATATCTAAGGCGACGGAGGCCACTTGCATTTCAATCATAATTAGTAATGACAGCGTACAATACCATTGAAAAAAATCCTTGATTATCCCAATTTTTTTATTAGACTGATATCAATTAGTTTCTTATAACAGAGATGAGGGCAAATTGATATTAACTTTGACTTTGGGAAAATCGACCTAGGTGCGGAACAGGTTCCGTACTAATTTAAATGTAGCAAAAGTGTTTTAGCTACAAATGTAGAAATTTTGACGGAAATAAATTCTAATTTTTGTTATAGACTTAGTTGGTGAGAAGCGACGATATAACGAAAAATATACTCAGTCAGTTCTATATAATGTTGTGCTTTTTCGGTAGATTCTGCCCAAACGGTGACACCATGATAGACAATGAGAAGGGCAGGGACATCAGGAGGCGTTGCTGAAAATCGTTCACTAATTTCTTGAGCAATGCGAGGCACTTCTAGGTAATTTTTAAAGACTGGCATAACGACTTCTGGGTTTTCTTTCCATACCCCTAACCCTTTTAGCATTTCTAGAGGAGGTAACGGTAAAATTTCCCCTTCTGTGAAGCGAGAAACTAAGTTAGCTTCCACTGAATGAACATGATAACAAGCATTAGCTTGAGGGAATAAAGAATAAATAGCTTGATGAATGCTCGTTTCAGCAGAGGGACGGTTTTGAGGATGGGGAGACTCTAACACCTCTCCTTGTGGGGAAACTCTGACAAAATCGTTTTCTTGGAGTTGCCCTTTGCTTTTTCCACTGGCGGTTATCCAGAAACTACCATCCTCTAGTTTAGCCGAAAGGTTGCCGGCCGTGCCTACCATCCAACCGAGTTGGTAAAATTGACGCGCGGCATTAATTAAGTCTTGACGGAGATCACTGGTCATGTTTTTAAGGCAAAATTATAGATTTTTCATTAAATAGTCTCGCACATCAAAAAAATCATTCCAGGGAATATAAGGTTTATTTTCTGATTGCATATAGTCGATCAAGCGATCACGGGCAAAAACGAGATCCGCTTTTAAGGCCATATTAATATCGGTAACAGAGTCACCAATGGCAATGGTTTTTTCGGCTGAGTATTTGGCCATCACGTCGACTTTTGCCACTAATTCTGTCTCTCCTTCTACTGGTGAATAAATTTGAAAATATTCTTGACTGGTGTCTATTTCTACCGCCCAAATATCCAGCACTCGCTCAAGCAGTTGGTGTCGTTCTAATACGGTTTCTACCATTCCCTTAACGCCTCCAGATATGACGACAAAGGGAATTTTTTTGTGATCGAGAAAGTCTAATAATTCGGGTAAACCGGCACGGATAGGTTTATCCTGAGCATAAGTGAGACTATCGGGATAAACCGAGGAGGGAATAGATTCTAGAATTTTTCTGACTCCTTCTCTTAAGGTTAGCTTACGCTCATAAAGTTGCGGCATAATTTGAGCGCATAATTCAGGAGCGAATGTTTTTAGCATTCCGACAAAAGTTTCTATTGCGGTGATCGTGCCATCAAAGTCACAGAAAACAATGTTTTTTAGGGTGGGTTGCTGAGATAATTTTTCCAAGGCTAGTCTATAGATTGATTTTTCAATATTTTAATATGACTAGGCTACGGTCATTTAAGCAAGTGGGTTAAAAGTTTGTAAAGCTAATAAAGCCGCTCCATAAGCGGGTTCATGACGAGGTTGAATGACTCTTATCTGTGGGGAATGTTGCTCTAAAAGTGCTTGAAATCTTGCTCGGATGGGATATTGACTCTGCCACACACTGCCACTTGTCACAATTTCAATAATTTCGCTCTCAGAAAAAAGGGTTTTTTTAACGATTTTTGTGCCTTCAACTAATTCATTAACGGTTTGTTCTAGAATCTTTTGAGCCGCTAAATCTCCGGCTACTGCTACCTGATCGATCAAAGGTGCTAAACTAGCAATTTCGCTAACGCCCCATTCTTTTTGATAAATTGTTTTAACTAGATCTTCTAGACTGGCTAAACTGAGGTGTTGTTGAAAATAGGCTGAGAGAAGCGTTTTTTCTCCGCTTCCATCAAAACCTTTTAAAGCCGCTTTCATTCCCCGAATAGCAATGGTATAAGCGCTGCCTTCATCGCCTAAAAGATGTCCCCACCCTCCCACTCGTTTCACTTCTCCTCGTTTATTCCGTCCAAAAATAATCGAACCGGTTCCTGCATTAACCAGAATTCCTATGGCTTTAGCGGCTCCCCCAACTAAGGCAATTAAAGCATCATGAGAGATGACGATATTCCCCGACAACAAGCTCCATTTTATCGGCAATTTTTCACTCGATTGTAATTCCTTAACCCAATTTTGTATAACTTGAAAATCCTGGGGACGGGATACCCCGGCTAATCCTATACCTAGGGCTTTTATTTCGATTTTATTGAGGTTTTCTGTAGCTTTTTCTAGGGCAGTTTCCATTGCTAAGAAAGCTTTTTGTTCACCCACCAAATGATAATTAGAACAGCCTCCATAACCTCGACCTCGAATTTCCCTATTTTCATCCATTAGGATACATAATGTTTTGCTGCCGCCGCCATCAATTCCCAATACATAATTCATAATCTATAGTATTTATATATATATGTTTATAGCCAAAGCGGATTTATTAAGAAAAGTAAATTTATCTTGATAAACTTAATGAAGTTGTGTTTATTTGTTAGTCAATGTATTTAAATCAATTTAATTATGTAGTTCAGTCATGAGCAACATATAAGCCTCAAAAGATTATAAAGCTTAATCTGAGGCACTTCTAGCCTTGTGACTCTAACTGTCCAATAAACAAGCTGCCATTTTTTGATCTGGCAGCATTAAAAAATCAATTTTACGAAGCTAAAAAACTTCAAAACTTATGATAACAAAAGATTCCCTGATCGTGGCGGCTCAAGAACAAACATTTTCCGAATTAGATCATGAAACCGTGATCCTTCATCTGAAGTCCGGCGTGTATTACGGACTTAATGCGGTGGGAACAACGATCTGGAATTTGATTCAACAGCCTAGGGCGATCACAGAAATACTAGACGCTATGCTCACTCAGTATCAGGTTGAGGCCTCTGTGTGTGAGCAGACTTGTTGAACGTCATGCCTTCTGAAGCTCCTAGCGTCTAGTTAGCGGCCACTCGAGGATACGGCGCAGAAGTCATTCTCTATCAACCTTCCGAAACCGAACGGGAAAAAGTTGCTCAAAAACTCGCCCAAGAACGGAATTTAACCATTATCCCTCCCTATGACCATCAAGATATCATTGCCGGTCAGGGAACCGTTGCCGCTCAATTAATCGAAGAAGTCGGACCATTAGATTTATTATTAGTTTGTTGCGGGGGTGGGGGTTTACTTTCTGGTTGTGCTATCGCCGCAAAAACCCTTTCTAATAATTGTCGTGTAATTGGGGTTGAACCACAACAGGCTGATGATGCTACTCGTTCTTTTTATAGCCGCACCCTTGTGACGATTCATAACCCCGATACCATTGCCGATGGGGCGCGTACACCCTCTTTAGGTCAGCTAACTTTTCCTTTAGTTTTACATTATGTGGATGAAATGGTCACGGTCAGTGAAGCCGCTATCCGACGCACAATGAAATTTTTATGGGAGCGGCTAAAAATTGTTGTTGAACCCACTGGAACTCTAGCCGCAGCCGCTTTATTAGAACATCTCATTTCGGCCCAACAAAAGCGGGTAGGTGTCATTATTAGTGGGGGCAATGTGGATTTAAACAAAGCCGAGTTCTACTTTAATTACTCAGCAAGTATTAGTCATTAAAATTTAGGGTTAATAAAAACCCCGATGCCATTATGAACTTTAGCGGCTGTTACCGGAGAGCGATCAATTAATTGACCTCCTAAAGCCAGAGAAGTAGAACTTCCCCCGTCCAAATTCAAAGCATCAACTGCCCCTAAAGCTTGTAAAATTTGAGCAAATTCTGCTAAAGTAGCACCTGTTCCTCCTACTCGGTTATGAACAGCGACTAGGATTAATTTTTCTCCTCGAGTGGTAGCGATGGCACTTCTCGAGGCTTTTTGCTCTTGAAACCCTTTGCTAAACTGTTCGGCGGCGGCATCGAGAACAATTTGCCCATTGAGCAATAATAGAGGACCGGCTCCTAAAATCTGAGGATAACGATTAAACTCAGGGGGAATAGTGGCACTATTTAAATTAACTTGTGTTCCGGGGATCAAACTCGAAGCCGCTACAGCATTTTTACGAATAATTAATAGATAACCTTGAGCCGGAATGGGAAACTGATTTTGTGCGGCAGAGGATGCTTGTCGCTGTTCAATAACCTGATTATTTTCAACAGTAATAATTATTTCGTTATCACTTAAAGGCGTATAAAAGCTGCCCCAGTCTCGGGTATAACGCGCCATTCCCCCTTGAATATATCCACTATTAACTAACCCGATGGGAATCTGATTTCCGTTATTAGTGGTTAAAGTTTCTTGCAGACGCAAACGACCTATTTTTACCTCTCCTTTTTCATTCCAAGCGATGGCTCCTCGGTTAAGAATTGGCCCAGATAGCCAACGATTGTTACTCCGAATTGCGCCTAGGGGTAACTTGTTATTGCGGTTAAAAAATCCTCCATTAATGGCAGCAGAAGCCCCCGTTATTCTAGCTGTAGCGGCAATAGGGGCAGTGCCTTCTAGACTATTCGCATTAGAGGTGACGGGTTTAAAAGAAATGTTAGAGGTATTTAAATCAATTAAGAGCGAAGTAACCGGAAATAAATCTCCTTTAGCTGTAATTATTTGTTGTCTCCAGACAATTCCAGGAGTCCATTGTATTTCCCGTTCCACTTTTTCATCCGGGCGAACATCTACCACAAGGCGAGGAGGGTTAGATAAACTAAAAACCCGAATTCCGTAAGCAGTGGGTAAATTTAATAATAATTTGGTGGTGGTTTTTTCGCCGGTTAAAGAAAACAGTTGAGGGTCAAATTTAGCATTAGATCCTGTGCCGAGATCATCCTCATTTGTCGTACTTCTAGAAGCGTTAGGAGAAGCTATCGGTAAGGGTTGATAAGTGCCCATTAATTGGGAATTTGCTATCCCTTCAATAAGCACGGCTCCTTCATTTTTCGCTTGACTAACGAGCCAAAATGTTGGGCGATCCAGATCAATAACAATGCGTTTCCCCCAACTTTGATCACCTTGACGGATGTTTTGAATTTGGGCGGGTGGGATGTTTAAATTTAGGGTATTGCCTACAGCTTGTATTTCAGTTCCAGCCGTTTGTAAGATATCGGTAAGGTCTAAATAGCGATAGGGTGCAATGAATTTAGCTTTGAGAATTGTGGGTTGATTCGGATCGTTATTAAACCACACTACCGGCTGAATTTCTGGATCACGGGTGCTTAATAAATACACTCCTAAAATATTCATGACTCCAGTATCACTGATTCCTATTCTTGTGGATGTTCCTTCTTGCCACTGACTCCAAGCAACGGAATATTTACGCCCATTAATACTGATTTCATTGCCTTGTTGAAGCTCAGAAAGGTTACTTTGAGCCAATAGAGTTTGAGGGCGGAAATTACGAGGACTGTTCGTTAAAATTGTTTCTGAGTTAATTGCAATTTCACTCTTGTTGAGTTGGGGAGGTTGAGCGGGAAAATTATTGGTGACGTGGTACACCATCGCCACTGCTACAAAGGAAAAGGAAAATATGCTTAGGGAATGCCAGTTATCTTCTCTCACACCTAAATTTATCCTAAAAGGCTTTTTTTAAATTGTAAGGCCTCTTGTACAGAGAGATTTTTCTGGAATAATTAAGGCGCTTAGACTTTATTCTTAGCATAGACATCTATGTTAGCGGCTGATAGGGTTCGCTCAAAGGGTGAATGTTTAAGAAATTCGTCTTACTGGGGGTGGCGACCAAAGTTTGTTTAATACCGGTGCTTTAGGCCAATAAAGTCTCAGGATCAGATTGAAATCGTCTTGCGGTGACGGAAGCCAATTTGACTGTTGATCTTTGCCGGGTGATGAGTGTTGGATGTAGATGTCGAGAGAACCATCCTGATTGTAGGTCAAATGGTCTCGATCGCCAATGGCATAGCGGTCTAGGGGATTATCGACAAAAAATTGTTGATTATTGTACATTGTTATTGACCAGAAGGCGTTGACCGGCGGAATTTGATCGCACTCAAAATGAATAACATAGCGATTTTCTCCAGTTAACGGGTTGCCTGCCTCATCGACTCGCGTCAGGGGGTAGATAGCATCTTCAGGCAAATTTGCGCCTAATCCAACCCAAGCAACGCCAGCACGGTGAAGGTAGTTCGTTCCGTAGCTCCCCAAGTTATATGTCATTAACCAATTGTTCTTGACCTCTGCTTTTGGACTCGAGCCTGCGGCAACGACTTGTTCATGTGCGGCTTGAACACTGCGCGATAACCCTTTAATGACACTTGGGGTCAGGGATTGAAGCTCAAAATCTTCTCCCGGTACAATGCCAATTTTGGCCAATTTCTCCACCATTTCAAGATCTTCCGGAGCCGGTGGATTGTTTTTCATTAAAGAAGACATTTGTTTAAAAAAGGTAGCTGCGTCGAGGTTTTTCACCTGTTCAACGGGGGGAGTTTGAAGATCAATTCCCTTGGCAACGGGTACGCTAGTCGGAGGTTGGTAAGGTTTGCCCCATTGACTCAACGGCGTTAACTGATACTGGTTTTGGATAGCATTGACCGCCTCATAATCGGCTTTTGCGTTTGTCTGAGTTCGTCCGATAATCCAAACCAGAGAAGTCGGAGACGGGATTTTTTGTACCCCTTCAGGCAGTTCTCCTGTCCAACCCGGAGCAACAATGGCAAAATCGCCTTTTCCTGTGCCCGTTGTCCGCTTGCCAGGGGAAGCAAAAACGTTTGTCCAAGCATCTAGCATTGGCATCAGATAGTAACGCCCTGCCGTATCGGGAACACTCAAAATCATCGGTTCATTTGAAAGATCAAGCCAAGCTGAGGAGTAAAGTGTATCGGAGTTGGGACTGACAACCGCAGTAAAGGAGGCATCGGGAAAGGCTCTTAAATGGGCAAACTGGTTAATGGGGGCTTTCATTCCTTCTGGGGTGGCGACGGAGGTCAATAGGGCTTTGCTAACCTCCATCAAGACAAGGGGATATCCGTAGATATAGGCTTCAACTCCCAGTTGAAAGGCTTGTTCTTCTGATAAAACAACATTTCTCATGATTCTCCTTCTTTACTCATAAAATCACTACATATTTACCACTAGCTGCGTTTCAAACATTTATGTTTTCTTTATAACAATCTTCTATTAACTCCTGATTAAACTATAAATCTATCTTTTGAAAGTGGTCAAATAGTTTAAATTAATTTACAGATGACTTTGCCAAGTTGCCATTTTTTGATACTGTGATGTCTGTACGGACTTGTAAAATCTAAAACAGAAAAGACTAGGTTAAGCTACAAAGCTGTAAAAGTACCTATAAATTTTCTTTAAGTAGTACAAGTATATTAAATTTTTGAGTCTCATTATTTTCCCAAAGGTTTGTGATGCAATTAACAGTTTTTTTTAAAAGACAGATCAAAGGGAGCAGTTTAGGCATTTGGATTTTTTGAACGCCATTAATGTTTTATAATTGTGTATTAAAATAGTTTTTTTAAATTTCTATATTATAACCTATATAACTCTTTGCTGCTCTATATTAATTAGTTTTGAATAGCTATCCTGTCAAAAGTTGAGCAAATTTTTAATTAATATCCACTGAAGGAAAAACTAAATTTTTCCTAAATAGCTAGTTAAAATTTGTGAGGAGCGACAATTATGAATAAACGGTTACAGCCATTAATCTATTTAATTCCCTGGTTCTGTGGGGGATTAGCCTTCACCAGTAGCTATTTGCTAACTGCCAATGCCCTTGCTAATCCTATTGAAATAACTCCCTCTGGCGAGAGAAATCGTCACTCTATCTCAGAGTTTCCTTTTGAACAGGATAAAGATGAAAACCTAAAATTAACTACTTTTTCAAAACCTTTACTCCAAATTGAAAATTCTAATTCCTGTCGAAATTTTACTCTAATTGAAGAAGAACCGCTATCTGCCAATAGTTCTTGTGCCGCAGATTTAGCTGGAGTATCTAGTATTTCAGAATATAATTTTGCTACATTACAAACTTTAATTACTCAAGAAAGCACACCTAATAATATTCCCGAATCTCCCAAGAAAACCGAACAAGATAAACCCGAGAAAGAAAAAGATAAATGGCATTTTAGCTTTCAGCCTTACGCCACCATTCCAGTTACGGCTTATGGTACAGCAACAGCCAGGGGACGTACCGTCAGTTATAGCCTATCTCTAGGAGAGTTACTTGATGATTTACGAATGACGGCAAGTGGTCGCGTTGAAGCCTGGAAAGGTCGTTTGGGTTTTATTATGGATGGATATTATGTCAGTTTAAAAGGTGTTGATAGTATGGCAAGAACCCGCTCAAGAGTTCCTAATACTATTAATGCTATAAATTTTTTACTCAGTAAAGATGTTAATACAAACCTTCAAAAAATAGCTAATTCACTTGATAAAAACGTTGATAATTTGCAAAAATTACAAACCTTACAACAAAGTGATGCTATTCAAAATTTAGAACAAACAGTTCAGAATTTTAAAGCAACGGCGGGTGCAGATGCCCAAGCTTTACGGGAACTCGAACAAAAAATACAGACTATTAAACAAACAGCAAGTATCGATGCTGAAGCGTTACGGGAATTAGAGCAAAAATATCAAAATTTTAAAGCTACTGTCAGTCAAGATGCTGAAGCTTTACGAGAACTTGATCAAAAATATCAAAATTTTAAAGCTACTGTCAGTCAAGATGCTGAAGATTTACGAGAATTAAAACAAAAAGTTCAAAATTTCCAAGATACTGTAGCTCAAGATGCTGAAACTTTACGAGAAATACAGGAAAAAATTGATAATTTTAAAGATATTGTCGGTCAAGATGGCGAAAGATTCAAGGCTTTAATTTTCAATCTTCAGCAAGTAGAAGGAATCAACTTAGACCGCCAAGAATTAAAAGAACTTATTACTCTAAATAATCAGGATAGACAAAGATTTCCTATCCAACCCGAATTAAATGAACGATTGCAGCAATTTGCCACAAGGCTTGACAATTTAGGGCAGTTACAACAGAATTTAATCTCTTCAAAAGAAGGCTTAGAACAAGCCAGTCAAAAAATTGATGAATTAAAAACTTTACAACAAGATATTTTTTCCTTAAATAATCGAGATATACAGAGATTTAATACCAAGGAAAAGTTAGAGACGAAACTTCAAAATATTATTACCAAAATAGAAGATTTACAACAGTTACAGCAAGATTTAATCGCCTCAAGAGAACGCCTAGAACAAGCGAGTCAGCAAATCCAAAAACTGCGAGCTTTACAAGACAGTGGAACTTTACAACAACTCGATACAGAAATTCAAAATGCTAAAACCGTACTGGATCAAAATATTGAATATCTTAATAAGTTAAAACAATTTCAAGAAAATAGAGAAGTTCAACAACTCGCTTCAAATTCGGAAACCGAATTACAGTTTGATCAAGGAATCTATGATTTTGCCTTAAGTTATAATCTTGGCGATCTCCCGATGTATGAACACCTTGATAAACCCTCTAATCAAACATTTCCTCGTATTTGGTTTCAACCGATTGCCGGTGTTCGGCTCAATGATATTAACATCAAAATAGATGAAACAATTAACCTAAAACTATCAAGTAGTTTAATTAAATTTGAGGGAACTTTTCAAGAAACTTTTCAGCAAGGCCGTACCTGGTTTGATCCTTTAGTAGGTGGAAAATTAGGAGTACAAATTTCCGAACCTCTTACCCTTTGGGTGCGGGGAGATTATGCCGGTTTTGGTTTAGCCGGGGATACCGATTATAGTTGGAATGTTTTCTTTGGAGTAGATTGGTGGATTCGTCGTCATCTTTCCCTCCAATTAGCTTACCGTTTTTATGAAATTAATTATCGAGTGGGAAGCGGGAATAATGCTTATGGATATTCCCAAAACCTCAATGGCCCATTTATCTCGGCAACATTTCATTTTTAGCTAAGGCTTGAGGATAGTATGATCAAAAAATTTACCAAAAGATTTTTAATAACAGTCTTATTATTGTTGCTAACTTCTTGTAGTCTAGATTCTTTAGCTCAAATCTTTAATGAGCAAGGAGAACTGTTAATTAGCTATTCTTTTCAAGGTCACCTTGCCGAGATGCTCAACCGTTCTTTTCAAGAATTTCAACAATTAAATTCAGGCGTTCAAATTGTTAGTCAGTATTGGCCTCAAAATCAACTTAAATCACAATTTATCAAACAGGCAAAAGACGGCCTTGGCCCTAGTATAATTATTGATTTTGCTCAAGAAATGCCAGACCTCATTAAAGCGGAGGTAATTTCACCGATAGATGAAAAAAATATTGATTTATCTGTTTACCTTAGCCAAACTTTAACACAAATTCGTTATCGGACGAAAATTTATGGTTTACCCTTGGGTTCTCAAATACAAGTGCTTTGTTATAACCAAGCGTTACTTAAACCATCACAGCAGACAAAAGATACCAGTTTAATTCGACCTCCGACCCGCTTAGAAGAACTTTTAGAACAAGCTAAAAAAGGCTATTCAGTGGGTATGGTTTCGACTTTTGAAGATACCTTTTGGGGAATGGGGATTTTTGATGCTCAATGGTTTAATAGTCAAGGATTAATTATGCCCGTGAAACTTCAAAACTGGGCTAAATGGTTACAGTGGCTCAAAAAAGCTGAAAACTTGCCCAACTTTACTTTAATAGGACAGCGAAATCTTCTTCATTCGGCTTTTGCTGACGGTAAATTAGTTTACTATATTTGTAACTCAACTGAAATTGATGATTTAAAAAATGAATTAAAAGATAATTTACGTATTGCTCCTCTTCCATCTGAACTAGACAGACCTGCTACGCCTCTACTTTATACCAGAATTATCATGTTGAATCATAGTTCTAATCCAGACGAGATACGTCTAGCTTTACAATTAGCAGAATTTTGGGCTAACCCTGAACAGCAAATTCAAGGTATTGTTCAATCTCAGGCTTTTGTTCCTATTACTCAAAATGTTGCAATAGATCCTGATATATTCCCAATAGAAGCAACCTTAATACAACAATCGAAAACTGCTGTTGCTATTCCTATAAATGCTATGGAAAAAATCATGCCGATTTTTGAACAGGCAAATATTTTATATAAAAAAGCACTCTTAGGAAATATAACACCTGAAGAAGCCGCTTTTAAATTAACTCAAATTGCCAAAGCACAAATGCCCTAGTCAGCTTAGAGGAATAAAAAATGTTGAGCCAAAATCATTTACCTACCTTATCAGATGTTATTATTAAGCAAACTCTCTTTTTAAAACGTTCTGACATTCAACATCAATTACTGGCCATTACGCTTTCTTTAGTTATCAGTTGGCTTTTATCTAAATGGTTTTGGCGTTGGTTACAAAAAACTTTCCCCCAAGCAACAGCATTCATTTGGAATGATGCTAGATTACCTCTGGGCCAGTATCTAGCTATGCTTATAGAAGAACTTGGTTTTCCTCTTATTAGCCTCATAGCACTTAATTTAAGCCAAATTATTTTTATTACTCTAAATTATACGAGGGGACTTTTAACGACGGCAATAACATTAATGTGTATTTATTTATTTTATCGCTTTTTCCTAGCTTCTTTGTATGCTACATTTTCTATGGCTGCCGTCCGAGAATACCATTATCGCCTTTTAGCACCTTTGGGTTGTATTTTTATTTTAGGAACGATTGTTAATCTGTATGATAGTGTAGAACAATTAGCCCAAATCTCAGTTTTAACATTATTTAATAGCTCAATTACTTTGGGCAATATATTTATTCTTATAGCGGGTTTATATTTTTGGATGACGGTAGTAATTTTTCTAGAAAAGTTAGTTCATATTTTTCTAGGTAATCGGCCTCAAATAGATTCAGGTTCACTTGAAGCAAGTTTATTACTCATTCGCTATTTTTTGATTGCCCTGGGAATAGTTGTCATTTTAGGCTATATTGGGGTGAATGGAACGGCTTTAGCCGCTATTACTGGGGGGTTATCTGTTGGTATTGGCTTTGGCTTACAACAGGTCGTTAGTAATTTTATTAGTGGATTTATTTTATTATTTGAAAAAGTATTAAAACCGGGTGATATTATTAGTATAGACAATCAAGTATGTGAGGTAACAAAGTTAGGTATTCGAGCGACTACTGTAAAAATGGCAACTGATAACTCGGAAAAAATCATTCCTAATCAGAAATTTTTTACCTCCGATTTAACGACATATACAGGAAGTGATCGCTTAGTCAGTTGTTCGATCGTTATCGGAGTAGGCTATAGTTCAAAGACCAAACAAGTTATGGAACTTTTACTTCAAGTTGCTGATACTCATCCTCAAGTTCTCAAAAATCCTGCTCCTCTCGTTTTTTTTGTTAACTTCGGGGATTCAAGTTTAAATTTTGAATTGAAGATTTGGATAAATTGGTTAAATGATATCAATACTAGAAAACAAATTATTAGTGATTTATGCTGTTTAATATTAGAAACCTTCTCTAAACATAAAATAGAAATTCCTTTTCCGCAAATCGAGGTTCATATTGATCAAATTCGGAGTCATGCCAATTCTTTGTGAAGATGCCCTAAACTAAGAAAAGCAATTTGATCTATCCTATAGTCACATATATCTTAACAATAAGTAGTGTGTTACAAAAGTATTTTTGGTGGGTTACGGCGCGGATCAAATATTATCGGTTTTTTATCCAAATCATCCCCGCACCTAACCCACCCTACAATTTATAATTTTTTCTTATCACCATAAGGACAGGAGATCGCTAATGACTAATAACTAATGACTACTGACATATAAATCAAAATAAGTTTTATTCATGATTTGTCGTCTAACCGATGTTTTTTTGATAGCGCAGACAGCTATTATTCCTTGTTTTTGGGTAAGCTGTTCACTATTGATAATTAAACCGAACATTTGTCCGTTTTTTAAATTGATTTTTTGAATATAAGTTGTATTGGGATTGACTTGAGTCAGTTCTTCGGCGATTTTTTGATAATAGGGATGAATCGATGATGCTGCGGCTCGAAAATCCGATAAACGTATATTAGGGATATTCGTTTGTTTAAGAGTGGCATCAGCAAGAAAATTAAGATTAGAACCAGGACTATTGCGAAAATATAAGGCTTCTGTAGCGGCAGAACAAGGGATTTCTGAAAATTGAGCCGCTTGACTCAATAGTTTAGTGGTAATAGGTCCCAATAAAGTCAAACTTGCTAGAGCAATAGCAAAAATACATAAACCTAATGAATATGTTTTATCTGAAGGCGTTTTTAAGAAAAAATTTAACTTAAATTGATGAGCAATAAAAGATAATCCCAAGGCAGGAAAAAGAGAAAAAAAGGGAATCGTGGCGGCATAAGGTCTTATCAAAGCATCCCAAGGAGGAACAAAAGGCACAGAGATTAATACCCCAACAGCTACCCAAAGCATTAGGGATGCTATGGCAGAATTTCGTTGTTGATAAAAGTTAAATAAAGCTACCAGACTTAACAGTTTTAAAATTCCATTTAGCAGAGGGCTGAGAAGATAAGAAAAAATAAAGTTATCCCAAATAAAGATTTTCCAAGCTTTTAATAAACTGCCGCCTAAAATTAAAGGATTATCTCGAAAAGCTTTCCAGGCTAATAGATAGATTTTATCTTGACGTTCTTCACTATTTAAGTTGAGGAGTTCGGGATAATCAAGTAAAACACTATCCCACATTCCCCCGACGGCTAAACCATAAACAGTATAGGCAAAATTTCCATTACTTAAAGCATCAGGAGCGGCGGTTACTTTGAAGACAATAGAATTAATAATAAACCCTAATAAAACCACACTGACTCCGCCCAAAAAAAACTTACTAGAAAACCTAGATTCTCCTCGAAAAAATAGAGTTCCCCAACCAATCAAAGCCGGTAAAATTAAAAAGGCTCCGGCACGAGTATTTAAGGCTAAGGTAAGTAAAAATATTCCTAACAAGGATAAATTAATTTTCTGATTCGTTGCACCTCGCCAAAGCAGCGCTGTCCCCACTGTCCCCAGGGCTAACCCTAAGTTTTCGGTCATGATTCGTCCGATATAGAATCGGTAATATAAAATGATGATTGTCAATGATAATACAGCGATAAATGTTCCGTGAGTTCGTCGAATTTCACGAGTAAAGTAAAAACAACTAATCGCTGTAATTAGGGCAAAAATCGCTAAGGTGACTTGTAAATTCTGCCCTGTTATTCCTAAAAGAGTCGCTAATACTCCATGAGCTAAAGGCCGCCACGATGCTATTTCTAAAAAAGGATATCCTTCTAATAACCGTAGGGCGCTTTCATAATAGTCTTGAGCATCACTAACCGGCAATAATCCACCCAGAATAAAAGTGCTACTCTCGGCCCTACGCCAAATACTTGATAATAATATACTAAAAATCACAAGCGTGGTGCTAAAACTGCTTAATACTCCTATCCATCCCGAGGGACGGTAAGCTAAATATAAGACTAGAATAATGATTATAAAAAGAAAGGTAGAATCATTGGATAATAAGAGGGGATAAATTAGACTCGGTATTCCTATTGTTAATACTCCTGAGTAAAGGAATAGTCCAAACAGAAAAATAATTGCTGAGTAAAGTAAAAGTTTTGGTGATGGCATTGAGATTGATTAAAGTTTAGTGGGTTTCGCGCAAAGGAGCAAAGAAGAATTCCTTGGACTGCGGCTTTTTCAAGAGGTCTATAAAGAGGATTTTTCTCTCAGTTCTTTTTTAGAGAGAAGTAGGTCTATATATCCTCGTTTTTTAACTAGAGTATCTAGGAGTTTTCTGTCGGCTTTTGCTAGGTTTCCTCGTTGGGAAAGGATATATATATAATAATTTTTGTCTCTAAAAAATTGTAGAAGTTCTGCTGAATCAAAACCTAACTCAGACAGACTACTGGGCATATATTCTAAAGCAATGATGGCATCTGGATTAGCCATAAGGGTTTTTTCCATTCCTCGACAAACTGCTAATTCATAACCTTGAACATCAATTTTCATGAATTTGATTGCCGCATTTTCTAGTCTAGACTCGACAAAATGATCAATAGAGCAAATAGAAACAGCCGAAACTTTTTTCAAGTCTATGCCGGTTTTTTGGTATTCTGGAGTAACAATTTTATGATCCCCATGATGGTTGTCATTATGCCATAAATTGACGAGTCCTTCTCTTTCTCCAACGGCTGATTGAATGGCAATAATCTTTTCTATTTGATGATTAAATTTGATAATTTCTTGCAAACTATTAAAATTTTTTTCGTCTGGTTCAAAAGCATATATTTTAAATTCTGGCGCAATCACTTTGGCAAAAATTGTGGCAGTGTAACCTATATTAGCTCCCACGTCTAAAATATGGCCGCCTCGGAAAAGTTCGGGATATTTTTGAGTTAGTCCAAAAAAAGGGTCTTCAAAATATTGTTTATAGAGAAAGTAAGCAAAATAAAAGATTTTTTTCAACCAAATTCTCTTGAATAGTCCGCTTTTGTTAACTAAACTATAAATTAATAAAAGTAAATTTTGTAGGATTTTCATTTTTTTTCTAAAACGACTAAAACCCGAAAAGCAAACCAATTGCTGGCAAAAGAGAGCGCGTTCTCTAAAGCTAAGACCGGCTTTAAAAGCTTAATAGGTAACCGAGAGGGGTTTTCAAATCCACCACTAAGAGGATAGGCAAAAAAAGCTAGACGACGATGATAAATTTTCTTAAAGTCGGGATATTTTTCTTTAAATGAATTATAGTTTTTTTCAAATAAAATAGTAGCAAAAGCTTGGTTAGCATCAAAAGGTTTTCGGTCTTGAGAAGGTTCAACCCAAGCTAAAGGATTTTGCTTAAAGTCCACAGGTTCCGGATGGAAAAAATGATAAATTGGCCAAGAGACTAGAGATATATAAGGTTCCATCATCGCGACTCGACCACCCGGACGCAGCACTCGCAAAGCTTCATTAAAAAATAGCGTGACATTTTCAATATGATGCAACACATCAAACATGACAATATTATCAAAACTTTCCTCCTCAAAAGGCAAATCTTGAGCATCAGCTACTACATCAATCCAGGGTAAGGGCATAATATCAGTAGAGATAACATTGGGATAAAATTCTTGAAAATTTCCGGTTCCTCCACCCAATTCTAGTGTATTTCCTGGCTTTAACTGTGTCGTTATCTCTTCATACCAGCGTCTATATAGTTCTCGGATAATAGGCTTTTTTTCCCAGATAGCGCGATGATTTTTTAAAATCTCTTCTGACATTTTCGCTCCCCCTTTTGAGATTAACGAAATTTAATTTTTTTAGCCGCATACAAACACATTTTTAAGAGAACTAAACCCTCCTTAAAATGATGAATATTAGAACGCCCATAAGTTCGAGGAAAATATTTTACAGGAATATCTTTAATTTGTAACCCTAATTTAGCCGCACCAAACAATAAATCAAAATCCCCAAAGGGATCAAAATCACCAAAATAAGAGCGGTTAGCCGCAATTCGTTGGTAATTTTCTTTAGATAAAGCTTTAGTCCCACAAAGAGAGTCTTTGATTTTAGTATTTAGTAAATAAGATAATAGCCAAGCAAAAAAACGATTAGCGATTCGATTTAGCCAAGGCATTGCTTGATTACTTAACGGATAAATTAAGCGGCATCCATTAGCCAATTCACAACGCCCTGAAGCCACCGCTTGAAAAAAATAAATTAAATCTTCTGGAATAACGGTCAAGTCAGAATCTAAAATAATCAAAATATCGCCAGTGGCCATGGCAAATCCTTCCCGCACAGCATTGCCTTTTCCTTGTCCTTTTTGCTGACATATTTTAATATCCCACTCTTGACTATATTTCGCTTGAACTCGTTGTATTTCTTCCCAAGTATTATCTGTAGAATGTCCTTCCACAAAAATAATTTCTGTATGCTTTCCTAAAGCCGGCATTCGGGTGATACAACTTTCTATATTGCCGGCTTCGTTTCTGGCCGGTATAATGACTGAACAGGTAAGATTATGAAAGTTTTGCTCACCGGGGAATGAAGGCGGCTGAATTCGGGCAATAATATATTCTGTTAAACAGAGATGATTGATGATGGGTAATGGAGCTAAAATTTTATTAAACAACCAAAATAAAAGCGGAATTCGTCTAGGTAACAACATTTGTTTTCCATGAAAAACCACTTCAAATCCTTCTAAAATTAACAAGTTTTTGACATCTTCATAGCTTAACCAATTCGCATTTTTTATTGGCTTTCTCTGTCCTAAAAAAGTCGCTAATTTTAAAATTATTTCCCAAGCTGGATTATGAAAAGTCAAAATTATTTTAGTAGAAGGCTTACAAACTTGATGGATATTTGAAAAAGTTTTTTGTATATTTTTTAGACTACTGATAGTATTATCCAGTAAAATATAATCAAAATGTTTCTCATGGGAAAAAGCTTCTGCTTGAGCCACAGAAAAGTTCAGGTCTAAAAATTTCTCTCTAGCTATTTCTATGACTTGAGGGTCAATATCTATCCCCAAGCCCGATTGAGGATTAACTGCATTTAATAAATATCCCAAACCACAACCAATTTCTAAAACATCTGATTCAGGTTGAACAAAAAATTTATAGATATTTTCCAAGTCTTGATAATAATATAAGTTGCGTTTTCTCCATTTTTCTATAGATTCTCTATTAGCTATAGCAGTCCGCTCCCCATTGTGAACAAATCTTGTTGCTAAACGGGAAAAACGAGGCATAAATAAGGTAAAGGGCAGAGAAATTTTACAAATCATTTAGAATGGCTATATTAAATCACTAAAAAATTAACGTTAGCTTTATTTTAAATTATAAAAATCCGGTTAAGTTTACGGTAAAATTTGCAACAATTTTTAAAAACTCAACTTTTATTTATTCGGCTCATAACTCACCATTAACTCTCCTTGAGGATTATAAATATTGACAATTTTTTGAGTTTTATTACTAATGGCTTGCCAACTTTCTTCTAAGCGAGAAATATGATTAAGTAGCTCGATTTGAATTTGAATATTAGCTTGAGCTTTTGCTTGTAGTGCTGTTTGCCAGACCTGCTGCATATAGGAGGGAGTTAAATTAACTTTAATAATATTCTGAGTGATTTTATAATTACAAATATTTTCACTACCTTGACAAATTTCTGCTAATGTTTCCTGAATTTTTTGAAACTTAAGAGTATTTCTTAAATTAATTTCGGCTTGATTAAGAGCCAGCATATAATTACTTATTAAAGGTTGCGCTTGACTAGCTGTAAAGGTATTGGCTGGTATTTGCTTGAGGGAAGTGAGGGACAAGCGCCAATTAAATACAGCCTGAGACCATTGTTTACTCTGCTGAGATTTGAGCGCCAGTTGTGCTTGCTTAATCGCTTGATTGTAATACCTCTGAGCTAATTTTTCTTGTTCTAATCGCGCACGAGCTTGAGTCAATAGGGGCATATAAGTCTCTACTAATTGTTCTCCTTGCCCACTTAGGGTTGTTCCTGGGGGAATTTCCTTAAGCCGCTTGAGGACTGTTTGCCATGTAGCATAAACTAACTGCCAATCTTGGACAGTCTGAGCATTATTTTGCCTTATTTGTGCTATTTTTGCTGCTTTTTTAGCATTTAATACCATTATCTGAGCTTTTTCTTCGGCTTGAAGTCGTTGTTTGACACTGATTAAATTGCCTTGATACTCCCGGCTTTTAGCAGCAGCAAAAGAGAAAAAAGGACTTTCAGGAGGGACTTGATTTAAATTAGAGAGTGCTTGTTCCCACAACTGTCTCACCTGACCCCACGTCATAGCCGCTAAAGGGGCTTTTTGAGCGATGGCTACCGCTTGGGCCGCTTTTTTTTGAGCCGCCATAATCTGCTCTAAACTCTGCAAACGAGCTTGATATAAAACCCGTAGAGAAGCGGCCACAGCATAATCATTTGACCACCAAGGAATTTTCTCTAATTGCTCAACCGCTTCAGTTAATCGTTGTTGAGCCAGAGAAATATTTTCGCGCGAAGAATTTGACTCAAAAACCGCAAGAGCTTGGGCCGCCACTTCTTGAGATTGAGGAATTACTGGACATGAACCAACGCTACAGGGACGACTAACCACATAAATACCTCCCAAAAGCAAGATGATTCCTGAGCCAATTGCTGCTATCCTCTTTATTAACTGGTTAGTTAGATTAGACTTTAACTGAGCAAAAAAATGCTGTTTTAACTCAGTTGCTCCTACCAATAATAATCGCTTTTCTCTCTTTAAATTGGGGGCAAAAACTCGCTCATAAGCTTGATAATCATTAACCATAAAACCTATTTGAATTCGGAAAAATTGAGGAAAAGATTCGTCTTGCAAAATTATTTTAATTTCTGCGAAAACTTGGTTAGGAGAAACAGAGGTTGATTTATCAGTCTGGATAAAAATCATTAAATGATTGGCATTTAGCACACAGCTTACATTGATCAAAACCGAGGGTCCGAAAACTTCTTCTAAATGGTGTTGTAAACGGGCCTCGAAATCTTCTAAATTAAATGAATCCCTTGCTATTTTAAGCATGATTAAGACTCCTCCCCTCTCGGAACAAGTTGTTTTAATTACGGGCGCTTCTGCCGGAATAGGCGCAGCCCTCGCCCAAACTCTAGCGGAACGCTTTACCGGTATCCGTTTAGTTTTAGCTGCTAGACGAACTGAACAACTCGAGCAAGTGGCTAATGGATGCCGTCAAGCCGGTGCCGATGTATTAGTTATTACCACAGATATGTCATCATCAGAACAAGTAATTGCCCTAGCCCAAGGAGCCGTTCAACACTTTGGACGAGTGGATACTGTGGTTAACAATGCTGGCTATGGACAAATGGGCCCCATTGAATTAATTCCACTAGAAGCGGCTAAACATCAGTTTGCCGTCAATTTTTATAGTGTGCTTACTCTAGTTCAGACCTTGATCCCGGTTATGCGTTCCCAAGGCGGCGGCAGAATTATTAATATTAGTTCTTTTGGGGGACGGATGGCTTTTCCAGCCGGAGGGATGTATAGTTGCTCGAAATTTGCTCTAGAAGCCCTTAGCGATGTGATGCGGATGGAATTAAAAGCTTTTAATATCTTAGTTAGTGTGGTGGAACCCGGACCAGTAGTTACCGAATTTTTTGAAGCCGCTTGGGAAAAAATTGAAAAAACGGTTCCCGATCCGAAAAAAAATCTTTATGCACCAGCTTTAGCTAAAATTGAAGCAATTGATCAACAACTCTCTTTGTTAGGATGGACTCCTCAACAAGTGGCTCAGGTGATCCTGCGAGCTATGACTGCCCGTCGTCCTCGTCCTCGCTATATTGCAGCAACAGGCGGCTGGTTTTTTGTTCCCATGATGACAAGAGTCATGCCCACTTGGTTTACTGATGCCTTTTGGAAATATTTTTATGGCATTGATCAAGTGGAAAAACAATGGAAAAAAAGTCATTAGTCATTAGTCATTAGTCATTAGTTACGCTCGTACCGTTAAAATTTATAACTTATAACTTATAACTGATTACTGTTAACAGTTAACTGTATTTATGGATTTACTTGAATATCACGCTAAAGAACTGTTTGATGAAGTCGGTATCCCCGTTTTACCTTCCCAACCCATTCATGATACAGGAGAATTAAAACGCCTACAGATTCCCTACCCGGTTGTCCTAAAATCTCAAGTGCGGGCAGGCGGTAGGGGAAAGTCGGGAGGAATTCGCTTTGTAGAAAATACTATTGATGCTATAGCCGCCGCTAGAGCGATTTTTAGTTTACCCATTTTAGGAGAATATCCAGAGGTGATCCTAGCCGAAGCCCGCTATGATGCTCAAGAAGAATTTTTTCTGGCAGTGGTTCTTGATTATCAGCTACAACGTCCTGTGCTGTTAGGCTCGGTTAAAGGAGGTATGGATGTAGAAGCCTTACTTGAGTATATGCAAAGGGTGGTCATCGAAGAAGAGTTTTCTCCTTTTTATGCTCGTCGTTTAGTGAAAAAAATGGGCATTGCTGAAGGACTCATTGAGTCAGTGAGTACCATTATCGAAAAAATGTATTATTTATTTTGGGAAAAAGATTTAGATTTAATTGAAATTAATCCTTTAGGCGTGAATGCTCAAGGGGAAGTGATGGCGCTTGATGGGAAAATTTCTGTCAATGACTGCGCCCTAGATCGTCATCCTGAGTTAGCCTGTTTAATTTGTTCAAAAAAAGATTATCTACAAGGAGCGGCTGAAGAAAACGCGCTAAGAGACTGTGAAACCGTCGTGGATTTACACTGGCTTGAAGGTGTTGATGAACTGGGAAATGTGGGGATTATTTGTAATAGTCACGGATTGGCTTTAACCACTTGGGATTTAATTGTTCAGGCACAAGGAAAGCCAAATTATTGTTTAATTTTAGAAGAAGGCTCTGATTGTCCTTCGCTCTCTCAACAACTCGAGTTGGGATTAGAGCAGATGATGGAATTGTCAGCTTTAAAAGCCGTGTTAGTCAATATTGTTGCTAGTCCCGAAGTGAGTGAAACGGTAGCCCAAGCCATCGCTAATTACCTTCAACCTCAACTCAAACAGCAATTACCCCAAAAAGGAGAAGAACGAATTATTCGAGCCACTGGGGCCGGTTCGTCTCGCAAACGATTAGTTAAAACTCGCTCTCAATCCTCGAAACCTCAGCAAATTCAATGGGTAATTCGTCTGATTAATGGAGAAGTTCAACCGATTCAAGAAAGTTTATCGCTCTTGCCTCTCCACTGGACAAAAACTTTAGACGATGCTGTCAATCAAACTATCTCTATCTTAAAATCTAAGTAAAAAATTATGAAATGGAAAGCTAATTCTACCGTTCTGATCCAAGGAATGACAAGCCCCTTTGCCTTGGCTTATGTGCCTCGCTTGAAAAGTTTTGGAACTAATATTGTAGCTGGTGTGTCTGTGGGCGCAGGCGGGCAACAAATCGCTAATATTCCGATTTTTGATTTGGTAGAAGAAGCCATTGCTAATGTGGGAAAAATTGATATTAGTCTGATTTTTGTTGAGCCTTATCAGGTGTTAGATGCGGCTTTAGAAGCTATCGCAGCCGGCATAGAACAAATTATTATTATTACTCGGGGTGTACCCCCTTTAGATATGGTGGATTTACTGAAAAAGTCTCAGGTTAATAATACTTTTATTTTAGGGTCAGGGAGTCAAGGTATTATTATTCCGGATAAACTTTGGTTGGGTATTGGTGAACCTCAATGTTATCGTGCCGGTAAGGTAGGATTAATTAGCCGCAGTGACCGCTTAACGGATGAAATTGCTTTGATTTTATCGGCTTCTAAATATGGGCAATCTATGGCCGTTAGTTTGGGAACTGATGGTATTATTGGGGCGAGTTTTGAACAATGGTTACAAATTTTAGAAGAAGATGACGGAACCGATGCCATTGTTTTGTTAGGACAGGCCAATGGAAGTGCAGAATTTTCCGCCGCCGAGTATATTGCTTCTAGTATTGAAAAACCTGTTATTGCTTATATTGCCGGGGCTTCTTCTTCAGTCAAACGGAGTTTTGGTGATGCGGCAACCATTATTGCCACTCAATTATCTTATTCTCTTCCTATTACTCGCACAGAGCAACAATTATTGACAGCTTTTAAAGAGGCCAATATTACTGTTGCTAAGTCTCCTTTTCAGATTCCGAGTTTAGTCAAAAAAGCCCTTAAGTCTTGAGTGTTATTGTCGAATTGTCTGAAGGATTTATTCCACTTTTTGAGGGTCTGTTCTTCTTCCTAGCCCTGCTGAAAATTAACTGCTAGATAAACGCTGTCGTGCTTCCCCAGCTAACAACCGATGAGCATCCGCTAATAAATAGGGAATCTTATCAGCATGAGGACTATTTTTTAAACAGTCTTTTAAGTTTAATTGATCAAGATGGCCGGCATTTTGACCGGGAAACCAATGCCCCCCATTTCCTAACAAATTATAGCGAGCTTTAGCAAAATCGAGCATATCATAAGCCAGCACTAAATTCCTCAGCCAAAGAATCGCAATAATATTAATATTTCCTGGCGTATCATGATAAGTAGGTAAACCTACCCTCCAAGTTTTAACCCACTCCTCGCCTAAACAATTGATAGCTTCTTGTTCCAAGCGATGTAAAATCGGTGGTAAAACTTCAGCCGCCTGATCTAAAAGCGGTAAAGTCTTTAAATGTTCATCAAAATCTGCTGGTTTAGCCGCTCCAATACTGAGAGTATGAACCTGAGAATGGCTCAGGCAAAATAGGTCATTAAAAACCATCGGACTTAGAGGTTTACAAAGTTCTACCAGCTTGGCAGGAGGATTATACAATTGCCCTCCCTTATCCGAAGGACTAATAATAAATACACCGACATCATGTTTTTTAGCCGCTTCGATGGCTGCCCAATTATCTTGAAGAATGTAATACCAATGAAGATTAACATAATCAAATTGATCAGTTTCTATCGTTTTAACAATCGTGTTAGTATCCCCATGAGTAGAAAAACCAATAAAGCGAATTTTCCCTTGGGCTTGTAACTTTCTGGCTTCGTCTAAACAGCCGCCAGGACGGATACTTTGATGTAACAGTTCTGGGGTGTTAATACCATGCAAACCCAACAGATCGATATAATCTAGCTTAAGAAGCTTTAAAGACTTTTCCACGTCTCGGCGAAAATCGGCGGCATTTTCTTTCGGAGAAACTTTCGTTTGAATAATAATTTCATCTCTGGGGAATTGTGGAAAAATTCGCCCTAACTGTAACTCAGAAGTTCCATAACCCCGCGCCGTCTCAATATGATTAATCCCGGCTGCGAGTGCGGTTTTAATCGTTGCTTCTAAATTATCCTGACTCTCCTGAGAAATTTGCCAAGCCGGCACATCTTGCCAGCTAAACTGATAGCGCATTCCCCCACAAGAGAAAACAGGCATGGGTAATCCTGTGCGTCCAAACCTCCGATACTGCATAATGAAATCAAGATCAATAAGCTTTCATTTTTTATGGTAAAGGATTTACCACCTAAATGTTAGGTCGCAACAGTCATCAAAGCACCCCTTTCTAGGAGCTAATAAGAATCTTCCACTTTTCCCCTAATAAAAAAAGTCTCTTTGACTCCGTAATCATGACTACCACTACCTCCCTGATTAACCAACCTCAAATTAATAGCCTGTGGAGTGACGCTTGGCGGCGGTTTCGTCGAGATAAACTCGCGGTCTTAGGAATCATCGTCTTAGTGTTGATTATTTTTAGTATTTTGCTCGGACCTGTAGTTTATTCCGTTTCCATCAGCAAAATAGACTTTGCTCAATCTAGCCTACCCCCAAGTTGGCAACATCCCTTTGGAACAAATGACCTAGGACAAGACCAACTGGCTAGAGTGTTATTTGGCGGACGTATCTCCCTAACAGTAGCCTTAGCCGCCGTCAGCGTTGCCATATCTTTAGGCACTGTCATCGGAGCGATGGCCGGATTCTACGGAGGCGCGATCGATATTCTCTTGATGCGAGTAACAGATTTATTTTTATCTTTACCTCAATTACCCTTACTGTTGTTAGTCGTCTATTTGTTTCGAGATTCTCTGAAGTTAGTTTTTGGCCCTGAAATGGGTATCTTTGTGTTAGTGGTCTTAGTCATAGGTGGACTCAACTGGATGTCTGTCGCACGATTAGTCAGGGCTAACTTTTTAAAATTACGCTCGTTGGAATTTGTGGCCGCAGCAACCGCTATCGGTGCTGACCCTAAACGCTTAATTTGGGTTCATATCTTTCCCAATGTTCTTGGTGTAATTATTGTGGCAGCTACTTTAGCCGTTGGGGATGCAATTATTACTGAGTCCACCCTCAGTTTTTTGGGCTTAGGCTTTCCTCCCGATGTACCCACTTGGGGACAAATGCTATTTACAGCTAAAGATTATTTAACTTCTGCTCCCTATTTAGCTTTATTTCCAGGCATGGCCATTTTTTTAACGGTGCTGAGTATTAATTATATTGGGGATGGCCTACGAGATGCCCTAGATCCAAAAACTCGTCGTTAAGGTCTATTGAGAGCATAATTTAACAGAAAAATAGCGTTCTAAAGGCAATAGTCCCAGATGAGTTGATGATCATTTTTTAATTGAAAACTTTTTACTAATCCCTAGAATCAAGATGACTTCAACTTTAACAACTGTTCCTTTTGTTGATCTTGCTTGGCAAAATCAACGCTTGAAAATTGAAATTGCCCAAGCCATCGAAACCGTTATAGAACGAGGCGATTTTATTTTAGGTCAAGCTTTAGCTGAGTTTGAAACGGATTTTGCCGCCCGCTCTGGCGTAGACTATGGAGTAGGAGTGGGCACAGGAACCGCAGCCATTACACTAGGGTTACAAGCTTGTGGCATCGGTCTAGGGGATGAAGTGTTAGTCCCTAGCAATACTTTTATCGCCACTGTCATGGGAGTGATTGCTGCCGGAGCCATCCCCGTTTTAGTCGATTGTGACTTAAATACGGCTTTAATTGATTTAGAAGCCGCCGCCAAAGCTATTACCCCTAAAACTAAAGCGGTGATCGCAGTTCATTTATATGGACAAATGGTTTCTCCTTCTCAATTATTGGATTTTGCCAGTAGTTATAATTTACTGATTTTTGAAGATGCTGCCCAAGCCCATTTAGCCACTCGGGAAGGTTATACTGCCGGTTCAGTGGGGGTTGGTGCGGCCTTTAGCTTTTACCCAAGTAAAAATCTCGGGGGTTTTGGTAATGGGGGAATTTTCCTGACTAAAGACCCAGAAATTGCCAAAAAGGTGAAGACTTTGCGAAATTATGGCGCTCCTAGTAAATATTTTCACACCGAAATCGGCACCAACAGCCGCCTAGATACTTTGCAGGCTGCTATTTTAAAGGTTAAACTCACTCATCTGACGGCGTGGAACCAATGGCGAAATCGAGCCGCGCTATATTATGATCGTCTTCTTCTGCCTTTAGAAAAAAACGGAATCCTCAAAATCGAAAATCAAAGCGATCGCGGTCATGTTTATCATTTGTATGTGGTGCGGCTTTTCTTGACTCCCTTGACGCGGCAAGAAATTCAGGAGAAACTAGCAGCAAAAGGAATTCAAACCGGCATTCATTATCCGATTCCTTGTCATCTACAACCCGCTTATCATTATTTAGGTTATCAACCGGGTGATTTCCCGAATTCGGAAAAGCTCTGTGAGCAAATTTTATCTTTACCCATGTATGCTGGAA
Organism: Gloeothece verrucosa PCC 7822; assembly: GCF_000147335.1. Classification (NCBI taxonomy): domain Bacteria; kingdom Bacillati; phylum Cyanobacteriota; class Cyanophyceae; order Chroococcales; family Aphanothecaceae; genus Gloeothece; species Gloeothece verrucosa. The sequence goes on from NC_014501.1 coordinate 4,196,539, forward strand.
TTGAAGATACTCAAGTTGAGTCGGTGGTTGAACAATTAGCTCTCATCATTAACCGTTAAAAGTTAGCTTGGGAGCAGTGAGCCGCTAATCATTATATAGTTCCTGTTCCCTATGCCCTGTTGCCTGTTGTCTGTTGTCTGTTCCCTAAAAGTAAAAAAGCACCCATTATGAATATTGGAGAAACAAACCTTACATTTAAAAAAAATTTATTACCCTTATCGATAGTTGCTTTGATGGTTCTTCTTTATGGGCCAATTATTTGGCATTGGTATGACGGTTGGGCCAATAAAAGTATCAATATTGAACATGAATATTTTAGTCATGGATTAATCGGATTGCCCTATGCAGTATCTATTGTTTGGATAGAACGTCATCAGTGGCAGAAATTAAAAAATAATCATCATCCCCTAGGCGGAATATTATTAGGATTAGCCGCCGCCTTTTATCTGACGGGAAATCCCACTTGGGTGAATCTGTCTTTTCCGGTTATGTTAACGGGAATTTGTCTTTGGTTGAAAGGAATACCTGGACTAAAGCTGTTATGGTTTCCTTTGTTATTAGTCTTGTTAGCGACTCCTAATCCTGCGCCTTATTTAATTACTCCCTATACCCTACCCCTACAACAATTTATTGCTGGGGTAGCTGGATTCATTCTCATGCAATTCGGATTTAATGTTAGTGTAGATGGAATTTATTTAGCGGTAGATGGAAAATCGGTTGAGGTAGCTCCTTATTGTGCTGGTTTAAAAATGCTGTTTACTAGCTTGTATGTTTCACTCTTATTAGTGCATTGGACGGGAACATTAAAAAATGTTAAAAAAGTAATTTTTATGTTAATCGGGGCGGGGGGAATTAGTATTATTGCTAATATCATCCGTAATAGTTTGCTGTCCATCTTTCATGGCACGGGACAAGAAGATAAATTTATCTTTTTACACGAAGGAAGCGGCGGAGATATTTATTCCGTAATTATGTTAATGATGATCATTGTCCTTTTTCATATTAGCCCTAATTTTGAAGCCAAACCTAAACTTGAATTCGAGAGCAAAACCGATAAAATAAATGAATAGCGATCAATCATTTTGGACTCAAAACCCTGTCGTGATTTTCCTGAAAAAACGAATACCTATAGCTCATTTTGCACTCATTCTATTGCTGATAGGAGTTATAGTAATAGGAGCAATACCGGGCTACTTAAGCGGAAAATGGTCTTGGACAGATATCCCTAAAGTGGCTAATATTGAACCCCTAAAAAATATTAGACAAGAGGGATTAAGTGTACCCGGCTGGAAAACTCTCACTCAAAAGACAATTTTGATAGGCGGCAACCAGTGGTCACAGCAATTGATGGCTCAAGATCAGGAAAACCCAGTAACAGTATTATTAATGCCGCAAAGCTATTACAAAAATAAACCCGAGGTAGAATGGAACGATCTTAATGCCTTGGAACATTGGAAAAGAGACTCTGACAGTAGCCTGAAATTTGAAGTAAAAAATGCTTCAGGAAATAAGAGCCAAATTACGGCTCGTTTCTTTCGAGCTTGGAAAAAGACCACTGTAGCGGTAGTGCAATGGTATGCTTGGCCAGGAGGCGGAAATTATTCACCCTCGAGTTGGTTTTGGGCTGATCAATGGTCCCAATTACACCAACAACGACTCCCCTGGGTAGCCGTTTGTTTCTCGATCCCCATCGATCCCTTAAGTAATATGAAAGCCAATCAGCAAACAGCGATTTCTATAGCCCAAACCCTTCAGGCGGCTTTAGAAGAAAATATTTTTAAATTTACCCAGAGCAAAGCCAATAAAAACTAAAATTAACAGAAGTGTGAGGAGAATTTTTCAATAAGAGAAGCGTAACTGTATGGTTAAGTTAGTAGATCACAAGACTACAGTTTCTCATCGTTATATTCAATTAAGTTTGGCTGTATTGTATAGTATCTGTCACAGTCTTGTTTTTATCGGTCCCAGTGTCGCTCAAAAATCCATTAGACTGCCCTCTTCTGAACGTCCGCGACAAATAGAACTCTTACCGGCTCAGTCCCCTACGCCCCTGTTTCAGCAACGGCCAACAACCCCATCAGGGTACTCACCGCCGGTTTATGAACCCCAAAAATCTCAACAGTTTCAACTCTACCGCTTAGATACCGGTGATGGAATTAGTGTCAAGGTTCCGGGTTTTCCTGAATTTGATTTTACAGGCTCTGTTGATCCCGAAGGCAATGTACAAGTACCTATCCTCGGTCGAATACCTGTAGTCGGCCTGACGCTTGATGAATTAGAAACCAAAATCAGCTACGAACTCTATAAACGTTTTCTCAAAACCGAACCCGTTGTCAATGCGGTTTTAGATTCGCCTCGTCCGGTGCAACTGACAGTGCTTGGAGAAGTGATTAAACCGGGTTATTACAGTTTAGCCCCCAATACGCCCTTAACTGCCGTGTTATTGGCAGCCGGCGGCAGTACATCTAATGCGGATTTGCGCTCAGTGATCGTGCGACGAACCTTGATCGACGGAACAGTCTTAGAGCAACAGGTGGATTTGTATACCCCTTTAATTGAAGGATTGGGCTTGCCAGATGTTCGGCTTCAGGGAGGAGATACCGTGATTATATCCCGATTATCCATCGGTCAAGAAAAAGGATATGATCGACAACTGATTTCTCGCACCACCCTAACCCAACCCACCATCACCGTTCGCTTATTAGTGCCGATTGAACCCTCGGGTGTGGCCTTTCGCAATATCACTTTACCCAATGGCAGCACCTTTTTAGATATTGTCGCATCGTTTCCGGTCACCGATAGTTTACGGGTTAGAAGCAACGAAGTGTCTCTGCTGCGTTTTGACCCCGATAAAGGCGGTATTATCACACAAACCCTGAATCCGAGAAAAGCTGTTCGCGGTGATATTGCTCAAAATATTCCTTTACGGGATCAAGATGTCATTATCGTTAGCCGTACTTTGTTAGGAAAAGTGTTCGCCGGTTTTCGGGTTCTGACTCAACCCATTCGCGATGTTTTCGGTTTTACTACTTCAATTTTTGACATTACTAACCAATTAGGCGGCTCTAACAACAATCGATAATTGACACAAGCGTAAGAAAATTAGAACGAATAGTCCCTAACATAGCCGTTACAATAGTGACATCTGGGAATTAAATCTTTAATTTATGGCTCCACCTATTGTTAAACGATTTTTGATTTCGTTAAACCAAAATAAGTGGCTTGGGATCTTTGTGATCATTGCTTCTATGGGAGGAGCAGTGGTCTTTGCTATGCTACCTCCTCCGCCACCCCCTAAGCCTGTCTATCAAGCCAATGGACGCTTAGACTTTCGTACCCCTCCCCCTTCTTTTACCACCGCCGGCGCAGCGATTCAGCAGCAAAATCGGGCAATTACGCCAGAAGTGTTGATGGCTCCTAGAGTTTTAGAAAGCGTAGCCAAAAAATTGCAATTAACGGATGAGCAAATTATTGACATCCGAGATAACAAACTTAAAATTATTTTACCTGAAACCACAGCGCAAGCGGCTAATAAGAATCAAAATCAAAATCAATCAACTCCAAATCAGAATCAGGCTCAAAATTCATCCCCAACACAAGGGATTACCCTAGAATATACAGATGAACAATCGGCTACTCGTGCTGAACTGATTCTCCAAACCTTTATGAATGAGATGATTGACTATAGCCGTTGGTTAAATACTGCTCAGTTACGGGAAAAAATTGCGGCTCTCAATAAACGATTAGGTCAAGTGCAACAAGATTTGACCAAAGCCGAAAAACAATATTATGATTATATTTCTCAACAGGGAACTGATTTAATCGCTGTAGAAGATGGCAGCTTAGTCACGGCGATTACTAATAGTCAACAACAACGGCGGCAAATTCAACTGGGACTACAAGAAATACAAGGGCAAATAGATAATCTCAGTAAACAGTTAGGGTTGACTCCACAGCAAGCCTATACTCAAACGGTTTTCAGTGCTGATCCGATCCTGGCTAACTTACGGGCTAATCTTCTTAATACTGAGTTACAGTTAGAACGACTACAAAGGGAGTTACGACCCGAACATCCCACCATTATTCAACTCCTCAAAGAAAAGCAGGTCAATGAAACTCTATTGCAACAACGCGCTCTCGAATTAATTGGCAAAGACGGAGTTTTAGCTCCTTTACCCGGAGAAATTCGCAAGGAAAGTAACCTAGATACCGGCAGACTACAATTGGCCAATCAATTGTTAGCTTTAGATACTCAGCGACAAGGTTTACTCAGACAATTGGCCTCGGTTATGAGTACAGAACGGGAATTGCAAAAGAAATATAAAGAATTTCCTCAGAAGCGATTAAAGCTTACTCCTCTCCAACAAGCGATGGAGTTTCAAAAGACCATTTATAATAATGTCTTGAATAGTTTAACCGATGCTAGAGCGGCTGAATCTGAAACAGAAAGTAGCTTGGTTATTTCTCAAGAACCTTTTGTTCCCCCGATTAAACCTTATAAAGCTCCTCAGAAAAATGTGCCTTTGATTATTCTTGCCGGTGCGGGTATTGGTGTATTTGCCAGTGCGGGCGTGATCTTCCTATTGGCCATGATCGATGATAAACTCTACTCTCCTCAAGAAATTCGAGATGCTCTTACTGAGCGCGAAGTTCTTATTTTAGGGCAATTGCCCCTCATTGAAAATTTGAACTCGGATGAACCCAGAGAAGCGATCTTGCTCGAAGAAGACTATTCAACCTATCTGCCTTTTTATGAACGCTTACGTAGTAATATTCGTCGTTTTGGCTCTGCTTCCTCCAAAGTGATTATTGTTACCAGTATCATCAATGAAGAAGGGAAAACAGCCAATGCTTATAATTTAGCTATTGCTTCAGCCCAAGCCGGCAAACGCACCTTATTAGTGGAAGCTGATTTGCGCTCGCCCTCTAAGTCCTCAATTTTACAAGTTAATCCTGATCCCGAATCCGGACTCGAACCCCTCCGTTACTACGCCGCTCGCACAGAAGCCATTAGTCTAGTTCCTGCGGTAGAAAACTTGTATATCTTACCCAGTGCAGGCCCCCAAAAACGAGCCGCAGCGATTATTGAGTCGAGTGAATTACAATTGCTTCTCAAAGATGCTCGGGGACGTTTTGATATGGTGGTGATTGATACTCCCTCCTTATCAAAATGTAATGATGCCCTATTGCTCGAACCTCTAACCGATGGCCTTATTTTAGTCACTCGACCTGGAATCACTCGCTCGAGTTTCTTAAGTGAAGCCATTGAGCAGTTGGCTGAGGCTGAAATATCTGTTTTAGGCGCGGTGATCAACTGTGTGGAAAATTTGGTCACACCTGAAGGCCCGGCCATTCCGGCTTTAGAAACTGAGTTAGGTGCTGTTCCAGAAGAGGAAGCCAACAGCAAACCGCCGCTTAAAATTTCGGCCTAATGAGTCTTTTACCACCTATTTTTAGGTTTTGGCGAAAGCAATCCTAATAAAGGCCCTAAAATCACTCCAAACACAAACCCTCCCGCATGGGCCCAATAGGCAATCCCGCCATTTTCCATGCCAATATTAGCCGGCACTCTTAAACTAGAAAAACCATAAAAGGCTTGCTGAATAAACCAAAATCCTAAAAAGAAAACGGCCGGAATTCTCACTGTCCAAAAGAAAAAACCTAAAGGAATTAAAGTTAGCACTTGTGCTTGGGGAAACTTCAAGATATAAGCTCCCATGACTCCGGCAATCGCTCCACTGGCTCCCAAAGAGGGAATAATAGAATAAGGCGAAAAATACCATTGTGCTAAGGCGGCTAAAACTCCACAACTTAAATAAAAAACTAAATATTTAACATGACCGAGTTGGTCTTCTACATTATTCCCAAAAATCCATAAAAAGAGCATATTTCCGATAATATGTAAAAAGCTCCCATGTAGAAATTGCGAGGTAATTAGGGTGAAGGATTCAGGAACCGGTTGATAAATTGTGTAGCCGCTAAAACTGGCTGTTAATTCTTTAGGAATCACCGCATAAAGTTCAAAAAATGTCTCGAGTTGTGGAGGGCTTAAACTGAGTTCATGAAAAAAAACTAAGACATTAACCGCAATTAAACCAATAGTAATATAAGGGGTTAATTCGGTAGGATTTTCATCTCGTAAAGGAACCATAAGTTATTGAAAATTTGACGGTTGAAAATTTTTACGATTGATTGTAAACCATTTCAAATAAGTTTTCTTAATTCTCAAGGAATAAAAAATCAGAAAAAAACCCTCTACTTTAGATAGTTTAGAGGGATTACTAGCTTAATTTAAGCTAAAAGTTTAGAAGTAAATCGTGCCGCCCCATCTAGTGTCTAACTTGGGAGCGATCAGCACATAAGCAGATACATCAAACACATCATCTTCAGTGAAGTTTTTCAGTTCAGGATAAAGATCCGGACGAGAGACATTCGGATGTAACTCGCTATAATCATCTTCCCCGTCATAGCTGGTAGGATTTTTCAGGTAATCCACTAAGGCCAGCAGATTATCCCGAGGAGGTTCGGCTTTAGATAAATCACTTAACCCCAAACTGACATTATTGTTGGTTTTAGTTTTGCCTTGAAGATGACATTGAGTACACTCTAAATTAAACAGTTTTTGACCATTAGCATACTGTTTAGTGGTGAGTGTGGTGGTTTCTCCCTGTTCATTTAAGGGAATTGTCAGGGTGTCTTTGTCTAATTCTAGTGCGGCTGCACTATTAACGTGACATTGGAAAATTAAAAATACGGTTGCTATGGCTACCCAAAGAAATCGCTTTACCATCGTTCTCCTCAAAGAAATTGTTTTAGTTATGGCAAATTATCATGATTAGACCTTTTAATCTCTGTTGCTTGGCTTTGAGAGGAAAATCACCCCTCAGACAATCATCAACGAAAAACCATGATCGATCGCTTGCAAGACATTGAGAATTAGATTCCGATTAGTCAGGACTTTTAGGCGTTTTAGCAGAGCTTGAAGCTTTTTGTTCCAAAATATGAGAAATAATCGCTTTGGCATCTTCTAACGCCAGTAAGGTGTCTTGATTTTTGTAACTGACTTTAAACTGTTGACACAGATCAAAGACTGTCTCCAAGGGGAGGTCGTATTCTGCCGCAATGTCAGCAATAGATAGATCTGCAAAGCCCATAGTCGCTAATGATCGTCTACAAAACAACTTCAGATTAAATGGTTACCATAAAATATCATGCCATTCAACCGTCCCCCTTTTGTTATCTTCAGAGAAACGATTTGTTTTTTTAAAGCATTTGGGGCCGACAACCCGATAATAAACAATGTAAATTTACTACCTGGCCGACAAGGGCGATAGCCGGGGCTTCAAATTCTTGCTCCTCCACTTGCTGAGTAATGGTCTCTAATGTACCGATTAATTCTTCTTGTTCGGGACAGGTTCCCCAACGAATCAAAGCGATGGGGGTAGAACCTGAAAGTCCGCCTAGCACCAGTTGGGCCACAATATAGGATAAATTGTGGACTCCCATGTAGATGACGATGGTTTGAGAACCGGCTGCAATGGCCTGCCAATTGACTTGTGGACGATATTTTCCCGCCATTTCGTGTCCGGTGACAAAGGTGACAGAGGAACTGTAAGCGCGATGAGTAACAGGAATGCCGGCATAAGCGGGTGCGGCAATGCCGGATGTGATCCCCGGAACCACTTCCACAGCTATACCGGCTTTGACTAAATCTTCCATCTCTTCTCCCCCTCGTCCAAAAACAAAGGGATCGCCGCCTTTGAGACGTACTACCACAGCATGAGTTTGAGCTTTTTCGATCAACAATTGAGTGGTTTCTGACTGGTGTTTTGAATGACGGCCCCGGCGTTTGCCGGCGTTGATTTGTTCAGCTTGAGGGTTAATCATCCCTAAAATGGGAGGACTCACTAGCGCATCATAAATCACCACATCAGCGTGTTCTAATAGGGTTTTTCCTTTAATGGTCATTAAACCTGGATCGCCGGGTCCTGCTCCGACAAGATAAACTTTTCCCATAATGTCTTTGCTCTAAAAGTTAATTGTTGATAGCGATTAAATTAGCTAGTGCTGGGGTGGGTCCGAGCGGCTTTCCTAAAGTTAGCTCGATAGTGGGGTAGGTTGGCTCTAAGGCACGGACTTGTTGCGCGATTGCGTCGGTTATGCCTCCACTAAAGAGAAAATAAGGCAAAATGGCGATCTGTTTACAGCCCTCCTCGGCTAAATGGGCGATTTGAGCGGCTAAACTCGGAGTCATTGACCAATAGGCGGTTTTGGCTCCTAATTGAGAGGCGAGTTTTTCGATCAATTGATTGGCTCCTGGGCGACGACTTCCATGAGATAATAAAATTCTTCCGGGTGCTGATAACTGAGCAAACTGCTCCTCTAGTAAAAGCTTTATTTGAGGGTAACTGCCCAAATAAGGACATAATTTTAATTGGCAGCTAGGGGGTAAATAAGTTTTAGCCATTTCTATTTGCTCAGGAATATCTTCTTCAACATGAACGCCTTTAAAAAGAAATAGAGGAATAAGTTTAATCTGATTTGCTCCAGTGGTTTGAACTTGTTTAGCCATCTGTTGAATTCGCTCATGAAGTGGACAAGAAGCTAATTCAAGAGTTGCCGTTTCTACCTGGTGAGATGAGGATTTATTAATTATTGTTCGGGTTTTTGTGGCTATTGTCTTTATTGCGGCTTGATATTCTGGTCTATTAGACAGAATTGACCCTCTGTGTGAATATAAGTCATCTAGTTGTTGTTTCACTAGATAGGCTAAACGTTCTAGCGCAATTTGGGAACGATTATCTCGGCTTCCGTGAGAGACGAGCAGATAGGCTGATAAAGAGGTCAAAGTGATCCTTTACAATAATTATAATTTTTTAGTTTAGTTTTATTGTATAGGAATTCCAATATAGGATAAAGCCGCTCTAATTTCTGTATCACAGGGCGCAGTTTGACAGTTAAAGCCAATTGCCAAGCCAAACAAAGCAAGACCAGTAATAGGGATGTGGGAACGCTCTGAGCAATGGTTTTGATCTCGTTTTCGACAGCAGGCAGACAGGAAAACCCTTGACGCGCTTGGCTTAATCCTGCGACTATAGAATAGATAAGGGCAGCATCAGCAGCTATTTGGTCAATTTGTTGAGGTTTAGCTTCTATACCAAGCTTCCCGAAAAAAGTTATCTTAGCTATAGCTAATGGGGGAGAAGATACCTCTACTTTGATAGAAGTAATTCTGTCTCGCGCAAGCATCTTCTGTGAACCAAGAATCCCCACGCATGCGCGGCTGGGGAGTGTCAATCAGTTGAGCTAATTGTAGGCTTTCGATGATGTTGCGGGTGCTTTTGAGTTGGGGTTGGCTAGGATTTGGCACATCTAAGAGACTAATTCACGGTAAATCTTAGAGAAACATTTAAATAAATTTTAGTTCTGTCGAGACGGAAAATCGAGTGATTCCTGGCTGCCAATTGTCCCGAAACTATTTTCGTCGTTTCCTCTAAAAAACGGTTCTATTGATGCTAGAAAATCGGTTAAATTTTGAATATCAAATAGGAGGGAGTCTAGCCAAGAATGCCCCTAGTTATGTGACCCGGAAAGCTGATTCAGTATTTTATGAAGCCCTGAAAGCCGGCGAGTTTTGTTATGTGCTGAATTCTCGGCAGATGGGCAAATCTAGCTTGCGGGTACGAACCATGCAAAGACTGGCTAATGAAGGGTTTTGTTGTGCTTTTATCGATCTGACAGAAATAGGAATACAAGGCGTAACTCCAGACAAATGGTACGCCGGTATTGTTCAATTATTAGTGAGCAGTTGCGAACTGAATATTAAGCTTAGCTGGCGAACCTGGTGGCGAGAAAGACTGGAATTGTTCTCACCGGTACAGCGTTTGAGTCAATTTATTAGAGAAATCTTATTAGTTGAAGTTAAAGAAAAAATAGTTATATTTATCGATGAAGTTGATTTAGTGTTGAGTCAACCCTTTTCGCTAGATGATTTTTTTGCGCTGATTCGCTTCTGTTTTGAAGAACGAAAAATCAATCCTGACTATGAACGAATTACCTTTGCTCTGTTGGGAGTAGCCACCCCTTCAGATTTAATTAAAGATAAAATGCACACGCCGTTTAATATTGGTAGAGCCATAGAACTTCAAGGTTTTACTTTTTCAGAAGTACAGCCTTTAGTCGAGGGTTTACAAGGAAAAGTGAACTATCCTCAAGCCGTGATGAAAGAGATTTTACAATGGACTGGAGGGCAACCTTTTCTAACGCAAAAAATCTGTCAACTGATGGTTAATTCAAGCACAGAGCAAAATACCCCTGGTGTTGAAGAGGTGATCAGATTGCAGGTGATAGCTAATTGGGAATCCACCGATGAACCCGAACATTTAAGAACCATTCGCAACAGAATTTTAACCAATGAGCAGCGAGCCGTGCAATTTTTGGGGTTGTATCAGCAAATCTTAGAGCAAGGGGCGATTGCCGCCAATGGGAGCCAAGATCAGCAACAATTGCGACTATGCGGGTTAGTGGTAGAACGATTGGGCCAACTGACGGTTTACAATCGCATCTATGCAAACATTTTTAACCAGCAGTGGGTTGAGCAGAGATTAGCCGAAATCCGTCCTTATGCAGTAGCGCTCGCCAGTTGGTTAGCTTCCTCCGGTCAAGATCAATCCCAACTCTTGCAAGGAGCCGCCTTACAGTCTGTGCTAACTTGGACATTGGGAAAAAGCCTCAGTGAAGCAGATTATCAATTTCTCGTAGCCTGTCAAGAACTCGAGCAACAGCGCACAAAAACCGCGCTAGAAACCTTAGAACAAGCCAGTCGACTCCTCGCCGAGGCCAGACAAAAAGCCCGATCTCAAGTGTTAAAACGGCGGATCGGGAAACCCTGGCTGTTTGGGGTGATGTTGATGGTGGTGGGGATCATTTTCCTGTTGCGTTTTGGTGGATGGTTACAAGGACTAGAATGGAACTTATTAGACCAGTGTTTTCGCTGGCGTTCCCCAGAACCGATGGAAAGGCGCATTGCTTTAGTCACCATAGATGAATCAGATTTAACGGCGGTAGGTCAATGGCCTATCCCCGACCAAGTTTTAGCCCAAACCATTGCTCAAATCAAAAGCCAAAACCCTCGCAGCATCGGACTAGATCTTTATCGCAATTTGCCGGTTGAACCCGGACATGAGCAATTACTGAAACTGTTTGAGTCTACTTCTAACCTGTTTGGCGTGGAAAAAGTGGTCAAAAACCCCATTGCTCCCCCTGCGGTTTTGAAGGGGCGCGAGCAAATTGGTTTTGTCGATCAAGTGTTAGATTCTGATGGTAAAGTGCGCCGTGCCTTGTTGTCAGTAGCCGATAAAAACGGCAAAGTAGAATTGAGTTTAGCGGTGAAGTTAGCGTTACATTATTTAACCACCCAAGGAGTCACTTGGGAAACCGCCAAAGACAACCCCTATCGAGTTCGCCTGGGAAAAGCTGTAATCGAGCGTTTTGAGAAAAATGATGGGGGTTATGTGAATGCCCAGTCGGGAGGTTATCAGATTTTGCTAAATTTTCGCGGAAATCAAGAGCAATTTGTCAATTTTTCTTTACAACAGGTATTATCTAATCAAGTGCCGCCAGGGAGTTTTAGTGACCGCATCATTCTCATTGGCACCACTGCCGAGAGTCTTAATGATTTCTTTTTCACCCCTTACAGTAGCACACTCTTCGCTTCACCGGTTCCTATGGCAGGAATTACGCTTCATGCTAATATTGTCAGTCAAATGATCAGCGCGGCTATGGATGGAAGACCGATGCTTCGAGTCTGGAGTGAGTCCCTTGAATGGCTGTGGGTTTTAATCTGGGCTATGATCGGGACATTAATAAGCTGGTGGTTTAAAGCTCCTTTAGTCATCGCTATTATGCTGATTCTTTGGAGTATGGGACTAATCATTATGGGACATAGTGCTTTTTTACTGGGTTGGTGGTTGCCTGTAATCCCACCTCTATTATCCCTATTAGGATCAGCACTGGTTCTATTAATGATCAGCAATAAACAATTAGATCAACTTCAATTTCATCGCACGGTAACGACACTGTTGCAAGATTATCAAAATTCTCCCACAGCCGCACGAATCGCCCTTGAATACCTTAAGCAATCAGAAACAAAAGAGCGTCAAGCTTTCCTCGCGCTGACACTAAGCCAACTTCATCAAATTGTATAGCTTCTGTGCCGACGGTTTCTCAACCCACTAAGTCATGTAATCTACTTACTTTCAATTTTAAAAATCGGGTGATCAGGTTTTTTCGTTAATCCTAATTCGTTCAACACTTTAACGATTCCTACCGCTAATATTCCTCCTAAAGTTAAGCCAATAACTAGCAGAATAATAAACCACCGTCTCGCTTTTTTTTTGATGGCTTCTACTTCGGCTATAGAAAAATCTTTTTCTACGTCAGAAGCCGGCGATAAAGAATTTAAAAATTCATTGTTATCGAAATCATTATTAGGTTTACTCATTGGCTTTTTTCCTAAGTAGAAAGAACAATTAAATTATAATTATAATCTCACTCTTGGGTCTAACCATCCATAAGTGAGATCGGCGATCAAGTTAAATACTACAATTAAGATGGCATAAATAAAAGTAATAGCCATTACCACAGGGGTATCATTTTTATAGATAGAATCTATTAATAAGGCTCCTATGCCGGGGACACGAAACACTTGTTCTGTAATTAAAGCACCTGTAAAAATTTTGGGAATATCGAGAGCAATTAAGGTAACAACAGGAATCATTGCATTCCGTAAAATATGAATCATTAACACCCAAAAGCCGCTTAAACCTTTTGCTCTGGCGGTGCGAACATAGTCTTGATTTAATTCTTCGAGGATCGATGAGCGAATAAACCGCATTAATAAAGCCGCTTGATAAAAGGCTAACACAGCGATGGGCATAATTGACTGTTTTATCTCCTCAATAAAACTGGCCCAGTCATTGACTTCTAAGGTACTATTGTAAATAAAAGGGAGCCAATTTAGTTGAACACTAAAAATAATAATCAACAGTAATCCCGTAAAAAAAGGTGGTAAAGAAATTCCGAAAAATGAAAAAGTTGTCACTAACTGATCGGCGGCTGAATAGCGTTTTATGGCTGAAACTATTCCCAGAGGAAAAGCTATTAATAAACTAAAAAAATAAGCCAATCCGACTATCCATAAAGTGGTGGGTAAGCGTTGTAAAATGAGTCCAAAAACCGGGCTTTTACTCGTAAAAGAATAGCCCATATCTCCCTGTATAAAAGCCAATGACCATTTAAAATAACGGATATAAACCGGCTGATCTAAGCCTAAAGCTTTGCGGATATTTTCCTTAACTTCTTCAGTAATAGATGGATTAGAAGCAAATTCCGCCATCGGGTCACCAGGCGCAATCGCTAAAATGGTAAAAATAACAACACTAATAGCAATGAGAGTAGGAATAGATATTAATAAACGTTTAAATAAATAGTTACGCATTAGGGTAAGGGAAAAGTTGAGCAGATTAGTCGCTGAACTCTAGGGTGACCCAGTGGACAATCCTATTAAAATTATAAGCTTAGTTTGTCAAGGCATTGCCCCACCCAGAAAAAATCCGGAAAATCTGCTTATTTTTCGGCATGAATATAGTCAAGGAAATAAAATCGCGGTTCCAGCCAAAATTTAAGCCAACTGTAAACTCAACCCTACCAGTGCGGTAATCATTCAAGGTAAACCTAAAGCCAGCCGCCACTCATCAGGTAGTACAGCTACACTAGCAAGAGTAAGAACAAAAAAGACCAAGTTGAAATTTTCAACTATGGATAAGGGAGAAAGGGCAAAGGGGAAAGAAAAAATGACTAATGACTAATTAATCCATAGTATCACCTTTAGATATGCGTTGCTTGTGTCGATTTAAAGTATTTTGTAGAAGATTAAGCACTTCTGTCGCAATTTCAATAATTTGCTTAGGGCCAAAACCCGACTTAGTTAATTCTACAAAGAAAGATTTAGCCACCAACTTAGCCAAACGGGTTGGGTTAGGATGAATAGTAATAGATTGACTGACGGGTTTGTCTTCTAACTCATTAAGCACAGCCATAGCCACAAATCGAGATTTAAGAATAGCTTGTAACTGACTCAGATGAATAGTTTTTCCGGCCTCTTGAGTAAATAGCTGTAAGACTTTTAAGTCTTTCTCATTGAAACAAGATTTATCCACTGGAAAACTCACATTCATCACGCCGATGACTCGTTGAGAGAGAATAATCGGGGCACAGAGCAAGCTAGAATTTTCTGGTTGAGGATAACGAGCCGCAGACAAAAAGGGAGATTGAGTGATATCCTTAATGAGTAGGGGTTGACCAGTAGCAGCGACGTAGCCAGCAATTCCTTTATTGACTTGAGTAAGTTCTTGATAGGCTGATGGAGGAAGATTTCCATAATGAGTAAACACTCGCAAGTAGCATTGCTCATCGCCCTGTTCCTCTAGCTCAGAGATTAACATCACTGAGCATCTTTTAGCACCGATCCATTGGGCTACAGATGAGGCTATCTCTTGTAAACATTCCTCTAGGTTGGTGGTCGTATCTAAAAGGCTGGAAACCTCCAGCAGTTTATAAATAAAGTTTGAGCGATTTTCCATGACTTAAGCTTAATTTTGCGGATAGGAAGTTTGGTAACACCAGCGCTTTCCCAACTGGCACTAGCGACATGGTATTTTTCTTTAATCGTGGCGAGGATAGACTCATTCTTACCATAGCAGGTAAAAAGAAGTTAAACTGAAGTTGAAATTAAATTTTACTTTACGTTTTTTGAATACTGTTAGTTAGAAAAGCATTTGGGGAATTCTATAATTGTAGCCTTGGCTCTAAATAATAGTTGACTATGAGTAACGCACCCGATGTTCGCCATATTTTAGTGATCGAAGACCAAAAATCTAAACGAATTGTCGCTCTAAAGAATAATAATTATACTATCGGGCGAGACCCCAATGCCTCGATCATTCTCTATGACCGGCAAGTTTCTCGTCATCATGCTACTTTAGTGCGAATTACTGATTATCAAAGTCAACAGACTATTTATCGAATTATTGATGGCAATTTACAGGGTAAAAAAAGTACCAATGGCTTAATTATTAATGATAAATATAGTTTATCTCACGAACTGAAATCCGGGGATATTATCCGTTTTGGAAGCAGTTCGAAAGCGAGCTATCATCTGATTTCATCGGCGGCAGAAGCGGCTGCCTTAAAATCGAGTGAGTCAGCCGATAAATCAACTGAAAGTGGCTTCAACCTGTCTCAGTCCAAGGAAGTTAATCAAGAATTTATGGAAAATACGGAAAATATCAATACAATTATTTTCCAAAAATTCAAAGAAAAAAATAGTTTAGAATCCAGTTCAGAAAACTTGTCTTTAGACCAATTTAATCCTAATCCCTTGGTGGAACTTAACTATGATGGGGAAATTACTTATATCAATGCGGCGGCTAGCCGGAAATTTCCCGATTTAGAGCAAAAAAAGCTTGAGCATCAAATTTTAAAAGGATTACTGAAGGGAATCGGTTATCAAGAAACTATGGTCTCGGTGAGAGAACTTGAAATAGATGAGCATTTTTATGAGCAACATATAAGTTATATTGCCGAAAAGAAATTAATTAGAAGTTATTTGTTTGAGGTCACTAAATATAAAAGACTAGAATCTCAACTGACTAATAACCTAGAACGCTACAATTTTTTAGTAGAACAGATTTCAGAAGGAATTTTTTTAGTAAATATTAAGACAAAAAAAATTATTGATGCTAATTTAGGAGTCTGTGAATTATTAGGCTATCAATATGATGAAATAATCCAACTAAATCTGTATCAAATTATTGCGCTTGATCGAAATATAATCGATACGGAACTCCAAAAAATCAGCGAAAATTATCCTTATCTAATTGATGAATCTTTATATCGTTGTCAAGATGGTACGTTAATTAGTGTCAAAGCTAAAATTAGCCGGAATCAGTATAATGGACAAGAGATTTTTTCTTTTTCCGTGCAGGATATAAGCGAACGGAAACGCACAGAAGAAAAGATGCAATATGAAGCGTTTCACGATTCTTTAACTAATCTGCCTAACCGTAAACTTTTCTATCAACAGCTATATTTAACATTAACTAATGCAAAAAAAAATCAAACGATTTTTGGGGTAATATTTTTAGATATAGACTCTTTTAAAAATATCAATAATAGCTTAGGGCATAGCGTAGGAGATCAACTGTTAGAAAGCTTTGCTCAACGTTTAATATCTTGTACTCGCACCGGAGATACTGTGGCTCGTTGGGGAAGCGATGATTTTACGATTTTACTACCCCGACTCAAAAATCCCGAAGAAAATATCAAAATATCTCAAAAAATATTAGATGATTTAAAACAGCCTTTTGTCATTGGAAAGCATCAACTGCAAGTAAAAGTCAGCATAGGAATTGCCATTTATCCCCAAGATGGAGAAGATGAAGAAACTTTATTAAAAAATGCAGCAGTCGCCTTAACAAAAACCAAAGAACAGGGAAAAAATAGCTATCAATTTTATACTCCGATCATGAGTTCAGAAGCCGCCCTGTTATTAAAATTGGAAAATGCGATTCATAAAGGATTAGAGCGTCGAGAGTTTTCGGTATACTATCAACCTCAAATCAAATGGAGTAGCGGCGAAGTCACGGCCATGGAAGCCTTGTTGAGGTGGGAAGTTCCTGAAATAGGGTTGATTCCACCGAGCAAATTGTTTGCCAAAGCCTCAAAAACCGATTTAATTTTACAGATTACTCAATGGATATTACAAACAGCCTGTGAACAAAATTTAGCTTGGCAAGAAGCGGGACTCCCTCCGGTGCCGATAGCCGTGAATTTATCAGCTCGAGAATTTCAAAATCCCTATCTGGTGGAAACGGTGGCCCGAATATTACAAAAAACCCGTCTAGATCCTCATTGGTTGGAATTAGAATTAACTGAAAAAATTCTCAGGCAAAATTTAAGAGCCGCGCCTGGGATCTTTCAAGATTTTCATAACCTGGGGATTCGCCTAGCTTTGGATGATTTTGGCATAGGATTTTCTTCTATTGGTTATCTTAAGCAGTTTCGGTTCCGTACCCTGAAAATTCATCAGTCTTTTATTAGAGATTTAAGAGGAACCTCTCAAGAAGCGGCTTTAATTTCTGCATTAGTAACTTTAGGACGAGGGTTTAATCTCAGAGTGGTAGCCGAAGGGGTGGAAACTCCCTCACAACTGGAATTGTTGAAAACTCTTGAATGTGAAGAAGTTCAAGGTTATTTATTGAGTCGCCCTCTTCGGGCTTCTGAGGCGACACCATTTTTAACACAAAGAGCCGCACAACTTAACAGGTAAAACCCGCCTCTAGGAGCTAACTTGTGAGCAATAACTCAAAAGATGATAGTTCGAGAAAAATTTCGGGAATATTAATAGGGCGAACCTTGTCTTTTGTCTTGCCAAGATGAATAATCAGCAACCCCCCTTTCGCCATATCCTTTTGATCGAGGACCAAAAAGCTCGACGGATTATTGCTTTAGAAGAAAAAACCTACACCATCGGGCGGGAGTCAAGCAATGATATTGTAGTTTACGAGCGAGTCGTATCTCGTCAGCATGCGACGTTGTTGCAGGTGAAAAAAAACCCTAATGGAGAAAAATATTCCTATCGGATCGTCGATGGAGATTTACAAGGCAATAGAAGTACCAATGGCTTAATCATTAATGGACGAGATTGCCAATCTCATGACTTACAACATGGAGATATAATTTTCTTTGGCGGACAGGCTAAGGCGAGTTATTATATTCTGACCAGATCTTTAGAAATTGCTTTATTTAACCCAGTGGAGCCAAATTCTTTCAGTGATCTGTTCGAGCATCAAATTTTGTGTGAGGATAATACTTCAACGATTGTTTATGACGATGACGATCACGAGCAATTTCAACAAGACGATTTAACAAGATTAGCCTCTTTTCCCGAATTAAGCCCTAATCCTATTATTGAAATTAATTTTCAAGGAAAAATAACTTATATTAATCCTGCGGCTTATCTTAAATTTAGCAATCTTCAAGAGCTACAACTGTCTCATCCTATTTTATCTGATTTGCTCGAGCAAAGCAAGAATACTCAGGGGAATTTGTTATTACGAGAAGTGCAAGTTGAGGAGCAAGTGTTTGAACAATACGTTCATTATCTGCCCAACAATAAACTGATTAGAAGTTATATTTTTGATATTACCGAGCGAAAACACTCAGAGCAACAACTGAAATATCAAGCCTTTCATGATTTGCTCACCGGATTACCAAACCGGGCTTGGTTTAATCAACAATTAAATTTAGCCCTCAGTAATGCCAAACGGCAACAAGTTCCCCTGGCAATCTTATTTTTAGATTTAGATGGCTTTAAAAATATCAACGATACTTTAGGTCATTCCTTTGGGGATCAAGTCTTACAAAACTTCGCTAAACGTCTGACAGGCAGTATTCGGGCAGGTGATACCGTATGCCGTTGGGGGGGAGATGAATTTGTGATTCTGCTGCCTTATGTTCCTCATTCAGAAGATACCATTAAACTCGCTCAACGACTTCTAGAAATTCTCAAGCAACCTTTTGAAATTCAAAAACAACAATTCTATATTAAAACTAGCATGGGAATTGCTCTCTATCCTCACGATGGCGAAGATGCAGAAACTTTGTTAAAAAATGCTGATGCCGCCCTTTATCGGGCAAAAGAACGAGGACGTAATCATTATCAATTTTATAGCTCAACCATGACTTCTAAGGCTTCTTTGGTATTGAAACTAGAAAATCTTTTACATCAAGCTTTAGACAATGAAGAATTATCTTTACATTATCAGCCGCAAGTTAATCTCAAAACTGGAGAAATCACGGGAATGGAGGCACTCTTACGCTGGTATCATCCAGAATTAGGGCAAGTTTCTCCAGCTAAATTAATTCCTTTGGCAGAACAAACTGATTTAATTATTCCCATTGGTCAATGGGTACTCCATACCGCCTGTGAACAAAGTTTAGCTTGGCAAAAATCTGGGCTAAAACCCATGCCGATCGCCGTCAATTTTTCTCCTCGTCAGTTTCAACAACCTAATTTAGTTTCAATGGTTACTGAGGTGTTGCAGGAAACTGGGTTCCCACCCGATTTACTCGAGGTAGAAATTACCGAATCTACCATTATGCAAAATGAGGATTTTGCCCGCCAAGCTTTACAGGAATTGCGACAGATGGGAGTTCATATTTCTTTAGATGATTTTGGCACTGGTTACTCTTCTCTTTCTTACCTGCAAAAATTTCCTTTTAATACTTTAAAAATTGATCAGTGTTTTATCCAATCTTTAAGTGATCGTCCTCAAGATTTAGCCATTATTTCAGCCATGATTACCTTGGGAAATCATTTACAATTAAGAGTGATCGCTGAAGGGGTAGAAACGCTCCAACAATTAGAACTTTTGCAGCGTCTTCACTGCGAGGAAGTCCAAGGTTTTTGGTTTAGCCGCCCTCTTAAAGCTGAAGATGCTACTAAACTCTTAGAGCAACATTGCCTATTAGGAGGGGATTTTTATGATCTTGAGAAAGACTAACATAAAGCTTTTGGGTAAGGAGTTAATTATTATTTTTATTGCTATTTAATGAACTTAATATAATTTAATTTTGAGTATTATTGAGGAAAACAATGTCATTAGCTAAAAGCCAATTTGCTATTCAACATCTATTAATTATTGAAGAGTCTAAAATCCGAAGAAGCATCAAACTCGAAGACTTCCAATATTCTTTGGGAAGACAAGCTTCTAATAATATTGTTATTAAATCTCAGCAAGTTTCTCGAAAACACGCCACTTTTTTGAGAAAATCTAACCAAAAAAATCAATATTCTTATTGGATTTTTGATGGAGATTTAGAAGGGAATAAAAGTCATAACGGCATTTATATTAATGGAGAAAAATGTTTAATTCATGAATTAAAAGATGGAGATTTAATTAATTTTGGCTGTGAAGTTAATGCAAGTTATCATGTTTTATATAATTCCGATAAATCTTCTAATTTAGCTAATTTTTTAACTTCTCATAAACAGGAAGTCCTAGAAAGTGAAGACAAATTAACTTTTCCTAATGCCGAATCCAAAGAACCTACAAGTTTTTTATTTATTTCAGAACCCCATCTAGCGGTCAGTAGTGAAGATACGTTATCTGAAGAAACTTATCTTGATCCTTTAACTCAACTTCCTAACCGTAATTTATTCCATGAATATCTATCCATCGCTATAGGAAATGCTCGACAAAATAAAAAACCTCTGGCAATATTGTATTTGGATATCGAGCAACTAAAAGATCTTAACGAACGCTGGGGAAATTTGATTGGAGATCAAGTTTTACAAGAGTTGGCAAAACAGTTAAAAAGTTGTTTACGGTCAGGAGATATTGTTGCTCGTTGGGGAGGAGATGAATTTACGATTCTTATACCTCACATAAACCGAGTAGAAGACCTGCCAAACATTTGTCAACGGATTCTTAATTCTGTGACACAACCGATCTCTTTAGAAAGACATTTAATTAATATTAAAATTAATATGGGATCGGCGATTTATCCTGAACATGGAACTGAAGAAACGCTGCTATTGCAAAAAGCCGAGGCGAATTTAGAAGAAAATAAACAAAAATCTCAAGAGACAATTTGTGTAAAAAAACAACAAATTTATCAACAAAAATCTCAAGCAGAAAAAATAAAATTCATGGTAAAAAAAGCTGTTATAAATCAGGATTTTTTGATTTATTATCAGCCACAAATCAATATTAAAACCAATAAAATTGAGGGAGTAGAAGCCCTTTTACGTTGGCATCATCCTGAGTTTGGTTCTATCGCTCCTAATCAATTTATTCCTTGGGTTGAAAAACTTGATTTAGTAATACCTTTGACAGAATGGTTCATAGAAAAAGTTGCACGACAACATCAAGCCTGGCGAGCAAGCGACTTTTCTTTTATTCCTATATCAATTAACTTATCTTCTCATCAATTACAAGCTCCGACTCTGTTAAGTATCCTCAATCAGAACTTTTTAAGTATAGGTCTAGAGGGGAATTTATTGATTGTAGAAATTACTGAAAAAACCCTACAAGAAAATCCCCAAAATGTTTTTAGATTATTACATGAGTTAAAACAGCTAGGGATCAAAGCCTGTATAGATGATTTTGGCTCAGGAACTACCTCGGCAAGACATTTACAACAATTCCCTTTTACTCAAGTTAAAATTGCTCAATCTCTTCTTCAAAATTTGGAAAAATATCCCGAAGAAATATCCATGATTGCTGCGGTGATTGCTTTAGGACATACCTTTAAACTAAAAGTGATTGCTGAAGGTGTAGAAACTGAAAACCAACTCGATATTTTACGCAAGCTTGACTGTGATATGATCCAAGGATATGTATTTAGTAAACCTCTTAATGAAATAGAGGCGACTCAATTTTTGTCATTTTATAGTGATGATCAAAACAAAAGTTAACTCGGCTCAATTTTTATACCTAATTATGACCACCTAGTTACTGACTAATTTTTGACTAAATACCATACTTTTGAATGATCTCGACGACGAGCAAAGACTTTGGCGGCAAAGTCAACCATCTCCTCTGTTCCTTCCACAACGAGAATATATTTACCTCGACAGAAAAACTTTTGAAAAAATTGCTCACACTCCCGAGAAAAACTGAAAATTTCAGGTTCAAAATGAGAAAAAATATTTAATTGGGATAACCAGTTATGACGCTCTATATTTCGAGCCATTAAAGTTAATGAGTTTAAAGGAAAACCCGCATTAGTTAGGTCTTCGAGCGCTACTCGAACATCCCGGTGATGAAAAAATACTCCTACAGTTATCTTGTCTAGGAATGTCTGAGCTTTTAACTTAGAGGAATGAGCCGCCACTTGTGATTGAATTTCTCTTGGCTGATGAGTGAGTTGGTTTTTAGGCACATGAGTTAATTCTGGCTTTTGAAAATTGCGCTCGGCTTCTCTTAAGTTAAAAAGGGTAAATAAATTATCTAGCCAGTGGAGGGAGAAAGAGTTAATCATCATACCTATTCTAATTCAGCTTAATCTTTACTGTAGCGGCTCGATATGTCATGCTCATGACAGAGCTATGGCAAGTCTTTGTCAAAAACAGCTTGATAAATTCTGCTATGGCATCCTTTAATCGTCATAGAGACTTTTAGCTACTTATATAGCTTGGCGATAGGCATTAGGAGCAATAGAAGCATCGCTATAAAGATCATTTTTTCCTTCTACGCTGTAGCGATAGGCGGCAAAAGCATAAATCTGACTGCATAGAGCATTAAAAACTTGAGAAAGGATCACCGCCAGAAAAATAATTGCCCAACCCAAAATCAGAAGTGTTGAATGTTTCCCCATCATACCCATGATTAACAGGGGAATACCTATCAAAAAAACCAGGGGAACAATCGTCACGACTAACACCGGCGTAATATTGTTTGTTTCTGATAAATTTTTTCCCCAAGTTTCAGTTATAATTTTTATCGCTCTATGTCTAGCTTTTTCATAATGTAAGTTTTCAGAAACCATAATCGGTAAACACATATTTAACTGAAGAGTAAGAGGTAGTCCTTTGCGCTTTACAGAAATTTTTTGAATGATCATCGGCGCAATAATCAGCCCAAAAACTAAATTGAGAGTCATATTAAAAATTAAATAAATTAATTGAATAATACTACAAACCAAAGAATAAATTACTATATCAGCACTGATTTTGAAAGTTTTCCTAACGCCTTGAAACCCTGAAATCGGTTGCCCTTCTAAGAAGCCCCGTAACAGATAAAGAAAAGCAGCATTAAAAAAGTTACTTATGAGAGTAACTGTGAAAAAAAGCACATACATCATCAAAATAGTCTGTATTTTTTCTAGCCTTTTATCAGTTAGGGAAAAAATCTGAGGGACAAAAGGCAACAATCCACAAAAAGCAATGAGTAAAGAAATTATTAAGGGAAGCCCCCAAAAAAATTTCCCCTGAGCGGTTGGACGATTGAGAATCGCTAAAGTTTCAAAAAAAAAACGCCAGCTTTTCAATATTATTTTTTGCATAAATCGTTTGTTAATAATTAATTTTTTTGTTTTTGCTGATCAAGTAGTATTATATGACAAATTAACCTTAAAATCATTACAAAACTATAAAAAGCTACAAAAAAATACAAAATTTGCCCATGAGCAAATCCTCTTGAGCAGATTTAACATTTATGGTATGTTCAGTAATTTTGTTGTGTTTATAAAATTTACTCATGACTCGTATTCGCCAACTGCTGCCCATTGTTTTTGCCCTACTCTTGTTTGCCGTCTCAATATGGGCCATTAGTCAAGAACTGCATCACTATAGTTTTCAGTATATTTGGCAGAACTTGCAAGCCATTCCCAAAAGCCGCAAGTCAGCAGCCATCACTCTGACTGCCTTGGGTTACTTAACCATGACGGGTTATGATTTACTCGGTTTTCACTACATTAACCAAGTTTTAGCCGCCAAAAAAATTGCTTTTACCTCGTTTATTAGCTACGCGGTCGGAAATACCATTGGATTTACAGCCTTTTCGGGGACAGCTATCCGCTATCGTTTCTATGGTGCTTGGGGAGTATCTAAAATCAAAATTGCCAAACTGATTGTTTTTACTCATTTAACCTTTTGGTTAGGACTGTTAGCCGTCAGTGGGACAGTTTTTTTAGTAGATCCGCTCACCCTTCCCAAAATTCTGAAATTACCGTTTGACTCAGTTCATCCTATCGGCTTAATTTTTTTGCTCTTGGTGGGACTGTATTTCGTCTTGAGTCTCAAGTGGAAAAAAGCAATTAAAATTGGCTCAGAGTTATTTGCTTTTCCCTCTTCTATTATTTCCCTGAGTTTAATTGCCTTGTCAGCTATTGATTGGGGAATTGCCGCCGCCACTCTTTATTTGTTACTTCCTAGTGATCCGTCTTTGACTTATGCAGGGTTTTTTGGCATTTATATTTTAGCCTTAACAGCAGGATTAATTAGCACTGTTCCTGGGGGTTTAGGGGTTTTTGAAACGGTGGTTTTATGGTTGCGTCCTCCTTCTCTGTCAGCACCAGAAGTTTTAGGCGCATTATTGGCTTATCGAGTCATTTACTTTTATCTTCCTCTGCTCGTTGCTTTGGGGTTATTTGTTGGGCAAGAGTTATTCAAGCGGCGGGTTTCTTGATTTAACGTTATTTCTCTCATACTTGTCGGAGAAAATTAAAGATTTTTGCTAATAAGTTTTGTAATCTTGTATTTTGAGCATATTTTTGTTTAGTTAATAGCAGTGCGGCTTTGCTGTTTACTTCAGAGAGAGTGGGATAAACATGAATGCCGCTTAGAGCAGAGACTTTTAATTGATTCGACATCGCTAAAACAATTTCATGAATGAGTTCTCCAGCCGATGAACCCACCAGATGAGCGCCAATAATTTCCCCATTACGGCGAGTAATAATTTTCGCAAAACCGGCGATTTTTCCTTCGGCTTGAGCGCGGTCTACATCGGCAAAGGCTTGTTTTAATACATAAATATCATCATATTTTTTCCTCGCTTCTGCTTCTGTTAAGCCAATCCTAGCCAATTCTGGATCAGTAAAGGTTGCCCAAGGAATAACCCGATAATCAACTTTTTTAAGCGGAAAAAATAGTGCATTGGGAATAATAACACTCGCTTGATAAGCGGCAACATGAGTAAATTGATAACCCCCAAGCACATCGCCACAAGCATAAATGCGTGAATTAGTGGTTTGCAGTTTTTCATTGACATGAATTCCTTTTTGATCATAGTCAACACCAGCCACTTCTAAATTGAGAGATTCCAGATTAGGGCTACGTCCTGCCGCTACTAAAATTTCATCAACCCCGATTTTTTCATTGCCCATCGAGACATATTTTTTTCCCTCAATCACTTCTACCTTTTCTACTCGAGAATTTTTAATTAGATGGATGCCCTCGGATATAAATTGAGTTTCAACGATGGCTGCGGCTTCGGGGTCTTCTTTCGGTAAAATTTGCTCACGACTGGAAATCAAGGTTACTTTACTGCCGAGACGATGAAACGCCTGTCCTAATTCACAGCCAATAGGACCGGCTCCGATAATGGCTAAAGACTCGGGACGTTCAGTTATCGAGAAAACCTGCTCATTGGTTAAAAAACCGGCTTCAGACAGTCCAGGTATCGAGGGAATAGCAGGACGAGAACCAGTAGCAATGACAAACGCCCTAGCGGTCAATTTTCGTCCGTTAACTTCAAACGTGCGCTGATCGATAAATTGCCCACTGCCAAAAATGACCTCTACCCCTAACCCTCGAAAACGTTCTGGCGAGTCATAGGGTTCAATGGTTGCAATAACCGTTTGCACGTGACCCATTGCTTGAGCGAAATTAATCTCCACAGCATCGGTATAAATGCCAAATTGTTGACTATGTTTGACCTGATACGCTAACCGAGCCGCTTCTATCAAGGATTTACTGGGGACACATCCATACCAAAGACAATCTCCGCCGAGTTGATGTTTTTCCACGAGAGCGACTTTAGCCTTTAGTTGGGCAGCCGCACTAGCCACCACTAAGCCGCCTGAGCCGCCACCAATAATTACGATATCGTAGTCCACAGCCATAATTTTCGGGATTTTCTCGAGATTTTAGATAAAGTCTTTACACCCTATTGATCTTCTTAGATTGTCTTCAAGTTTGAGCGGTTAATTAACTATTATAATGGGAATTGGATTTAAAAAGCTTAAGCCAATCTTTATTCACCATTTTGCTTTTTGAAAATCTATCCTTAGTCATAACCTTAAACTGCAATCAGTTAGGGTCGTTAGTAAAGAGTTAAAAATAATGAGCAGAGAGTGGATCTTGCCCACCCTTGGGGCCTTTATTTCTTGGGGACTTTGGAGTTTTATCCCTAAAATAACCACCCAATATATTAAGCCTAAAAGTGCGATTATTTATGAAGTCATGGGCATGATGATTTTAGGTATAATAATCTTATTTAGTTTGCAGTTTGAAGTAGAAACTCATCCGAAGGGAATTCTCTTAGCAATAATTACAGGAATATTAGGTTTTTTGGGGGCTTTTTGTTTTCTGAATGCTGTCTCTAAAGGTCCCGTTACCTTAGTCGCCACTGTATCGGCTCTTTATCCCCTGGTGAGCGTTGTTTTAGCCATACTGATTTTAGGCGAAACCCTGACGGTTAAACAAATCATTGGGGTTGGTTTGGCGGTTTTCGCCATGATTTTGATCACGGCTTAAAAATCGGCAATGTAGCTCATACAATTTGGCTAAAAAGCCTTCAGAATTAACATTTAGTTTAAAAAATATTGTTAACATAATCCCTAACTTCTTGGGCCGAATCTAACTCTAACACCTCATAAGCTAAACGTTTTACCTCTTGCATTTTTAAGCCTGAAATCACCGCTTTAACTTCCCCAATACAAGGAGGATTAACACTTAACTCATCGGCTCCCAAACCGATTAAAATAGGTACAGCTTGCCGAGCCGAAGCAATTTGCCCACAAACACTCACTTTTATTCCTTGTTCATGCCCAATTTTAATAGAGTGTTCCACCATTCGCAACACCGCCGGCTCAAAAGCATCGGCTAATTTTGCCACCTTAGCATTAGTGCGATCAGCCGCCATAATATATTGACTTAAATCATTGGTTCCCACACTTAAAAAATCCACTTCAGGGGCTAATTTATCCACCATCGTCACGGCTGCCGGCACTTCAATCATGATCCCCACCGGCATCTTTTCATTAAACTCGATGCCTTGGGTTTGTAACTCCTGTTTCACCTCGAGCAAAATCGCCTTAGCCGCGCGAACTTCGGCCACAGAAGACACCATCGGAAACATTAATCTAATATTATTATCCTGACTTGCTCTTAAAATTGCCCGTAATTGAGTTTTAAACATCTCCAGATTGTCTAAACTTTGACGAATGCCGCGCCATCCTAAAAAGGGATTCGCTTCCCGATCTAAACTTAAATAAGGCACCGGTTTATCCCCTCCAATATCCAGAGTTCGAATGGTCAGGGGATAAGGATTAAGAATAGAAGCAATTTCCCGATAAGTCTGTAACTGTTCTTCTTCGGTGGGGGCGGTCAACCGTTCCATATAGAGTAACTCTGTCCGTAAAATGCCTACCCCTTCAGCCCCTAAATTTCTGGCTAATTGAGCATCCGCTACCCCGATAATATTAGCAACCACAGAAATATAATGGCCATCTTGAGTAATGGCTTTTTGCTCAGGAGTAATCGGGGTTTTTTCCGGAAAAATCGAGATTTGTTCGGGATCGGGGTTCATCCAAATTTCCCCGCTTTTCCCATCCATAGCAATCACCGTTTCGGGGGCTAATTCTAACAACTGTGCCCCAACATTAACGATCATGGGAATGCCTAACATATTAGCAATTAAAGCACTGTGGGCGGTCGGACTGCCGGTCACGGTACAGATGCCTAAAACTTGCTCAGTTTTGAAATGAGTCACTTCTGAGGGCGTTAAATCTTGGGCTATTAAAATGCCGGGTTGGGTTAAATTGGGTGAAGGAGAAGGCCGCCCCGTGAGTAAACGTAACACTCGCCCCCCCACATCTAAAACATCCATCGCCCTGGCCTGTAAATAAGGATCATCTAGGTTTTGATAAGTGGTCATTGTCTCCTCAATAACGGTTTTCCAGGCCCAGGCCACCGTCTGCCCGAGGGTAAAAATATTATGATGTACTTGATGTAGGATGGTGGGGTCTTGTAAATAGAGTAAGTGAGCCTGAAAAATGTCACAATGATCCGTACTTTGAATGATTTGATGAATTTGTTGTTGGGCGGTTTGAATCGCCGCTTGTAGCTGTTGCCACTCACTTTGAGGATTTTTGCAAGTTTGCTCATCCACTTGAGGAAGAGAGGGACGATAGATGATGACTGGACCCATAGCCACCC
This sequence comes from Gloeothece verrucosa PCC 7822, assembly GCF_000147335.1. Classification (NCBI taxonomy): domain Bacteria; kingdom Bacillati; phylum Cyanobacteriota; class Cyanophyceae; order Chroococcales; family Aphanothecaceae; genus Gloeothece; species Gloeothece verrucosa. The sequence continues at coordinate 4,224,545 of NC_014501.1, forward strand.
CCACAGAAGCCGGAATACCTCTTAAGGTTGTATTTACGCCGCGATTTTCACATTGTCTGAGGTCAACCGGTAGCGGCATTGCGGTTTCTCCAAAGTTATTCTCTACTACTTCACGCAAAGCATTTAACGCTAAAGCCGCATCTTCTCCCCCCGCCGTAATGCGGATTTGATGACCTTGGCGCACCCCTAAAGTAATCACCTGATTGATACTTTTGCCGTTAATCGACTGACTATTGGTAGAGCGATTTTCTAAGCCGATTTCCGCCTCAAATTGAGCCGCTATACTGACAAATTGGGCAGCCGGACGGGCATGAATTCCCAGAGGATTTTTGACGATTAAATCGCGGCTGAGGAGATGGGATTGACTCTTCTGGGTAAGGAATGAGACTGTGGGTTGGTCTGCTTCTTGGGGGGATAATTGAGCCAGTTTTCCGCTTAAGGCGTTATTAGCTTCAGTGATAATCTGTTCTAGAGTAGCCCCACAAGAAGCTTGTACAATGGCGGTAATCGCGCCTTCTACTAAGGGGGCAGCACATAATTTAACTTTTGGCTGTTGCTTTTCGTTTAAAAATTCTACAGCCATTTCGGCACTGAGGAGGGCACTACCAAGGTCCATTAAAACAATAACCCCCTCATCACTATAGACAGATCTAATCGCTTTTTGGATTTGAATAGGATCAGTTCCAAAAGGATGCTGTGGGTCATTAATTCCGGCAGCAATAGCAATAGGAACTGGGACTTTTACCATTTGTTGTGCTAATTCTACTATGGCTCGGGCTAATGCTTTGCTATGGGAGACGATGACAATTCCCACCATGAGGTTTTCGTTTTCCTTTTTTGCTCACACATTATAGCGCGTAGCGCTAGGGAACACCCGAACACCCGAACAGTTGATTATGACAAGGTTTTATCTTCTCGCCATGTCCTAACTTTAATGCGTAGTGCTTTATAAAAATTATCGCTCAAGATTTTTGTTTTGAGTCATTAGTCCATAGCCATTAGTTTATGATCCTTGCCTGTTCCCTGTCACTGAGAAGCACTGTAAACTGACAATAAACGGGTAACTTGATCGAAACATTGGGATTCTACTCGCAAAAAATCCGGAGATTGATTGGTCATTGCGCCTTCGAGTAGCGTCTCATTAAAGGACATAAAACATTTTTGCTGGGGGAATGGCGTTTGCTCGATCCGTTTTCGGTTATTTTGAAAGTTTTCTTGGGCTAATGCTAGATTTCCCTCTTCTTGGGCATAACTCCCCTGAACCCAAGTTTCTAGCATTTGTTTAATCACTAAATCCGGTAACCCCACTCTAGACCCGAGATAATTTTCTTCGCTGTGATCTGTTATTGTTTGTGCTATGAGTCCCTGATCAGTGGCTAGGACAAAACTGGGAAAAATTAATAGTAGAGGCAAGCTTTGAATTAATCGTTGCAGCATTTCCCCGTACTTCAAGAACTTATTATTTACTATTATATCCGTTAAATTACTTAAATATTTGTACAATTGTTGCAAATTTAGGTGATGAGGCTGGCTAATCTTCAGTTTTGTCGAAAAAATGGGAACTATAAACAGAGAAAACCTCTTTAAGATGCCTAGCTTAGGCATTATAACTCCTATTTATTGAAATTTATCTATGATAGAACAACTCCCACAATGTGCTAATCTACAAGAGCCAGTGAATAGTTTACTTGAACTACTCCATCAAGAATCCTCTCTACGCGCTGAACAAGATACCACAGCCATCGCTACTTCCCTTAAAAAAGCCATTTCCCCGCAATTTGAAATCGTTTTCGCGGGTGCTTTTAGTGCAGGTAAGTCGATGCTGATTAATGCCCTATTAGAGCGAGAATTATTGTATAGTGCAGAAGGCCATGCTACAGGAGTTGAATGTTATATTCAGTATGCCGAACCCGATCAAGAAAGAGTGGTTTTAACTTTTCTCAGTGAAGCAGAAATTAGAGAACAAATTAATCTAATTTGTCAACGTTTGGACTTAAATTCTCCGAGTAACATCAATTCCTTGGACAGTCTGGGGATGTTTCGAGAAGGATGTGAGAAAATCATTGAAAAAGAAGGAGGAGAAAGTAAGTCTGAACGAGCGAAACAAGCACAGGCACTCAAGTTATTATTAGAAGGGTTCATCAATAACCGTGATCGTATTCAAACCCACCACAACGCTACCTATTCAATGGAACAGTTTAACTTTTCTAATTTAACAGAAGCGGCGGGTTATGCGAGACGGGGAAGTAATAGTGCGGTTTTGAAGCGGCTAGAATATTACTGTAATCATCCTCTATTACAAGATGGTAATATCTTAGTAGATTTGCCGGGAATAGACGCACCGGTTAAAAGAGATGCAGAATTAACCTATCGAAAAATAGAACATCCCGATACATCGGCGGTAGTTTGTGTGTTAAAACCGGCCTCTGAAGGGGATATGACTACCGAAGAAACAGAATTACTCGAGAAAATGAAAACCAACCCGAGTATCCGTGATCGGGTTTTTTATGACTTCAACCGTATCGATCAAACCTGGTACAATGAACAACTGAATCAACGCTTAAAAACTCTAATTCAAACTCAATTTCAAGGTTGTCGAGTTTATCCCACTAGCGCCTTATTAGGATTTTGGGGAACTCAGGTTAAGCATCATACCAGTGGAAAAGATCGGTTTGGGTTAGATACTCTTTTTGCTGAGAGTGTTAAAAGTTTGGGGGGGCAAGAAAATACCCCTCAATTTGTCAATGAGTTTAATAATTATTGTGCTAACTCGAGAAAATTACTCAATACTTCTTTTCGGGTGGATGTTAAAAGTTATGAAACCCCTAATGAAAATTATGTGCGGATTTTGAGTGAATGGGGAAATCCCTTACTCGATCAACTGATTGGTGATAGTGGAATAGAAGAGTTTCGTAGTGCCATTACTCGTTATCTAACCGAAGAAAAACGCCCTCAATTATTTGCTAGTTTAGCCGATGATTTACAACCTCTCTGTATTAGTTTACGAAAACACTATCTTGATAATTGGCGCGAGTTAGATAGTCAGCCGCGAGAAATAGACGCGATGAAAAAACTCGAGTTAGAGAAACTCAGTCAAGAGTTACAAGAAGTAGGAAAAGAGTTTAGTGATCATATTGCTGAGGAGGTGAATCATATTATTGTTAATGCTGATCCGGTATTTGAGGATGACTTTGGCAAACTGAAAGCAAAAATGGTCACTCGTCTTGATGAGTTATTACAAACTTTTTCGGTTAAAAATGCCTATCGTCGTGCGACTAAAAGTCATTCTCGGAATTCTACTGCGCCGTTGATGGCGATATTAGTGGAAGCTTTATATTATCTCGCTAATGAGTTAGAGGATCTTTTAGTGGCGGAATGCGAAGAATTAGTTACTCGCTTCTGTCAACGGTTGTTAAACGGCATACGAAAGGCGGATTTTTATCGAAAATTATATCGCTTGTTGGGAAATGATGGGGGCATTGAAAAGCAACTGAAAGAGATAGAAATAAAGTTATTTCATGGCTTAGTTAATGAAGCGCGGACAGAATGTGATCGTTATGTGCGAGAAAGTCCGAGGTTTTATGATGAGGGGACGTTTTCTATCTATCAATTTCGTCAAACTTTACAGCAAACTTCTCAAGGATATGATTGTGAGAGTATGGTTAGCGCTGAACCGGCAATTCGTCAGTTGTTAAAGTTGGATTTTGAACCGAAACTATCGGCGACTATCCGTCAAAATTTCCGCCAAACGATTAATAATACTCTTAAGACTCAGTTGTTACCGATGGCTGAAAAACAGGCTAATGATATTTTACAGGAGTATGATGCGGCACGGGCGTTTTTAGAACAGTCTTTGGAAAAGGAAGCTGAGGAGAAAATTGCTCGTAATGCACGGTTACAGGAGGGAATTAAGGGAAAAATTGATCTGTATAATAAGGCGGTTTGGGGGATTAATTTATGTTTGGAAGCGGCTTTACCGCCTGAGTTGTTCCGAGAGCATCAGTTACCGATTATTTCTGATGATTATTGTCGGGGAGTTGAGGAGATAAAAGCTGAATTAGTTTCCTGATTTGATCCCCCCTAACCCCCCTACCGGGGGGAATATACAGCTATTTTTTTGATTATTTATGGAGTGATTTATGCAGGAACATTCTTTTTTACCTGAGTTTAATGATGATGATGTGATTGAATTAGCAGACAATAATCTGGTAAAAATAGGGAGATTACGAGAAGCTATTCGTATATTTTTTGATGGTAATATAGAGGAGTTACTTAGAAAATATTGTTTAGATAATTTTAATATTTGCATTCCTTTCACTAGACATGATTATAGAAGCAACCCTCAGTATGATAGATTCATGAGTCAAGGAGTTCGTTGTAAATTGTTAAAATTAGGTTTCAAAAATTGGCAAAGTGGAAGAATAAAACTTAGATTAAGTTTAGAATTTGAACCTGATGAACCCGAAAATAAAGAACCCCCTTCGCCGCTTGATGATATTCGTCAAAGCATCAATCAATAAATTTGTATCAATTTTGCTCTTGGTGGGTTACGGCTGATATATGATTCAATTTTCAGTTGTTGTAGTTATCCCCGCCTAACCCACCCTACTCAACTGAAACTGCGACTTACTTTAGAATTTGAACCTGATGAACCCGAAAATAAAGAACCCCCTTCGCCGCTTGATGATATTCGTCAAAGCATCAATCAATAAATTTGTATCAATTTTGCTCTTGGTGGGTTACGGCTGATATATGATTCAATTGTCAGTTGTTGAAGTTATTCCCGCCTAACCCACCCTACAAAGAATAATAAAAACATGACCAAAACTCCACGCATTCCCATCCCTCCAGAAGTGAGAAAATATGTTTATCAACGAGATAACTATCAATGTCGTAGTTGCGGGAAAACAGCTACAGAAACCTCTTTAAATATCGATCATATTATCCCCTTAGCTAAAGGCGGCAGCAACGATATCAGCAACCTACAAACCCTCTGTCAAACCTGTAACCAACGCAAAAAACATGATTTAGATCCTCGCTTTAAGCGGCATTTTACCTAAAATATAAGTTAAATTATTCTCCCTTTCCCTTGTAGGGAAGGGGGTTAGGGGGTTAGGCCAAACTGTTGATATAAAATAAACCCATTTAACTCAAACAAACTGATAAGTAAACTCATGAATTAAATCAACTCTTCCCTTACGCAAAAAAGCCGCATCTAACCTTTCCGTAGTATTACAAGTCATCAAAATGACTATTTTTTGCTCTTGATATAACCCAGAGTCATCGCTAACACTTTGATGTAAAGTCCCATCTAACAAACTCAAAATATGTTCTGTTTTATTTGAATATTGTGCCGCTTCAAACGCCCGGTCTTGGGCTAAATTATCAGCCTCATTAATAATCAGACAAATCTTTTCTAAATAACTAGGAGGGGCAAAATTTTCTACGGCATCATGATCCAAAATAAAAATAACATAGCCCAAAGGCATCAAAATTTCCTTGGCTACTGCCTGAGTCCAAGCTGTTTTTCCGGTTCCGGGTTTTCCCTGTACTAAAACGGCTAATTGATTTTGAGTCAACACTAACTGCTGCACAAGATCGGTAAAAGCTTGAATATCGGCAGGAAAAGAACGGATCGGATACTGACTTTGAATTTTTCCGACACGGTTTTGATAGCCGCTTACTAAAACCGATAAATTAAAAGTCGCTTTATTAATTAGTGAACTAATCTCTTTTGCTAAAAGAGAATAACCTCGCTTTCTTCCTTGATAAGCTTGAACTTCTAACCACACGCCGCCATGTTTTGACCAAAAAGCATATACTTGTCCCAATACTTCCAACTTTTCCCAGTTGGTAAACTGTTCTACAGGGTAATAATAATTGCGATCAGCAAAATGTTGCGTAATTAAATCGGGTTTTCCCAAAATCTCCAGAATTTTAAACAAAATGATTTCTTGTAACCGTTCAATAACATAATTAATGGGAATGCTATCGCGGCTAATGATTTGAGTCACGGGCGTTTCTACCGTTAAAACTCTTCCATAACGCTGATCTGGCCAAAAAGGTTCAGGGGTAATATACTCCCAAAACTCATTAAAATGATACTGAGTATCTTCAGAAAAAACGTTTAAAACATTGGCCCACCAGGTATAATGATTACGACCCAAAGCATCCGCTAAATCACTCGTGACATCTAAACTTTTTTTAAATAATTCTAAAGTGTCATAAGAAAATAAATGCCACAAGTAATTTAAGTCAAATTGCCGATACAAAGGTCGCCAACCACTACCTAATAAACCTTTATTAGCGGTTTGATTGGGGTTTTGACGGTTAAAGTCTCCAGAAGACGAATAATCCATATCCTTGGATAACTAGCACTCCTATGGCTTAAGTATTATCATATACTACAATTTTTCAAATGACAACGGGTAAGCCATTCAAAATTTATGAGGAGTATTCGCTAATGACGAATAACGAATGACTAATGACGAATAACGAATGACTAAGCCGCGTTAGACAAAGACCCAGAAAAAGCCACACTTTGATAATAAGCTTGTAATTGACGAGTAGCGGCGGACCATCCCCAACGTTCGGCTTCTAAGCGGGCATTTTGGCGTAATCTTTCTCGTTCTTCTTTAGCATCAAATAGCCGTAGTGTCGCTGTAACTGCGCCATCGGGGTCATTCGGTTCAAACAAATAACCATTGACTCCATCCGTAACAATATCTGGAATTCCTCCAGAAGCGGCCGCTACCACCGGACATCCGGCGGCCATCGCTTCTAATAACACTAAACCTAACGTCTCGGTACGAGAAGGGAAAATAAAGGCATCAGCAGAGGCAAAGGCCGAAGCCAATTCTAACCCCTGTAGATAGCCGATAAAATGCGTATTGGTGCCTGCAAAATGAGTTTCTAAGGCTTCTCGATGAGGTCCATTCCCCACAATGGCTAAATGGGCCTGCGGCATGGCTTCTAGGACGGGTTTAATTTGATCGATTTGTTTTTCGGCAGAAACTCTTCCCACATAGAGTAAGAGGGGACTATCTGGGTTTCCTCCTGATAAGCGAGACCGCATACTATGAGAGGCTAAATGGGGTTGAAACATTTCTGTATCGACTCCTCTTTGCCATAAGTCTACTCTTTCGATGCCATGACTGATGAGTTCATCTACCATAGCGCTAGAGGTACAGAGATTTAATTGTGCTTGATTATGGGCTAATTTGAGTAACTCCCATAATAAGCCTTCTAAAGACCCTAAGCCATAATGTTGAAGATACTGGGGTAAATGGGTATGGTAAGAGGCCACTAGAGGAATGTTTAAAACTTTTGCATAATAAATTCCGCCGACACCCAATACAGCCGGGTTAACCACATGAATTAAATCAGGTTTAAATTTTTCTATTGCCCATCTCAATGTCGGTCTAGGAAGGGCTAATTTTAATTCTGGATATAAGGGAAGCGGCATACCCGAAACCCCATGAATTTTTGCGCCTTTGTATTCTTTGAGTCCACCTTCAGGACAAACCACTAACACTTGATCGCCGTTGCGTTGTAAATGTTCTACTGTATGACGTAAGCGGGTAACAATTCCATCTATTTTCGGTAAAAAGGTTTCTGTAAAAAGGGCAATTCTCATAACAATTAAGAAATTGATAAACCTAATTTTTTAGCCGTCTCTAAATGACTGACCGGATAAATTTTCTCACAAGGGGTTAACAACTGCATCCAGTCATTTTTCTCCACCGAGGAGTATTGTTGTTTGACAAAATCTGAGATATCCTCTATATGGACAATCCAGTCTTTTGAATAATGGAATAATACTTCATCCAACTCATTCTATTTAAGCTGAATTGTCCACCGAAATAACCATGAGTGGCAGCAAAGTTTCCTATTTCAGGACGATAGGCCTGATCAACCACCACAGATTTATCGTCAAACTGTGCTAAGATTTGACGACCCTCTCTCGGCCATTGTTTGACTTCTGTTAAATAGGGTTCTACTGCCAACCTCACCACATTTCACTGACTAACTTCTGCGCCAAGATACCTTGGGTAAAATATGTTTTTCATCTACCCGGCCTTTATATTTAATAGCAAAGTTCAGTAAAGAATCTAGGAGAGAATCTGATAGATAATGAGGTTGTAATCCTAAGTCGAGTAATTTAGTATTTTTAGCGTTAAAATAGTGCTGTTCTAATTCTACTCGGGGATTTTCTAGATGATTTATCTCTACATCTAACCCCATCGCAATTGCCGCATTTTTCACTTTCAGCGCCAAGTCATAAACGCTAAATAGTTCAGTAAATTGGTTAAAGACCCGGAATTGTCCAGCATCAGCCGGGTTAGTGATGGCCAGTTCGATACATCGTACTGTATCCCGAATATCTAAAAATCCTCGGGTTTGTCCGCCTTTACCATATACTGTCAGGGGATGACCGATAGCCGCTTGAATACAGAAACGGTTTAAAGCTGTCCCAAATACACCATCATAATCTAAACGATTGATTAATAACTCATCAATACCGGTTTCTTCGGTGAGAACCCCATAAACTACCCCTTGATTGAGGTCTGTTGCGCGTAAACCCCAAATTTTACAGGCAAAATGGATATTATGGCTATCGTGAACTTTACTCAAATGATAAAAACTTCCTGGCTGTTTCGGATAGGGTAAAGTATCCTTACGTCCGTTGTGTTCGATAGTGATATAGCCTTCTTCGATATCAATGTTAGGCGTGCCATATTCTCCCATCGTTCCCAATTTGACGAGGTGACAGTCGGGGAAATCTTCTTTCATGGCGTAGAGGATATTGAGGGTTCCTACTACGTTGTTCACTTGGGTCATGACGGCGTGTTCACGGTCTATCATCGAGAAGGGGGCGGACCGTTGTTCACCAAAATGAACGATCGCTTCGGGTTCAAATTCTCTTAAGGTTTTACTTAAAAAAGCGTAATCTGTAATATCGCCGACATACAAATCAACCGCTTTTCCGCTAAGATTATTCCATCGCTCAATCCGTTGATGAATGGGGGAGATCGGGGTAAGAGTTTCTACACCCAGTTGTGCATCCCAATGTCGACGAATTAAATTATCCAGAATCCCTACATCATAACCTCTGCTGGATAGATGTAGCGCCGTTGCCCATCCGCAATATCCGTCACCGCCGATAACCAGGACTTTCATAACGTATCTATAACCTTATTGTTTAATCTTCCGGTTAATGTACCAGGTATTGGTACCCTTTAGACCATTTAATCTTAATTCTATAGATCTGATGGGAAACCCGATCATTCTGTAGACTTATTTGTTAATTAACTTTTAATTTCTTTATAATCCCTTTTTTAAGAACAAAGGTTATCGGAGGAATCATCTATTTGATCCCCCAAGAAGCCGCCACTATACATCCCCATCCGACTAAAAAGGCGATGCCTCCTAGAGGTGTAATGGCTCCTAACCATTTTATGCCGCTTAGACTCAGAGCATATAAACTTCCCGAAAAGAGGGCTACACCAGCAATAAAAGCGATTCCGGCAGCCGTTAATAGATTTTGCGGGATTTCCGGGCGAGTCAATAAAACGGCGACTAATAACAATGCTAGGGCATGATACATCTGATATTTTGTCCCCGTTTCAAAAATTTGTAGCATTCGTTCTGTTAATCTTTCTTTAAGTGCATGACTAGCAAATGCTCCGGCGGCACCCGATAATCCGGCTAAAATTGCTCCTATCATGAGAAATATCTTCATGCTCATCATTCTTGTAATGGGAATTTTTGGGTATATTGTTAACCATAATCAATCAGCCGCTTAATGTCAAATGCTTACCCAAATCGAATTACAAGGCTATAAATCTGTTAAACATCTGAGTTTAGAATTAGATAAAATCAATATTTTGATTGGAGCGAATGGAGCCGGAAAATCGAATTTTATCTCTTTTTTTAAGTTGTTAAGATGGATGATGCAATCTCCCGGTCAACTTCAGTTTTATATTAGTCAATCTGGAGGAGCAAACGCACTTCTTTTTGATGGGGTAGCTGTCACTCCTCAGCTAGAAGCTTTTTTAAGGTTTCAAACGGATAGAGGCAACAATGATTATAGTATCAGACTATTTCATGCTGCCGCCGATACTTTAATATTTGCGGATGAAAAATATCGGTTTTCTGATTCTACCTTTCCTAATGAAGCTCCTTGGAAATATCTTGATGCTGGTCATCGAGAATCAAAATTAATAGATTTAGCTGAACAAGGAGACCTTACAGCTAGAACGATTCGGAGTTTGATTCAAAAAGACTGTGTGGTTTATCAATTTCATAATACCTCAGAAACAGCTAAAATTAGACACAAATGGAATATTGATGGTAGCCGATATCTTAGAGAAGATGGCGCGAATTTAGCTGCTTTTCTCTTAAGACTTCGGGAGCATGAGCCTAAAGCTTATCATAGAATTGTAGAAACCTTGAGACAAATTGCTCCTTTTTTTGCTGATTTTGTCCTTGAAAATGTTTATAATAGTGTACTTTTACAGTGGCGCGAAGAGAAAAGTGACCGAATTTTTAGTTCCTATCAAGCCTCAGATGGAACTTTAAGAACAATGGCTTTAATTGCTTTGTTATTACAACCAAAAGAAGACCTGCCGGATGTCATTATTTTAGATGAGCCGGAACTTGGTTTACACCCTTTTGCTATTAATATTATTGCTGGTTTAATTCAAAGTATTTCTCTTCATACTCAGGTGATTTTGGCAACTCAGTCAGCTATGCTGATTGATTATTTTGAACCAGAAGATATTATTGTTGTTGAAAGAAAAAATAGAGAATCAATATTTCATAGGCTAAATTCTCAAGAATTAAAAGAGTGGTTAGAGCGATATTCAATATCAGAACTTTGGGATAAAAATGTGATTGGAGGAAGGCCGAGTAAATGATTCGACTACATATTATTGCTGAAGGACAGACAGAAGAAACTTTTGTTAATAATATTTTGTGTGAGCATTTAGGAAGTTTTAATATTTCCACTGATGTTCGTTGTGTGGAAACTGGTCGTCGTCAAAATAAAATATATAGAGGCGGATTGTTAGATTATGAAAAAGCTAAAAAAGATCTTGAACTATGGCTGAAACACGATCAGAAAACAGATGCCCGTTTTACAACGATGTTTGATCTATATGCTTTACCTGATAATTTTCCCAAATTTGAGGAAGCTAAAAAAAATAGAGATCCTTATCAAAGGATAAAAGAATTAGAAAGTGCTTTTAAAGAAGAGATAGCAGACTCAAGATTTATTCCCTATATTCAACTTCATGAATTTGAAGCATTGATTTTTTCAGACCCTTCTAAAATAAGTATTGAGTTTATTGAAGAAGAATATCAAAAACCTATTGATAAGTTAATTGATTTATCTAATTCTGTTGACTCTCCTGAATTAATTAATGATGGAGAAGAAACCGCCCCTTCAAAAAGAATTATTCAACTCATACCAGCTTATGAAGGCGCTAAAGTTTCAGCCGCTTACAATATAGTTAAAGAGATTGGTTTACCGGTTATACGAGATAAATGTCCTCATTTTAATGAATGGTTAACCACACTAGAAAACTTAAGTTAAATATAAATTTAGCGATCTCCATAATAATCATCATCTAAAATTTGTTCTAAGCTAAAAGGACACTCCGTTGGATATTCTGATTCAGCAGGTTTTCGGACTCCTAATTTTGCTAGTTTACTTTGTTTTATAGCCAGTTTTCGCGCATCTTTATAAGCCTCGTTTACCGCTTCAGGTAAATAGTTTTTATAAGAAGGATTTTCCGCAAGGTCTTTTTTAACTCGGGTTCGATGTTCAGCCGCCGAATCATACCAACTGCCTTTCATGGTATCAGGGGCATCAGCTTGTATTTTTAATTTCAGTAAATGGGTAATTAATACCATTAAATTACTAATAAAAGCCCGTTTTTCTGATCGTCCCAGATCTTCTAATTCTTGCAGTAAATGCTCCCAGTCAACTTGATTAAATTGACCTTCTCGGATTTGTTGAATAGTGGTTTCTCGCCACTGGTTAAAGTCTTGGTCATAAAGGGTATTTGTCATCGGTTATTTATTGCTCAAACAAAGGATTATTCACTATTACTCTACTCAATTTATCGGCTAAACGAGTAGTTTCTGGTAAGCGATATTTCGTCAGACATTTAAACACATAATCTCGGGCAGTAGCAAGGCTGATCCGATGTCCGACAGATACATATAAAGGTTTAACATTAGTGCGCGAACGCACCACAGCGCCAATGATTTCACCGCGATCTTTTAACTCTACCCACTGCCCTTTTTCTGGGGGTAATTCTGTATGTTTTCCCACTAAGATTGATTTGGCTACCCCGATAGTAGGTACATCGATGAGTACCCCTAAATGACAGGCAATTCCAAAGCGGCGAGGATGAGCTATTCCTTGACCATCACATATAATTAAATCAGGCGTAATGGTCAGTTTTTCTAAGGCTTGAAGGATGCCGGGAATTTCCCGAAACGAGAGAAAACCTGGAATATAAGGAAAACAAGTGGGAAGGGTTGTGATCGCACTGTCGACTAATTGTAAATCTGGGAAACTTAATACCGCTACAGCCGCCTGAGTTATAGTGTAATTATCTTTAAACCCCACATCTACACCAGCAACATAATGAATATCTCCTAATCTATCTTCTGTAATGACTTGATTGCGGAGTTTTGTTTGGATTAAGGTTGCTTCTTCAAGGGTTGTTGGCCAAGTTGAAAGGGAAGGTATTTTTAGTTTTGACACAAATCTTAGAGAACCGATAAATTTTAACAATTATATGGAACCATTAGTCAAAAGTTTAGCCGCTTTAGTTCATCTTGGGCAAACCGTTTTAGAATTCATGGCTGTTTTATGTATCTTTTCGGGTTTAATTGTGACAGTTCAATTAATTTTTACTCTTTTGAATCGAAACCATGCTTTTCCTTTTTTAGAGATTCGGGTACGTTTTGGGACTTGGTTAGTTTTGGCCTTGGAATTTCAACTCGGTTCTGATATTCTAGGTACTACAGTGGCCCCCTCGTTTGAAGATTTAGCCCGATTAGCCATTATCGCTGTCATTCGTACTTTTTTAAACTATTTTCTCAATAAAGAATTAGAGGCTTGCCAAGTCCTGCAAAAACGTACAGAGCAATTAAATTAAACCGTGCCGCTACTGAACATTCCACCAACCGAAGGCAGGTCCGATGACTCGAACAGTCACCCACACAGCCGCCATGACACCAATTCCCACCCAAGCGCCTGTAGTAGTGATTTTATAAGCTTGTTCCGCTTGGGCCTTAGTGATAGGTAGCCAAGGAAAGATGTTTTCTTCTTGACCATATTTTTCCCCGAGGGCTTCTTTGCGACGCTTTGAATCTCCCATAATATACCTTTTGAACGTCTTGTTTGATCATAGCGTGTCTTGGCAAAAACCGAGGCGATACCCCGAAAACAGTTCGTAGGGTGTGTTAGACGGGGAAAATTTTTGTCATGACTTAAATTTAACAATCCATCGTAATACCATTTTTCCCTAATCATACAATTAACCCCCCTCTTTAGCCCCCCTTGATAAGGGGGGTTGGGGGGATAAAACGCAGCTTCATGGAAAATTGGTATAACGCACCCTACTTTTTCACTTTTTGTCAAGCAAATTTCCTAACATATTGCCAATTAAAGGAAGTTGTCCGATAACCATTTTCATTAATTCTAGAAAAGATTTTTCTGATAAACGATCATCTTGACGCAATTGTAAAGCCCCAATTAAAGGAACAAATAAAATACCAGCAATGATGACTAAACCAAGAGACAAAACCGGTAAACTACCCGCTAAAAAGCCAATTAAAGCAACAACAACCACAAAGATAAATAAATAAAACAAACCATTTGCCCAAGCACTTTTAAACCTAATATTTTTTTGGGGGTATTCTTCCATATTCACATTTCCTTTAAGATTATGTATATTGATCTGTTTTTCAATATTTACAAAAGTTGTCAAAGCCGCTTTTTCTTCCTCCTGTTGTTTCGATAGCTTTTGACTGTCCATAACATCATCTATCAATCCCTGCACATTAACCATTTGAAAGCTTTTCTGACATTGTATCTCAGGTTGTCTATTTTCTATAAACCATTTTAACCCTTTTTCATAATCATAAAAGTGAGGTTCTTGACTATCTTTACAAGTCCCACAGTTGCAGGGTATTAATTTTTTATATTTCAGTTGATGATAAGACTGATGAATTTTATCGAGTTCATAGGTAACAGTAGTCATTAAGTCACGTTTATATTTGCCCACCACTCTAATTTTTATTTCTCGTTTCCCGTAGTTTTCTATAACTTCTGCTTTCGTCTCATCTTTATTTAAAATAACTCCTTCTTTCCATACATATTTCTGCTGTTCGATATAACCATTCATTTCGACAATAAAGCGGCTAATAATTCCTTTTGGCATAAAATCATAAGTATAGCGGAGAATCAGATTATTAGATTCCTTCCAGTTATACTTAGGTGGGTTACGGTTTAAGAGTTGAGGAGCAATATAAGTAGTAACTTGGCTGTTTGGGACTTTATAACAGAGGTTAAACCTCATCATTAACGCTAAAAGTTCTCCTTGCATATTGTTATAGTCTTCTTGCTGCCAAATATCGCTTAAGTCTGCCTCCCTAAACCGTCCGAAATTGTTGATAACGGTTTGATCATCGAGGACTTTATAAACCGCCGCCGTTCCCCATTCGGGTTTAAGGATAACCGTTTTGTAGAGAAGTGATGTAGGAGAATCTTGAAAGTGAAGAATAACGCCGATATCATGGAGAAATTGACTTAGTTGTAATTGGCGTTTTCGCTGTTTAAATCCGTTATTTTCGCAGAGGCTTAAATATTCTTCTAAGCTAATATAATTGCGAGGATCTTTTTCTAAGGCATCTCTCACTCTTGTCCAAGTTTTAGGTAGGGTTGAGCCGATGTGGGGAAGCTTTGATATATTATCTTTAATATGTGTAAGAATATCGTCTAGTCCTCGGTTAGTAGCAAGGTTAGTAGGCAAGATTTCTTTAAGGTTTGTAAAGTCTCCTCTCAATTGCCGATCATTAATTTCCCGTTGACGGTCTTGTTTTTCGTTTTTGATGATTAAAAGAGGACTGTTATCACTGAAGAGTTCAACGACATTTAACCAGTAATAAAAATCGGTATCTTCCTTACGGTTATCAGCTACTAGGACATAAAGAGAACGTTTTGTCAAGAAAAATTGATGAGTTTGATGATAAATTTCTTGTCCGCCAAAGTCCCAAATATTGACGCGATAATCTTGATTATCTCGGGTAAAAACCCATTTTTTGATATCTATGCCTTGGGTAGAATCTTCAGCCGCAGTAAGTTCATAGTCAGGGTTTTCTATTTTTTTAGCTAAGGATGTTTTACCAGCGCCGCCTTCACCGATGATGAGGAGTTTTGCTTCATATAAAGTATCTTCTCCTTCTTCTTGTTTTTGTCTAAAGTATTCTCGGATGGCTTCTATTCCCTGTTTTGCAACCTCTAAAGGAGGGGTTTCTAAAGGGTTGTTTCTTAAATCAAGTTCTTTCAAATTGACCAGGCGAGTAATAGATTCGGGGAGAGTCGTTAGTCGATTGTAACTTAAATCAAGTTCTCTCAAATTGACCAGGCGAGTAATAGATTCGGGGAGAATTGTTAGCCCATTGTTACTTAAACCAAGTACAGTCAAATTGACTAGGCGAGTAATAGATTCGGGGAGAGTCGTTAGTCCATTGGAACTTAAACCAAGTACAGTCAAATTGACCAGGCGAGTAATAGATTCGGGGAGAGTCGTTAGTCCATTGGAACTTAAACCAAGTACAGTCAAATTGACCAGGCGAGTAATAGATTCGGGGAGAGTCGTCAGTCCATTGGAACTTAAATAAAGTCTAGTCAAATTGACCAGGCAAGTAATAGATTCGGGGAGAGTCGTTAGTCCATTGTTTCTTAAATCAAGTTCTGTCAAATTGACCAGGCGAGTAATAGATTCGGGTACGGAGGTCAAATGGTTGTAATTTAACGTCAAAACTTCCAACCATTCCAACTCAAAAACTTCTTCGGGAATTTTCGTTAATTTATCCTCATCTCTAGCAGTCCAATTAAGACTTAAATCTAATTGTGTCAGCCGCAATTCTTTTGCTTCTCGTATTTTGTCTAGGAAATGTTGAGGGATGTTGTTCATCGTTCATCTATGAGTGGTAATACCTAGCCACCATCAAGAGCGGCTGATTGCTAAAATAACTTTAAAATACCCGAAATATAAATACTTACCCGAATTATAGCCCTATTTATCGGCTTGTACCAAGTATAGCTCATAGCTCGCGTAGGATAGCTCAGTTCGTATAGCCGCACCCTTCAAAGTTTAGGATCACAAGGAACACCTTAGACCTCTTGCACAACTCATTATTTTTGAAGAAAACGAATAAAGGATCAAGCCTTTCCCCTTTCCCCTTTCCCCTTTTCCCGAATAAAAGCAAGAAGTCTCTTTAACCCTACCTTATAAAAATTGCCGCAATTCATCCAAACTTTGAACATTTGGCAACTCGCGCAAAATCTGTTTTAACCTTTCCACCTCACCAATTTGAGAAATCTCAGAAAAAATCGTTAAACCTTCATCTCCAAATTTACTTAACCCTATTTCAATCGCTTCTAAAAGACCCTCTTGACGACCCTCTTGACGACCCTCTTGACGACCCTTTTCAATGCCAATCCGTTCTACACTGGTAACATAACGCATGGTTTTTTCCTCCTCATATTCATTCAACTCTTGCCAAAACTCCTGTTCTAACTCCTTGGGTAAACTCATCAACCAGTCAATAAAACTAAACAGATTGATCACCGCTTCCCTGTCATAACCTTTCTCATACAAGCGCTTAGTTAAAATTAACTTCCAGCGCTTTCGCTGTAACCTATCTTGAGTCGTTTCCTTAGCCTTTAAATGTGCCATCACTACTGTAGCAAAAGGATTAAGACTTTCTTCCAACTGCGCCCAGTTTTCTTGATAGTCCAACAACTTAACTATAGGAAACTGTAGCCGCATCCGACAGTCTAACAACTCATAGCCAAAATGGTTAGGCCGCCAAACAGGGTTCTCATCCCCCAAAACCGCCAAACTAACCACAGTACGACGATAGCGGTCAAAAATTCGATAGTTATAGACAAACATCCTCTCAGCAAACAGATTTTCTTCTTGACTTTGTACCTCGATATGTACCAAAATCCACATCTGTTCCCCGTTGATGTGCCAAATTTTCACCAACTTATCTACTAGCCGCCGTCCTAAGTCAGCATCTCGTACCACCTGCTTTAATTCATTATCCAAAAATTCATAAGCTTGTGTCCAGTCAAACTCTCGGTAATACTCCTCAAAAAAGAAAGCGATAAAATCCTGGAAATAAATTTCTACTATTTCCTTCCAAGGACTATCATAATCCGTTGAAGGTTGCTGCATTTTTTATTCCCTCAACTCCCCTTAATCCAAAAAGCTATTTATCTTAATAATAGGTTGATATTTAGGTAATGATCTCAACATTTCTTGACCGGTTGTTCCAACCTCTATAAAATGGTGGCCAAAGATGGGCCCATGAGTCAAAAAAACCTGAAAGCTTTTCCCAAAACCCAAACAGCCCATATAATCATAAGCAGACAAGATCAAAAAACCATTCAACAGCTATGCCACTTCTGACCACAGGAAAACCATTCATCCGTGCATTAGAAAAATCAGGCGCATTAGGGGTATATGTCCCCTTAGAAGGCGGGTTTGAGGGACGTTATCAGCGCCGCTTACGCGCGTCGGGTTATACGATCGTCAATATCACCGCTAGAGGACTCGGGGATGTCAGTTCGTATTTAACGGGGGTTCACGGTGTCCGGCCTCCCCATCTCGGCAAAAAAAATATCGGTCAAGAAGCGGCAGTGGGACCCGTTTATTTTGTTCCTCCTATCGCTACTTACCAACTGGAAAACCTTCCGCCAAAATCTAAAGGGTTAGTGTTGTGGATACTCGAAGGCGTTATCCTCTCTCGCGCCGAAATAGAATATCTCACCTATTTACCCAAACAAGAACCCCGCATTAAAATTGTTGTCGAAATGGGAGGAGAAAGATACTTCCGCTTTTCACCATTAGAACAAACCGTCCAAGCGGCATAAGCTAAAATAAAACTAGAAATAGCTAAAGGAAGAGGGCAGACATGATTGCAGATAGAGACTACACCCTAATTATTGACAAAAGCGGCAGTATGTCCATCACCGATCAACCGGGAGGTAAAAGTCGCTGGGCCGTCATGCAAGAGTCGACCCTCGCTTTAGCCAGTAAGTGTCAAGAATTAGACCCCGACGGCATTACGGTTTATGTGTTTTCCGGCAAATTTAAACGCTACAACAATATTACAGGCAATAAAGTTAAACAAATCTTCCAAGAAAATGACCCCAATGGACGCACGGATTTGGCGTCGGTGTTAAAAGATGCGCTAAATTATTATTTTGAACGTAAAGAAGAGGGAAAAACTAAACCCAATGGTGAAACGATTCTTGTAGTTACCGATGGGGAACCCGATGACCGCAAAGCCGTCATGAAAACCATTATAGAAGCGAGTCGCCGCATCGAACGCGATGAAGAATTAGCGATATCTCTGATTCAAGTGGGAACAGACCCCGATGCAACCCGTTTTTTAAAGGTCTTAGATGATGAATTGCAGAGTGCCGGGGCGAAGTTTGATATCGTAGATACTATTACTATGGAAGATATGGAAGATTTGACCCTTGCTGAAGTTCTACTGAATGCTATTGCGGATTAACCGTTCAATCTTGCTAAAACCCCAGTGGGATTAGCTAAACTAGAAAAAAGTGCGGCTAAAGTCGGAGGGATTGAATTATGCTAGGCGATCGAGACTATACCCTAATTATTGATAAAAGCGGCAGTATGTCCATTAAAGATCAAAACGGAGGGCGCAGTCGTTGGTCAGTCATGCAGGAGTCTACCCTCGCTTTAGCGGGTAAATGTGAAGACTTAGATCCGGATGGCATTACGGTTTATGTGTTTTCGGGTCGATTCAAGCGCTATGATAACGTTACCGCTAATAAAGTCCAACAAGTGTTTCAAGAAAATGAACCCAATGGACGCACCGATTTAGCCGCCGTTTTAAATGATGCCCTACAGAATTATTTTCAGCGTAAAAAAGCCGGAGAAACCAAAACCAACGGAGAAACGATTCTAGTGGTTACCGATGGGGAACCGGATGACCGCAAAGCGGTTATGAAAACCATTATCGAAGCTACCCGCTATATGGATAAAGATGAAGAATTAGCCATCTCTTTTATCCAAGTAGGCAATGATGCACAAGCTACCCAGTTTTTGAAAGCTTTAGATGACGGGTTGCAAAGTGCCGGCGCAAAATTTGATATCGTCGATACGGTCACCATTGATGATATGGAAGATTTAACTTTAACTGAGGTGCTACTCAATGCCATTAATGATTAGAATAGATGTAAGCTGTAAATAGTAATGGCTCGTTATGGATGAGATAGACGCTCTTTTATCGGAACTGGAGGCGGAATATCGTCAACCCCTACCCCAAAAATCCGCACCTAATAAGAGTTCGGGTCCCCTAACTTCCCCCTCTTCAAAAACCGCTTCTCCTCTAGATGATCTGTTGGCACAAGTTAAAGAGGAAGTGGCGCATGGCAAGCCGCCAAAAAGTTCTAACGCCTCATCTTCGTCTAAAAATCAACCGTTACTGAATCAGTCTCGAGAGGCTTTAAAAAATAACTTAATACAAGAATTACATAAAGAAGACCACACAGATCAAGCGGCTTGTTTTAAGTCACCCGCGAGTATTCGTTCTGGGGGCAACTCTCCTCAAAATGATTTACTACAAGATTTACAAAAAGAGTTCCAAGAACAAGAAAAACTCCTGGCACAGCGCCAACAGCAAGAACAACTGGAAAAACAACGATTACAAGAACAACGAGAACAACGCAAAAAACTCGCTTTAACCCGTCAAGCCACCGAATGGTTAAATAAACTAGACCGCAAATCTGAAGAGGGGCGCTGGTTTGAAGAGTTTTCTTACTCCTATGACTCGAAATTACAAGCGGCTATTCATTATCTCGAAGCCTTGCGAGAAAGTGGCGGCTAAAAATTTGCCCAAAAATTTTTCGGAAATACTAGCCACTGAGGAAAAATTGTGTTAGTCTAGTTAAAGTGGAAGTAAATAAGCCAAGTTGCGGGCATAGTTTAGTGGTAAAACCATAGCCTTCCAAGCTATTGATGCGAGTTCGATTCTCGCTGCCCGCTTGTTTTTTGCTGCGTATATATCCCAGTCAAGAACCAGAAATCAAGGGTTCTGGGGTTTGGCGGTGGGTTGAAAATTTAAAAATGGATACATAGTTGGATACATAGTTGGATACACGGCTGGATACATAGTTGGATACACGCCTGGATACACGGCTGGATACACGGCTGTTACTAATTGAGAGTCATTTGTTACTAATTGAGAGTCTTATCGATTTCTCCTGCGGCGTTCAAGAGTTTCTCGAAGACTCCGTTTTTGGTCCGCTCTTAGCTCCCTGATTTTAAGATGAATTTTGTACGCGATATAACTTCGGACTTCTGGAGGGTCCAAAAGAAATGGAAAGCGACAATCTTCCTCAGAGGTATCCTCAGAGGTCTCTGAGGAGGTAATAAGCTTTAATTCCTCAGAGGTATCCTCAGAGGTCTCTGAGGAGGTAATAAGCTTTAATTCCTCAGAGGTATCCTCAGAGGTCTCTGAGGAGGTAATAAGCTTTAATTCCTCAGAGGTATCCTCAGAGGCATCAAACCATTCAGCCTCGCCAATGATGAAAAGAGCGTCTTTTGAGCGGGTCAAAGCCACATATAAAAGGTTGTGTTCTTGATCTTCTTGCCACTCAAGCTGATTTTCCCAGGTCATGGGCATATCGCCGGGATTTAAAATAAAAACCCTCTCAGCCTCCAGCCCCTTTGCCCTGTGACAGGTGGACAAAACAACTAAAGCTTCTTCATCAGAAAACAAATCATCAATTGACTTTAAGAGAGCCTCAATGCTATTAGCTTCAGGGCGTGCGGTGTAAATTGTATGAAGTGCAGATAATCGGTCTTTTAAGTTTTCTATTATCTGCTCCGAGTTGTCCATCTGTTCTAAGCGGGCGATTTTTGCCTGCTTGTACATCTCAAAAAAATCATTAAATCTCTTGTATTCAAATCCACCAAGACTAGCGATCGCTTCGAGTTCTTGTTGAATGATTTTCCCAATATCTTTTCCTTTGATTTTGGCAGATACCCCTTTAGCCAAAAGCCTGATACAGGTACTAACCAAAGGGTTTGTTTTGCGGCTTAGTATCAAATCATGAGGTTTCAGATACTTGTCTAAATCATCTTCGATGATTTGTTCGATAGTTCCCTCTTTGGCGTTTGCTGTTGCTTTGATAGGAATATCGGGGTAGATTTTATTTACCAAACGAATATGAGTTTTAGGGCAGCGATAACAAAGGCTTAAGGGCAATTCAATTGCTTTTGTTCGTCTAACAATGTTGTAGTAGCTATCAGAATCTGCGCCAGCGAAGCCCATGATTGCTTGTCTTGGGTCGCCCACAAAAAGCATTCGTCCGGTTTTACCAGCTAACATTGAAGCTAGTTCTAGTTGAGTGGCGTTTAAGTCCTGACATTCGTCAATGAGGACAAATTTGTAAGGTTTAAACCAAGAACTTTGCGCTACATTCCATTTCACCGGTAACCACACTTGATCAGTGTAGTCAAAGATTTTTCGATCTATCGCCATCTCCTCGCCCAGGTCAAGCACCTTTTCGATGGAAGAAGCAAGTACATCATGTTTAAAAACATCTTCAATCTCAAAATGGAAACATAGGTTTTCGATGTTTCCAACCGTTGGCTCTTGATTGGTTAATCGAATCAAATGAACGAGTTTTACAAAATCGGAATCATGGGCAAGCACTCGGTTTTCTTTAAGTTTTCCCCGAAAAGTTCGTCCTCCAGCCCTGTAATTAATAAGCTCTAATTCTTGGCCTATTTTTTTGTATTTGTCTCGATTAACAATGGCGTTTCGCGGGTTTTTGATGTCTAGTTCCTTCTTAATAAGCGTGTAACCTGCACTGTGGAGCGTACAAATGGAATTTTTCCAAATAAGTCCGAACTTAGTAATCAGGTCCTGAGAGTTAGCTTTTCCAAAAACAATAATTTTGATCTCGGCTGGACTAACGCCAGATTCTTTAAGGGCTTGAGCCACTAATTTCAGCGTTGTACTTTTCCCTGAGCCAGCTACAGCATTACAGCAGCCGTTGCCTTTTCCGTTTAATAGCCAGTGGATGATTTTTTGTTGATATTCGCTTAATTCCATAATTTTTCCTACTCCTTGATTAGGTTGCGATCTGCCCAGTCCTTGGCGATTTTGATGGTGTCTTGTCCCTTAAATAAATGGGGGTATCCTATGTGCTTGAGAATGCGGTCTAAATAGTTAACCGCTAATGTTTGCGATGAGGACAGCTGACGCTGTGCCTTTTGCAAGCTTGTTTGAGGGGGGTTACGTTTAAAAATTTGTATTTTTTCGGGATCTTCTACAAATTTCTTTCCATTCCAGAATCCCCACAGCCCTTCCTCTCCATAGGCAACAATGCCATACAAGTAGCTTAATGTGGGTGATAGCTTCTCTGAGGTTGCCTCTGAGGAGTTCTCGGGAGTAATATCGATCGCTTGCTCCTCAGAGGACTCTGAGGCTTCCTCTGAGGAATTGTTGCCCTGTTTATTCCTTATAAGAGAACTGTCCAGATTTGGGGTTTCGGAATTGGGGTCTGGCTTAAAGGCTGGGAGCGTCCCCCCTGGGGAATCCCCAGGAATCTCGTTTAAGACCTCTTCGACTATCTGAAGAAGCGGCTCAAATTCCTCAATAAAGGAATCTTCCAAGCTGGCTACAGCATCATTGAGCATTCGCTCAGTCGTTTTTTTATTTTCCCGTAGAGCCTCCTCAAACCGTTTGCCTACTTCTTCTACTAAACGCCGGTGTAAATCGCCCTCGATGTAAATCGGATTTAGGTGCCGGGCTAGAGCTAGATCGATCTCTCCCTCTAAGCGATTGTCTAGGATTGCTCCAATTGATTGTTCAAATACTTCGTTTACAAGTTTGCGTATATCATCAATAGAGGGAGTGGTGGTTTGAACTGGCGTTATTTTCTCTGAGGAATCCTCTGAGAAGACCTCAGAGGAGGTTTTAAGCGGCTCAAACGGTCTTGGAGTGACACAACCACTCAGATAGTCATTCACTAAACATACGAGCAAGGTAGAGGCAGCTAAGCCCTGCTCTGCCGCTTTTTTTTTGAAGGTGTCCCATGTATTCGGGTCTAGCTCAAAGGTGGCTAGTTTTTTTCCTAGAGTTCGTCCCATGTTGCTCGCTCCTTTTTTGGTTAATTATTGGTTTTTAATCAAATTTTTTAGGGTTTTTGAGGAATTTTTGTCGATTACCCTCGCCTATAATAACCCCTTTCCCTATTTTCTCGAGTTGGAAAAACCATTTCCTGATTTGCTCGGTACTGCATTTTCTAAAAAAACGGCTAGATTTCTGAACGTCCCGGGCACTCACCGCCCCTTTTTGTTGGGAAATTTGAAGAATTAGGTCTAAGGGGGAGGAGGTGTCTTTTTCTGGGGATGATTTGCCCTGAATCTTGACCAGTTCTAGTTTTAGCTTAAGATTTTCAACTTCTAGTTCAAGTTTCTCAAGTCTTTGGGCTTCTGGATTGACCCCAGGGACGGTATAGCTGCCGGTGCGGCGGATGCTAGGGATTACTTCTTGGATAATCCAGCGCTGGAATTTTTTAGCTATGGGCTTGTTCGATCTGAAGATTAAACGGTATAGCCCAAACTCCGTTACAGTGAGCATTGATTGCTTTCCGCCAGGTGTGTGCATCAGATGCACCCCTTTTTCATCTGGGTCAAAATTTCGTAGGACACTACTGGGTTCTTCAATACCTAAAACGTTACAAACGTCTTGAGCTATCCATTCTGGCTTGTCTGCTGTTCCTACAAAGCGGACTTGCTGTTCTTCGAAGGTAAAAATTGTTAGATTTGACATGATTTTTGCTCGTATTAGAAAAAATTAAATTAGGTAATTAGAAATTGTTTATTGTGAATCAAGGTAATGTTTTTGTGTTTTTAAAAGGGTTTGCAAGAAATACAGCACCCCAGGACACCCTTGATATTTGATTATTTTTTTGCTTTTGGCTCCTCCCATGTGTTTTCGTCCTGGTCTTTTTTATCGAGATACCAGTCAAGAGGCAAATCTAAAATATCTCTCTTGGCCTGCTTAAGGAGTTTCTGAAGCTTTTGCATCTGTTCGGTGTTTAACTGGAGTTCTCTGATGCCCTGGCGGTATCTCCAAAGAGTTTGCCTATGAATGCCCAAAAAGTCTGCAAACTCGTTGTATGTTTCAAAACCCCATTGCTCCAACAACTCATCAAGCATTGATTTATTTTTTTTACCCCTTGACAAATTTTGTTTTTTAGCTTTCATAATAATAATGTAACCAATGGTTACACGCAACCGTACAGAAATACTGCAAGGCGTTAAGCAGTTCCACCCGTTCGCGCCCTGCTGTTATCAACCATATACAGAAGGAGGTGTCTAACTCAAAAAGATTTAGCAGTAGTATTTCAAGGCTTGTGAGACGAGCCGCGTCCTGCGTTAACACTCAATCAAAAAAAATGGTGGAACAAACGTTCCACCTTCACCCAAAAATTGAAAGTATGAACAACATATCACCTGAGAACGCTTTTAACCTATCAAAGCGCGAGTATTTAGCCGCTAAATTCCTGCAAGGATTATTAAGCTCTGCCGATGCTTCTTTTTTCTGTGGCGGTAATTCTGAACAGATCAATCATATGTTCTTGAGCCGCGCTGTTGATTTGGCTGACGAATTTTTAGAATATTTTGACTCAGTTTATGTCATTGATAAAAAACCAAAATACAAGATAAACGAGAAGGTTTATCTTGTATTTAATGACGAAGAAAAATTGATGCCAAGTGAAATTGAGAACATTTACTTTGATGTCACAAAACAAGCGTGGGAATATGAAGTTAAGAGCAGGTTTGAGCTTTGGACTGAGAACAATATAATTTCCAGGATTGAGGAGAGCGAGGAAAAATGAAAGTAACTAAAATTGAAATTCGCGCTCCAAAGTTCGACCAATATGACCTTGTAGGGCTTGAGTGGAATGGAAAGCATTACGCCGTTAAAATTGGCCAAAGATGGCTAAATTTCGAGGACGGTTCTTGGTGGTACAAAATAGCAGGAAATGACCAAAAACTGTTCCCTGAGAGCGTCTTTTATATTCCTGAGAAGTATTAACCACAAAGCTAAAATAACTGGAACCCGTCCATTGCGAAGTTTTTTTAACCAATTTTCAGAGGCTCTCAACCCAACAAATTAAGAGAGAGAATTATGACCGAAGAAACCATGATGATTCCCGTTCCAAAATTCGCCAAAGGGGACTCTGCAAGGCTTGGCTGTATGAAAATTGAAAGAACCCTTTTTGATAACGACACAAAAGAGTGGATTTATTCCCTGAGTCAATCTAATATGTTTGTCCCTGAAGACTTACTCCATCCAGCACCAAAAGGCGGTGAAACCAATGACTGACCAACAATACTGGGAAGAAAGAAAAGCTTATGTCAAAGCTTTGTATAGCCTTGTCAATGTCCTGCACGCAAACAAAATTGACGCAGATAAGCTACTCGAAATTCTACAAACAAGATATGGAGTTAAAAGGCTTTGCCAATTAACCAATGAACAGATGGACGAATTGAAAGCTTACCTATCACCCACCAAGAAACTTTATGACTAGAGTTTTAAAATTTTCAGAATACGAACAGTCGACCTCAAAAGTCATCTCTCAATCTCTTGAACCTCAACACTTAGAGCGGCTGCACCCAGAAGACTTAGACCTTTTACGAGGACGGGTTTTAGCCTGGATAGTTAAGTGCGGCTATGCCAGAAAAGACGCTGTTCAATCAGCCTATCAAGAGTTGATTGAAGCCAGAAAAAACAAGAAAGATACCCTTGACCGCTTTTAGTCCACCAAAAAGCCATAACTAAAAACCATGAATCAATTAAAAACCAGAGCAACCAATATAATCCGATGCTGGATATGGGCAAATATGCACCATGAAAAGCGTTTCCCTTTGTTCTCTGACCTTAAAAACTGGGAGGGTATTTTAACCTGTCCACTAGATATTTTACGTGACTATAAACGAGCCAATAAATTAGCCCTTCCTCACCTTGGGCATCTGGACTTTGTACCTGATACCGGATTGGAAGCGCCCTATTTAGATGAAGCCCCAGAAGAATATGAAGACTCAGAACTTTTTGATGAATACTGCAATGATGATTTTAATTATATCGACACCGAATCAGGTAAACCCCTACCTAAATTTATAGGTGTTTGGTTTAATTCCATTGACGAATACAACAACTTTATTGAGTTAGCAGAATCATTTGAGCGAACACCGGAAGAACTCGCGTATGAACTCTTACACAACTTTATGGTTATACATGAAGATAAACAGGATATCCCCACTAACTTTTCTCTTACAGTAGAACTAATCAGACAGGAATTAAGCCGCTTAAATTGGACTGAGGAAAAAGCCAAGGAAGAAATGATCAAGCGGTACAGAAAAAAATCTCTTCATCTGATGTTGGATGAAGAGCTAGAAGACTGGTTAAGCTATCTCAAGACTCTCTAAAAAAACATAGGAGTAAGCCTTTAGCGGCTTACTCGATTTCAAGAATTAGTTCTTTTATCAGCTTAATGCTTTTGGAGTAAGCACAGCTTGTGCTTTTATTAACCAATTCAAAGAGATTTGGACAAACCACTTAACTTAAGGATAAATCATGATTGACAGAACCTTGTTTAATCACATCCTCAACGGATGGCTAGAAGACGAAAAGGTTTTAGCTTATTACAACGCTCTCGTTTCCTTTATCGAGAAAAATCCCGACCACTCAGACACAAAAACCGCCATCGAGCATCGGATTTTTATTGAGGATTGTTACCCGGCTTTATTGCCTCAAAAACCCCAGGAATCGAAGCCCGATAATACCTCTAAAGAAATGTCGGAAGAACTTAAACAAAAAATTGACGAGTTAATCGATAACGATTACGATCCCGTCGCTATCATGCCAGTGCTTAAAGAAACGGCCTCCAAATACGGATGGAACCTCTACGAATTGAATAAATACTACGATCTTCGTAAGCGTTGGAAAGAGGATGACGATTTTAGGGAAGAGGTCGAAGCGGAAGTCAACGAGGTAGTGCGGATGAGTAACCAGAACTTAAACCTAGAGCATTTTTTCAATGAAGAGATAGCCAAGCCCCTGAAACTGTTTTCCGACAATTTACAAGTTAGACACCCGATTACGTTAACAACTGCCTTGGTTGGGACGAGCGTATGTCATCAGGTGGGTTCTCGGCTTCTAGTTGATGCAAGTAAGGGATGGTTAGAACCTCCTGGGCTTTATGGGCTGCTGGTTAGTCCCAGTGGTCAAGGCAAATCTCCCATTCAATACGCACTCATTCAACGCCCCTTCTGGGAGATTCAAAGCGAATGGAAAAAGATTTTTGACCAAAATAGAAAAGAATATTATGAGCAGCTAGAAGAACTTAAAGCCCTGCCTAAAGAAGAACGCCAAGGCGCGATGAAGGAACTAGAGGAGCCACCAAACCAGCCGAGAATACTTTTTGCTTCAGACCCCACAGTCATCGGCATTAATGGTCAATTTGAGGCTTATCCGAAGCAAGCATTGCTGGGTCTGTACGATGAAGCAAAGAAGCTGTTTGCCTTTGATAGAACCAGTTCGGGCAAATCAGATCAGGCGGACATTCTCTCGTATTACAACGGATTTGGAGTAGTAGAACTGAGAAAAGACGGCATTAGAGCCAATGTAGGTGAGTGTATCTTCAGCATTCTTGGACTAATTCAGCCGGACGTGCTTCTAGAACTGATGAGTGATTTGGCAGACCCCGATGGGAAATGGGCGCGATTCATTTTTTGCATTCAACCCCTGGAGAAAAAACGCGCCACTCGAAACGGGCCAGCAATTGATATCCATGACCTAATCACGTCCATTTATCGGCATATTCTCAAACAACCAGCAACAAAGTATTTACTAGACACCGATGCTCAAGAGATATTTGATCGCTATCTCTATGAAGAAATCGAACCTAAGCGCATCTGCTCGACTTCTCCGGGTCTACAAAGTATGTATGGAAAAACTGGGGGTCAAGTGGCTCGATTAGCGTTGAATCTTCACGTTTTCAATTGGGCTTCTAAATTGATGCCCATTCCCGACATCATTACCGGTAAGACGATGTTTCAAGCCATCATGCTTAACCGCTTCTATGTCTCTCAAGTCAAACTCCTACACGCTCAAGCCCAAGTCCACCACTCTGAAGAGATAGCGGCTAAATTGGCGATGATTTTACAGATAGCTAAAAACAAAGGCTCGGTGACTGCTAGAGATGTACAGAAGGCTTGTCGAGCTTTTCGTAAAATCGATACTGCTCAAATTCGGGAATGGTTTCGCAAGCTAGAACTAATGGGGAAAGCTGTCTGTAGAGGTAGCGGTAATCGCCTAAAATTGACTCCTTTGTTGTAGTATAAAAATCATTTTTTTTAAACTATTCCGGAAAGCTAAAAGCGGTGACGCAAATCGTGAAAAACCTTTCTATGTAAGGCTTTAAACCCCACAAAAATCGTACCCACCCCCGACGGCGGTGGGTACAGTTCGCTAGAAAACTTATACAGAAAGCAATACAGCCGAAGGTAAAAACGCTGAAAAAGCACTTTCTCGTAAAATGGGCGGTTACGCTTATTTTTAAGATCGTCGTTTCAGGCTCTAAATTTTGTAACACTACAAATGTTCTATTATTTTTGTAGTATGTTTTTTTTCTGACAGCGAGTTACTTTTTAGCATTCGCTAATTCCTATTAGCAATCAGGGGGTGTTTTACCAAATAAGCAGTAAAACACCCCCTGATTAGTTGTTTATATCAAAACATGAAAATCACATAATCCTTGCTTCTTGGAGACAGCATCTAGCCCCTAGGATTAGATCGAATAAAACCGAGGTGAATTGTTTAAGATGCCGGTGAAAAGGTCATAACCCTTTGAGGGTTTGGTGAGCCTACTAGCCGCACAATCATAGAAATGTACCGCCAGCCCCTCAAAAAGCCTTTTATCAATCGCGTCTAAAACCTGCTCAGTTTCCCCACACCATAAATACTGAGTAAAAGTCACTGGTATTTCCCCATCTTTTAGGTAAACGGGCAAATTATGGAACTTTTTGAACAATTCACAGAGCTTAAACGCTTGCTCTGGTGTAAGTTCATAATTACTCACGATAGTCATCAAAAGTATCAGCAAAAACCTAAAATCGATAATATTCATGGATTTTTCCTCGAAATTAAAAAATCACAACACAGTTAGATTGACCCCTGGGGGCTTGGCTAATATCAGTAAACCGTTAACCGACTCAACCAAAAACGGGCACGTCCTGCGATTTGTCCAGCCCTATCCATCCCGTTAATAATGCGCCTAGCGTTCACATAATCCGTTTTTGAGCCATTGATATAGTTTCTCAGGGAAGCCCCCGTAAAAGACCCGTTAGTCATCCCGTGAAGTAAAATATAGAGCGCGATATCGGGTCTTGAGGCAAGGTCAGGATTTTGAGTTAGTTTAATGCCTAAAATTCGTTCATACTTCAGGTAATTAAACCGCCAGGTTAGTTGAACATAGCCGCGGCCATACCATGGCCAATATCTCAGGTTTGTTTTTCGCCAAACTTCCCCTAACCACCAAGCCTCTTGAACTGGGGCGAAATTAGATTCAGCTTCAGCAGTGGCGATAACATAGGCGCATTGATTCCTAGAAATCTCAAAGTGCTTACACTCTGAGATAATCGCCTTGATAGTTGCAACCCAATCTCCGCCTTGCCAATTTGGTAAATCTAGAGGATAGTTGCCATAGAAGAAATCAACATCTTCCTTTTTTACCTTCCACCGTCCAGCCCTACTGGCTAAGTCCACAATCCACCAGTTACCCGAGGGATTAACCTGAGCCACTCCTAATTTTTGCCCTCGCTCTAAGGTTAATGTCCCAGACCCCACAGGTTTATAAGCGATCGTTTGAGTTAAAGCGATAAGTTGTCTAGGTTCTGCGGCTTGGCTCTTTAGGGAAAAAAGAAGAGGGAAAATTAAGGCGGCTACAAATACAAGTAACAGCAAAAAAGCTCTTATTCTTCTCATGGATAATTAGTTTTGTTTAGCCGCGATTAATTCGCGGCTATTTTTTAGTGTTTACAAAGCGTTAAAGTTTTTAGGTAGACTATTAACTCAAAAGCGTGTCTTTTCTTTTCTCCGATGAAATTATTTGGCTACGGTACACAGTCCCTTTGATACCGGTTTTCGGATTTACTGCTATATAATCAAGCCCCTCTTCCCCACTAATCAATAATTCGGTTCCATTTACCGTTATTTTTGAGCCTTGACATTTAGCACAATTACAACCATTTCCACAGTTACAAGCCATTATTATTCGTCTCCAGATAATAATTATTTAGTTCATGCCTGTATAGGCATCAAAATCATTAATTAGCGTAGTTAAATCGCTGTGGATACCGAGGGCTTCCTGATAAACCTTATCGGTTTTAGTCTCTAAATCAGGGTCACCTGGACCGATGTATGCCCAGACCGAATATTGGATTTGAGTAAACCATTCAGGTACATAAAAAGTCAGCCCATAGTCACTTGCCCAATTAGGAAAAACGCACAGATTGATACGCTTGAACCACAACTTTTTAACACCTATAGAGGTATCAAGATTTCCCCCAGCGCCAACCCCGGACCTAATTGTCATGCTCGCTGCCCCTGCATATTTCCATCCATCCGGCTGTACGGGGAAATGAGCCGCTTGAATTAAAACGGTGTTAGTGTGAATGGTGAGCGGAAAAATTAACGGGGAAAGGGGAATATTGCTACCATCTGCATTTTGTCGCCGAATCCCCGTTTGTACACCCACAGATTCCCAATTTTCGGGTAGGTCGAATCTTGGTTTAGTCATATCCCGAAAAGCTCTAAATTTCTATCGATTATGTCTAAATAAGGGTCAATATCAACCTCATTGTCACATAGCGTTTCCACGAATTCCTCTGCCGCGTAGCCATCGGGAACTGCTTCCGGGTCTTGTCTGAAATAAAAATGAATTTCAGGACGATATTTAAACTGCTGATCATATTCTCCTTTAGTCATCCCCATAACGGCGGGTTTGTCCTGTATTCGCTGGACAACATACCAAAAAGTATTCATCTTAATGAGTGCCATATTTTGGGTATCAGATGGCAAAATCAAGCAAGCTCTTTTAGCTATTTTTCTAGGCTGATTTAAGGTGTCTAATTCCTCGTCATCGATATCCCGAAAATATTCGTTTACCTCTTTGTTATAAGTTAGCTGTAAAAATTTTCGCTGATATACCCAGTTCTTACTAACTACCATAATCACCCTCTTTTAAAGCATCTTTTGGAATCTCGACCGTAGGAGTGCTATTAGTGTTTTTGGTTGTTTCTTCTGTTGTTTTCGCCTTTCCTCCGTTTTCAAGCGTTGTTTTAAATTCTCCAAAAGCTTTAATCATTTCGGTAGCCAGTTCAGTTGTTTCTGTAACTTGTTGAACCAACTCATTGATAGCTTCTGCCGATTCATTTAAGCCGGTCAAGAATCCCTGGGTTTTAGTAAAATGCTGTTTGTATTGAGGTTTTGGGTCTTTATAATCTAATGTCTTTTCGCTAATTATTCCTTCTTCTATAAAGGCGTTAGACAATTGAGCAACATTTTCTCCTATATTTTCTTGAATCTCAGCTAAAGAATTCCCAAAAGCATAAGTCGCGTCTTTGATGCGTGCAGCCGCCGCTACAATTCTATTAGCTCTATTCCATAAGTCCTTAGTCCCCGCCCACACGGAAGCCCCTAATAATTTTGCCATCCAGCTATCAATAGCACCGCCTATAATTGGCCCGATGTCGAAGGTCTGGCCTTCAGGGTCTTTAATACCAATTGCTCCCAGAACATTGTTAGTCGTTTCTATTAAAGTACCATATAAATTTTTTGAAAGCATTCCGGCGTTATGGAGTCCAATGGCAAAATTCATAATGTTTAAGAAACGGTCAAGCCCTAGGAAATCCCATAGCTTATCAAATTTCCCCTTAGTGTAGTTGTAGGCAGTTTGGACGGAACTCCCGACCCCTTTTACTAACTCGATAATGTTGTAAGTATTGGTTAGTATTTGAGCATTTTGTAACGCTAATCCACCTATCCCGGCTGTGTTGTATACGCTCGTATCAATCCCGTTTTTCATCTGCTTTAATGGAGCGCCTAAGCAGCCTTCTGGTTTTGAGGCATTACAAACCCCTGTTTCAGCCGCTTCGGCTAATTTAGGTAAGGAAGTTTGATTTTTAATAAGGTTGGTAGAGATGGCAATGCCTCCTATGACCGGCACTAATCCATCAATAGTTGTTCCTAATTTTTTAACTTCGTCAGTTACTTTCACATCTACTTCATTGACTTGTGTTTGTAAATTTGTAGCAGTGGTCTCTAAATTAGTTACCCGATTATTGGTCTGTGTTTGGGTGTTAGATAAATTGGTGGCAGTGTTTTCTAAATTGGTTACCCGGTTTGAGGTCTGTGTTTGAGTGTTAGTTAAGTTGGTAGTAGTGCTTTCTAAATTGGTTACTCGGTTATTGGTCTGTGTTTGAGTGTTAGTTAAGTTGGTAGTAGTGCTTTCTAAATTGGTTACTCGGTTATTGGCCTGTGTTTGAGTGTTAGTTAAGTTGGTAGTAGTGCTTTCTAAATTGGTTACCCGATTATTGGTCTGTGCTTGATTGTTGGTTAAATTTGTGGTAGTTGTTTCTAAATTAGTTACACGATTATTAGTCTGTGTTTGAGTGTTGGTTAAATTTGTGGTAGTTGTTTCTAAATTAGTTACACGATTATTAGTCTGTGTTTGAGCAACCGTTTGGTTGTAGCTAAAGGTTGACAAATCATTTTTAAATGTTTGCTGATTGTAGCTAAAGGTTGACAAATCATTTTTAAATGTTGACAAATCATTCTTAAATGTTTGCTGGTTGTAACTGAACGTTGACAAGTCATTTTTGAAGGTTGATAAGTCATTTCTAAAGGTTTGTTGGTTGTAACTGAAGGTTGATAAGTCATTCCTAAAGATTGACAAGTCATTCCTAAAGGTTTGTTGGTTATAACTGAAGGTTGATAAGTCATTCCTAAAGATTGACAAGTCATTTTTAATCGAATCAATCCCCGCTCCGCCGCCACCAGAAATGACCCTAGTTACGTTATTTTGTACAGAATTGATAACGGAATTCTGTTGACCGAGGATAGCCCGATAACTACTTACCTGATTTTCTAAGCTGCCTATTGTTTGAGCCGTTCTCAGCCGCTCAATATCGGCTCGATGGGAATTTTGGATGGCTCTTTCAATATTTATTAGATTTTGAGCTTGTAATGCTTCGACAGAAGATTTCAGCTTTTGCAGCCCACTGAGGTCACCTCCCCCGTTAAGATTTTTAATCCCTTGAAGCGCCTTAAGAGCATCCGCTTGAGCTTGAAGGGCGCGAGCATAAGCCTGATTAGCCGAGCGCGCTACCTCTTGAGCATACAAATACGCTCCATTCGCTCTGGCGACCCCCTGCTGTCCCCAAACCTCAGCATTTTTATATGCCTCGATCGCTTGAGCATAAGCGAGGTTGGCTTGCTTCATCGCTTGATTGGCTTGATACAAGGCTTTATTAGCTTGTTTGATGCTGAGATTGGCTTGTTCAATTGCCTCGTTGGCTCTTTCAGTTGCGCGATTAGCGACTTTTAAGCATTCTTGAGCCAGCAATTCCGCCGCTATAGCTCGTTTCTCGGCACTTTTAGCTTTATCAAGAGCTTCTAAAGCTTTTGATAAGGCTTGACAAGCTTTTGATAAAGCTGGTCAAGCCTTATCAAAGGCCGCTCGTGCTGTTCCCAAAGCCTGAAGTGCCACTCCCCGTACGTCAGCAATTTGGCCAGTGGCTTGAGCTATCGCTGCCCATAGTGCCGCGATCGCTGAGAAAACTCGACTGAAATCTACCCCTTCCATCGGTTGGGTGTAGTTATAGACAATATTAGTAACCTCTTGGGTACTGGGCTTACTCGCAAGCCCACCCATTAATTCAGCGCGTAGGGCCGCTAATTCCGCCTTAGTGGCGAGGCTTTCACAACTCATTAGACCTCTGTACCTCCACAGTAAGATTTAACCGAGTATCCGTACTCGTTGTAGCAACACAGACAATCGCCACATTTTAAAGGGCAAGTGCCGGGTGGGCATAGTGGCTCTTGACTGGCTTTAATTTTGGGAGCGGCGCAATTCCCAGAAACAGAGGCGACTTGAGAACAACTAGAGACGATTTGATTGTTTTGAATTGAACCGACACATCTTTTTATTAAGATGTTATTTCCGTTAGTTTCTGAAACCAAAAAGGCGTTTGGTTCAGTATTTATCTCTGAATAAATTGATTGATAATTTTCTTTAAATTCGCATTTTTGGGAAATCTTTTCTACTGTTGGGTTAGTAATTTTCGCTTGTTGATAAACTATCTGATTACTGTTAAGTATTTTTAGTGTGTATTCCTTTTCTAGAGTTTGGCTATTAACTTTGCGTACGCTATTTATAACAACCCCCGAACATTTAGCCAAAATAGCGGTTTGCGTATTCGACCCCAAACACCAAGAACCGGAAATCATTCTCAAACTATTTCTCAAGATAAATTCATTCTGAGAACATAAAATATGTCCTTTGTGTGGAATGGATAAATCTAGAGCATCAAATAGCCCTCCAGCATTTGAGCAAGCGTAATCACTCGACCCGGCGTTAATGCTTTGGGCTTGACCTGACGGATTTTCGTAAAACAATAACCCCCTATTAAATCCCCAAAAAGAATAGCCACCAGGCACGTTTTCAAAGTTGCTACCTACACCATATAAAGGGATGCCTGTAATTGTTTTTTCATAGTCGGCTGCCCACTCAAAGGCAGAGATTAATGAGCTACCTTGATACCTTTGCCAAACAACCCGGACGGTCAAGTTGACAACATAAGTGAAGTCATTGTAATACTTGTTTTTTTCTTCAACTAAATAATTATCCCCCTGTATAGTTTCTTGCTCTGTCCCGTCATTCCAATTAAATTTGATTTTTGGTGGGGAATATATCGGGATGTCGGCACTGATCTCCCATATTCCCGCGCCGCTACAAAGTGTTTGCATGAATCTAAATCACATCGTCAGGGTCTAAATTTATAGAAGCTTCATTTTTGTAAAAAACTAAGCCTATTTGCTGCGCTCTGTGGGTTGCCGTCCCCCGTGAAACGAAGGTAGGAATGGGACGAAAAGAAACTGAAGAAACCCCCGCCGTCGGGTCGTCAACAGCATTCTCCAGATATTGGTCTAATCGCTGCATAAAAGCGCAAAGAACCTGAGAAGGAGAAGGGCTTGACCCAGATAACCCGTAAGCCACAAAATCGTTAGTATCAATGGTGATTTTGGTTCCGGTTTGGGTTGCGGTGGGTCCGAAAAGTGCTTGCAGGGTCTGAGTCATAAACCTCCTTAAAAGAAAAATAGGAATATTCAATTTATACAACCTTTAAAATCCTTTTGTAATGTGAAATATGCGTGACAGTTGTGTCACGCATAAATACGTACTTTCCCCCTGGTTGATAGCTTCAATAAAGTGTTTGATAGAGATAGATAAAAATAGGAATAAGCTTATGGTACGCCCAAAAATCAACATTTCTGAACAAGCTTATGCTTCCTTAAAGGAACAGGCCCGTCTCAACAACCAAAGCCCCAGCGCATACTTCGCGGAATTGCTCTTAATTGGATATCAACAAAAAATCTACCAACAACAAGCAAGTTCTTCATAGAGATTAAAAGCACTTTAGAGCTAAAAAGTGTCAATGGGTCTAAGATGTCCTAAAAGTTTGTCATCTAAATAATGTTTGCGAATTGTTTCAGCAGAAGAATCAACCCATCGAGCAATTATCTCAGGGCTAATCCCCTGGGCGATTTGCTCACTTATGAAAGTATCCCGACAACAGTAGGGTGTTGAATTACGCCGTACTATGGGGTCAACTATTCTATCCCAAGCTTTTTTACAAAAATTACTATAATTAATTACCTTCCCCTTGGGACTAGGAAAAACAGAGTCCGATGGTTTAGGGTTGTTTGGTTTGATAGATATCAATAAATCATGAAGAGATTGAGAGCAAGGAAATTTTCTTGGTTTGCGATATCGAGAATTTTTAGACCCTTCAGAAGGAACAATTCTGCCACCCCCCAATTGAACTTGAGCATGATTAAAAATAATAACAGAGCAATCCTCGTCAATTTGCCCCCAAGTCAACCCTATTCCCTCACTTGGACGGCAACCGGTCATAAACCAAAATTTGACCAGGGGCGCGTAATACGAATAAGCAAAACCCGTCCAGCCTTTGCCGTTCCAGTTTCCTTGATGTTCTTCAAAAGCTTTTATGATAGCTTGTTTTTCAGCTTGAGTAAAAGCGTTTGGCTGTGGGTCTTTTTCCCAGTTATGCGGCGGCAATTCCTGTGACATCCCTTCAAAAGGAGAGATTTTTAAATTAATTAATTTGTATTTAATTCCCCATTTAACCGCAGCGTTTAAGTGAGTCAATATCCGCTTTGTCATACTGTTAGTAGTATTTTCTAGAAACCAAGCTCTGATATCTAGGGGCTTGTCTAAAGATTTACAAGGGCATTTTTCAAGATAGTTATAAATACTTGTCCGTAGGTAGTGAAGGCTTGATTCCTTAAGAGTAGATTGTTTGAATTCTAGATATTTTTCAAAAAGCTTAATGGTTGACAGTTCTTTTTTATTGATAGACTGTACAACCGTCAGATGGAGCTTAGGATGAGAGGACGGCTTGTACTTTTCCAGAGAGAAATCAAACTCTTCATGAAGAATATCGTCTTGGATCAGCTTGGCTTTAATTTCGGCTCGTTGACGATTCTCGGGGGTATCAGCCAGCCCCAAATAAATAAAAGCTCGCTCTTTGCCCATTTGCCTAGCTACTAAGCGGGGAAGCTGTAGCCGTAGCCAGCCCCTATTAGATTGAACGATGACTGATTTGTTTTTAGCTTTTTCGTGATTGGTCAACATAAATTTAGGCTGATAGATCAATGATGTGATCATATCGGGTTGGATACAATTACTGCGATATCTTGGATACAATAAAAGAATGAACTCGCCCAAAAGCTTGCCCTATAAGGGTTTTGAGTTGCCTTCCAAGCTATTGATGCGAGTTCGATTCTCGCTGCCCGCTTGTTTTTTGCTGTCTATATATATCCTGAAATACAGTTGGATACAAATTGAGAGTCAATTGTTACTGGTGCTTATGTTTCGAGTGATTCAAGAATCTACCTCAATGCTAACCCGTGATGGGATTAGACTCGATGCTGATATTTATTATCCTGATAGTTCGGAAAAATTTCCGATCCTGTTAATGCGCCAACCCTACGGCAGAAAAATCGCCTCTACCGTTGTCTATGCTCACCCGATTTGGTATGCTTCTCATGGCTATATTGTCATCATTCAAGATGTCAGAGGAAGAGGTACATCTGAGGGAGAATTTAAATTATTTGCCCATGAAATAGAAGACGGAATTGATACGATTAATTGGGCTTCAGAACTTCCTAAAAGCACCGGACACATAGGAATGTATGGATTTTCCTATCAAGGAATGACTCAACTTTATGCCGCCCTTAGCCAACCCGAAGCCTTAAAAACCATTTGCCCCTCAATGATTGCTTATGATTTATATAGTGAGTGGGCTTATGAAAACGGTGCATTTTGTTTACAAATTAACCTCGCTTGGGCCATTCAACTCTCTGCCGAAACCGCCCGTCTTCGAGGAGATGAAAAAACCTTTCAACAGTTATATTCTTTGTCGCGCAACTTACCCTTATCTGACCCTTTTACTGCTAATCCGGCCATTTTTCAACAATTAGCCGCCGACTCATTTTATCACGATTGGTTAAATCATCCCTATGCCGATGACTACTGGCAAAAACTATCCCCTAAAAAAAAGATGCAAAATGTCGATTTACCCATGTTACATATTGGCGGCTGGTTTGACCCCTATTTGCGAGGAACACTTAACCTTTATCATGACATGGCTAACCGTTCCCAACATCCTCAACATTTAATCATTGGCCCTTGGGCCCATTTACCTTGGGGGCGAAAAGTGGGGGCAAAAGATTATGGAAAAGAAGCAACCAGTTCCATTGATCTTTTACAAATTCGATGGTTTGATTATTTTCTCAAAGGAAAAGACACCGGCATCTTTGCTCAATCTCCGATTACTTTATTTGAAATGGGCAGCAACCAATGGCGGCACTTTGATCAATATCCCAATCATGCTCAAAAAACCTTTTATTTAACCAGTAACGGATTAGCAAGTATCCGAGATTCA
Organism: Gloeothece verrucosa PCC 7822; assembly: GCF_000147335.1. Classification (NCBI taxonomy): domain Bacteria; kingdom Bacillati; phylum Cyanobacteriota; class Cyanophyceae; order Chroococcales; family Aphanothecaceae; genus Gloeothece; species Gloeothece verrucosa. The sequence continues at coordinate 4,263,169 of NC_014501.1, forward strand.
GACGGAAAATTAAGCGAATCTCCCCCTTCTTTTAGCGCAGAAGATATCCTCATTCATGACCCTTGGCGACCTGTTCCCACATTAGGCGGTCATGCGGCTATACCTGCGGGGCCTTTTGAACGGTCTAGTCTCGACTGCCGCACTGATATCTTAACCTATACCAGTGACCCCCTAGAACAAGATTTAACCATTGTCGGGGATATAGCCGCCGAAATTTATTGTACAGCCGATGTTCCAAGTTTTGATCTGTGTGTCATTTTATCTGAAGTTTATCCCGATGGCAGAGTTTATAACTTTACTCAAGGATATAAACGCATTGAAACAGAAGAATTTCCCCTAAAAATTCCCCTGCAAGCAACTTGTATAAAAATTGCTCAAGGGGACTGTTTAAGATTGAGTTTAAGTGCTGCCTGTTTTCCCGCTTATCCCGTTAATTCCGGCACGGGCAAGCTACCTTTTGAAGAAAGACTAATAGAAAACAAAATTATTACACTAAAGATAAGTTATGAGGTTAATTATAAGTCTCTGATTAGGGTCAATATCACTCCTATGAATCCTAATTTTTAAAAGCCAGTTGTTGAGATTCTTGTTCCAACAGACTAATTAAGGTTTCATCTCCCTTAGCTTTCGCTACTGCTAGGCGGCGTTCCAAATTTCGACGAATATTATCTAAATGCACCAAAGCGGTTTGATCCACATAAACTCTGCGCGGCTTTTGATGGGTTAGTGGGCAACAATTTCCCCCGGTGGTTGATTCTTGAACAGGATTTTCTGCATAAGGAACAGGACGAGTGCTATAACTTACTCCTCGATACTGTCTATAGAGTTTTGGCCGAAGCTGAGGAATATGTTTAGGATAGCGATAGTGCCAATCTTGTCCCCGATATTGACCGCCAATTTCCCCTTGATAGTATTCTACAGTTGCTGGTTCAGGTTCGTAATTGACACCTCGATAGGTTAGTTTCATCTGACTTTTGCTCCTATAAACAGTTTTAAGGCTAGATTTTGCTATAAATGTGTTTGAGCCGCTTAAATTTGCCCTTAACTTCCAAAAGATAAGAAAATAGGCCTTGACCTCTTACGGCTAATCCTCCCTAAGCAATAATGCTTAGTCTGAACGAGTTTTCCTTGGAAGTTAAGAGCCATAGCTAGACAAACTTAAAATTTTATTCTGTATCTATTTTTACATTTTTTTGAAATGAATGGCCAAAGTTAACAAAAATTAATTGCTCCTGTCTTAAGAAAAATGTGCAGTAGTCTCCAATGAGAAAGGGTCGGCCTAAAATTGAGGAAGGACACAGAGTCAAGACGGCAATGGACAAACCTTCACCCACAAGCAAACGAATAGCATCAGATATTCGAGCTACGGATCAGTTTCATTGGTTCACCCACGATCAAAAACAAAGATACTACAGCTTATGCTTGCTCTCGAGTGACGTATTGGCCTTAGCCGCCGCTTGGAAAATAGCCCACTTCCTCAATCACTTTTACTCTCCGATACCTCCTCAGTTAAATTGGTGGGAGTGGTGGGGAATGCCCAGTTTGTTTTGGCTGTTAGTGAGTGTTATCCTCGTCTTTTTTGCTTATGGCGGCCTTTACAGTTCTTCTAAGAAGGCTCAAAACTATGTGCGTGCGGCTAAATTAGTCAGTGCGGTTTATTTATTGTCGCTGGTGATAGCTTACTTTTATGACCCTAAACTAGACCCACCAAGGTCCCTATTTTTTACCGCTTGGTTGAGCAGTGTATTCATCGTGGTGGGTTTTCGGCTGTTTATTACCTTAATCGTCAATCAATTTGAACGGCGCAATCAGCCAGAAATTCCCGTTTTTGTCATAGCACCTGCTTCACGCTTACAAAAATTAGCGGCAATTTTAGAAAGACGTTCTGCTTATAAAGTGGTGGGAGCCGCCTTAGCCTGTACAGCCAACACCTCTGCCACCTTAACGGCAATTTATCATTCAGGTGCCGAAGAAGTCTTAGCAGAAGGCATACCAGAGACAGCATTAGCCTCAACCTTGTTTTGGAATTTACGCCGCGCCGGTATTAGATTACGTCTGCTCCCCTCAAGTCGAGAAATTCTCTATCGTCGAGGAGTACCAGAAATTGTGGCAGGAATCCCAAGCTTAAGAGTAGAAACCCCTTTTGTTTTGGGATTAGATTATCGGATGAAGCGGATACTAGACTTTTTTGGTGCTTTGTTCGGTTTGATTATCTTATCTCCTCTTTTGCTCGGAGTTGCCATCGCCATTAAACTGAGTGATCCGGGTCCGGTATTTTTCCGCCAAGAACGCATTGGCTTACAGGGTAAGATCTTTCAAATGTGGAAATTTCGCACAATGGTAGTTAACGCCGCACAACTTCAGCAACAATTAGAAGCAGAAAATATCACTCAAGATGGGATTATGTTTAAACTCAAACATGATCCTCGTATTATACCTATCGGCCATTTTTTACGACGCACCAGTATTGATGAACTGCCTCAACTCTTCAATGTGGTCATCGGTCAAATGAGTTTAGTTGGTCCTCGTCCTTTACCGCTACGGGATGTGGAACGCTTTGAACCTTGGCATCACATTCGTCATCAAGTCCTACCGGGTATTACTGGTCTCTGGCAAATTTCAGGACGTTCTGATATTGAAGACTTTAATGATGCGGCTCGTCTGGACCTTTACTATATTGATAACTGGTCACTCAACTTAGATTTAGATATTTTAGTAGAAACAGTCAGATTGGTGCTGTTTGGCAAAGGAGCCTATTAAGTTAACTTTAAGCTTTTTTAGGAGATTTATTGGTAACTTTTCCCGATTTTTTTCTCAGCAGGCAAATTGGCTTGTTTTTTTAAATACAATAAATGTCCTGGAGCGATTAAGAGGCCTGTTTTTTTCCATCCCACAATTTCCCAACCTCCCAAGACGGTATGATTTAAAAATTGAATCGTATTCGGCACAATCTTTTTAACTTCCATCTCCTTATTTAAAAGGATCGCACAGCCATTATACCCCAAGGTTAAATCCGGAGTAAAATCTTTCAGATAAAAACACTTGAGAGAAGTATCACCTTGCAAATTAGTATAAACATTAACATCTAAGTTCCGATATTCTTTACCAATTTCAGCATTAGTTTTATAGGTTTGAAACATAGTCAATCACCTCTTATGCTAAAGGCCTTATTAACAGTTGGGCTATTGAGTTTTTTTTTGCACTTAGCTCATTATAAAAATAACGTTTTGAAATATTAATTTTCTTCCGATAAAATACTGATTTTTGTCTAAGAATTCCCTTAGAAAGCAATTTCACTTATAGGAAAAATACTTAATTAAAAACCGATCATAAAAACCGAGAAAGATTAAACAAACCAATCTCATGTTCGGTTGTGCCTCTCATGGCCAAATCAGCTAAAATACTGCCCACTAAGGTAGTAAACTTAAAGCCATGACCCGAAAAACCAGCCGCCACTAAAACATGATGGTGTTGAGGAAGAAAATCAATAATAAAATCCTTATCAGGAGTCATCGTATATAAGCATCGGCGAGTTTCTAGCAATTCCCCATTAGCACCCGGAATATATTGGGCAATAAACTTTCTCAATTTTTCTATCCAAATATCCGAGGGAGTATAATCAACTGCCTTAACATCATCTACCGTTTCCCATCCATAAAACGTAGAAATTTTTACACCAGAATGCTCACAAATCGGTAAACCATAGGGAAACTCTCCCGCATCATCTAGCCAATGAGCTAAAAAAACGGGAAATTTACCCGGCTGAAAATCTTCAGGATTTTGAGCGGCAAAAAAGCCAAACTGACAAGGCATAATTGTCAAAGGTAAATCAACACCCATTTGAGCCAAAATTTGTTTAGACCAACTCCCCGCAGTCAGCACCAGTTTATCCGCAAAATACCTATCTTGACTTGTTTTTATTTCCACGTGATCAGACTGAACGTGAATTTCAGTAACGGCAGTATTTTCACAAATAACGGCTCCATATTTTTTCGCTAAACGCAGATGAGATAACACACATTGAGAGGCCTTAAGAATGCCGGTATCAGCTTGATATAAGGCTTCCATCTGAGGGGGTAGCTGAAATTGCGGGAATCTTTGCTGTATTTCTTGAGCATTCAACCGTTCATAAGCGATCTTAGCCGCTTCCATACTTTCAGCCAGTTCTTTTAAACTGCGGGTATGGGGTAAACCTAGGTCTAATTGTCCCGTTTTAATCAAAAGACTTTCCCCGGCTTCCTCTTGTAGTGCAAACCAGAGAGGATAAGCAGAACGCATTAACTCAATATAAATTGGGTTATCATAAGCATAACGAATGACCCTAGAATAACCGTAAGAACTGCCAAGTTTATGATTAAGTTCAAACTGTTCTAAGACTAGCACTCGTTGTTGACGTTGAGCCAAGTAATAAGCAACAGCACTACCGACTCCACCCGCACCTATGACAATAACATCAAAATTGTGTGTCATAAAAATTTCACTTCTAAGACCAATTTACTGAATGTCTGCTACAAATCAGCTACTAGCAATTCCCCTTATTAAACCGGGCAACCGGCGATGATTTCTAGTATAAATGAAGGAAAAATGCTATAAAAAAAATAGACCTTGAAAAGATTTAATGATGAACCCAATTTGGCAAACTCCCCCCCAAGAATTGACACTAGACTTTCAGGACGTTCATATTTGGTGCGCTAATCTAGACCTTCCTCAAGAACAAATTTTACCATTAGCAAAACTTCTCTGTGAAGAAGAAATCAACCGAGCTAACCGATTTCAGTTTGAACACCATCGACACCGTTTTATTGCTGCCCGAGGCACTCTAAGAATAATTTTAGGACAATATTTAAATCGGGTAAGTGATCGCATAGAATTTGATTACAGCCCTAAAGGTAAACCGAGCATCATCGCAAGCCAAGGCATTGAGTTTAATATGTCTCACTCGGAAACCTTGGCCTTATACGGCGTAACCCGAAACCGCCCCATCGGAGTCGATATAGAATATCTTCGTCCCATGAAAGATGCCGCACAACTAGCCAAACGTTTCTTTTGCCAGAGCGAATCAGAAGCCATTAGCGGACTTCCTGCCGGTGAGATAGAAAAAACCTTTTTTCGCGCTTGGACGGCAAAAGAAGCCTTTTTAAAAGCTACTGGTGAAGGAATTGCCGGGGGGTTGGATCAGATAGAAGTTGACTTAAGTTCTCAGGAATCAAGGCAGTTTTTGAGTATTAATGGCAATGCTCAAGAAGTGGAGAATTGGTCATTGTTGCCGCTTGTTGTGGCTGAGAATTATCTAGGGGCAGTGGTGGTTAAGGGGCCAGGGCTGTTTCGTTTTTTTAAACCCTGATTTGTACTTGTGATAGAGTTTGTCTAAATTGTTCAATAACTTTGATAAATTCTTTGGCTTTAACCGAAGGAAAAATACTCATGCTAATATCGTTAAAGGTTTAACGATTAAATCGGGAGGGATGGACAAATTATCAGCTTTTAAACTTTCAATATATAATTCAATGGCTTCTGTAATATTAGCGATAGCTTCTTCAAAAGAATCTCCTTGAGAGTGGCAGCCTTTTAAGGCTGGACAAAAGGCATGATAGCCACCATCAGATTCTTTTTCTAGAATAACAGTATAATTGTAAATTTGTTTACTGTTGCTGTTCATCGATGATAGAACTATAGGAATTGACAGGTTTTTAATTAACACTAATTTTATGATAAACTATTACCAGAAAAATTGCTTAGTTGGCGGTTAATAAATTAGATATTAGCGGTAAGTGCGGCTAACAGGCGGGAATGAGGCTAGATGGCCAAATATAGCCTCAGAGAGCTAATTCTTAACATATTGGCGAGTTTTTTTAACATCAACATCAGATAAAAACTTACACCAAAGTTGATGCAAGCTGTAATCCTTTTGATTTTATCATGCCAATCTAACTTGACAGACCACTAGGGGTATTGTACCTCCACATAAGCCACTGCTCTTGCCTATGGCAAATTTTATCCCCAAGGGAGCCGCTTAGAAATCATTACCGGTAAATTAATCTTGGAGTTTCATCCTAATTTCATAGTTAAAAGCCATCCTTGAAATAGGGATTAATAAAGAAACAACTTAAGTATTGTCCCTGACAACCAAACAGGATTGAGGTATAACTATGAAAAATTCATCTTTATTATGCAGTTTAGTAGGCTTATTGGCTAGTAGCACATTAACAGGATTATTATTCATCAACCCGACACAAGCTCAATCATCACCGCATCATCCTCAGCATCCGCTTAACTCTTCCTCTGGGTGTTGTAGTGGAATGGGAATGACTAATCAACAACAAGATAAGCATTTTATTCAAATGATGATTCCTCATCATCAAGGAGCTATAGATATGGCTAATTTGGCCTTAAAGCAATCTCAACATCCTCAAATTAAACAGTTAGCAGAAGCCATTAAAAAAACTCAAAACCAAGAAATTGAACAACTGAAAACTTGGTATAAACAATGGTATGGGGTAGAACTGCCCAATGATTCTAACTCACAAACTTCTGCTAATTCTAGCGGCTGTGGGATGATGAGCATGATGTCGACTAATTTACAAGCCCTCAAAAATGCGTCAGATTTTGATAAAGTGTTTATTGAAGAGATGATTCCTCATCACCAAAATGCCGTCATGATGTCAGCAATGGTTTTAAATAGTCCACACCCAGAATTACGCAATCTCGCTCTCAACATTATTAACACTCAAAGCGCAGAAATTGAGGAAATGAATCAGTGGTTAAATAGTTGGTATTAATCATTAGTCAATACTCATTAGTCATTAGTCAGAGCGTTTTTTTACCTGTTTACTAAGAGGATTTTGAATAAGAGAAATATCCGATGAGAATTTTATTAGTTGAAGATGAACCGGACTTAGGAGAAGCTCTTAAAAAAGCTCTCAATCAAAAAAAATATATTGTTGACTGGGTACAAGATGGCGCTGAAGCTTGGACTTGTCTAGAATCTCAGTGGACAGAATATAATTTAGCGATTGTTGACTGGTTACTACCCGGAATAAGCGGATTAGATATTATTAAACGTCTCCGAAAGCAAAAAAATTCCCTACCCGTCTTGATGTTGACGGCCAAAGATCAGATGGAAGATAAAGTTATAGGATTAGATGCCGGGGCAGATGATTATTTAATTAAACCCTTTGGAATGGCAGAATTATTAGCTAGATTAAGGGCTTTAGGAAGACGTTCTCCTCAACTTCAACCTCAACAGTTTCAAAGAGGTCTTTTGATTCTAGATTATGGAACTCGCACTGTTTATTATAAAAATCATCAAACTCTTCCTTTAACCACAAAAGAATTTCAACTTCTGGAGTATTTTTTTAATCATCCCAATCAAATTCTCACGAGTGAACAAATTCGTAATCATCTTTGGGAAATGGGAGAAGAACCTTTAAGTAATGTGGTAGCGGCTCAGGTTCGCCTCTTACGACGTAAACTAGAAACTGTAGGCAGTAAAAATAGCATTGAAACAGTACATGGTGTAGGCTATCGTTTTAATCTTAATTTAGCTTCAGATTGATTCTAATAACTTATGAAGCAAAATCAACTTTTTAATCGAACTCGATGGCGTTTAGCGGTTTGGTATGCTGGCGTAATGGGCGTTATTTTCAGTGTATCAGGATATGGTTTATATGAAGCCATTGCTCATGCTCATTGGATGACTTTAGATCGAGAATTAGAGACTGTTGCTGGTATTCTTCATGATGGTTTAGAATCAAAACTTAAAGTTCCCGGACGCTTAGAACCCAACCTAGAAGAATTATTGCCCAATCTCTGTCAAGTAGGTTCTCTTTGTATGAAAGAATCTTCGCCCCTATCTCCTCGTTATACCACTAGCGCAATTTATCGGGGAAATTATTATGTTCGTCTCTATAAACCTTCAGGAGAATTAGTCGCTATTGCTGGAACTGATCCGATGGGTTTGTCCACGAAATTTAACGCCAAGGAGTGGCAAACTCTACAAGATAATCAAGGGTTTTCTTATCATCAAATTTCGCTATTACTTCATACAGATAAGGGTTCATCTTGGGGCTATATACAAGTGGGACGCAGTTTTAAAGATTTTCAACAATATTTGCAAAATGTCCGTTGGATTTTACAGTTAGGTTTGCCGACAACTTTAATTTTAGTGGCGTTTAGTAGTTGGTGGTTAGCGGGTTTAGCTATGCAGCCGGTCTATCAATCTTACCAACAAATGCAGCAATTTACGGCTGATGCCGCCCATGAGTTGAGAACGCCTTTAGCGGCTATTCGTGCTACGGTAGAATCTACTTTGATGATGCCTACTTTGACAGAAAAAGATGCCCGCGATACGCTAAAAATACTCAATCGTCAGAATCAAAGGTTGGCTTATTTAGTGGCTGATTTATTGATGCTTTGTCGTCTGGATTGGCAGTTAATGATGAGTTCTCAATTAAGGGAGCAAAATGAATCGGTTTGTCTTAATGATTTGGTCAGTGATCTGGTAGAAGAATTGGCTTCTTTAGCTTTATCTTCTGGAGTAAGTTTGTCGGAAAAAATTCTCATCTCTCATGCTTTAGAAGTCAAAGGAAATGCGGAGCAACTCTATCGCTTAGTGTCTAATTTAGTGGTTAATGCGATTCAATATACTCCCCGAGGCGGCCAGGTTATGATTATTTTAGAGCAAACTAAACAAGCCGCTATCCTTCGAGTAGAAGATACGGGAATTGGTATGGATATAGACGAACATAATCATATTTTTGACCGATTTTATCGGGTTAATAAAGCTCGTGCTAGGGACCGAGGCGGCTCAGGTTTAGGGTTATCTATTGCTCGTGCGATCGCCCTGATTCATCAAGGAACTATTTCGGTTCAAAGCGAGTTGGGTAAGGGCAGTATTTTTACTTTGAAATTGCCTTTAATTTAGTGCGGCTAAAAATTCCAAAAATCTGTAACTTTATAGCCCAATTCTTTTAACATCTGCCACAACAGAGGAAGACTCAACCCAATGACATTACTATGACAACCCTCGATTTTTTCCACAAATAGCCCTCCTTTCCCCTCCAAAGCAAAACAACCTGCACATTTTAACGGTTCTCCACTGGCAACATAAGCCGCTATTTCCTCATCACTAATATCAGCAAAATACACCTTGGTAATGCCGCAACGCAGTAATTGTTGATCCTGTCTTTTGTCGATTAACGCATGACCGGTATATAAAATTCCCTGATTGCCGCGCATTTTTTGCCAACGGGTGATCGCTTCTTGGGGTGAGGAGGGTTTACCATAACTTTCTCCATCCACTTCTAACAAAGAATCACACCCTAAAATTAACCCATCACTCCATTGCTTCGCCACCACTTCGGCCTTGCATTGAGCTAAGGTAGTAACCAGAGCAATTGTATCACTCAACGGGACTTTAGATTCATCGAAATCACTCTGACGGACAATGGGATCAATACCGGCTGTTTGTAATAGTTTTCGCCTTGCAGGAGATGCAGAAGCAAGAATAAAAGGAATAGTCATATTAGTCGTTAGTCGTTAGTCGTTAGTCATTAGTCGTTAGTCATTAATCATTAGTCGTTAGTCGTGAGTGACTTTTTGATAACATTCTTATAGCCGCTATAGCGGTTCATAACCAATAACCAATAACCCATGACTAATGACTATTTTAATAAACTGAAAATGAATTAACTGCCGTTTCAAAAGTATCTTTTACTTTATTCCAGCGCTGTTCAGGCGTGGACAGGTTAAAAGTATAAAGTTTGCCGCGACTAACCGCCACACTGGCAATGTCGTGACGTTCTGTATTATCGGGCAGTTTAACTTGATATTCTAAAATATAATAAGTTTTGCCGTTTTCTTCTCGAGAATCAGCCCTAATTAATTCCGCAGTCCGATTAACATTAGGGTCATTATTCACCGTTTGAAAAAATCGATAACCCACATCAGAAGGGGTTCCTATATCCGATAGGGTTTTCCCGTCTGGCACATCACTGATAATAACACTCAAATTCTCTGAGCGTTCGATCAAATCCCGATAGACTAAATCTACTCCTTGAGTGGCATTTTTCACATCTACTGGTATCCAGCCGTTAGGATAGAGAAATTGATAACCTGCGCCTGGGCTAACATAACTTTGTAAATTGCCTACGTTAGTAGCACAACTCGATAGGCTTAAATTTAAGATTAAAACCAAAATGGCAACAATTGCTCTTAACATCTTTTCTATGTAGATCAATATTTACTCGCTGTCTATTGTACATTGCTAGGGTGCATCACACATGAAACAGACCATAAGAGCATTAGGGACTTTAGCACTGGTAACAAACATGATTGTTATCTCCTCTGTTGCTGTTGCCCAAACTCAACCCCCCCCACAGAAACAGTTAAATGCTGTAGAGCTTTATAATAATGGGGTAGATAAGTTGAGTGCCGCTAACTATACCGGAGCAATTGCCGATTTTACTCAAGCTATTGCACTTGCCCCCAATGATCCAGATGCTTATTATAATCGTGCTTATGCTTATCTGATTTTAGGCGATTTTGAAAAAGCTGTGGCTGATTATTCTCAAGCGCTACAGATTAACCCGAATTATACCTATGCCTATGGGAACCGTTGTTATGTGTACTTTTTGAGCAAAAAGTATGAAGCGGCTATTACTGATTGTGATAAAGCTATTTCTCTACAAGCTGATTATGCAGATTTTTATATTTATCGGGGTAATGCTAAAAGCGAGTTAAATCAAAACCAAGAGGCTTTATCTGATTATGAAAAAGCCATTAGTCTAGCGGCTAATAATCCTAAAACTCGAGCCAAAGCTTTTTATAATCGGGGTCGAACTTACCAGAGTTTGGAGAATCATAAACAGGCCATTGCTGATTATACTGACAGTATTGCTTTAAATCCTGATGATGGGGATGCTTATTACAATCGAGCGGCTAGTTATTATGCTTTAGGAAATAATCAAGAGGCGATGGTGGATTTAGAAATTGCTGCCCGATTGTTTACTGATCAGGCGAAAAAAGATAAGCAAGATAAGGCTCTACAATTGATTAATCAGATTCAAAGTGAACAGCAAAAATCCTTGAATTTTAGCAATAAACATTAAAAATAAGCGGGGGATCATTTTCCCCACTTATCCAAATAAACATCAACCAAGTATTTTTTTGAACGCACTGATTTAGCCTTTTAGTTGGCCTCGGTAGCCTACTGGTCCCTCACCCGGAAATTGAGCCGCTCCTAAAAACGAATTAGCATCATTAAAAAAGGTAATATTGCCGTTCCCCCACTTAAAATTCACTAACTTGATAGGGTTACTATAATTAATATAAATCTAAGGTAATCAATAATCTGTAATATTTTTAGCAAAATCCCCTTTAAAACTATTAATTAAAAATTAATGTAAAATAATATTTTTTGTTGATATAATATTTAGCTCGAACAGAAAAAATCTCTTAAACCTCTCTCAAAAAGATTTATGCCTTTTGGAAGTTGAAACAGACTCATGCTTTAAGTTTTTATCAATAGTATTGAGTTCAGAAAACCCTGACAAATTTCAGAAAAAATTAAGCAAACTCTGGTATAAATTTGGGTATGATGAACGTATATGTGTGCGCTGGCAGAATAGCGCGGGTGTGTTAGGAGTGTTTGTTAACCACGAAACGAGAATAAAAAAGGAAACCAGTATGATTGCAACAGCACCATCATCGACATTACCGAAATTAGAAGACATCAAAGACGGTTTACCCAATATTTGTGGTTGGGAGGCAGAAATCGCTTCAGTGGTGCAGCATGACGAGCCTGTTTTTTTGCCAACGAGCAATATTAAGCTAGATAACATTAAATCTGCCTTCGCCTGTGCCTTGCATATGCACCAACCCACCATCCCGGCAGGACATGATGGGTCATTAATTTGTAATCTTCAACATATGTTTGAAAATCAAGGCATGGGAGATAACCACAATGCGGGTGTATTTGCCTGGTGTTACAGTCGCATGGGAGATTTTATCCCTGAATTGGTGGATCAAGGTTGCAATCCTCGCATTATGTTAGATTATTCGGGTAATCTGTTATGGGGATTACGGCAAATGGGGCGAGACGATGTAATCAATAACCTCAAGCGGATTACCTGCGAGCCTCAGTATCAGCCCTATGTAGAATGGTTAGGTACCATGTGGAGTCATGCGGTAGCGCCTTCTACTCCCATTCCAGACCTAAAACTACAGATCCAAGCTTGGCAACAATACTTTGCCTCTATCTTTGGTTATGATGCCCTACGACGGGTAAAAGGATTTTCTCCCCCAGAAATGCACCTCCCTAACCACCCTGATACCGCTTATGAGTATATTAAAGCCCTCAAAGAATGCGGCTATCGTTGGTTATTGGTACAAGAAAGTTCAGTAGAACGTCTAGATGGTAACAGCTTATGGCACGAGGATAAATATATCCCCAACCGTTTAATTGCCCGTAATTCCAAAGGCGAAACGGTCAGTATTACCGCTTTGATTAAAACTCAAGGTTCAGATACTAAATTAGTGGCTCAAATGCAGCCTTATTACGAAGCTAAGAGTCGCGGAAGACAGCAAATAGGAGATAAAACCGTTCCTTGTTGCGTCAGCCAAATAGCCGATGGTGAGAATGGCGGCGTAATGATGAATGAATTTCCCGGCGGTTATATGCCCGCTTGGCATGACATCAAGAATAATGGAGATGTAGCCGGGGTTAATGGTACAGAGTATATCGAATTACTCGAAGCTTCCGGGGTTAACCCAGAAGATTATCCCACCTGTCAACCCGTTCAGCAACACAAAATCTGGCAACGAGTGGACCTCAATAATGTCACGCCAGAAGCGGTAGAAAAAGCCATCGCCGAATTGAAACAAAACGATCATCAATTTCATGTAGATGGCGCTTCCTGGACAAATGACTTAAGTTGGGTTCGGGGTTATGAAAACGTATTAGGCCCCATGATCCAATTAAGTGCTGACTTCCATCAAAAATATGACGCATTGGTGCAACAAGACCCCTCTGTTACCAAGCGGCGTGATTACCAAGAAGCCCTGCTGTACAATTTACTCTTACAAACCAGTTGTTTCCGTTACTGGGGACAAGGCGCTTGGACAGATTACGCCCGTACTATATTTGAACGCGGAGAAGCCTTATTAAAAGGTTAAAACACCCTAACCCTTAAGGGTAAGCATAGATAACCAAAGCCTGCCTAGGCAGGCTTAAATAATGGCGCGAAACACTCTTTGATCTTAAAGCCTAGGATTTTTTGTACTCCAGTCATTGAGTTGACTTTCAAAAGGCTTGAGGTTTTTAGAACGATAATCTGGTCTATCTCGCCAACGTTTTTTGACGCTATCATCAAGATTATTAAAGCTGTCAATCTTCCTGTGAATAGTTCCCGCCAATTTAAAGACTCCTTGAGGTTCATTATTAAAATTAACCGTGTGATCAAGTTTAATGCCGCCCTCTACTCTCGACACATCAAACCCTAACCCAATAGCCACAGCTTCCTCGATCATCCATTGCAAAGCCCGATCAGACAACCCTTGAGTCTGTGCGGTGCCACCACCCACACAACCATGTTCACCCGGAAACCAAATTTGTTTGATATCTTGCTCAGGGTAAGCCTTATCCATCGGTGTTACATTAAACGTGCTACGAATCTCATCAACTGCCACAGCATGCCTTGCATGAACAGTCTGACCATGTAATTGCGTGTCATGAAATAGATATTTTTGATTAATCCAGTTATCTAAAGGAAAATAGGGGATTACATCAGGGATACCCAGAGAACCCACTGTATCCCAACAACCTAAAAGAGTAATGGGAATTTGTGCCCCATTATTTTGTCCGTATTGTTGGCGAAACTTAACAGCTTGATCGCTACTCGGTCTGGTTTCATCCCTTCGGTCCCGATAGAATTCATAAGCTTTAGGAATTTCTCGAATGTAGCGGCGCTCTATTAAACCACAATTAAAGATAAAGCCTGATAGACTGCGAACAGTATAAGCACCACGACTAAACCCAAACAGATAAATTTCATCCCCAGGATCATAATTTAGACAGAGAAATCGATAAGAAGTTTGGATAGCTTGATCAATACCCCAACCAAATGCCCCGCCACCTATTTTATTAATGAAATCCTCGCCTGTTCCGACTCCCTGTTCATAGTACACAATTTGAGCGATGCCCTTATCGTCAAAGCTTTTAATACCTTGGGCGATTTTAACAACATTAGTGGCAGTAGGGTTAGTTAATGTCTCCCAGGTTCCATCACAACAAACGATCAGCCGCTTCATTGTTTTTGCTTGCTTCTATATATTTTGTCCAACCTAAATATCAATTAGACCATGTTCGTTTCCTGAAAAAGAGAATTTTTGTAATAAAAGTTTATAATTATTGAAGGCGCTCCTGAGCAAAGAACCCCAAGAAAAACCCCCAATAATTTTATCTAAGTACCTAAACACTCTATAAAGCACTCTGTACCAGCGCTCCGGTAAAACTATCCGAACTCTTACCCATTCCCCATTCCCCATTCCCCATTCCCCAATATCACAGTTAACTTTATTTATCTCCGGCTACTTATAGCCCGCGAAGGTGTTTCCAAGCTATTTCTCTAGATCCGACTTTAGGAGAATAGGCGGCTTAAACCCGTATCAACTAAACTAAAATGAAGGGTAAAATGGGCACATATAATCCCATCAGGAGGTCAAATTATGGCACATATCCGCAAGGCCGTCATGAGAAAATCAGCACCCGCCGCTAGTTTGACTAACCAGAGCCAACTCAAAACCCGTCGCCCGATTCCTCAATCAACCAATCTAAACCTTCAACAGAATTCTACCCGACAACCTCCATTAAACCCGACACAACCCTTAAGACATAGTTTAACTCATATTGCTATTACTAACTCATCTTCTCCTCAAAAAAGCCCCCATTTAATACAACTGAAAATCGGAGATGGTCACGATTTAAAATCCGCTCGTTTTGCTGGCGATGAAGTATTAGAAGGTTGCTACGATGGAGAAAAAACCCGTTATCTTCGCAATGGTTCTACAGGAGAAGCCGTCAAAAAAATACAACAAGCTTTAATAGATTTAAAATATCCGATGCCTATCTCGACACAAAAAACCGGCGAACCCGATGGCATTTATGGCGCTGAAACCAGCAAAACAGTTAAACAATTTCAAACCGATCAAGCACTAAAAGATAAAGATGGTATCGTGGGAAAAGATACCATAGAAAAACTCGATCAACTCCTCGGTACAGGACCATCCCCAAAACCCCCAGAACCCCCAGAACCCTCTACCCAAGAATTAATTTTACAAGTGGTGGAAAATGCCGACGCTGCAACGATCGCCACGCTACGCAAGGATGCAAAATTCCTCGACAGTAGTCAAAGCCTCATGACTAATGCCCAATTTGGCAAATTAGCGGCACTATTGATCTTGGTAGTACCCGATAAAGTGGTGAGTAAAACGGCGGCTAAAAACGAAGCGGTTCGTATCCTTTCAGCGCAACTCGGAGGCGATAAAGCCATTGCCCGGCGTACCATTGATAAAAACATTTTTGTGGTGATCGTACCCAAAGATACCCTGATGACAGACTTAAGCGAGTTTTCCTCTCTCAAAGGCGTTAAAACTTTTGACGGGAGGGAATGGGAGACTACACGCGGCGTAGGAGGAATAACCATCGGCGGCAAAGTTTATACAGCTATCACAGAAGAAAACTTACTCGGAGAAGATTGTACCGCAACCTACAAAGGTAAACCTGTGAGTGGTTTCTATACGAAAGGTTATTCAACCACTAGCCATGAATTTGCTCACACCCTTCATCTATTTGTTCTTGAAAAAGCCGATCAAAAAATTATTACTGATGCTTATAATGCTCGCAAAGCTATCGCTAAAACTAAACCCGATGATCCTGATCAATGGGTAGATGGAAGAGAAGGTTGTTATGCCTCTCAAACTGAAGCGGAATTTTTTGCTCAATTGAGTAATGCTTATTTAGGAACCAATACCGGCAATGACCCAAGTACAGGAGATCCCAGGCAAAATACTAAAGATTGGGTTAAAACCCATGAACCAGAAGTATTTAAACTGCTTGAGCGGCTTTATAGCGGGGCCACTGTATCTAATGCGAATCCACGCCCCTAAAATCCTTTAAAATTTAACCTTCTATCGGCAAAAAAATCTTTAATAAAAATGGTTAAAATATGGTATAATTTAGCAGCAATATTTTTAATAGTTTTGTTATTGAATCAGTTAGATCAACAATCACAAAAAACTGATGCTGTTGAAAAATTAAAACCATTGCCTACAGTAATATCTCAAAAAAATAACAGTTCAACTATGTTTGAAAATATTCCTAAACGAGACATCCGAACATTTTATATTTATAAAAATGGAGTATTAACCCTTGCGCTCGAAGACCGTCCCGGCACACTTCACTCAATGGCCAGTCCTCCCCCCACAGGCGCACCGACTCATCCCTTTATTCATGGGAGTGCTTATGATGCAAAAAGTGAGGATGAAATGGGAACGTTATTAAGAAAATCCACCAGTTTTGATAACTATATTAACTTATTAATTGAAGCAGGTTATGATGTTGTTTCTCGGGAAAATACTTTTCAGTTAAAACTCGAAGGGGGGTTTCGTTTAGAAGATGAAAAAGGACTGGTCGGTGCATTATGGAATTATCCAGGACAATTTACCTGTATTGGGTGGCAACCGGCATCAGGGCAATTAGATTTTGATTATGTGACCCTGACAGTATACCGCCAAGACCGGGCCAGAGAATTGTTAAATCAATTACAATCTAATCAAACTTTTGAAGCCTTAAAAAATCATTTAGAATCTCTTGGCTTTAAACTTATTCCTATCCCTTTAGAATCTGATTGAATATAATATAAATATACTTGTAATTTATTTGTCCTTCCCTAATGAGCCGCTTTTTTGATCACATGAACCACCATCTCAGAGTGCTAACAATATTATTGACTTCAGGAATTGTACTATTAAATATTTCTCAAACAACGGACATCCTCGCGCAAGATATCACACAACAACCGCAGCCAACAAGTTATCAGGTTCCGTCTTTTTTTCTTAAATCACCAACATTAATCCGTTCTGCAACCAGTGCTAAAGGACCAGCAAGTGAAGCTAATTATCACTTTACAATACAAGTCCCCTCCAATGCCGGACAGCCGCTAAAATCAGTGACCATTATTCAACAACTTAATGTAGAAAAAATTCGCTTTTTACCTCAAGGTAGCCAAGCTTTTATCGGGCAAAGTTTCCATCGGGGAACCCCGGTTGCTGTTCAAGGAGAATTGATTGAAAATGACACAGATGGGGTTAAAGTGATTTTTAATGAACCTATTCTACCCGGCAATACGGTAACAGTGGTTTTAAGGGCAATAAATCCTTTATATGGAGGCGTTTATCAGTTTGGAGTAACAGCTTTCCCTGAAGGCAATGATCAACAGGGGTTATATTTAGGGCCTGGACGATTACATTTTAGTATGCCTGGGGGCAGTAGTTAAGCAGTTAAGCCGTAGTTAAGCCGTAGGGTGTGAAGCGCGTTGCGTAACGCACCTAAACTAAGACCTCTTTTCGACCTTTGGCGAATACTGTCAGCCGCTAAAATACAGTAACCTAGGGAAAACCGGGTACGATCACAAACTATGGTTAAACGGGACTATTTAGGGACAGGGTTAACATTTCCCCTACAGACCAACGTACAAGGGGGACTAGGACTCAGTTCGGATCACCAAGATGTTCGAGAGGCGATCTGGATCATCTTACGCACTGAACTCGGAGAAAGAGTCTATCGCCCAAATTTTGGCTGTCGTCTTTCTGAATTAACCTTTGCTCCCCTCAACACGAGAACCCTATTTTTAATTAAACTATATGTTCAAGAAGCCTTAGAAATCTGGGAACCGAGAATTTATCTCGATGAGGTGACCACCGAACCCGATCCGATCTTAGGTCGAGTGGATATCCGTATAGAGTACCGTCTCAAAGAAAGTTACCAACCCAGTAGCCTAGTCTATCCATTTTATTTAATGGCCAGGGAGGGGTAAAGATGGCTGATGATGATGTAAAGTTTGAATTTTTGCCTTCATTACCAAAAGATAATCTTGATGACCGAACCTTTGAAGACTTAGTCGCCGAATGTATCCTAAGAATACCGCGTTATTGCCCCGAATGGACAGATTATAACCCCACTGACCCAGGCATAACCCTCATAGAACTGTTTTCTTGGTTAACAGACCAAATGTTATTGAGGTTTAATAAAGTCCCCAGGCGCAACTATATCACCTTTCTCGAACTCTTAGGCATACGCCTACAACCGCCCGCCAGCGCTATTACAGAATTAACCTTTTATATCACTGAACCGGATAACTTTCCCTATCGCATACCCGCTAATACAGAAGTGGGCACCGAACGCACCGCCAACGAAGAAGCAATAATATTTAGTACAGATCGAGACTTACTCATTGGTAAACCTAGTATCCGTTATTTTTTAAGCGCCCGAACCAGTGAAGAAAGTCCCCGCGTCTTACGAGATACCGTCACTCATCAATGGACGCGACAAGACAACGGAGAATGGGGCGGATCAGAACAAACACTATTTGATGAACAACCCGAACCCGGTAACAGTTTTTATCTCGTCTGCGAACCCGATCAACCCCTCGATGGGAATGTTTTAACCATTACCTTCTCTGGACTTGCCGCCACCCCTACCGGTATCGATCCCGATCAGCCGCCCCGCAGTTGGGAAGCATGGGACGGGCAAAAATGGCAACCGGTTTTACTAAAAGAAGCGGATGACTTGACCAAAGGGTTTAGTTTTAACCGTCTGCGAGAAGCCGGCGACAACCCCATACAAGCGGCTGATATTGTGCTTCATCTCCCCCTAAGCTGGCCGGTTACCGTCTTTACCGGTTATGAGGGGCGCTGGTTACGTTGCCGCTTCACTGAACCCGAAGCCGGACAACCCGGTTATGTCAACTCTCCGCGCATTACCAGTCTAAAAGTCAATGCCGTTGGGGGAACCGTTTCAGCCAGTCATAGCCGCGTAGTTCGAGAAGAATTATTAGGCAACAGCGAAGGCATACCCGGGCAAACTTTTCAATTAGCCAATGCTCCTATTTTAAAACGTCGAGACGATGAATATATTATCATTACCCCTTTAGGCGGCATCCCCCAAAACTGGCAAGAAGTCCAAGACTTCGCCGACTCTAACCCCGAAGACCGTCACTATACGATCGACTCCCTGACCGGTAAAATACAATTTGGCCCCCTCATTCAAGAACCTTCCCGACTCGTCAAAGCCACTCAAGACCGGGCCGGAGTAACCCCCCTACCGGTGCTAGGAAATTACCCGATCGAACGCGCTAATACAGCCGATGGGCCCAATGAGAGGCAATATGGCAGTATTCCCCCAAGAGGGGCCCAAATTCGGATGCGTCAATATCGATCAGGGGGAGGTCGTGAGGGGAACGTTGAACGGCAAACCTTAACAGTGCTAAAATCAGCCATTCCCTATATTACCCGAGTCGTTAATTACCAACCCGCCCGAGGCGGCGCAGATGCAGAGTCTTTACAACAAGCGGTGTTGCGCGTTCCCAAAATGCTGAGAACCCGAGACCGGGCCGTCACACGAGAAGACTTTGAAACTCTCACCCTTGATGCGGCTAGAGGAAGTATTGCCCAAGCGTTATGTATTCCCCCTACTAGCAGTGGAGAAGCGGGTACAGTTACCATTTTAGTAGTTCCGGCAGCCAATACTGAGGAGATCGAACAAGCCAACGGCCTAGCCCCAGAAAAATTCGAGTTAGGGACTGAGTTAGAAGAAAGGATCAGGAATTATTTAGACGAGCGAAAATTATTAGGGGTTCAAGTGCGGCTGAGGTCTGCAAGTTATGTGGGGGCCAGTGTACAAACTCAAATTGGATTAGAACCATTTTATAACAATTCTCAAGCTCAAGAAATCCTCCGTCGTCAACTCGAAGTCATTTTATATCGTTTCCTCAACCCCATTACTGGAGGAATGGAGGGGAAAGGATGGCCCTTTGGCAGACCGGTTTATGTCTCAGATATTATTGCTTTAATTCAAAAAGTCCCAGGAGTCCGTTATATTGGGCCGGTACTGCTGTATGAGATTAATTCTACTCAACAGGGATGGCAACGAAACCCTGAACCTGTCCCGATGATCGATCCAGGAGACAGAGGTTTAATTTGTTCTTGGAAAGATCGCCGCCTTCGTTCCGGTCATGTGATCAATTTTTTGTAATTTAGTCATTAGTTATTAGTCATTAGTCATTAGTCATTAGTAGTTTCCCCCTTCCCCTTTCCCCTTTCCCCTTTCCCCCTTCCCCCTTCCCCCTTTTCGGGTATTCTTTAAAATGACCCTAGTTCGTTCTAATTCAAGTTTAAAAGTGCAATTAACCCCCATGCGGCCATTAGAAGCAACCCTCAAGCCGCAACGAATGGGGTTTGGAGATCCGGTTGACTCTCCTACAGAAACGGATTTATTGATCTATCCTGGAGAAACCAGTGAGATGATCTTACAAATTGCTAACATAACTCAAGGAGTGATCGCCACCGAAATTGAACTAAGAGGTAACTTTCCTCGAGACTGGATGAGAATTCATGCAGAAGGGCCTTCTATTTTTCCTCATCAACAAATGTGGTGCGGCATTTATTTTGATGTTCCTGCTGACTTTTTTGAAGGGAATGCAACTTGGAGTGAAGGTAAACAACCCCCTCTAGATTATACCTGTGCTATTTATATCTATTATGGAAACCCTGAACAAACTGCCCGCGCTTGTGAAATTATCGAATTTAAAGCTTATATACGCCCCCACAGCATTTATTTAAACTTTTTACCTGCCCTTTATCGAGAAGTAGACTTAGTCGGGCGCTTGCTGAAAATTTTTGAGCAAACGTTTGAGCCTAGTGTCTGGATGTTAGAGGCCATGTGGGCTTATTTAGACCCCCTCACAGCCCCCTCATCGTTATTACCTTTTCTCGCTCATTGGGTCGGCTGGGAATTAATACCTAGTTTAGACCCAAAAAAACAACGACAACTCATTCGTAATGCTGTGACTTTATATCGTTGGCGAGGAACTCGTCGCGGTCTAAGATTTTATTTGCATCTATACACCGAGTTGCCGCTAGATGAAGATATCCCCGAAGAAGGTCAGAAGCATATCTGCATTGAGGAACCTTTTGGACCTGGGTTTATTTTGGGTGAGTCTCATTTGGGACGAGAAACCGTTTTAGGAGGCGGGCGCTGTTACCATTTTATTGTGCGTTTGCGTCAGCAATATCGAGGACAAATTGATGAAGCTTTGGTGCGCCAAATTATCGAACAAGAAAAACCTACTTGGTGTACCTACGAACTCTATATACAGTCCTCATAACTCACACCGATAACTCATCCCCGTTTATGTGCGTAGGCTTCGCCCCAGAAGATCGCAGCGCAGGACAATCATTAAAAAACCCCCTACCGGTAAGCAACCATGACGACATTCTTCCCCCCTCCCCCGATACTTCCTTTTGATCGTTTTAGACCTTCTGATGGTCTTTTAATTAACGCCCAAAGATGGCGTAAAGCCCATGATTATCACAGACAACGGCAGAACTTTCATTATCAATCTCTACATCAACCGGGTGTGGTTTGTGGGTTGGGCGTGACTCTGATTTCTCCTGAGTCGAATGAACCTGAACAGTATCGTGATGGGCGTGGGATTAAGTTACAACCAGGTATCGCCATCGACCTTAAAGGTAATCCGATTATAGTTCCTCAAGCAGAAAATGTTCAAATTGCTGTGGAACCGCCAACAGAAGAACCTCTCACTGTCTATCTTGTGGTTAGCTATCGCGACCCCGATGAATTAATGATTAGAGAAGACAGTGAAATAGTTCGAGAACAGTTTCGGATTGATGTTAAAACTAAACCTCCTAGTGAGTTGGAAGTGGAAGTTTGCCGCATCTGGTTGCCGCCCAATCAACCTATACAATTAAAGGCGACAGATGATGTGTTTTTTCCTGGCTATTTCAATCCCGATTTTCGCTTTCGTCAATGGGCTACTCTTCGCCCTTTGGGGACCGTAAAAATTGCCCAAATTGAACATGATGACCCCCAACATAATGTTAATTTTCCTAATCTAGATTTTTTGGTGGGTAGTAGCGACATTCTTTATCCAAAATTACAGGGAATAGAACCAGTAGGATTAATTAATTGGAAAGGAGAAGAACAACAAAACGAAGAATCACAAGGGAAAGTCAGATGGAGAGCCTCGGATTTAGAGGAATATGATTTACTTTATTTAACCGGTTCTCAGTTGAATTTTAGCCCTCAACAAGTTAAGGCACTGAAAGGTTATATTGAGCATGGAGGTGTGGTATTTGTGGATAGTTTGGGAGATAATTCTCCTATTACTAATTATGTGAGAGATTTGGCACAACGAGAATTGGGAACTCCTCTTAAACCTATTGCTAGACGACATCCTCTGCGCCGCATGCCTTTTCTATTTGGCGCTTTTCCTACTGGAGGGTTCGGACAACCCGTTAATTTATTCTGTGGAGGAGGGGTTATTTTAGCAACCGGAAATATAGCCGCCGTTTGGGGGTTGGATCAGCAAATGACTATCTCTCGAGAAGTGTTACGATCTGCCCAAGAATTAGGGGTCAATATTCTGCATTATGCTTGGCATCGGCGCATTATGACTAAGTTACACCAAGCCTCAACATTCTAATGGTACTAGGGGCAGCAACATCCGTACTGCCCTAAAAACCGAGATAAAAACTAATCAATATTATAGATCCCTTGCCCAGTTAATATTGTCAAAACCTAACAAAATCCTGAAAAAAACTTATTGACAAAATAATATTTTTATGTATAGTTTAAATAAAATTCCTTAAGTTAGTAAATAACTTAATAATTCCTATTGTTTTATCTTGATCAAATGACTATAATGTCATCAAACCTTATAACTAAAAAATTTTTAATAAGCACAATTAAAACCATCTGCAAATAGTTAGCCAACTTTTAGAACAATTATAACCTATGCCTAGAGTTATTTCCGTTCATTCTTATCGAGGTGGAACAGGTAAATCGAATTTTACAGCCAATCTGGCTACTACCATTGCGCTGCAAGGACATCGGGTGGGAGTAGTGGATACTGATATTCAATCTCCTGGCATCCATAATATTTTTGGGTTAGAAGCGGAAACTATCAATAAAACCCTTAATAATTATCTTTGGGGACAAGCCGCTATCTCTGATGCCGCCTACAATGTCAGTGAGACAATTAAATTACCCGGAGAAGGAAAAATATTTTTAGTTCCTTCCAGTGTCAAAGCAGATGATATCTCACGGATTTTAAGTGAAGGTTATGATGTTAAACTCCTTAATGATGGATTTCGTAAATTAGTTAAAGATTTACAGTTAGATTATCTTTTTATCGATACTCACCCCGGTCTTTCTAAAGAAACTTTTCTTTCTATTGCTATTTCCCATGTTTTAATTTTAATTATACGACCTGATAAACAAGACTATCAAGGTACGGCCGTTACGGTGGATGTGGCTAGACAGTTAAAGGTAAAAAAGATGCTTTTAGTTGTTAATAAAGTCTTAAAAAGCCTGAGTTTTGAAGATTTAAAACATAAAATAGAAGCCGCTTATGAGCTTCCGGTTGCGGGTGTATTTCCCTTAACTGAAGAAGTTATTCAACTGGCGAGTAATGGCGTATTCTGTTTACAATATCCCCACCATCCCGTCAGCCAAGAATTTCTTAAGGTAGCTCAAGAAATTATCAACTAAATTGATGGCCAAAAACGATGACAGAAAAATCTAATTTACAATCTCTAGCCAATTCAATTACAGCCGTTGCTTCTCCTTTTCGCAATTATATTAATGAGCTATATGAAAAATATAAGCAATTAAATGAGGGGGTGGTTGCTGATTATATTCCTGAATTGGCAGGGGCAAATCCTGATTGGTTTGGCATTTGCGTGATTACTCAAGCCGGGCAAGTTTTTGAAGTGGGAGAATGTGAGCAACTCTTTACTATTCAATCCATTTCTAAAGCGTTTATTTATGGGTTAGCTTTAGAAGATCATGGACGGGATTATGTTTGGACAAAGGTAGGAGTAGAACCCACAGGAGAAGCTTTTAATTCTATTATTTTAGACCAAACAACTAATCGTCCTTATAATCCTATGGTAAATGCTGGAGCCATTGCCACCACAGATTTAATTGAAGGTAAAGGGGCAACGGAAAGATTAAAACGCATTTTAGATATGTTTCGTCGATATACGGGACGAAATCTAGATATTAATGTTCCCGTTTTTTTATCAGAAAAAGCCACCGGAAATCGCAATCGTGCTATCGCCTATTTAATGCTCAATTTTGGCATGATAAGCGACAAAATAGAAGAAACCCTTGACCTCTATTTTCAACAATGTTCGATCATGGTTAATGCCAAAGATTTAGCGATGATGGCGGCAACTTTAGCCAATGGAGGAATTAACCCGATAACCGGCGAAAAAGCCATTGATGCACAGTATGTCCAAGATGTCCTCAGTGTCATGCTTACCTGTGGGATGTATGACTCATCAGGAGAATGGGTGTATAGGGTGGGAATGCCGGCTAAAAGCGGCGTGGGTGGGGGAATTACAGCCGTTGCCCCAAAAACACTCGGCATAGGTGTATTTTCTCCTCTCCTAGATGCCAAAGGAAACAGCATTCGAGGAATAAAAGTTTGTGAAGATCTTTCTGTAGATTTTGGTTTACATTTATTTAATGCGGCTTTAGCCAAAAACAATCTTAATGATTGGATTGAAGGAAATGAGTCTTTAGATAGTTGGTAAACAAACAACGGAAACCTAAAAATCGTCAAAGTTATCAGTTTAGCTATTATGTAATAGAGATGCAGATCAGCTTAAACATTGGGAAAAATACTATGACTGGATTGGCAAGTGAGCATCAAAAACAACCACAGCAAAATTATCAAGAAGACTTATTGCTTTTGCAAGCAGAAATAGCCAAGCTAAAACAAGAAAATCAAGAATATTTACAAAAAATTAAAACTTTGGAAGAAAAAGAAAGATTACTGCAATTAGTTTTAGACAATATTCCTCAATTAATATTTTGGAAAGATAAAACTTCGGTTTTTAAAGGCTGTAATCGACTATGGGCAAAAGCCGCAGGATTTAGCGACCCTAATCAAGTGATGGGAAAAACGGATTATGATTTATATCCGAACGCGACAAATATTGAACAATACATCGAAAAAGACCGTCAAGTCATCACCAGTGGGAAATCGACAGAAACCTTAGAATATAAACCGAATAAAGATGTGTGGTATAACACAAAAAAAATTCCCATTGAAGATACTCAAGGTAATATCGTCGGAATTTTAGCCACCATAGAAGATATCACAGGCAGAAAAAAAGCCGAAGAAAAATTGAGACTCGCTGAAGAAAAATATAGAGGGATTTTTGAAAACGCTTTAGAGGGAATTTTTCAAACCACAGCCGCAGGGGTATATATGGATATTAATCCAGCAATGGCGAGGATTTATGGCTATGAATCTCCCGAAGAAATGAAAGCCAATGTTAGAGATATTTCTACTCAAATTTATGCCAACCCTCAACAGCGAGAAGAATTTCAACGTTGGATCGAAGAAACTGGACAAGTTAAGGGATTTGAATATCAAACCTATCGCCGAGATGGAACCAAAATCTGGGTAGAAGAAAATACTAGAGTAGTGCGAAATGAACAAGGCCAAGTTTTATATTATGAAGGGATAATTCAAGATATTACTCAGCGTAAACAAGAACAAGAAGCCCTCAAACGACAAGTTCAAGAACTTCGTATAGAAATTGACCAACAAAAAAGAGCCTCGCAAGTGGCAGAAATTACCCAAACGAGTTATTTTCAAGAATTGCAAGCAGAAGTCGATAGTCTGCGGCTTGATGAAGAAGAATTTTAATATTTGACTACCCCCTGGTTTAGAAGGGGGCGATCTATAACCTACAGTTCTACCGTTATGCTACCTGTGCCGGCTATTGTTACTCAGTCCTGAACTCAAATGGATCGGCAGGTTCCAACAACTCCGTCACGTCGCCAGCTATAAATTTATTAGTTTTGAGAACCAGGTTTTTCGCCTTTTTATTGTCTTCAAATTTTAGATCGGCTAAATTGACCCAAACAACGTAAGGAGCATAAGCGGATTCAAAAAAATAACGCTTGTTTGTGCTATCTGCCACTGTGCGCCAACGGGTGCAAGAAATAATAGGTTGCGTTGAGGTACTAATGTTTAAAGGAACCGAGGCGTTGCGAATAACTGAAAAAACAGCAGCAATCGCTTGATCGATATCGGTTTTTTGGGGGATTGCATTAATATAAAACGAAGCGCGAACGAACCGGTCCTCGGATCGATTGGTACCTGGTAACATGGTCATTCCGCCGATCCGTTCCCAATACTCATTAAGGGCTAGTTGCTTTTCGTAAATCGGTGAGTTAGTCATAACCTGATACTCCCGGTTGTGGTGAATATTCAACTTACCCTCGATGTACTGGAAGATAGCAGAATCTCCACTAGCATCAGAAATCGATAGATGGGTTGTTGCTACCTCGTTCGGTGGGCGACCGGGAGGTGCAGCCGAGACAATATAAAACGGTTCTTTTTCTAGATCCTTAACGGCTTCGGCAACAGTAGCGTAATTTTCCAAT
The DNA here is from genome assembly GCF_000147335.1 of Gloeothece verrucosa PCC 7822. Taxonomy (NCBI): domain Bacteria; kingdom Bacillati; phylum Cyanobacteriota; class Cyanophyceae; order Chroococcales; family Aphanothecaceae; genus Gloeothece; species Gloeothece verrucosa. The sequence goes on from NC_014501.1 coordinate 4,289,930, forward strand.
ACGTATTGCACCCAAGCGGAAACGGCTAGAGATTTACGACCCTCAGCTTGTTCGGGAAATTTGGTTTCAGTGAGATAGTTCATATTGGCAACCAATCCCGCCTCATTGATGCCATCGCTCACCGCACCATCATGATAGCTCGTCACAACAGTTTTATATTGAGATGTCCATTGAATGGGGTCTGGTCCAGCCGCTCCATTGCGCTCTATATCCTTGTCAAAAGCCCAGAGATTACTATTCTCCATCATTTCGTCGCTGGTCCAATCCATATTGCGGCCAGTGAGAATCATGTCCTTTCCTGTTTGCTTGTCTTTTCCAAGATAAACAACTCTAGTACACATAATTTTATTCCCTGAATTGGTTGTATAGTTCGTAAAAGTTTAGTCAAATATTGTAAGAGACATCAACATAATTTCAAATGCTCCCTTCACTTTTACTTTGAGAGATCATTCTCATAATCGTGAACTACGCACCTCTCTATCCCCTAGTTATAAAGCATTTGGAAATGTTTATGTTATTAATTGTTGATTGTCTCCATCTCGCCGTGATTGCTTTCTGACCTGATCAAACTCGATTGGTTACAAGTCTCGCACTTCAGAAGGTTTTTCACCTGTACGAATGAGATTTAACAGGCTCTTTTCATACGATATAGTTTACTACTTTTTACATTATTTTGCTATATTTGTATTGAAAGTTTACAATACTCTTAAGACGCTCTCAAAACCCTGTTGTGAATTTTTCGAGTTAGCAATTTTTTGGCTTAACTTACTAGACAATTTTTCCGGCTCTTTGTAATAACCCTTGCCGATTTAACAACCGAATTGACAAGCCATCGGTTGAGATTAATCCTTCTTGAGTCAGTTTAGCCAAGCCGCGAGAAAGCGTTTCAGGAATTGTCCCCAAAACAGCCGCCAATTGTCCCTTCGTTAAATCCAATTTCACTATCTCACTATTATTTTGTTGCTCACTTAAATTGAGTAAATATGCCGCCAATCTTCCCGGCACTTCCCTTAAAGATAAGTTTTCAATTAAATGAGCAAACCGCCGCAAATGCCTGGCAAACACCGACAAAATATTGATCGCTATCTGGGGATAAGCATTCAGAAGGTTTAAAAAATCTTCTCTCGAAAAAAATAAAACCTCACTCCTAACCACCGCCGCCGCACAAGCCGGAAAACATAGCCCATCAAAAGCCGGCACTTCAGCAAAATGTTCTTTTGACTCAAATAAATGAAGAATCTGTTCTTTTCCCTCAGCCGACAGTTGAAAAACCTTAATTTTCCCCGATTTAACGATAAAGAAACCTGTTCCTTCATCTCCCTGCGAAAAAAGGGTTTCCTCTTTCTCATAAACTTGAACTTTAGTAATTTTGGCTAATAGGCTTAACTGTTCGGCCGGTAAGCCTTTAAACATTTGAGTCGTCCCTAAAAAGTCTTCGAGTTGATCTTTCATATTGCATTTGACTTAAGTCAAGGCGTTGTCTATAGCAGTAGAGATAAAGTAATCACATAAGCAAAAGAGATCCATCAGGAGAACGCGATCATGTTTTGTAACCAATGCGAAGAAACGGCTAAAGGACAAGGATGTTATCAACATGGTGTCTGTGGGAAAAGTCCAGAAGTTGATGCCCTTCAAGATTTATTAATTTATTGCTTACGAGGATTAGGAGAAGTTGCTCTGGTTGCTCATCAACTGGAACTAGACACCTGTAAAGCTGATCGCTTTAGCGCTGAGGCTCTCTTTTCTACTCTTACTAATGTTAACTTTGATTCGCAAGATTTTGTCAACTATCTTCATGAGGGGATAGCTATCCGCGAAGAGTTAAAAGCTCAAATTTCCCTGCACCGAACCTCGCCACAATGGTCAGAAATTGTTGATTTTCTCCCCGCTACAGTTCTAGAAAACCTCGTTCAACAAGGGAAAGATGCTGAATTTGAATTTATCAGTCAGTCTGGGGCTAATGTAGATATTTTCTCTCTTAAATTAACTGTTCTTTATGGACTCAAAGGTATTGCCGCTTATGTTCACCATGCCGCTCAACTGGGACAAGAAGATCAGCGTATATATCATTTTTTCCATCAAACCTTAACTAATCTGGGCCGTCAAGATTTAAACCTCAATCAATGGTTAGAAATAGCCCTGAAAGTCGGGGAAATTAATTTAAGGGCGATGCAAATTCTCGATCAGGCCAATACTAACTATTATGGTCATCCGGTTCCTACCTCTGTGCCGCTTAATCCTATCCCCGGCAAAGCAATTTTAATTTCTGGCCACGACCTGAAAGATTTAGAAGAATTACTCAAACAAACGGCTAATCAAGGAATTGTTATCTATACTCACGGGGAAATGTTGCCGGCTCATGGTTATCCAAATTTAAAACAAAAATATCCTCATCTTTATGGGCATTATGGCACGGCTTGGCACAATCAACACAAGGAATTTGCTCAATTTCCGGGGGCAATTATTATGACGACTAATTGTCTCATGCCGCCTCATAATTCCTATAAAGAGCGGCTCTTTACTTGTGGCCCTGTGGGTTGGCCTGAAATCACTCATCTGGAAAAACGAGACTTTACTCCTGCTATTGAAAAAGCTTTGGAATTACCCGGTTTTACGACAACAGAAGCAACTAAAACGGTGATGACTGGATTTGCTCGTCATGCTGTGTTAGAGTTAGCCCCTGATGTGATTAATGCGGTTAAAGCCGGCCATATCCGTCACTTTTTCTTAGTGGGAGGATGTGATGGAGCCAAATCAGGACGCAATTACTATAGTGAATTTGTGGAAAAAGTTCCCTCTGATTGTGTGGTGTTAACTCTTGCTTGTGGTAAGTTTCGTTTCTTTACTCAAGATTTAGGATGCATTGGAGATATCCCCCGTTTGATGGATGTGGGCCAATGCAATGATGCTTATTCTGCTATTATGATTGCTTTGGAATTAGCTAAAGCGTTTGAGGTCAATGTGAATCAGTTGCCTTTGTCGATGATTCTCTCTTGGTACGAACAAAAAGCGGTGTCGATTTTACTGACTTTATTATATTTGGGCATTCATAATATTCGTTTGGGCCCAACGGTGCCGGCTTTTATTTCTCCTAATGTCCTCTCTCTGCTTTCTCAAGCCTATCATCTCAAACCAATTACGACTCCTGAGCAAGATTTAATGGCTTGTTTGGCTTAACTAATTTGATTTGTGTTGTCCACAGATAAACCGAGATAAACACAGATGAAATTGAGATAGATTGAACTTTGATTGGCGGATTTAATCGATATTAATGGAGTTAAAAACATGGTTAGTGTTAAGAGTTCCTCAAAGACTTCTTTTTCCCAAAATTTACAAGAGTTAATTGAATATCCCCAAGATGGAATTCTCAGTAAAGTTTTGGTTAAAGATAACCATAGCCAATATAGTCTTTTTTGTTTGGCTAAAGGCACACAAATTGAAGAACATACTAGCACTCGTAATGCGGTGATTACGGTAATTGAAGGTCAAGGAATTCTCAGCTTAGAAGGTAATGACATTGCTTTAAGACCGGGAGTTTTTGTTTTTATGGCGGCTAATGCTCCCCATGCACTACAGGCAGCCGAAAATTTAGCTTTTGTGCTGGTTTTATCAGAACAGCCTCAATCTCAGCCGCGCATCAGCCAACAAACTATCGATATTGTTAAATCTACAGCACCTTTGATTAAACAGCACGGTCAGCAAATTACTACTCGGATGTATGAAATTATGTTTCGCAACCATCCCGAGATTCAAGCTCAATTCGATATGTCTGCTCAAGCGAACGGTTTTCAGCCGGCAAAACTGGCTCGTGCTGTATGGAGTTATGCCACTCACATTGACAATCTCGATGCTTTAAAATCTATGGTAGAAACCATAGCCCATCGTCACGTTAAAACTCATGTTCAACCCCAACAATATCCTATCGTCGGAGCCAGTCTTTTAGAAGCGATTAAGGATGTCTTAGGGGATGCCGCTACTGATGAAGTGATGGCGGCATGGACAGAAGCTTATCAGGTGTTAGCGCAGATATTTATTGATAGAGAGCAGGAAATTTCTCACCATCCGGCGTAATAAAGCCTTTTTTCCCTGCTACATCTAATCTCTCACCTAGTGCCGCGAAGCACTCCCCCCTACTTTCCTTGTTGAGGCGGGGGTTTCCTTTTTATTAATTTCTCTCTACTTCTTTAATAATTTTTTAATGAATTGGGGAATTGTAGTGGTAAAATGAACTCCAAGCAATTGAAGAACGGAGTTATTTATGTTTGACGGAATTAATTTTGAATATTTAATAGAAGAAGAAGTTATTCAGGAAGCCAATCATCAACAACTTTCTTTTCAGGAACAATTGTTTATTAAGCTTCTTGAAGGCGTAAAACACGATCAAATCGGTTATGGAGTCATTCAAACTGAGCATCAGGAACCCCGAGGCGTGATTCTTTTTAAAGACCCTGATACCAATCAGCAAATTATTCTCGGATATCTCGCTAATGCCATACGGAGTGTTTAATATTTTTACTCCTAAATATAATTAAATTATCAACAAAAATTGCTGATTAATCAATAAGTGTTCGGTTCAAAAAATCGGTTTAATTTTTAGAGTAGTGAACGGATTTCTTCGCTTTTTTTAATAAGACCCCCCTTTTCAACCCCTGGTGCTGAGGTTTTAACTGTTAATATTCAAGAGCTTATCTGGACTAACCCAACGCTTAACAAACTCGTCGTTATTGGTTTTAACTTTAATTTGTATTTCTTTGGTTCCTAGTTTAAGCACTTCACCGGGCACTTTTTGTACATTTTTGGCACTGGCGTGAGCTTTGTAAAGCCAGATGACCTGTTGACCTACATAAAAATTCTCTGCATTTTTCCAAGATTTTCCTTGATCAGCTAAGGCCGGTTGAATCCAGATTAAATTCAATAAAACTGCCAAAACAATTAAACAGTATTTCCAATCCATTTTCGACTTTCTAAAATTAAACAATTATTTTTTATTTAACCTGCTCTTAAATTTTTGACATTAGCTATTGATAAAATTATATGCTTCTGTATTATACCATATTTTCAAGTTTTTGGCTTACCTTGTCAGCTTAAAATAGGTTAAGTTTAATTAATATATTAATTAAGTATTGATAGTAAATCCGCTTTAAAAATCCCTCTTTGGATATAGACGTTGTATCCCACATATCCACAGGGGAGGAAATCCCGTTATTACTCGGGTTTGGGTATTATCCTCTGGCAAGCGGCTGACTCATTAACACCGAGTCACTAACGGGTGAGCAAAGCGCGACTCACAGGAGTGTTAGTTTTTTTCAAGATTAGGGAATGTTATAACTGTAGTCTGATGGACAGCTACAAGTTTGATGCTCAACAATTGATCTCAAATGATTTTATGAGAAAACTAATCTTTGCTGATACAGAAGAGTTTTACCAAAAACTCAGTTATGCTGTTACTACTGGGGAAACTATTGAACTTCATACAGATTATACTCGCTTTGGCGATCTTCCCACCCATCTCAAACAGATTTTTCAACTCAATCAGTATAAAACTGATACATGGGTTAGTAAGACAAGTTCTTCCTTTATTCCCAAAAGTTTTAGTTCTGTTGGTTTATCTTCGGCTTATTTATCCAAAATTATTATTAACGGCTCCACCACTGCCGGAGAAGTTTTTGGGAGTCTTTGCCTAGGTTCTCTAGGTGTAATAATAGGAAGAACGGTTGGTTTAACTGCGGGGATTTTCTCGAGCATTTTTAAAAAAGAAGATTATGCGGCTAAAGTGGCCATCGATTCTGTAGGACATTTGACTATTTTACTTGAGGAAGCCAAAACCTCTTAATCTACTCGGGTTTATTCATACTCAACGGGATTATTGCTAGTTGCTTGCGCTGATTTGTTTAACCAGTTCTTCGGCTGGGGGAATTTTTTCAAGAATTACAGAGGTTTTATAGGTGGGATTTTGGTCAATTTCTTTAATGACACTCTTGAGGTTAGCGTTACCTTTTCTAGCACCTAACCCATTAAGAGAACATTCAATTTGTCTTACGCCTACTTCAAGAGCGATAAGAGAATTTAAGAGTGCCTGCTCACAGTCATCATGACAATGAACAGAAACGATGGATTTGTCTATATTAGGAACTCGAGTAAATATTTTCTCAAGAAGTTGAGCAAATTCAGCAGGCAATAAGACTCCTAAACTATCCGGAATATTAATGGTTTTTGCCCCACTGTTGATAGCCATCTCTATGCCTCGACACAAAAAATCTAAATCACTGCGACTAGCATCAAAGGCAGACCATTCTATATCATCACAGTAATTTCGAGCTAAAGTAACTCCCTGTTGAATCATTGAAAGTGCTTCTTGCCGCTTTAGAGGCTCTTTTTTAGCGAGATTTACATTACTGTAGAGATGAATTCTGCCCCGAGAAGCTGATTTGAGTCCTGTTGCCGCCCTTTCTATTTCCTGGACTGAAAGATTAGATAAAGCACAAACAATTGAATTTTTAATCTCCCTTGAAACCGCGACAATTTCATCAAAATCTTGTTGAGACTTCGCCGGATAGCTCACTTCAATAATATCTACTTTCGCCTCCTCTAAGAGTTGAGCCAGCCGCAATTTTTCCGCTTGGCTCATTTTAATTCCCGGCACAAGTTCCCCGTCACGCATTGTGGTGTCTAAAATGAGAATTTGCTCAGAGAGATTGTTCATAAAAATCTACTATGATGGATAAGGAATCTAACATACCATGTCTGTATTAGATTATCTAGGATTTATATGAAACTCCATCATATTCTATTAACATTGGGCATTATAACCCTTGCCGGCGTAGCGGTTGCCTTTAGTGTATATCAAGCTAACAGCGCTCCCTTACCCGAAGGTTTTCCGCCTCCCACAGAACCCGGAAAAATTGAGGTTAAACAATATCCGGGTTACCGTGCGGCTACCTATCGTTATCAAGGGGAATTATCTCAGGCGGCTAATCAGGCTTTTTATCCTCTCTATCAACATATTTCCTCTAATAATATTTCTATGACTTCTCCAGTGGAAACCCGTTACCCCAATAATACAGTTTCCTCTGCTGCGGCTAATGGAGAAGCGTCTGTTTCCTTTCTCTATCGTAACAATCAGATTTATCCCAAAGAAATTGCTCAAAATATTGAAGTAGAAGATGTTCTTCCCATGACGGTAGTGAGTTTAGGATTGCAAGGCGCTTATAGCTATTCTAGTTATCAAGAAAATCTTGAGCGGCTCACCGAATGGCTATCACAACATCCTGAGTATCAAGTGGTGGGACAACCTCGGCGCTTTTTTTATGATGGGCCTTATATTCCTGATGCCTTTAAACGTAGTGAAATTCAAATTCCCATTCAGTTAATTACTCAAAATTAATAAGCTCTAAAAATTTAGAGACGTTCCAAGCCACGTCTCTATAGAAAAACCGGATATTTCCATTACGCTACTACCAATCGGGCCTATAGTTGAAAAATAATTTCCCGTTTGGTGAAGGGTAAATCCTCATTAATAGCATCTATTTCTTGCTGTTCCATTTCATTAATTTCGGGCATATAATGCTGTAAAAGTTTAATCATTTTCGCGTTATAAAAGCGGTGTAAGCTGTAATTTGGGGTAGCCGGAAAACCTCTTCTTCGCTTATGTTTCCCGCCCGCACCGGGATCAAACATTTGAATATTTTCTTGAATGGCCCATTCAATAGGCTGATAATAACAAGCTTCAAAATGAAGACAATCAAATTCTTGTAAAGCTCCCCAATATCTCCCATAGAGGTTATCCCCTTTTCGCAGACAAAAAGATAAACCAACCGGTTTAGTATCTGTTTCCTGCTGATAGGCAGCCACTAAGACCACCCGATGACGATAATTAGGATATAATTGCTCAAAAAATTTCCGAGTTAGATATTTACTTCCCCAATAAAACTTATCACAGGTACTACTGTAAAAATGATAAATGGATGGAAATAAATGATGAGGAATTTCCTCTCCGACCCAAGTTTTAACAGTTAATCCAGCTTGCTGAACAGCCTTTCTTTCTCGTTTAATATTACGACGCTGATTAGCATTAAAAATGCTTAAATAATCCTCAAAACTGTTAAAGCCCTTATTCGTCCAAATATAACTATGATGTAACCAACGACTAAAGCCATAATTTTCCATTTTCGCTCGCCACTCGGGATCGACAAAGAGAAAATGACATCCTGAAAGATGATTTCGATCACAAAAATGGTCAATAGCGGCTACCATCAATTCTGTAAGTTGATCTTCATCTTCTCCAGGAGCAATTAAAAAGCGATAGCCTTCGGCCGGGGTAAACGGAGTCATCCCCACTAATTTAGGATAATAGCGTATGCCCAAACGATGGGATAAATCTGCCCATTGATGATCAAAAACAAATTCGCCGTAACTGTGGCTTTTAATATATAAAGGGGCAGCCGCAATCAATTGGCGGTTCCGCCATACGGTTAAATGGCAGGGTTGACAGCCGGTTTTCCCGCTTGCACTGCCAGAAGTTTCCAAATTATTGAGCCATTCCCATTCCAAAAAGGGAGTAGAAAGGGGTTGAGCCAAGGCATCCCATTGGGCTTCGGGAATTTCCGCCATTTTTTGTATCCAGGCAAGAGAATATTCTGGCTTGACTTTTTGAAACATGGGACTGCAATTACAACTGTTTTTTAGGGCTTCGCCTTTAAAGGGCGGGGTTTATATCAGCGTAACGCAATCTCTGTTAATGGTGTAAGCGATAGTGTAAAAAAATTTCCCCTTCAATCTGTTTAACGCTCAATAATTCTAGCTCTTGCGCCTGCTGTTGGCTAAATCCGAGGCCCTCTACCGGGGTTGGTGCATCTGTACCCCCCAAAAGGAGAGGACAAAGGGTTAAGTAAAATTCATCAATTAAGGCGGCTTCGAGTAAACTGGCCACTAAGCCGCCACCGCCGAGGATAGCTAATTTTTCTAGGCCTAATGTGGTGAATTGTTCAAAAGCCTTAAGCCAATTAATACGGTTATCTAGGTCATCAGCCTTTAAAATGCGTTCAAACCCCTCAGAATTGGTCTGTTGCCAAGTGTTTTCTCCCCTGTGGGTAGTGAGTAACCAACGAGGGAGAGATTGCCGAAAAAAGCGCATTTCAGGGTTAAGATTTCCTGACGCTGAACAGACAATGTGGACAGGTTGAGGGGGTTTATGTTGTTGTTTTCGCCATTGCAGGAGTTCAGGGTTAGAAATGGGGAAACTGGTATGATAAGCGCGAAGGGTACCAGCACCGAATAAAACTGCGTCTACTTGGGCAATTTGGGTTTCTAGATGGTTTTTATCAGCATCCGAACCAAAACGCGCGGCAGAACTATGTTTATCGGCGATTTTTCCATCTGCTGTCATGGCTAAAACTACAAGGGTATGAGGTCGTTTCATTGCAGAAAATCTCAAAGTAGAGCCGCTCAAAGCTTACAACCCATGATCGCATAAATTCCACCACCGCTCATTGAGCATAAAATACAATTAGTCTCGACAAAAAATTGAGAAGAAAACTTTTAATAATCTATGACCATCCATATAGCTATTTTAGGAGTAGGGCGCTGGGGAGTGCATTGGGTGAGAAACTTTTTACAGCATCCAGATACCCAGGTAATCGCCATCGTTGATCCTTTTCGGGAACGACTCACTCAATGTCAGAAGCAATTTAAGCTAGATGAACAACAGATAATTTTAGCAACCGAATGGGAAACCATACGCGACCTAAAAACCCTCGATGCGGTTGTGGTTGCGACCCCGGCTAGTAGCCATTATTCCCTAATTACAGATGCTCTCCATCAGGGTTATCACGTTTTAGCCGAAAAACCCTTAACCCTCAACCCCGATGAATGTAGAACACTGACAGAACTTGCCAAACAACAGCAACGGCAATTATTTATCGATCATACCTATCTGTTTCATCCTGCCGTCCAACAAGGACAACAAATCGTTAAAGGTGGGAAACTCGGAGAATTACGCTACGGTTATGCGAGTCGTACCCATATCGGACCCATTCGTCAAGATGTAGACGCATTATGGGACTTAGCCATACATGATATTGCTATCTTCAATCATTGGTTAGGACAAACCCCCAACCGGGTACAAGCGAGAGGAAAGATTTGGCTACAACCAGAAAAAGGATTAGCTGATCTTGTCTGGGTAACTCTCACCTATCCCGATGGGTTTGAAGCTTCTATACATCTGTGCTGGTTAAATCCAGATAAACAAAGGCGCTTGTGTCTATTGGGAACAGAAGGCAACTTAATCTTTGATGAAATGTCCCCTACTCCCCTGATATGGCAACAGGGTTACGTACAGCCACAAGGAGAACTATTTTTACCAGCCGGAGTCAGCACCTCTGTCATCGAAGTGGAAAAAGCCGAACCATTAGGTCGAGTTTGCCATGAGTTTATCAAAGCGATCCAATCTCAACAAACCCCTTCTATAGCTTCTGCACAAACCGCTACTCAATTGGTTGAAATTCTCAGTGCTTTAACTCAATCGATGCAAGAACAAGGCAAAACCATTACGCTAAAATAATTTTCAGAAAACATTATGATTAAATTCCCGAAAAAACTTGTCTGAGCAAACCCCACCCCCCCAATTATCGCCCACAACGGCACTAGCCACCGATCAAGGGTTGAGAGCATCGACAGAAACCTGGTTTGAGTACCCCATCCGAGTACAACCTCATCATACTGATTATGAAGGGGTAGCATGGCATGGGACTTATTTAACCTGGATGGAAGAGGCCCGGGTAGAATGTTTACGCTCTATGGGCATTAATTATGCTGATTTAGTTAAGATTGGATGTGTTTTACCCGTTGTAGAATTATCCTTACGTTATCATCGCCCTTTGAAATTAGGAGAACAAGCCATCGTTAAAACCCGTATGGATGAAATCGCCGGCGTGAGAATTCATTGGGATTATAAGATTCAATCTTCTGATGATCAACAATTATATTTAACTGGACGAGTCACCTTAGTGGCCATAGATTCAGAAAAAGGGAAAGTTATGCGTCAGTTGCCTCCGGCGGTTAAAGAAGCGCTGATGAAACTCAGTCGATAACATAATTCAATCAGGTTAATTCATGAAAAAAATAGAAGCCATCATTCGCTCCCATAAATTAGACGAGGTAAAAACCGCCGCTCTCAATGCTGGAGTGATCGGCATGACCATTACTGAACTGCGACAATTTGGACGACAAAAAGGCTTACAAGAACGCTATCGAGGCGTAGTTTATAATGTGGATTTTCAAACGCGGCTCAAAGTCGAAGTCGTCGCCGATGACGAGCAAATCGATTTAATTGTTCAAGCTTTAGTCAATTCGGCTCAAACCGGCAAACTTGGAGACGGGAAAATTATTGTTTCTACCGTCAATGAAACTGTGAGAATCCGAACCGAAGAACACAACCTAGAAGCTATATAGCATTTCTCATTTTAGTGAGGTACATAGTTTTTCGATTTTAGGGAAGAGGGAACACTTCGACAAGCTCAGTGCAAGCAGGGAACAGGGAAAAGGTAATCAAAAATAAAATTGAGGTGTACCTCATTGATTTGAGAAACGCTATATAAACCCTAATTGTTCAAAGGGTTTATTTAAAAATATTTGTTTATTCATTCTTCTAAATCTCTTAGATTGAACGGAATCAAGCCGCACTAAGCCGGCTTTCATAGGGAATGTTTTAGGACTTACGCACCCTAACTAAATCATAAGGGTTTGAGATTCCTCGCTGGACATAAAATCGTTGTTTTTAATCGGGAGTGCCTAACTCCTATGTTTGTCTTTTTTTTGAGCTAAACCTCATCCCAACACCCAAACTAAATGTTAAAATTTAGTATTCTTAATCACTATTTTCAAAAAACTTAACTTATTTTTTTAATTAACGAAAAACAGGCGACAAAATTTTGGTATTTTTAAACACTTATTGTCACAATTTTTGAGGCTAATGCCTGAAAGTATTGAAAATTCATAAAAACAAAATTAATAAATATTAATAAATAAGAAAAAGGAAATATTGTATAAAATATTTTGTGAGGATTAACCGGCTAAATTGAGGAAAAAAAATTTTCTCATTTTAGTTTTTATACCTTTAATCCCCAAAATAAAGCTTGCTCAGACTTTAAGGGTCGCTTAGTGCTTTTCCTCGAATGAAATAGCCCTGCTCGGATTCTAGTTCTTTAAACTAGACCGTCTCCGGCTATATAAAACATTCCTGAGCAAGAAAAACTCAAATTTTTTTGAGTATCAAAACTTTCAACTAATAAACCTGAAAGGAGATAAAAACGATGGTTTTGGATGCCTTTGCTAAAGTTGTTTCTCAAGCTGATACCCGAGGCGAATATCTAAGCGATTCTCAGGTAGATGCTTTGATTGCCTTAGTCAAAGATGGCAATAAGCGAGTTGATGCTGTCAACCGTATTTCTGGCAATGCCACCCAAATTGTTACTAATGCGGCTCGTTCCCTGTTTGCCGAACAGCCTCAACTGATTTCGCCGGGTGGTAATGCTTACACAAACCGTCGTGCGGCGGCTTGCTTACGGGACTTAGAAATCATTTTGCGCTATGTTACCTATGCCATCTTTACTGGCGATCCTAGCGTACTCGATGATCGCGCTCTCAACGGACTGCGGGAAACCTATGTGGCTTTAGGAGTGCCTACCGCTTCGGTAGCGGCAGGAATTGTCAAGCTTAAAGAAGCTTCCATTGCCATCGTCAATGACCCTAATGGCATTACCCGAGGAGATTGCAGCAATCTAATTGCCGAATTATCCTCCTACTTTGATCGTGCGGCTTCAGCCGTTAGCTAAGACGTTACTTTCAGCAGGCAAAACTGATTCAAATCAATACCAATAGGAGAACTTTCATCAATGACAAAAACACCTTTAACTGAAGCCGTTTCAACCGCAGATTCTCAAGGCCGCTTCTTAAGTAGTGCAGAAATTCAAGTGGCTTTTGGTCGCTTCCGTCAAGCAACCAACACCTTAGAGGCCGTGAAAATTTTATCTAAAAAGGCCCAGAGTCTTGCTGAAGGTGCTGCCAATGCAGTGTATCAAAAGTTTCCTTACACCACTCAGTTGCAAGGCCCCAACTATGCTTATGATCAACGGGGTAAAGAAAAATGTGTGCGTGATATTGGTTATTACCTGCGGATTGTCACCTATGCTTTAGTAGTAGGAGGAACTGGCCCCATCGATGATTATTTGATCGCGGGTTTGCCAGAAATTAACAGTGCTTTTGAATTATCTCCGAGTTGGTATATCGAAGCTCTCAAGTACATCAAGGCTAATCACGGATTATCGGGCGATCCGGCAACAGAAGCCAATTCCTACATCGATTATATTATCAATGCCCTGAGTTAATATAAAGTTTTTGTCTTCAGAAAAAGTACAGCATAAGCGTGAATGCGCCAATCTTTGCGTAGTAAGCCTAAAATTGATACGGCTTTTAGTCTCTTATTACGCAAGGGTTTTTTCTTTTGCTATGGAATTGCCTTTGATTTAAAGGTGGGCCTTGCCCACCCAAAAATTAACTTAAAACCCAATTAACCAGAGTTCGCACCGGGAAACCCGTCCCCCCTGAATTATTAACGCCATTTTCTTTCTCTGTCCAAACCGGACCAGCAATATCCAAATGTGCCCAAGGGGTTTCCTTAATAAACTGTTTCAGGAATAAGGCTGCGGTGATCGAACCGCCTGCACGAGGGCCAGTATTTTTCATATCGGCAATGGGTGACTTCATCCCCTCAAAATACTTCTCTTCTAGAGGCATTTGCCAGAATTTCTCGCCGGCTAATTCGGCTGACTCTTTGATTTGGTTGGCCAGTTCTTCGTTAGGACTCCACAAACCCGCGATATTATCCCCTAAAGCAATCACACAAGCACCAGTCAGGGTGGCTAAATCTACGATGGCATCAACCCCCAATTTTTCAGTAAATACCAAGGCATCAGCTAGGGTTAAACGTCCCTCTGCATCAGTGTTATTCACTTCTATGGTTTTCCCATTAGAAGCCGTTAAAATATCGCCCGGGTGAATGGCTTTACCACTAATCATATTTTCTGTGGCCGCACAGACAAAATGAACCTCCACATCCGGTTTTAACTGGGCGATCGCTTTAGCCGCGCCCAACGTTGCCGCACCGCCTCCCATGTCCATTTTCATCGTTTCAATGCCACTGCCAGAGACTTTAATATTTAACCCACCCGAGTCAAAGGTTAAACTCTTACCCACAATGGCCAATTTTCGCTTAGGAGTGCCTTCGGGTTTGTAAGTTAAATGAATAAATTTCGGGGGCAAATCTGAGGCTTGGGCGACTCCTAAAAAGGCTCCCATGCCCAAGTTTTCACAGTCTTCTTTTTCTAAAACTTCCAAAACTAACCCATAGTCAGAGGCAATTTTTTGGGCGGTTTCGGCCATCGTTACAGGGGTAAGAGTATTAGCCGGAGCATTGACTAATTCTCGCGCTAAAATCACCCCATCAGCGATAATTTGAGCCTTAGTAATCGCGGCTTGTTGTCCTCCTAACTCGAGAAGATCAACCGTTTCTAATTTCGGGCCTTTATCTTCTGGATCTGACTTAAAACGGTTATCAGTATGTAAGGCTAACAGAAATCCTTCGACGATCGCACCTGTAGTCAGGGCCGGCTCATCGTTAACTAAGGGAAGAGAGATGCCAAGGGTTTTAATTTTTTGCTTTTTGGCTGTGCGGGCAATACTGGCTGCTGCAATTCTCAGGCTATTGAGTTTAAAGTCTTCAGCTTTTCCCAAACCGACTAAAATCAGTTTACGAATAGAAAGTTCATTGCCGATTCTTGATATAACTGATGTTCCGGCTTTCCCCTCAAATTCTTCCTCGGTGATTAATTCTTGTATGACTCCTGCGAGTTTTTCATTTAACTCGGCAAGTTCTCCACTTAAGTCTGTCCCTTCAAAGATCCCGAGCGCTAGGGCTTCTCCTGTCCAATTGAGTTTTGTTTGTTCTGTTGCTCGAATTTCCATTCTATTGTGTTCTATGACTGTTTATGCTACTTGGTTTATCCTTGAGGGGTTATCGCTCAAACCGAGCCGCTTCCCCAAAATCATTCCTGATTTATATATTATCTGGTTCTTCTCCTAAAGCTCGTAAACGCTCTGCTAAACGTTCGGCGCGTTGACGTTCAGTTTCGGCGCGTTGGCGTTCGGTTTCGGCGCGTTGACGTTCGGTTTCGGCGCGTTGATGTTCATTGTCGGCTTGCTGTTGAGCGGCTTGGGCTTGCTGTTGAGCGGCTTGGGCTTGCTGTTGAGCCGCTTGGGCTTGTTGTTGAGCGGCTTGGGCTTGTTGTTGAGCCGCTTGGGCTTGTTGTTGAGCGGCTTGGGCTTGTTGTTGAGCCGCTTCTTCGGGCAAGAGCATTAAATTACCCTGTTGGTCGTAAAATCTTAACCAAATGCCCTGATCTCGTCCGATCGTTCCTTCCCAGGTTCCTAGCCACAATTCCAAGCGAGAACACCATAACCACCCCTGATCATTGGGGGTTAATTCTTGATAGCCTTGGTCTAAATTTAAATACCATCCTCGCAGAGAATTTGCCTCAAAAGGATCAAAAACGAAGTAATTGGGAGTGCGAAAAGTTCGCTCATAAATATCTTTTTTTTCGCCCACATCTATTTTAGCTGTACTGGGAGACATCAATTCAATGATCACATCTGGATAACGTCCATTTTCTTCCCAGACAACCCAACCTTGTCGATCTAGACGACCATCTACTTCTAACACGGCAAAAAAATCGGGACCGCGAAAGTCTCTATTTCTGGCTTGTTTACTACTGAAATAGATAAACATATTGCCGCCGACAAAAAAATCGTTTCTTCGGTTAGCTAAAACTAATTCGGCTGACCGAATTAAAGTATTCATAGCAAGGCGATGACGATTACTTTCCAAGGGTTCTCCGTCGTCAAAAATTAAATCGGTTGGTGGTAGAGGGGGAGTAAATTCTTCCGCTTCTGGAGTCGCTGTTGGCAACACTTCTTCTGATTGAATTTGAGTTGACATCTGATTAATCCCCCTGAGATTGAGTTTTTTTTCGCTTAAAAATAGTTAGGAAAAACCCTTAAATCAAAAATCGGTTGACCGCTTAAACACAACCAATAACAGGTAAATAAGTCGGGTTTTTGTCTCATTAAAGACGCTAGGGCGGGTGCAGCCGGAAAGGGCCACAAACGATCAAAAATAATTTCTTTTCCCTTTAAACTAAACTGTAACAAATAAACTGAAGGAGGTGCGGCTAAATTTTCTAATAGTTGATAGGCTAAGTGATAAAGGGATTGACGCAAATCATCGCTTAAATCGACCGGTTGGCGATAGAAGTTAGGCATTTCTCCTTCTTCAATCACTTCTGCGTAGATGGGGCCTTTAGCGGTTAAAACAATGGGTAACCACAAATCCCCGAGGCCGGCATTTGGACCCTCATCGAGCGTTGTTTGATAAGATAAATGTTTAGCGACCCATATCTGTCGTTCTTTAATTTCTCGACAAGCTTGATAAACTTGTTGCCCCGGAAAGTTAAACCAATGGGGTAACTGAATGGTCAGAGGACAATAAATCACGCTATCTGGATCGGGATCTTGTTTGTGAGGCCCTAACCCGCTAGAAGACACGACTTCGATGGTGAGGGGGAAAGGAGAATTAACCGCGATGGCATTTTTGAGGGCTGTTACCATTTTCTCGGTGACTAGCGAGCGTTTGAGAACCTTGCCTTTTTCTGCTATTTCTGAATTGATGACAATAACAACTTTTCCCATTGTTACCTAGAGTGATACAAACTACTTTAACCAAGCTTTGCCGATTAAAGTATAACTTTATCGCTGCTTTTTTGGTAATAGGTAAGTTTTTGGAACACCGGGACCTAGAGGAGCAAAGGCGAGACCTTAGAACTTTGGTGTAATAGCGAGGGGATATATTTTATTTATGTATCGCTTAAAGGAGAAAACAAATTGTGAATTGATTGTTGGCTTGGAGTCTGAAAAATCTCTTTAGATCAATCCTTTTTTTCGGAAAATAATCCCCCTATAACACCGCTTTGAGGAGCGGAAGATCTTTGAATCAATAGAGCGATAATTTTTTGAGCAATCTTAGACGGTTCTTAAATTTGTTTGTTGACTATCTTAGAGGGCAGTGGTCAATTGAGGTCTATCGGGCTTGTTCACTCGAGTGATTTCGTAGTCCTTGATACATTGAAAAGTTGAACAAATCGAACAAACTACCTACAAAGGCGAAAGCAAAACCAATGGTGAGCATTCCTTCTAAAGGACATCCATTGCCAAAAACCGCTAAGAACTTAGAAACCTGAGTTGTACCTGTTTCGCTAATCCAGGTAAAGCCGGGAATATAACTGGCTGTGTATAGAGACGCTAAAATCCCACCCACTAAAATCACCGGCATGGCAAAACTCAGTAGTGTTGATAAAAACAGAGAACGAAATAAACTAAACACCATGCTCATCTCCAAGCTAGCTTATAACCACTTCACAAGAATAAAAATGAAATTATTATATTCCTGCTTGCTTATACGATAAGCAAAAAAAACACAAGTTGGCCAAAAATGTCAAAATATTAAAATTATCTTAAACAAACTTGGTAAACATTCGTCAATACTATTCACAAAACTATGCAAAAAGATAAATTTTTTCAAAAAAGCCTTTTTTCGCCTTCAGTTTTTTAAAGATTTGTTGCGCTAATCTTGTTCTATTCCATTGGAATTAAGTAAATTTGCTTAAGGGAGAATTTCCCCCTTTTCCAAAGATAAAAACTGACAAAAATCCGAGCAGGTTTGACTGAAGCCGCTATTAATTTGTAGCAAAATATACTTTTTTTTCAAGTCCAAAAAAGTCACAATAACCCCGAGAAAACTTGAATGAGTTGATGGATTGATCTAGAGTTTAGGCAATGTCACTGTAAAAGTTGTACCTGTACCTTCAAGACTTTCCACCTCAATACGACCGCCATGTAATTCTACCACTCGTTTGACAATTACCAATCCTAAACCGGTTCCTGGAATTGTGCCGACATTACTGGCTCTTTGAAATGGTTCAAATACCTGTGGCAAATCTGATGGAGGAATACCGATCCCCTGATCTTGAACCTGTAAATAAATCTCGCTTTCTTGACAGAATAACTTTAAAGCGACTTCACCCCCTTGAGGGGAATATTTAATCGCGTTCGAGAGAAGATTATTAAGAAGATATCCTAAAAGTGTTTCATCGAGAGCGATCGTATTCCTATCACAATTTTCTTCATAAGTCAAGGTCAGCTTGTAAGTTTCTCCCACCATCATTTGATGTATTTGAATTAAATTTTGGCAAAAGGCGACGAAATCAACAGGGACAGGGTTGAAGCGGCTTTTTATTAGGTCTGTACGTCCTAAAGTCGAGATATCCTCTAATAACTGATTCATCTGTTCAGCCGCAACTTGAATTCGTTCTAAACTTTGTTGTTGTTTTTCCGATGACCAAGTATGTCCATAACGTTGTAATAATTGTGCCCAGGCTTTAATATTAGTCAGAGGATTGCGAAATTCATGGGAAGCCAAAGAAATATATTGAGATTTGAGTTGGCTTTGAGTTTCCGCTTGTTGGCGTAACACCTGAGCTAAATCCAAAGCTTGTTGAATATCAGTTTCAACTTGGTGTCGAGAAAGAGCAATTTCAATGGTTGCCCGCAGTTCTCTTTCGTGAAAGGGTTTGAGGAGGTAGCCAAAAGATCCCGATGATTTGGCGCGTTGTAAAGTATCTTCATCTCCATAAGCTGTCAAATAAACCACAGGACGTTTGACGGTTTTATAAATTTGCGTGGCGGCGGTAATCCCGTCTATCTTTCCCTGTAACATAATATCCATCAGCACTAAATCCGGAGGTGTGGTGATAGCTGAGATGATCGCCTCTTCTCCGGATGCGACTATATCTGTAATCATATAGCCCATTCTTTCTAAACGACTAGCAATGTCTTCTGCAACAATTGCTTCATCCTCGACTACCAAAATTTTTTTATTTGACATTTGATTAATTGATCTGCCAGGAAAAATTTACGCTTGGGGAAAAACCAGTTCAAAGACTGCGCCTTTGTTGTTATACATCTCTAGTTTACCTTTGAGTTGTCGGGTTAAGGCACGAACTAAGCGTAACCCTAAAGAAGGCGTAGACTTTACATTTAATCCTTCCGGTAAACCGATGCCATTATCTTCTACCCGCAGACACAATTGCTGCTCTTGTAGGGGAGTAAAATCAATGGTAATTGTCCCCTGTCGGTTCATCGGTCTAGGAAAAGCGTGTTTTAAGGAATTAGAAACTAATTCATTGAGTAATAATCCACAGGAAATCGCCTGATCAAGATTGAGGGAAATATCTTGAACATTAAAATTGAGGTGTATTAATTCGGGATTAATATTGTAGGAAGTAAACAAATACTGTACGAGGGTTTTAATATAATCTTTAAAATCGATTTTGGCTAAATTCTCTGAATGATAGAGTTTTTCATGAATCAGAGCCATAGAACTAATTCGATTTTGGCTATCTTCTAAAATAGAGAGAATTTGGGGGTCTTGAATATACTGAGATTGCAGAGAAAAGAGGCTCGAGATTACCTGAAGATTGTTTTTCACCCGATGATGCACTTCTTTGAGTAATAATTCTTTTTGCTCTAAAGAGGTTTTCAGTTGAACCTCTGCGCGTTTGCGTTCAGTGAGGTCACGAATAATACCGGCAAAGGCCAGAATTTTTCCCGTTTGAGGCTCTTTGATCGGAAATAAACTTTGTAAAACGGCAATGGATGCGCCGCTTGCTACATGACGCAAACGAGATTCGCCTTGCCAAGGTTCTCCTCTAATTAATTTAGACATAATTTCTTGTTGAAAAAAAGAGCAATCATAGCCCAAATAAAAATCCTCCAGGAATTTTTTAGTAAGGTCTCCTTTCTCATCAAAACCCACTAATTTGCGTCCGGCTTTATTTAAATAAGTCATGCGTCCTTCTACAGTAGTCATGGCAATAAAATCGGTACTATTTTCTACTAAAGCCACGAGCTTTTGTCTTTCGGCTTGGGCTGTATAACGATCACTAATATCGAGAATCACTGATAAAAAGAGATGTTCACCCTGTTGCTCAATTAATTGCCAATGAACTTCCACCGGATAATAATTTCCATTCGCCCGTCTTTGAAAAGTTTGAAAAACCACTTCTTCTTGTTTTTTTTCCACTAAAGGACTGAGCAGATCGACCAATTGTTGCCGGTTCAACTCCGTTTTAATATCTAAAGGAGTCATCTGCTTCATCTGTTCTCGCGTATAACCTAAATTGTACAAAGTGCGTTGATTGATATACTGAAATTTAAAGGTTTGAGCATCGAAAATATGAATCTCATTGAGACTAGCTTCGATCACATTTAAGAACCGCATTCGTTCCTCTTCAGCCTTTTTCTTTTCGCTAATATCTTCTATTAAAGACAAAGTATAGAGCGGCTGACCATTGGCTTGATGAATAATACAAGAGGTTAAATTCACCCAAACAATTTCCCCATTTTTTTTAAGGTAACGTTTCTCCACCTGAGAGCGAGTATGGGTTTCTTCAAAAATTTGTGTAGCGGGATCAAAACTGTTGTCTATATCTTCGGGATGAGTAATCTCAGCAAAGGTCAATTCGAGTAACTCGGATTCGCTATAACCCAACATCTGGCAAAGCACAGTATTAACTTTTAAAAAATGATAATCTAATCCCACTAAGGCCATGCCGATGGGACTTTCTTCAAAGATTTTACGAAATCTTTCTTCACTTTCGGTTAAGGCTAAGGTTCTTTGTTCTACTCTGGCCTCTAATTGTGCATTTAATTGTTGTAAAGCCGCTTCAGCCGCTTTGCGGTCACTAATATCTCTGACAATGGATAAAACTTCTCCATTGCCGGTACTCACCACCCGTGCCTCATAGTCACACCAATGATGATCAGTGCCTTGTAACTGATATTCATAGGTTTGTAATTCATTGGTTCGCAGTGCATCTTGAATAGCCTGATTAGCGATTTTGGCCACTTTGGACGGTAAGACCTCTTCTGGAAGTTTACCAATTAATTCTTTAGGAGAGGCAAAAGGTTTTAACTCTCCTGATGAGATTAAGTCAATATATGTTCCTTGACGGTTGTGACGTAAAAGCATATCCGGCAAGGCATGGAGTAAGGCCCGATTGGTCGCTTCACTTTTGGCTAAGGCTTCCTCGGCTTGAATACGATCACTAATATCGGTCACGGTGCCAATATAGCCGATCAGTTTTCCATCGTTGGACCTTTCTTCAACGGCTTCCCCTAATACCCAGATCAATGTCCCATCTTTGTGTTGAAAGCGATATTCACTTCGAAACGGGAGATGGGTTTGGGTTGATCGATACCATTGTCGCGTAATGCGTTCTCGATCATCGGAATGTACCCGAATCAGCCAACCCATTCCCATTGCTTCAGTACGGGAGAGTCCGGTAATTTGACACCAACGCTCATTAACATAGAGACAATGCCCCTCGACATCGGTGCGAAATATGCCTACTGGGGCGGCAGAGACTAGGGTGGCATAGCGTTCTTCTACATCTCGCAGAGCGGCGGCGATGCGTCCTCGTTCTTGATGTTGGGCTTCGAGTTGAGTGACTTGGTGTTGTAATCCTAGGATGACCGTTAATAGGCTTTCTGCTGTCAATACGCCTAAAGGCTGATTGTTGGGTTTGAGGACGGCTATGTGAGAGAGATGATACTCTAACAGTAAGTGTATGACTTGATCGATTTTCAGTTGGGTAATGTCTTTAAGAGCGATGACTTTTTTGTTGAGGGCACTCGTCACGGGGATTTTTTGCGGGTTGCTCTTGGTGGCTAGACATCGAATGATATCTCTTTCGCTCACAAGTCCGATAAATTGCTCTTTTTGGCTCACGAAAACACAACTTGAGCCTTCTTGGTGCATCAGCTTGATTACTTCTGTTATTGGGGTTTCAGGGGTTACTGTTGGGGGATAAATGAGTAAGACCTGAGTTAACCAAAAGAGGTTTTTTAGGGGGTTTTGCGGCTGCATAATTGGGCAATATTTGTCCACAGATGAACGCAGATCAACGCCGATGAATACAGATAAGTTATGAACAAAAGCGGGATCAATACTGATAGCTGAGCAACGGATGACTATATTATCATCTTATCTGTGTTCATTTATGGACTATTTCGCAAAGGATATAATAACTATTATATTTTAATTAGAGAAATTTTTTTCAAGATTTTTGTCAGGATTTGAGAAAATTTGTTTTAAAGTGTAAAGGGTTCTAATGAGTAATTATTCCATTGATGCTGATAGCGTTCAGCCACAAAGGGACGAATGATTAATTGAGGAGGTGTTCCTTCTTTAACATCAATTCGTAAAAAGGAATAAGGGCGGCGTTTGCTTCGGGAGCGTCCGTTGCGCCCGACAAAGAGTTTAGATCGTCCTATTTCACGGGGTTGAGTAGGCCGAATTTGATCATCGAGAGTGCTTTCGCTGAGAATTGGACCATCTTTTTTTTGGCGGCGGAGACTATGGCCACTGCCTCCACAAATAATCCAATTAATATTCGAGTCTGCGTGTCCTGTATTTTCTGTATATAAATATTCTAGACAATGGGCATGACCACATAAGACTAAGTCTACTAGGGGACGATTTCCTCTTAATTGTTTGACTTCTTTGTCTATTTGATCAAAAACCTCTCGCAAGCGGCGACGAATGGCAAGGGTTTCTCCGTGATTATATTTTGTTGCTTCAGTGACATAAGGCGGATGATGAAAAAATAGGATTCGTCCCCGAACTTCCTCGGTATGCCAAGATTCAATGAGTTGGTTTTTAAGCCAATTTAATTGTTCAAAATCTACGACAACTTTTTTGTATTTTAGTCGTTTTTCTATGTCTTGTTGAGTTTCTTCAATTTGGTTTAACTTCCCCCGATAATCATCGAGTTGTTCAGCTTGTTCGGGATGATTAGGATCGAGTTCACTCGATTTTTCCAGGATGTCTTGCTTGCTAAATTCTAACTCATTGAGTTGGAGCATTAACTGGCGGCGTAAAGCTTCACCCTCTCGAGTTTGCGGGATGGGTTCGGGTTCGTTAAAGGTATTAGAATCTAAGGCAAAAAAATCGATCCCCCCATAACGAAAGGTATAATATCGGTTGGGTAAACGGGTAAATTGACCGGGCTGATAACGCAGACATCGAGCATTCCCCATCTGGGCGGTGTAATGAGAATCGAGATGGGTTTCTAGTTGTTTGTTGTTATTATATTTTAGGAGATAATCTAAAAAAGCTTCGGCATAAGCTTCTCCTTGATGGGAGCCATGCCAACCCACATCTAGATCAATTTTATTCTTTAATAAATGCCGTAAAGGCCAAATAACTTGGAATAAGAAACCATAAATAATAGGTAAATCATAATAGTCGTGATTACCCGGTACGGTTAAAAAAGGTTTGTTAAAAACCATCTCGGTATAAGCCTTTATTTTATCCCCTTCTCCCCCTACTAAAAATTCACGATAAGGGCAAATAAAATTTTTATAATAGTATTCACTAGACCCCACTTGATAAATCACATCTCCTGTGTGCAATAAAAACTGTATTTGGTCGTAATGAGACAGCATCATTTCGGTGATTTGTCGTTGGGGGTTATGACCTAAATGTTCTCCACAACCACTATCTCCTATAACTAAAAAGGAAAATTCGGGTTGATGGGCACCCTGATCCTCGATTACTAATTGGGTTTGGTCAATAGAACGGGCTTTAATACAGGATTCTTGCCATCTTACCCTTTGCTTCATTTTATTAATTTTGACTTCAGAGGGGGGATCATAAATAAATTTCATAGTTTAGATAGGTATTGATTTTGCCGCTTGCCCGGTTTATGAACTCAACCATAAACAACCACCAATCATAACGAATTATCCTCATCCATTCAATTAACCAAGGGTGGATTACTGATATCTTACATAAGGGTCTTGGCCATGACTGCTAAAATAGGCTTCTTCAACTTTTGAAAAGGCTTTTTTTGCCAAAATTTGATGAGCGGCTGTGCTTGGATGAACGCCATCCCAAAATAAAAACCCCTCGGGATGCTGACAAACTGAAGAATTCTTTAAACAACTGTCATTGACATTGGTTAAGCCAAATTGATTGGGTCTTCTGGTGACTTGTTGATAAACAGAATATACATCAAACTCGGCAATTTCAACCCTTGGGCCTAAATCCTGTTTTAATTGCTGTATAGATTGAGATAAGTATTTATTGTGAGCTTTCGTTAAAGCACTTAAAGAAGTAGCGGCTTTTGTGTCACGGGTAGCCGGTAGCTTTCCTAAATCTGGCAAATTAACGATTAAAAATTTTTTCATCCCTGTATTGACGAGCGAGAAAACCCCTTCTACGATATTTCCTACAGTCGCTTTAACATTGGTAGCCCCATAGAGGTAGTCATTAGCGCCTATCCAAATAATACAAAGTGCTTGTGAGTTAATATTGGGATGGTTAGCCAAAAATTTTTCTATTTGCTTTTTCAAAGAAACTGTATTGCCAATGGTGCCTTGTGTTGTTGCTCCTCCCCAAGCTAAATTGGTGACATGATTGGGAGTTAATTGCAGTTCATCAGCGAGATATTCTACCCACAGCCGCCCATTTGAATAACGTCCTGAATAATAAGGTGGACTGGGAGGACGTTGTTGTTCAGTTAGCTGAAAAATATTACCCACATCAGAAAGACTATCCCCAAAAATATATAATTGTTCAATTCCATTGCTACTCCAGGTGGACTGAGCCGAAATAACGATTAAAAAAGCTAATATAGCCGCTAATACTGGAAAAATCCGTTTTTTCATTCCTGATATTCTTCTAAAAAACACAATGATTTTTTACCTTGGGTTACTAGAGTAAATTTCTTGAATCTTCAATTTACTCTTAATTATGACAAACAATCAAAGCCGCTCGCCGATTTTTGTTTTTAAAAGGGCTTTGAACCATTTTGTAACTCGTGGGGTCTAAAAGGACGCTAACATTCTCACCGACAGATTGAAAACATGAAGGTACAATTGCTGGGGCTTTTAGGAACGATCTCTACATTACTTTTCTTTTTTGGTTTATCGAATCCATCTCAAGCTAGACCTGTAATTACTTCTTCTCATCCAGAGATTCTCATTAGTGAAAGAAAGACATCAAAGCTCAATCTAACACCTGAGCAACAAACTCAAATGCGGCAAATTTGGCAATCTACCCGCACTCAAATTGAAAATGTTTTAACTGAAGAACAAAAAAATCAATTGAGAACGGCCAAAGATAAGGGGCAAAATATGCGTCAAGTTTGGTCTTCACTCAATTTGACTTCTGAGCAACAAAGCCAAATTCAAGCCATTAGACAAGATTCTCAGCAAAAAATGAAAGCTATTTTAACCCCAGAACAACAGCAACAACTTGAACAAATGCGACAAAACCGTCGCCAGTCTTAATTAATCGGTTGTCACTCATTTAAGTTGCTCATTAAGATAGGCAAAAGGTAAGGGTTTAAGGAAAACTGTTGCCTATTGCCTTCTCTTAATTAGTCCATTGATGAATCATATCGGCAAGCTGATTATCTTGCTGCATTTGGAGAATAATCACGTCAATTTTTTCCACTAAAGGACTATTTTTCTTCACGGCAAATCCGTAGGTTAAAGGTAAAGAATGGAGCGGAACTACAGTGAAAGATTGCGCGGCCTGTTGATGCTGATAATATTTGAGAGCCGATTCAAGATAAAGCACTCCTTGAACTTGACCCAGAAGCAAAAGATTAATCGCTTGATCTAAATTTTTTGTTTCTACAGTTGGCATTTGATATTTTTTGGTAATATCCGTTAATTCAGTTCCGGAAATAACCGCTATTTTTGTCCCTTTTAAATCCTCTGGCTTAGTCAATTTCTTAACGGTTTCTTTGGATAAAGATAGAGTAAAATTTGTTGCTAAAGCCGCCGTAAGGGTGGTTACAATAACCATCGATATCAACATCCAAATAAAAGCGATACATTTTCCTAGTGGGGTAATGGGAACTTTATCGCCATAGCCCACTGTGGTCATGGTAACGGCTGCAAACCAAAAAGCTTCTCGAATTCCTGTAAGATAATCTTTAGGAAATAGTTTTGAATTTTCATGCCGCTCTACTAGCCAAATCAAATGGGCGATGATAAATTTTAGTATTAGAACTCCTGTTAAACTAGAAATGAGTGCTAGTCGTAAAAATGGATGAACTAAGTCCCAGAAAGTAAGACGGGGATTTTGAACTAATAAAGCCGGTGCAGATAGATAGTAAGGTTGAGTAAAAGAAACTTTGTGTAATCCTTCGGGTGTAATGGGAATAGAACCGATCAAAATATCAATTTCTCCCTTAGCGACTGCCTCAATACCATCTTCTACTGTCTGTTCACGAAAATATTCATAATCTAAATTTTCTAAAACAGCGATTTGTTGCCATAGGTCAATACTAATTCCTTGAAAATTAACGGATTTAAAATCGACTTTAAGTTTTGAATAATTTTCCGGTTTTTGAGATTTAGATGGGGGAGTTTTGGGGGGAATTTTATTGACAGAAAATGAATCGGTTTCCATGACAAAAGGAGCCGCTACATAAACCCCAACTTTTAACTTAGGAGTTGCTTGTACAGGAAAAATCGAGAATATCTGTACAGCAATCCCTAAAATCATGACATTTTTTTGAATAGATTTAGCCACTTTGCTATCCTTAAATTACCTACAAGAAAGTTTTGTAAGTACCACCGAGATCAATAAAGCGTATTCTGTCAATAAAGTCAATCTTGATCAATGATTGTTTTCAGCCAAGATGGGAGTTAGGCTCATTAGTATTAAGCCATTGATCCCAGAAGGTGAAGTATAAGCCGTAGTGTACCTTATATTTGCGATGATGAACTAAGTGATGTGACGGACCAATAAACCACCTACCGAGATAATTATAGGGTTTGGTTGTAGGAAACAGTTTAAACCCCAGATGATTAAACATTGCCCAGACTGTCATGGTGATCAGAACTGCCCCCAAGATGATAAAATGAACTGGGATGATAAAAACTATTACCAATAAAAATATGACTTGTACTAGCGCTTCGGCTGGATCAAAAGCGAAAGATGTCCAAGGGGTAGGTTGTCTGGATAGGTGATGGCTTTGGTGGAAAAATTTGAAGAAAAAAGGGTTATGAAATAAGCGATGAGTGAAGTAAAAATAAGTGTCTTGAAGCATTAAAATGGCGAGATAACTTGCTCCTAAATACCACAGCCCATAAGCCTCAATTTGAGTATATAATAGGGTTATTCCTTGCCGATAACTTAAGGTGATTAAGGCGGCTCCAACCGCAAAAACACCCGCCGAAAAAACCGATAATTTAATATCCCGAAGTATGGCATTGTCTGGAGGGGGTTTAAGGGTTATTCCTCGCCCTGTTATAAATTTTCTCAAAACCCGATAAAATAACCAATACGCTCCTCCAGCCATGAGTAAATATCTTACCAGAATAATTCCAAAGAAAACATACCAGTAATACCAAAAGGAGGAAGATCTTAGTAGGGTTTCCATTCAATAAATTAACTCTTTTTTGGGTCTTAATCTGACCATACAACGGTTAGAGTCTGTCTGTCCTCTCCTAAAAGGGGTAGAGAAGACCGCATAATAGGGTGAGTCAGCAATTTCTTATTCTTTTATTCAAAATTTTCGCCAATAGTGTATAGTAGTAAAAAAAAAGCTTAATGACTATTAAATTTCCTCTAGCTCAAATCGATGATCTTGATAGATTGATCCTGCTGGAAAAAGAGTTTTATGAATTTGAACATCTCGATTTTAATGAAGATGTCTGTCGAACAGTTCTTAGAGATATTATCAATACAGAATCTTTTGGACGAGTGTGGTTAATTGAGTCAGAGCAAGAGGCTATTGGTTATGCAGTGGTAACCTTTGGTTATAGTGTCGAATATAGAGGGAAATTTGCCCTAATTGATGAACTTTATCTGCGCTCATCCCATCGCGGACAAGGAATTGGCACACAAATATTACAAGTGGTTGAAGAAACTTGCCGCCATTTGGGAATACAATCGACTCATCTAGAAGTTGATTATAATAATGATAGAGCCAAGCAAGTTTATCAAAGGCTAGGCTATGAGGATAAAAATCGTTACTTTATGAGCAAATGGCTGATGGATTAAGCCTGTCTCTCAACAAATTTAACTTAATGAAAAAAAAAGTTAGATTCAAGATACTAAGTATCTCCCTTATAACTGTATGATCTCTAATAAATTGAAATCGCTTTATTTTTGGGGCGACAGAACACTTAAACGAACCGGGCTACCCTCTTTTAACGGTTGACTACTACGGGCAACATAACGCTCACCCGCAGATAAACCTGAAAGAATTTCTACCTGTCCATTGGCTTTATTTCCCACCACAACAGAACGCGCTTCAACTCGAGTTTGTTGATTTTCGCCTTTAATAATAAAAACAGTTGACTCATCTTGTAAAGCCGTTTCAGGAACCACAATTTTTGTGGGTTCATCTTCAGGAAAACTGACTCTAGCTAATAAACCACTGCCAATCTTTACATCTGGGTTATTAAGCGTAATTTCTATGGGAACTAAACGCGCAGTAGGGTCAGCCGCCGGCGAAATTCTAGTAACAATACCGCTAAAATTTTCCTGGGGAAAAGCATCGAGTTTGATCGGTACTTTTTGCCCTATTTTAATCTTACTGAGTTGTAACTCAGAGACTTCTACCATAATTTTAACGCGGCTAAAATCTCCTAATTTGAGAATTTCTGTCCCCGGTTGCACTAAGTTACCCAATTCGCTAGATTTTTGCAGAACTTTTCCCGTTACCGGTGAGGTAAGAACCGCATAAGATTGTCGGGTTTTGGCTTGATTAATTAGCGCTTTTTGAGCATCTACTTCAGCTTGTGCCGCCGATACTTGTTGTTGTTCAATAGCCACTTGAGCTTGTGCCGAGCGTAAAATTTGGGCATTGGTTTGGGCCCGGGTTTTGGCTTGACTAATTTGTTGAGAGGCACTGGCTTGTTGGTTTAATAAACTTTGTTGAGCTTGTTGGGCTTTTGTTTCTGCTTGTTCTGCCTGTTGTTCGGGAATGGCTCCCTGGTTAGCGAGTAACCTAAGTCTTGCAGCATCGGCGGCGGTTTGTTGGGCTTCTAGACGCGCTTGTTCAATACTCGCCTTGAGGGAAGCTTCTAGGCGGGTAATATCGGCACTCGCTTGTTGTAATTCGAGCCGCGCTTGTTCGACTTTAATGCGAGCATCATTGACTTCACTTTGGGCGCTGACGACTTGAGAACGTTGAGCCGCTTTTTGGGCTTTTGCCTGGTTCACCGCACTCAACAGTAAGTCATCATCTAAACGAGCGAGAATTTGTCCGAGTTTAACTTCATCCCCCACATCCACGTTCAGTTGTTGGAGTTGGCCTTCTACTTGCGAGCGCAGTGACACTTCTCGCACGGGGGTGGTATTACCGGTGTATTCAATATCTTGGCGCAATTTCCCTAAACCGGCTTCGGCGGCATCTACAGCAATGCTACGGTTTTGGGGTTGACGCGGTTTAGACTGAGCGTCGGCTTCTGGCTCCCACAAGTTTTCACAGCCGCTAATGAGTGTTCCTAGTAGGGCTAAAACTGTTACCCCTCCTAAGAGTTGCCATCTTACGAAACCTTTTACCCTCTTGACAATTAGCATAACCCGATTATTGCAATAGCTGTTGTTGGCTGGAGTTTCTGATAAGTGCAAAAAAGCCCATCGTTAATGTAGTCTAACAAATTTAATGACATTAGTCTCTTTTATACATAACCGGGTAAGCGCTAATTCCTTTACGAGTGAATAGCTTTCCATTTTGCACAAAGCCTAATTTTAGGTAGACCGGCAGAGCATAAGCTGTTGAGTTAGCTGTGATGTCTCCTTTTACTCGAGTTTTTATTTGATTAAATAAGGCTTTTCCCACGCCTTGACCGCGATAATTTTTCTCAACAAAATATAGATAAATATGATTATAATAAGCAAACTCGATCACGCCGACAATTTTCGCGTCTGCTTCACAAACCCAAAATTCGGCTCCGTTTTGGCTACGAGAGATTAATTCATGAGTTTGAATAAACAGAAGAAAGTTTTTTTGTCCTTCTTCGGTCATTTCATATTTACTATTTTCCTCGAAAACTTGTTTAATTAATTGATGAATTTGTGGAAAATCTTCAAGATTAGCCAGACGAATATTCCATTCCATATTATGATTGATTTTAGAGGGAATTATTGAGCCGCTTTGAGTAGAGTTTAGTTAACCAAAAACTCACAGACTTAGGTGATCTTGTTCTAGATCGATGGTAGAGAAGGCGCGATAATCTTCACAAGTGGCATGAATGGTAGAGAAGGCGCACCCAACAACGGCGATATTCGGCTAAGGCTTCAGGCGTAAAAGCCGCAAAATTGCCACTCCAACGCCTTAGACAAGTTTCTAAAAAAAAGTCCGCATTAGCACTAATTAAAGTTTCCGGTAAAGGATAAGGTTGAATGAGAAAAAACCAATGATAATCAGCAGTGGCAAATTCTCGCTCAGTCGTATTATACATTTTATAGGTTGGGGCAATATCTAAAAGCACTAATTTTTTTCCCGTTGAGGATAATCTAAGGTCATCACCCGCTTAGAATAATTGCTGTGATCGGTTTGCTTGGGGGGTTTAGCACTGTCCCATAGCCTCTCAAGTCGGTGGCGAGGACAGTAAATTGAGCTAACACAAGAGCTATCTTGTGCCACATCAGATGAGTTTGGGGATAACCCTGTAATAATAAAACCGGAAAACCATTTCCTCTCTTGATACAATAAATAGTTATCCCGTTTACATTGAGAATCTGCTGTTAAAAGTTCTCAAACATTAATATCCACTATCACAATTTACTTTTTGAGTCTTGCGGCTCATGAGCGAGCATCCTTTTAAAAAATTCCTACAAGATAAAGTTTAGATTCCCCCATGTTTCCAATTATTTACTCTGAAGAGTTCCTTAAACATGATACCGGTTTATATCACCCTGAAACCCCAGGACGTTTGAGTGCCATTGTCGAAGCACTCAAGGAAACCCCTTGGGCAGATCAGTTAGAGTGGCATTTACCCACCCCCGCCAAAGAAAAGGAGGCTTTTTCTTGGGTGAGTAAATTTCACACCCGAAACTATATTAATTACTTGCAAAGTTTAGCAAAAGAAGGGGGAGGAATGTTAGATCCCGATACCCCGGTTTCTCCCTTGAGTTATGATATTGCTTTGTTGGCGGTTAGTGCCTGGTTGGATGGGGTAGATATGGTCTTAAAAAACCATCAGCCGGCTTTTGCCTTGGTTCGTCCCCCCGGACATCATGCGACAAAAACTATGGGGATGGGGTTTTGTTTGTTTTCTAATGCGGCGATCGCTGCCCATTATGCCCTAGAAAAAAAGGGTATTAATAAAGTGGCGATCCTAGACTGGGATGTGCATCATGGAAATGGTACAGAAGAACTTGTTGAAGGCAATCCTCACATAGTCTATTGTTCGCTGCATCAGTTTCCTTGTTATCCGGGAACCGGACGAGCCAGTGATCGGGGACATTATGATAATGTTTTAAATATTCCTCTGCCTCCGGGTTGTACTCTCAAGGAGTATGAACCGATGTTTGAGAAGAAGATTATGCCTTTTTTAGAGCGTTTTTCTCCTGATTTGTTGCTGGTGAGTGCGGGATATGATGCTAACCATGATGATCCTTTGGCGATGATGTCTTTACAGCCGCCAGATTATGGGGTGTTTACTCGTTATCTTCTGGGGTTGACTCGTCGTATTCTTTTTGGACTCGAGGGCGGATATAACTTGGAGGTGATGTCTCAGTCTGTGGTGGCGACGGTGGAACCTTGTATTATCTCAGGGTAAGGGGGTTTGATTTTGCTCCTCTTGTACAAAATTTTTGATGATTGTCCGCCGATCAACACAGCCTGTAGCAGACTTTGAGCTTTGTACAAGGGGTTGGTTTATTTTCTAGGGGAAGAGTGCAAAAATGCCGAAAAAAAAGCGTGAGTTACACGCTCTTTGAGAAATCTTATGTATTTCACTACAAGGCTTTAGCTGTTTCGTTACAAGAAATCGAGGATGTCAATATAGCAATAATGCCATCCTTTGGGTCTAGATAACTGTGAGCGATTAAAGCTTCTCTCTTGTAATCCGGATCTGCCATGAGCAGATTATGTAGCTTGTCGAGGTTATAAAAGGGTACGGAAGGAAAAAGGTGATGTTCTAAATGATAATGGACGTTGCAGGGAGAAATCACTAATTTTTCCCAAAAAGTGGCAATGGTAGTACGGCTGGCGGTCAGTTCGTTGCCATTGGGAATAACCTTGTGTTCGGCCCAAGAGCGAAACTTGAACAACATATTAAACAGAGTGAAACTAGGTAATAGCCAAAGCAGAATGTAGTCCAATAGTAAGCCGAAATAGATTAAACTCCCTAGCAGAAGCATTGTGTGACAGATTAGGGTGATTTTTTCCCGTAGAGAAATTCCGCCAGGGGCTTCGCTCGGGATAAATAATCTTGTCCAGGGCGACCATAAACCCATGATGGCAATCATCTCGATCATATTTAAACCGAACAAATCTTTGAGAAAAATCTTGAGCATCTTTTTTTTAGTCCCTGGCCATCGCCAAGTGTCCGGATCTTTTTGTTCACCCATCCACTCGGGGTCACGTTGGGAATTGGTAAAACGGTGATGAGGAAAATGCCAGTGGCGATAAAGTGAGGTACTCGCCGCTATGGGAAAAGCCACAAGGAGATCGCTGAGGAGATCATTAACCCGGGGATCAGGGAAAAGCCGATAATGGCAAGCATCATGAAGAAGAATCCCCAAGGCGTGCTGTCGGGTGGTAATGATGAGTGCCGCCAGGATATAGACCGCCCAATGCCCGCTATAAATAGCAACTGCCACTGCCGTAAAAATGACCAGCCATTGAATGGTGATCGCTTTGATAGATTCCCACCCATTCACCTGACTAAGTTCTCTGACTTTTTTGAGATATTTCTTGCGATCTACTTTGAAGCCACCGAGCAAATCACTTCTGTCGTCGGTTACGGATTTCTGGCAGATAGCTTCGAGCATTTGTTTTCCGTAGTCTTCCATAGTAATATTTATGTAAAAGGCATTAATTTTCCTTAACAATCAGGATACACCAAAATTTAGCACATTTTATTAAATTAGCTAGTTTAAGTGCATAAATTTAGATAAAAGACTCTTATCATCGCTCTAGTTAGGCTAATGCGCCACCGGACAACTCAAAGCCGAGTTCGTCAGGGGATTTTTTTAGCTTACCCCGCGAGAAGCTAAAAGGTGAATTTTCGTTCTTAAATACCCACAAATCACCGTGAGACGGGGCTTTTAAAGGGGCGAAGTAATTCGCACCGCAGCCCCTCATGAATCGCAGGAGTTGACAACGAAGCGCAACACTATTATGCTGAATAAATAGCTTGATAGCTCTACAGGGTAGTGACCTGGGGCAATGATTCAAGCGAGAGTGGAAAGAGGGCGTAATCCTCGGTGAACCCGACCCACCATAGTGGACTTGTAGAAACTATGATCCTAACCGAGAAGTAGAGAATTTTGACCTCTGGAACGGGGGGCAAAGCCTATCGTCTTGGAGTAAGACCAAGCCTAGCTTGCTAGGGGAGGCATCTGATTGGGTATGGAAGAAGCCAACACTTACCGCTTGCGGAAGTGTGGGTAGTTCACCTTATATATGTTTGGGCAACAAAATGTTCTGACAACTAAAAGAGCAAGATAATAATAAAATCAGGTGGGATTACCTACCTGATCAATCAAATGTAGTGTTGTGTTCAACAGTAAACTTTAATTATCTTTGCCCTTTAAACTCTAATTCTCATTATTGCGGTCATGTTTTCTTTGACCATAATGATTGCCTCGATTATGATCATCACTACTAGAAGAAAACTGAGCATTGCCATTTGAGGGTTGCTCTTTATATCGATTTTGAAGACCTTGACCAGGATGATTAATGATTACTTGGTTAGTCGTTTGAATGACTTGATTATTGTTGCCGGAAACGGTGGCTTCTTGGCTACTACTTTGAACTGTTGCCGTCTGAGCTAAAAGCGGCAAATGAATTAAACCCACTAAAGTCGTACTCATTAAACTTATCTTTTTGAGCATTGTTCTTACCTCACATCAATAATAATCGTTTGATTGAGACTTCCATTTCCACTAACTTGTTGAGAGATTTCAGTATTAATTCCCTCAAATCTCACCGTTACAGAAGCATCAGCCGGCTCATATTGACCCAAAATTTTCAGCTTGTGCTGTCCTGGTTTTAAACTCGGTGAAAGGTTAATTTCTATGCCATCTCTATCGAAATTAAGTAGCCGCTTCCCATCGAGTTCAATATATCCTCTCAGTCGGGTTGACTGAACAGAAGCATTAATTATCAGTAGATGAGGAGACTTTAAATCCTCGGAATTGAGACTAATGCTAGTTTCTTGGGTTTGCTGTTTGTTGAGAGAAATATCTGCAACAACTGTATCCTGAGTTAGGAGAGGAAAAGCGGCGGCAAGGGTTGCTGTACACAAGGTGGCTAGAGCAAAAAGTCTGATACTCATAGCGAATAATAGATAAGGGATAATTGAGAAAAAATAAGGCTCAATTCTCAATCATCCATTGCTTGTTAAATCTCACTTGCGATATTTTTCAGCAGGATTGTAGACATCCACTTGTACATTGCTTTGTACTTGGACAGTGGAACCATTTACCCCGGTGGGTTTAGGCTGACTATTGTTGCTGGTTTGACGCTGGCGAACTCGTCGATTTTGCTGCACTGGACCATCACCGCCAATGTTTCCTTGTACACTGGTGGTAACACTAGAATTGCCAATACAGCCGGGTTGACTCTCCATGACGACATCATTGGTGCGTTCTGTGGGTTTTTTAGAGCCGCTTATATTGTATTGAACCGATACATCAGTTTGTACACATTGAGCAACAGCCGCATCATTTTTGAAAAAGTTATAGCCTAAGCTGACGAAAGTCAAAAAACTCGCGGCTAAGACACTAGATGTAATGTTATTCATCTTAGTAACATTGATTGTTGGACAAATGGGTGTTGATCACAGTCCTACCTGAGCGAGTTATTTGGGTAATTTCTTGGCGAGTTAGGTTTGATCGCTTACACCCATAAATATGGCGATAAGAGCGAGGGGAATTGAGATTAACATAAGAACGAGGGGCAGGAACTCGAAGCCGTTGGTTTCTCGTGTTAACAGATACATCCCCATCTTCATCTTTACTGACTCTGACATTTGGCGTTTGGATCTCTATATCTTGAGCTTGTGCAAGATCTCCTATCCAAAAGATAGACATCAGCAACAGCAAAGGCAGTGTCTTGAGATTCATGTGTTCACTCCCCTGGAGCAAAGAAATTAGGTGATAGGTGACATCTTTAATCCCTAGCACCTACTATTGATGGTGAGTTGTGAGTAATATGCTATAATCAAATTAGATTTACAATTATTTAACGTCTGTAACGAGGAGAGGAAATACCAGATTCGTTTTCGATGCGAAACCGAGAACGGCCTTCATTTCCTGCTCCCGTTTGTATTGTTGTCACATTTCCCGTCTGAACAATACCGGTACTGCCGGTTTGAGCTTGTCTCTGGGTGCGGTTATAGACTTCTCCAGATTGCACAGCACGGTTATTTTCTCCATACTGATCCACTTTCATATCTACACTCTGGATAATCGCACTATCGCCATTAGCTTGTGCTTGTTTTTTCTCGGCATGAGCCGATGCACAGGTAAAACCAACAACGGCGAGGGTTAATAGCGGAAAAATGAGTTTATTCATGGTCTATATTTTCTTTGATGATTGGTGATTGAGGTTTATCCGTTCAATTAGCTGTTAATCGAACCATAATTTCAGGATAATCAAAGATTTTGTGGATGTCAGTACCATCAAAAGTAGAAATTTAAGGGAAATTACTGAAAATTAGCACTTCTATCAAGTAGAGCCGAAGTAGAAATAAAGGGAATGAGGTTAATTTAAATGTACAACAGCTTAATCCCTGTTTTTAACTTGTCCAAAGCCGCCACCGCCGGGGGTTTCTATAATAAAAACATCTCCCGCTTGCATTTGTCGGGTTGCGGTACTTTCTAGGTTTTCTTGCCTTCCATCCTGACGTTGAACTCGGTTATGTCCCACTTGTCCCGGTTCACCCCCCTTTAACCCAAAAGGAGCAACTACCCGATGATTCGAGAGAATATTCGCCGTCATGGGTTCTAAAAATTTTATCCGACGAATTAAGCCATTTCCCCCTGAATATTGCCCCAATCCCCCGCTTCCTGTCCTAATACTAAAACTTTCCACTAAGACCGGGTAGCGAGTTTCTAACACTTCTGGGTCAGTTAAACGAGAATTGGTCATGTGGGTATGCACCGCATCCGTACCCTGAAAATTTACACCGGCCCCTGAACCGCCGCAGATGGTTTCATAATATTGATATCGCTCATTGCCAAAGGTAAAATTATTCATGGTGCCTTGAGATGCCGCCATAACCCCTAATGCACCATATAGCGCATCTACAATGGTTTGGGAAGTTTCTACATTACCCGCTACCACCGCCGCCGGGTAAGTCGGGTTTAACATACAGCCTTCGGGGATAATAATTTCTAGCGGCACAAGACAGCCGGCATTGAGAGGAATTTTCTCATTGACTAGCGTCCGAAAAACATATAACACAGCCGCTTGAGTAACGGCTTTAGGCGCATTAAAATTACTGTTTAACTGTGGAGAAGTGCCGCTAAAATCAATAGTCGCACTTCTTTTTTTTCGGTCAATTGTAACTTTAACCTGAATTTTTGCTCCCTTATCCATTTGATAGCTAAACTCCCCATCTGTTAAAACCTCAATAGCTTTTCTAACCGCTTCTTCAGCATGATCTTGAACAAATTTCATGTAATCAGTGACAGTGGGCAATCCGTATTGCTCAACCATTTTCCGCAGTTCTTGAACCCCTCTTTCATTGGCGGCAATTTGGGCTTTAAAATCGGCTATATTTTGCTCAGGATTTCGGGCAGGATAGGGATTATTTGAGAGGGCCTTTAGCACTTCCCTTTCTCGGAAATTGCCCTGTTCAACCAGCAGAAAATTATCAAATAAAATGCCTTCTTCTTCTACTGTGCTACTATTAGGTGGCATGGAACCGGGGGTAATGCCTCCGATATCGGCTTGATGTCCACGAGAAGCCACATAAAAGATAATTTTTTGGGCCGCTTCGTCAAATACAGGGGTAATTGCGGTTACATCGGGTAAATGGGTTCCCCCATTATAGGGATTATTTGATAAATAAACATCACCCGCTTCTAAAGTTTCACCTTTATCTTTAATCAGACTGCGAACACTTTCACTCATTGACCCTAAATGTACGGGAATATGAGGAGCATTTGCCACTAATAATCCCTCTTGATCAAAAATCGCACAGGAAAAGTCTAAGCGTTCTTTGATGTTAACCGATGTTGCCGTATTTTGTAAGACAATTCCCATTTGTTCGGCGATGAATTGATAGAGGTTTTTGAAGATTTCTAAGCGGATGGGATCGGGTTTAGAGATGGTATTCATTTTCCTAAATTCTTTAAGCGTTTTTTTGAGCAAGAATAATTAAAAACCAAGGTTTTGTCGAGAGTTTTTCCCAGTCTTGAGGATAGTATTGTTTGCATTCCTCGGTGGGGCGTGGTTCGATCATTTGTTTGATGCTAAATCCAGCATTCTTTAGAGCAGAAGTCATAGCACTTAAGGGACGACGATAAAAATGAACAGTTACAGGCCTGTCACCGTAGCTGTGCCAATAATCTTCGATGAGTTCTGTTTGGAAATAATCGGTTTTTTCAAATAATTGAAAATCCATCAAAGGATGATGGGTGGAAAATAATAATAATCCTTCGGGTAATAGAAGGCGGGAAAATTCTTTAAAGACTTCTTCCCAATTTTTTAAATAGTGCATAGTTAATGAGCTTAGGATTAGATCAAATGACGCATTTTCGAGAAAAGTTAGGGGTTGATTTAAATCGGCTTGGTAAACTTGTGCTTGGTTTTTGAGTTTTTGTTGGGTTAATTGTACCATTTTACGGCTGATGTCAATGGCGACTACCTCGGCATTATGTTTGACTAACCATTGAGAATAAATGCCGCCCGAACAACCCGCATCTAAGACTCGTTTAAATTTGAGTTCGGATAAGAGAGAGAACATAGCAGGCCTTTCATAGTAAGCATTGTGAGAATTAAATTGTGAACGTTCTGCATAGGTTTCGGCAAAGGTTTCAAAGTCGTTAAAAGGTGGGTTTTGAGGGTGGGAGTTCATAAGGTTTAGGAAAGTAATATTTTTGTTTGGCGTTCCTGCCTAAAGGGGCAGAGAGGATAAAAAGAGGTGTTTTTTTAGGATGCTATAAATAGGGGGAGTTTATGATAGGATTGTAAGGATTAATTAATTTTTAAGGGTTTTATGCTGAAGCTTTATCATGCTACGATTTCGCCTAATTCTCGCCGTGTTTGGGTTACTCTTTTGGAAAAGGGTCTAGATTTTGAATTGATTGAAGTTGAGTTAACTGGGGAACAGTTTAAGCCGGATTTCTTGGCGATCAATCCTTTTCATCATATTCCGGTTTTGGTGGATGATGGTCATAATGTAATTGAATCTTTGGCTATTTTGGATTATTTGGAGGCTAAATATCCTACTCCGACTATGTTACCCAATAACCCCAAGGATTTGTCAATCGTGCGAATGGTACAGTTTGTAACGGCTAATGAATTATTGCCTGCCGGAAGTGCTTTGTTTCCTGTGATGTTAGGGTTGCCTGGAGGAGATGCAGAAAAAATTGCCAAAGCTAAAGAGAAAATTGCTGTCGTGTTGAAGTTTTTTGAGGGTTTGCTTGATGAACGTCCTTTTTTTGGCAGTGATAATATTACTCTGGCTGATGCGGTTGCGGGTACTGTTGTTCCTTGGTTGCCAAAAGCGGGAGTGTCTTTACAAGATTATCCTAAATTGAGTGCTTGGTGTCATGGCCTTTTAGCACGTCCTTCTTGGCAAAAAACAGAGGCAAGTAAAGAGATTCTTGAAGCCATCAAGTCTCGAATGGCGGCGAGAATGTCATAAAAAATCAACCCAATCAAATTAATTGTAAGTAGATGTGTTAGGCGGCTACAATTTTTGAGAGAATTTAAAGGGAATAATCCGTCATAACGCATCATTTTATTTCTATTTATCTAGATCTTTTAGATCAATTGGTTAAAAAAGAAAACAATGACTGAGAACAAAGAAATAAAAGTTCGGACTGCCACCCATGATGATGTGTCACTAATTTTTTCATTTCTTCAAAAGAAATCTGAGTTTGATAGAAACATTGGTGCTTATTCTGGAGTGCTTCAAGTCACTGAGGATAAAATATGTAAAACAATTTTTGGACCAGTACCTTTCGCTTACGTCATATTTGCTGAAAACTTAGAACTTGCCTTTGGATTTGCTTTGTACGAATTTAGATACTCATCGTTTGCCGGTCAACCCAGTATTTGGGTTGATGATTTGTATGTAGATGAAGATATGAGAAACCAGGGAGTAGGTATGGCATTGATGAGTTATTTAGCTCAAGTTGCCAAAGAAAACGATTGTACTCATCTTTCTTGGACTGCTGATGCTCGCAACAGTGGTGGACTTAA
Organism: Gloeothece verrucosa PCC 7822; assembly: GCF_000147335.1. NCBI lineage: Bacteria > Bacillati > Cyanobacteriota > Cyanophyceae > Chroococcales > Aphanothecaceae > Gloeothece > Gloeothece verrucosa. The sequence goes on from NC_014501.1 coordinate 4,329,739, forward strand.
TTTTTACTATCGGTTAGGCGCAAAGATTATAGAGCAAAAAGGCCATCGCTGTTTTTTCACTTGGATACCAGAAATAATTACACTATTGTAAAGTTTTAACACAAATAGAGATTTTCTTACTTGGCAAAAAATCTCTATAAATGTTGCAAGATTAGATGATGACGTTCAGTTAATCCGGCTTTCCAGTTGGGTTCAACCACAATTGTGCTAATTTTTTCGACAATGATGGCAGGGCCAATAATTTGATCTAATGGTTGTAAGTCTTCTCGCCGATAAACGGGGGTATCATGCCAAGTGTCAGCCGCAAACATTTTCACTGTCTCAACAGGTGCAGGAGGTTCATTGATAGCACGAGTGCGGCTAATTAAGGGTTCTTCAGGAGTATCCATTGTTTGAATAATTTCGACTGAAACTGATTCAACTAATAAGGGTTTTTCGGCTTGGATAAACCCGTATCGAGATTTATGTTCTGTCTCAAATTCTTGCCGCATTACCGTTACATCATCAGCAAAATCCACCATTAAAGTCGAGTCGGTTCCTAAATATTTTAAGTTGACTTTTTGCACAATTTGCTCATCTTTAATGGTTTCATCGCGGTTGAGTTCTGTTCTGGCTTGATTTTCTAATACTTTCATTAACTGTTGTAATTGCGGAATTAATTCTGATGTTAAAGGTTGTTCTACTCCTCCCTCTCTAATGGCCCTGACATCAGCTAATCCCATTCCATAAGCCGATAATACCCCCGCATAAGGATGAAGAAAGATCTTTTTCATGCCTAAAGTATCGGCAATTAAACAGGCAACTTGTGCCCCGGCCCCCCCAAAACAACAAAGGGTATATTGAGTGACATCATAACCCCTTTGTAGCGATATTTTTTTGATCGCATTGGCCATATTTTCGACGGCAATGGCAATAAATCCGGCGGCAATTTGTTCAGGTGTAGAATGGTTATTAATCTCCTGAGATAAGCGGCTAAATTTTTCGATGACAATCTCTTTATCTAGCGGTAAATTGCCATCAATGCCAAAAACTGAGGGGAAATATTGAGGATGAATTTTGCCTAACATTACATTAGCATCCGTCACCGCTAATGAGCCGCCTCGACGATAACAAGCCGGACCAGGATTTGCCCCCGCAGATTCCGGGCCGACCCGAAAACTAGACCCATCAAAAAACAAAATTGAACCCCCGCCGGCAGCAATAGTATTAATAGCTAAAACCGGTACCCGCATCCGCGCCCCGGCGATTTCGTTTTCTAATTGTCGTTCATATTCCCCTTTAAAATGAGCGACATCAGTGGAAGTTCCTCCCATATCAAAGGTAATAATTTTTTCAAATCCTGCCCTTAAACTGGTTTGGACTGCACCGACAATGCCGCCAGCAGGACCCGATAAAATACTATCTTTTCCTTGAAATTGTTGGGCATCCACTAAACCCCCGTCTGATTTCATAAACATTAATCTGATCCCCGGTAATTGACCGGCCACTTGATTAACATAGCGGCGTAGAATTGGGGTTAAATAAGCATCAACTACGGTGGTATCTCCTCGCATTACTAATTTCATTAATGGACTCACTTGGTGAGAGATAGAAATTTGCATAAAGCCGATTTTTTGGGCAATAGCGGCTACTTGTTGTTCATGATTCGGATAGCGATAACTGTGCATTAAAACAATGGCACAACTCCGAATACCACTATCATAAGCTGATTGTAAATCCTTGGTAACTTGTTCAATATTGACAGGACTTAATTCATTTCCGTTGGCATCATAACGTTCCCATACTTCTATCACCCTTTCATAAAGCATCGTGGGTAAAATAATCTGACGGGCAAAAATATCAGGACGGTTTTGGTAGCCAATTCGTAAAGCATCTTTAAATCCTTTAGTAATTAGAAGAACCACTTGATCGCCTTTTCTTTCTAATAGCGCATTTGTCGCTACAGTTGTTCCCATTTTTACCACTTCTATTTCGGCGGTAGGAATGGGTTCATTTTTAGCCAGGCTTAAAATATCTCTAATGCCTTGGATGACTGCATCTTGATATTGTTCAGGATTTTCTGAAAGTAATTTATAGACAATCACCCACTGATGGTTAGCAAGAGGAACAATTAAAAATCTGTCAGGATGTTTTGAGAGTTTGTCTATAATTGACGGATTATCTGTTACCGCGACCATATCGGTAAATGTGCCGCCTCTATCAGCAAATAATTTTAGCATATTTTTTAAGTAACTTTTGTATTTTAAGGCTTTTATTGTTATAAATTGGCAATGGTTTTTGCAAACCAAGTCGCCGCACTACCATTTGTTTCTTCGCTAAGACGTTCTATTGTTTGTTCTAATAACTATTGATAATCAACTTTAAACTTATTTTTCCGTTGACTCCTTTGCGCCAATTCCTAAATTATTAAATGTACTTTTAATATCATTCCAAGTTAATCCGCAGTAGTAATAGTGCTTCTGTCTGAGATTAACTAGATAATATCCTGGTTTACCCCCATTCAAGCGAAATAATTCAATCATAATTTGAGTTGGCTGTAATCCAAACCGATGCAACCTATCTTCTAATGCCAAAGATACAGGGACATTTTGAGGATTATAAAAAATGCGAGTGCCGGGTTTAAAATACCACGTTGCGCCTTCCCGTCTAACAATAAGATAATCTAAGGGATGAGTAAGGCTTGTAGTTGACATAAGTTATACTCAAAAATAAAAATAACTCTTAAATAATTGTAGCAATTGCTCTCTTTCAAGATCTTAAGCGCGTAAAATTTCCCGCACAGCCATCAAAATTTCTCCTAGGCGATTTTTTCCAGTGCCATCTGCACCACATCCCCAATAATAATCAATGGGAGAATTTTCGACTATTAATTCATCTCCAGTTTGTAACAAAATTTCCCGAATATCAGCATGAGTGGTAAATTTTTGCCATACTGCCCTTTTCATAATCTCATCTTTTATCTCTTCCCAGTCACTTCGTAAAGGATAGCGTCTATCCCGTCCCATCTTAGCCGCATCTTTAGGGGTTTTTGCCTTTCTAATCTGATCTTGCCAAGGATGATTGGGAAATTTTTGGGCCTGAAAATAATGTTCAGAAGTGGGCCACCAAAAACCTTCTAACTCGAAACCGTGTTGAGAAAAGTTTGAAAAACACCCATAAGGTTGTTCACGGGTACTATAAAAATAAATTGCCATAGTTTTTTGCTAAAAATAAGTGTATTATCTTATAATACAAAAAAAACCGGTGAGCGACTGCCCACCCGAGAAGATATATCAAGGTATTAAGGGGGAAATTTAAGGTTTAAAGCCGCTTAACTTGAAAATCTGGGTCAGTTTCTACAGGAACCCCATCGAGTTGATATTGAGGTTCGGCTTCAAGTTTGTCAGCAAAAGATCCTTTGGGTTCTTTAAGGAAGAAACCACACATAAAAGCACAAACCATTGCTGTCAAACCCATTGTGGTAAATAGAGTCGTCGCATCCGTTAAACTGTAAATCGTCAGATAAACCACACCGCCGAAATTCCCATAAGCACCCACATTACCAGCAATTTGTCCGGTAATTTCCTTTTTAATCAGAGGAACGATGCTAAAGGTCGCCCCACAACCGGCCTGAGCAAAGTAAGCCGAAAACATTGTAACAGCAATCGCTAAAGGAATGGGCCAACTCGCATTAATAAAATGAGCCGATAAATAACCTACCCCTATGCCGGCACTGAGAATGGTCATAGTCCATTTGCGAGAACCGAATTTATCGGAAATTAAACCGCCACTCGGACGAGAAATTAAATTAAAGAAAGGATAACTCGCCGCCAGCATGGCTGCAATATGATGATCTAAAGAAAAAGTCTTTTCAAAAAAGGCCGGAAGCATGGAAACAGCCGCTAATTCTGAGCCAAAATTGGTGACATAAGTAAATTCAAGCAAAGCCACTTGACGAAAATTATAACGTTGCTCAGGGGTGAAAGTTTTGCCACCATTGAGGACTTCGCGGTTAACGCGCCAAGCTTGATAAGTTTGATAAGCATATAAAGCAGCCAACAACGCCCAAACCAGATACATTTGACTAACGCTCAAGAATTTGACCATTTCCAAGCGCCAAGCGAGTAAACCCAAGGCGAAAATTAAGCCAAAATTCATGATAATCATTGCCCAAAAACTCTTAGCGCTGGTGACTTCCATCGCGCCATTTTTCTTAGGACGGCGATAAGCTTTACCGGGGGGTGTATCTTGAACATTGTTGTAATAAATAATTCCGTAAACTGCCGCGATAATGCCGGTTAAAGCGATAGCCAAACGCCAGTTAGAAGCACTTCCTGCCATAAAGCTTGTGCTAACTGCAATCATAGGGAGGGCAAACTCTGCCCCAAAAGCCCCAAAATTGCCCCAACCGCCATAAACTCCTTGAGCAATACCAATCTCTTTAGGGGAAAACCATTCAGCCACCATGCGAATTCCCACCACAAAGCCTGAGCCGACGATGCCCATCAATAGGCGACTCCAAACCAATTGATCGAAACTTGTAGAGAAAGCCGTCGCCAAACAAGGAACAGCCGCAAACATTAACAGACAGCTATAAGTGATCCTCGGCCCGAATTTATCCAATAACATTCCGATAATAATACGAGCCGGAATGGTCAGCGCTAAGTTACAAATTCCTACGATTTTTATTTGCTCAGGCGTTAATCCTAAATCCTTGGCAATAGTTGTAGCAAAAGGCGCAAAATTAAACCAACAAACAAAGGTGAGGAAAAAGGCGAACCAACTCAAATGTAATATCTTATATTTTCCTCGCAACTGCCACATTTCTTTGAGCATTTATTACCTCCATTAAGCAAACTCTAGCTTTGTGCTGTATAACTTATGTAAATTCAATCAATAAAAATTGCTAATTTTTTAGGTCATATACAATTTATATATATTCCGACATTTAAAAATATCCTTCGCTTCCTTTTACTAAAGTTAATAACCCTAAACTCTTTAGTGCTTGGTTCTAAAGCAGAGCCTAAATATAAGAGAAAAAATTTATTATTTTTGCCTCTCTTACTTAATAAGAATCACATTGTTTTTCTCGAGCTTTCGTATCTTTTGTTACAAAAATTTATAAATAATGGGTTAATTGCATAAACGCAATTCTTTTTCTGCATCTATTTGGCTCTCTTAACAAAATGCAACACATCTATGTAAAAAACGCATCGACCGCAATACTTTGTTACAAAAACTACAGTTCTCTCGATGCAAGAATGTCAATTTTAGATTACCCATTGGTTAGCTAAACCAAGTTTTAAATTGCTTCAGTGTGAGTTGTCCAAATCCCTAGTAAAGCCCTATGACCAGATTATCGAGAAGAAAATTCATCATTACAGCAGGTGCAACCGCAGCAGGCACATTAATTATTCATGGCTGTAGCAGTCCTAGCAACGAAACGACCACCACTAACTCAAGTCCTGTAGCGGCTTCAGCAACAGGGACAAAAGACGGACCAGAAGTCACCACAGCCAAATTAGGATTTATTGCCCTAACGGATGCAGCCCCCCTAATTATTGCCAAAGAAAAAGGCTTATTTGATAAATATGGGATGACCGAGGTAGAAGTGCTAAAACAAGCCTCTTGGCCCGTCACCCGCGATAATCTAGAACTCGGTTCTGGTGGAGGAGGAATCGATGGGGCCCACATCCTTAGTCCTATGCCTTATTTAATGACCTTGGGAACCATCACCAAAACCAAGCAACCGGTACCCATGTATCTTTTAGCCCGACTCAATGTCAATGGTCAGGCCATCTCTGTTTCAAATAATTATCAAGATTTAAAATTAAGAACCGATACTAAAGCCCTGAAAGCGGCACTGAGTAAAACCAAATCTTCAGGCAAAGAAATGAAAGCGGCTGTTACCTTTCCTGGGGGAACCCATGACCTGTGGATGCGCTATTGGTTAGCCGCAGGAGGTATAGATCCGAATAAAGACATTTCTGTGGTTCCTGTGCCGCCCCCGCAAATGGTTGCTAATATGAAAGTCGGCAACATGGAAGCCTTTTGTGTTGGGGAACCTTGGAACGCTCAATTAGTCAATCAAAAACTCGGTTATACGGCTTTAGTCACCGGTGAACTGTGGAAAGATCACCCGGAAAAAGCCTTAACATTAAGGAAAGATTGGACCGATAAAAATCCTAAAGCCGCCAAAGCAATTCTCATGGCCGTCATGGAAGCACAGCAGTGGTGCGATAAGCCAGAGAATCGAGAAGAAATGTGTCAAATTATCTCTCAAGATAAATGGTTAAAAGTACCGGCAGCCGATATTATCGGACGGTCTAAAGGAGAGATAGATTATGGCACAGGAGAAGTCAAAAAAGACTTTCCTCAATTAATGAAATACTGGTCAGATCATGCCTCTTATCCTTATAAAAGTCACGATCTGTGGTTTTTAACAGAAGAAATTCGTTGGGGCTATATTCCCGCCGATACCGATACAAAAAAATTAGTCGATGAAGTTAACCGCGAAGACTTATGGCGAGAAGCCGCTTCTGAACTTAAAGTCGCTGAAGCCGATATTCCTAAGAGTCCTTCTCGGGGGGTTGAAACTTTCTTTGATGGGGTGAAATTTGACCCAGAAAAACCCGAAGAGTATTTAAAATCTCTGAAAATTAAAAAGGTTTAGTTAGTAGTCATTAGTCATTAGTCATTAGTCATTGGTACTTTCCCCTTTCCCCCTTCCCCTTTCCCCAATCTCACTGTTAACTTTATTGGGAGTCTACCTACTTACTTGCTGTTGCCTAAATAAAAATGAATCCTACTCTAAAAATTAGAAATAAGAAAAACCCTTGGCTAACTTCCTTAGTCGCCTTATTTAACAAATCTCCGAGAAAAATTATTGCCCCTATTATTGCTCTGGGGATATTCTTAACAATTTGGCAAATCCTTTGTTCAGGAGAAAACCCTAATTTACCTTCTCCGTTAACGGTTTTAAAAGAGACTTGGAACCCCTTGATTATTAACCCATTTTATGATAATGGCGGCACAGACAAAGGCTTATTTTGGCAAATATTAGCCAGTTTACAACGGGTAGGCATAGGTTTTTCCCTAGCCGCGCTAGTAGGAATTAGTGTAGGGGTTCTGATCGGTGCAAGTCCGTTAATGTACGATGCCTTAGACCCAATATTTCAAGTCTTAAGAACCATTCCCCCTTTAGCCTGGTTACCCATATCCTTAGCCGCCTTTCGGCAATCCGATCCATCAGCCATCTTTGTAATATTCATTACAGCAATTTGGCCAATCATCATCAACACCACCGTAGGAGTACAACAAATCCCTCAAGACTATCGCAACGTCTCACGAGTCTTACAACTCTCAAAAATAGAATACTTCTTTAACATATTAATCCCCTCCGCCGTCCCTTACATCTTCACCGGACTAAGAATAGGAATCGGCTTATCATGGTTAGCCATCGTAGCCGCAGAAATGTTAGTCGGAGGAGTCGGAATCGGCTTTTTCATCTGGGACGCTTACAACAGTTCACGCCTAGGACAAATCATACTCGCCCTAATCTACGTCGGAGTCGTCGGCCTCTTACTAGACAGAATGGTCGGATTTATCGGTAACCTCATCGTCCCAGAAGAACAAAAATAACCCCTTTGCGCCCTTCAAAAAAATCTTAATTTAACATAACCCATGTTCCTCGAAATCGACCACATAGACCGAGTATTTCCCCTCCCCAACGGCGAAAAATACATCGCCCTAAAAAACATAGAATTAAAAATCCAAAAAGGAGAATTCATCTCACTCATTGGTCACTCAGGCTGTGGAAAATCCACCCTCTTAAACCTCATCTCGGGATTAGATCGCCCCACTCGTGGAGGAGTCATACTCGAAGGCAGAGAAATCAAAGGGCCCGGACCCGATCGCATGGTAGTCTTTCAAAACTATTCCCTGCTTCCCTGGCTAAGTGTCCGACAAAACATTGCCCTAGGCGTTAACCGGGTTTTACGGGACCTACCCAAAGGAGAAAGACGAGGGATCATCGAACACCACATCGATCTCGTGGGACTAAGACAGGCGGCTAACAAACGTCCGGCACAATTATCTGGAGGGATGAAACAACGGGTAGCCATTGCCCGGGCCTTAGCCCTGCGCCCGAAAGTTTTACTTTTAGATGAACCCTTTGGCGCGTTAGATGCCCTAACCCGAGGAAATTTGCAAGAAAAATTAATGCAAATTGTCCAAGAAAATCACCTCACTTGTATTATGGTTACTCACGATGTAGACGAGGCCTTATTGCTATCGGACCGGGTAGTCATGTTAACCACAGGTCCCGAAGCGCATATCGGACAAATTTTAGAGGTTCCTATCCCTCGTCCCCGTCAGCGTTTAGAAGTGGTTAAGCATCCTTTGTATTACAACCTCCGTAACGAAATCGTCTATTTTCTCAACCAGCAAAAGCGATCCACCCAGAAAGTCGGACAGGTGTCCGGAGTGGCAATTGCCCGTCATGGCTTAGAAAAAATCAACCTCAATATAGGCTTTTTACCGCTAACAGATTGCGCCCCTTTAATCGTGGCCCAAGAAAAAGGCTTTTTCAAAAAACACGGGTTAGAACAAGTCACCTTAAGCCGGGAAACCAGTTGGAAAGACATTGCTAAAGGCGTGGTCACAGGGCGCTTAGATGCCGCGCAGATGGTGGCCGGTATGCCGCTAGGAATGACTATCGGTGCAGGAGGAAAACCTTCTATTCCTATCATTACTGCCTTAGTCCTCAGCCGCAACGGCAATGCAATTACTCTTGCTAACCACTATGGCCAACAGGGAGTCAATAGGCTAAAAGATTTAAAAGCCGTTTTGGACCGCAGTGAAGATCGGGTTCATCGTTTTGGGGTGGTCCATCCGGCCTCGATGGAAAACTTGCTGTTACGGTATTGGCTGGCTTCTGGAGAAATTGATCCGGATCATGATGTCTCTCTCGTCGTTATTCCTCCCTCGGAAATGATAGCCAATCTCAAAGCCGGTAACATCGAAGGTTACTGTGTGGGTGAACCCTGGAATAATGCGGCGGTTTACGAAGGTTTGGGCTATGTGATCGCCACTGATTTAGAAATTTGGCCAGGACATCCCGAAAAAGTGTTAGGGGTTCGTGAGGACTGGGTGGCCAAGCATCCAGAAACCCACATTGCCCTAGTGAAAGCCTTACTAGAAGCCTGTCAATATTGCGATGATCGACGGAATCGAGAAGAAATTCTTAACTTACTTAGTCAACCTCAATATATTGGGGCTTTACCGCCAGTTATCTGTCCGGGTTTCATCGATTCCTATCATCGGGGTAAGCTAGAACTGCCAGAATTAAAGGGGCGTTTCCATCAATTCCACGTCGACGGAAGCAATTGTCCTGGACGGGTTGAGGGTTTATGGATCTTGACCCAACTTGCCCGTTGGGGATATGCCCCTTTTCCGCGAAACTGGGTAGAAATTCTGGAACGGGTACGCCGTCCGGATTTATATGGTCAAGCTTGTCGGGAATTGGGATTACCCGATCTCGAAAGTGATCGCCGTCATTTTCAACTGTTTGATGGGATGGTATTTAATGCCGATGATCCCCTTGGTTATCTACAACGCCTAACCCTTCATCGAGACTTCACCGTAGAAGAAATTCTCCTCGATGAACCTGCAACCATTTAAATTGTTTATGCCTGAGTTTTTTAGAATTAATTATGCAAACCTTCACCACCAGTCAACCGGAACAACACAAGGAGAACACGTTCTCGCCTTTTCTCCTGATTGATAATGTTTCTAAAGTCTATTCAACTGCTAAGGGTTTTTGTACGGTTTTAGATCAGATTAATTTGACGGTTCAAGAAGGGGAATTTCTGTGTTTGATCGGCCATTCTGGCTGTGGAAAATCCACTCTCTTAAACATGGTTTCGGGTTTTAATCAGCCCACAGAAGGACAAGTGCGGCTACAAGGCAAACTGATCACACAACCGGGACCGGACCGCATGATGGTCTTTCAAAATTATTGTCTTTTGCCTTGGAAAACAGCTTTTGAAAATGTTTATTTAGCCGTTCATTCGGTTTATCCTCACCTGACTAAAGCCGAAAAAATTGCTCGCGTAGAAGAATATTTATCAATGGTGGGTTTGACAGAAGCCGCCCAAAAAAAGCCTCATCAACTCTCAGGCGGGATGAAACAAAGAGTGGCCATTGCTCGCGCTTTGGCAATTCGTCCCCAAGTTTTAATTCTCGATGAACCTTTTGGGGCCTTAGATGCTATTACTAAGGAGGAATTACAAGAAGAACTCCTAAAAATTTGGCGCGAATATCGCTTAACTGTGCTGATGATTACTCATGACATAGATGAAGCTTTATTTTTAGCCGATCGCGTTGTCATGATGACCAATGGACCAGCCGCCAAAATTGGCGAAATACTCAATATTCCTTTTCCTCGTCCCCGAGTCCGTGCCCAAATTTTACAAGACCCGAATTATTATGCACTGCGTAACTCTGCGTTAGATTTTCTTTATCATCGTTGTGCTATTTCTGAAGACCCTATTACTGAAGTAGAAACACCATCGGAAAATCAACCCAAATTTTACCTAAAAATGGCGGGAATTGTGGGGGGAATTGCCCTTGCGGGTCTGATGGGATGGGGATTATTGCAGACATTTATTCCCAAACATTCTCAACCTTCTACTAATACGCCACTTGAATTATTAAAATAGGAAATAGGGGAAAAGTCATGGTCTATGGGAGCCGGAGTTTGACTTAGGAATTTGATTCTTCTGCGGCTTCAAAGTCGATCCGTTGATAAACCTCTTGTAGGGAAATTTGCCAGTCAACTGAAGCGAATTTTAAGACGGCATTTTCTCCCCCATAAAAGTTAATTGTCCATTGATTGTCTGATTGTTTAATATATTGCTCAATAAAATAGCGATATTGATCAATTAAGATATATTCTTGAAAGGTAGGAAGGGAACGATAATATTGAAATTTATCTCCTCGATCATAACCTTGTGTCGAGGAAGAAAGAACTTCAATAATAATTTGAGGATTGGTAACATTGGATTTTCCTTTGCCATGATAGATAGGTTGACCTTTAATCACCATCACATCAGGATAGGTATAAAAGTTATACTCAGGCAGCCATAATCGTACACCCTCCATAAAAACCTCATAATCTTGATTATCAATGGTTAAAGGAAAGTTACGACAAATGTTCAAACAAATTTTATTGTGATTAGTTGTTCCTCCAACCATCGGAATAATTTCTCCATTAAGATATTCGTTTTTATATTCGGCGGCTTCTTCTAATTCGAGATATTCTTCTGGGGTGTAGTAGCGTTTTTCGGTTTTTAGTTGCATTGGATTAACCTCTAACTCATTAGACTTCTTGCACACCTCCCAAGTTCTGGTCAAAAAAAGGGAAGTGAACGAACAGAAAACACCGGCTCTCGGAACACAGGTAACTTAAATGCCTGAGAGTTTACTATTTATGATAGCTCGAAGTCATTGCGGCAGAAGAAATCAGTAATCAGAAATCAGTTGCCAACAAGTTCGCGGCCTCAGTTAATCTTTCATATATTGCTTGTAATCACCGATACATGGCTTGAAAAAGGTTAAAAGCTTCTGGATGAGCAAGTGTAATCGCCAAAGATCCATTAAGCCGCCATTACTTTGACTATCCATACTTGCTGTCAATCAATCCCTCTTAGGGTAGAAATACTCCCTGATTTTTCACAAAAAAGGTTATTCTAGAATTAAGAACCACTTACCAACCACCATAAAGTATAAAAACAAAATACCCTAACCAGAATTAAGATCGCTAGTCTTGCTTAAGATTCTTTTTTAATAGAGAAAGAATCAAGCCAATCATGGCAATCTTTAGCGGCCTCTCTCAATCTCAAAGACCAACACCGCCTTGCGGCTCCTTTTGGAATCGCTCTTTTTTACATAGCTTTTTTTTGGTCAAAATTGGCCTGATTCAACATGAACTACCGTCGGCGATTGGGCTTATTAATTCTGAATATGACGACAGTTTCTTTGGTTGTCGCAGGAATCGGTATTTATACTTTATATCAAGCCGCCTTAGAGCAGCAGAAACAACGGTTAATTGAAACAGCGCAAAGTCAGGGTCGATTAATCGAAGCTATCGCCAAAAATACCAAAAATTCTCAAACGACCTTAGATACCTTGATAGCTGGATATGAAAAATTTAATGATTTAGCTCAAACAGGGGAATTGACCCTATTCAAAAGAGACAACGAGCAAATTATTTTTTTGATTCCCCATCAACATCCTAATGGTGAACATTTTCACTCTCTGTCAGTCAAAAGTAAAGAGTCCGAACCCTTTTTGCAAGCTCTCTCGGGCAAGTCGGGAATTTTTAGAGGACTAGACTATAGTGGAGATAAAGTTTTAGCCGCTTATGAACCACTCGCTCAATTACAGTGGGGCCTTATGGTCAAAAAAGACCTAGCTGAAATTCACGCTCCCTTTTTGATTGCCGGAACTTACACAATTTTTGCGGCTATAATTATTGATTTATTGGGAGCCATTCTGTTTTTAGGGATAGGAGAGTCAAGGATTGAGCAATTAGAAGAAAGTAACGCACAAGTGGCAGCACAAGAACAACTGACTAGGCTAAATCAACAGTTAGAAGACCGAGTGCAAGCACGGACAACGGAATTACAAAACATTAATGAACAATTACGCTTAGAAATTCATGAGCGTGAGCGTCTTGAAGAAGCTTTGCGGCGAGAGATAGATTTGTTAGCTCGCATTATGGAAACCAGTCCTGTGGGAATTATGATGGTTAATTCCCAAGGAAACATTATTTTAGCCAGTGAACAGGCCGAACGGGTCTTAGGAATTTCTTTAGCCAAAATGCTTAAACCCTACAATATTTTAGCCTGGAAAATCTTTGATGAGGAGGGAAATAGTATTTCTAATGCACAATCTCCTTTTCAACGAGTCATGCAAACAAGACAACCGATTTTTACTGTTCATCATCTTGTCGAATTGCCCAACGAAGACCCTACCCTTCAAGAGCGGGGTTTCAATAAACAGTTATTACTGTCGTTTAATGCTTCTCCTTTATTAAATATAGAGGAAGAAATTGAGGGAGTGGTTTTAAGCATTGAAGATATTACAGAACGGGTTCAGGTCGAAGCGGCGTTAATTCATAGTGAAGCTCAATTTAGGGCGATTTTTGAACAGGCTGCGGTGGGGATGGGAATTATTGCCTTATCTGGTCAATTTATTCGAGTCAATCAACGATATTGTCAGTTATTAGGATATTCTGAGTCAGAACTTCTCTCGTTAACCTATCAAGAAATTACTTATCCTGATGATTTATTAAATAACCAGGAATTTGTCCATCAATTAATAGCTGAAAACCTCAGATCGGGGTCCGTAGAAAAACGTTACATTCGCAAAAATGGTGAGATTAAATGGGTAAATTTAACAGCTTCTACTGTGTGGGATTCTCAAGGAAATATAAAATATTTGATTGGAATTGTTGAGGATATTTCTGACCGGAAACGAACCGAGGAAGCTTTACGAGACTCTGAAGAACGATTTCGCAGTATTTTTAAGCAAGCCGCCGTAGGAATTGTTCAGATTTCTTTATCAGGTCAATTGATTTTATTTAATGATAAGTTTCTTGATATCGTTCAATATTCGGCAACTGAACTCCAGAAAAAAACCGTTCAATCTATCAGTCATTCTGATGATTTTGAGCAGGAATATATTCTCATGCAAACCATGCTCAAGGGCGAGCGGGATGATTTTGCCTTAGAAAAACGTTATCTTTGTCAAGATGGCTCTTTTATTTGGGTGCATTTGAGTGTTTCTCTGGTACGGACTTCCGAGGGACAAGCCATGTATTTTATTGGCATTGTCGAAGATATTAATGAACGGAAAAAAGCCATTGAAGATTTGCGGCAAAGTGAAGAACAATATCGACGAATTATTGAAACCACTGCTGAGGGAGTATGGATTATTGATCAGGATAATCTGACAACTTTTGTCAATCAGAGAATGGCACAAATGTTAGGTTATTCTCTGGAAGAAATGAAAGGAAGGTCTCTATTAGATTTTGTGCTGCCTCAAGAGCAAGCTCGAGTCACTAATAGTATTAAACGTCGCCGTCCCGGCATAATGGATCATCATGATTTTAAAATGATTCGTCAAGACGGAAGTCATTTATGGACAATGATGACGACGAATCCGATTTATGATTATACGGGAAATTATGTGGGGGCGTTGGTCTTATTAACCGATATTAGTGAACGCAAAAAAACTGAGGAGGCTTTACAACAGCTTAATGAACAATTAACAGCTAGGGTCAAAGAACTTGAACAACGACATCAAGATATTTTATTGCTCAATCAGGTCAATGATTTTCTCCAAGCTTGTTTAAATATTGAAGAAGCTTATGAAGTGATCGGGGAGTTACTACAACCTTTATTTCCTGGCTGCTCGGGCGGCTTATATATGCTTAATGATTCTAAAACTCTGCTCGAAGCCGTAGTAACATGGGGAGAAAATATATCAAGTAAAAGTTTATTTACTTTTGATGAATGTTGGGCTTTGCGACGGGGTTATATTCATTTGGTTAAACCCAATCAGCCGAGTTTGTTGTGTCTCCATACTCACCGAACTCCCGCACCAGTAGAAAGCCTTTGTGTGCCCATGATGGCTCAAGGGAAAGCTGTAGGCTTATTTTATTTAAGTACATCAGAACCCGAAAAAATTAGTGAAGTTAAACAACAATTAGCGCGAGCCGTTTCGGAACATATTTCTTTAGCTTTGGTTAATTTACAATTACGAGAGTCTCTTGAATCTCAAAGTATTAAAGATTCTTTGACCGGTTTATACAATCGTCGTTATATGGAAGAATCTTTAAAAAGGGAGATTAATTTAGCTCAACGAAAACAACATCCAGTGGGATTAATTATGATTGATGTTGACCATTTTAAGCAATTTAATGATAATTTTGGACATAAAGCCGGGGATTTGATTTTGCATGAAGTGGGGAATTTTTTAATGGCGAATGTTCGCAGTGGTGATATTGCTTGTCGTTATGGGGGCGAAGAATTTCTGCTGATTTTACCTGAAGCGTCTTTATCGGATAGTCAACAACGAGCAGAACAAATTAGAAAAGGGATAAAACAGCTTAATTTTCAACAGTATAATTCGGCTTTTACTTCCCTCACGGTTTCTATCGGAGTAGCTTGTTTTCCGGCTCATGGTAAGCAGGGGGAGACTTTAATTCAGTCGGCTGATATGGCTTTATATCAAGCCAAAAATCAAGGACGTGATCGCGTTGTGGTGTTTAGTTCTGTCTCTTAAACGCTAAGCCTGTACGGAATAGGCTCATCATTTAGTAAAATATTAACAGTGCTAAATGCCTTGAAAGCGGCATCCATTTAACCGTTTAATCCTGTCTCAATCGTTAAAAAAGTCTTGAGTTTCTGCGAAAGGTAAAGATTTAATCGGTTAATGGTCAGTATAAACGCCTAATCCATGTGCTTGTTGTAATTAATTATGAGTGATTTTTACGAGTCTCTACTGAAACATAAATACGCCTATGTAGCGATAGGTGAGTTTAAACCTGGTTGTTTTGGGGAAGCCCAGCGACTTTATGAAAAAGCTGTCTCCACCTTTACCACAGGGTTTAAAGGCGCTTTTTTACTGCAAAAACCGGGCACTGATGAAGGCATTGCCGTGATTATTTGGGACAAAATAGAAGATATGGAGCTTCATAGAACGGAAGATTATGACGCTATTTTGAATAAAATGAATCCTTTATTTGCCAGCCCTCCCAAAATCGATTTTTATGAGGTATGTAGCGAAATTACTGGCAACGGAAAAAGCTAACCTCTCACGGAAAAAACTCGAGTAGAGATGCGGCAAGCCATGTCTCTACTCTAATTAATCAATTTAATTAGCGATAATATTGTTTTTCTCTAGCAATTAATCTTGCTGTTATTACTCCCCCCAGAAAACCAAATAAGTGCCCTTGCCAAGAAATTCCCTGACTAGAAGGCAATATACCCCAAATAAGCGGACTGTACATTAAAAACACGAGGACAGAAATCACAATAGAAGCTAAATTGCGTTGAAAATAGCCTCGCGCCAATAAAAAGCCAAGATAACCGAAAATTAAAATACTTGCGCCAATATGCACTGAACCCGGAGCCGCAAACAGCCATACTCCTAAGCCGCCGATGAGCATGGTTACCAAAGTCACGATCCAGAAATCACTCGTTTCCTGAATCATCACCAACCACCCCAAAATGATAAAGGGAATAGTATTAGCGATCAAATGGCCAAAACCCCCATGTAAAAAGGGGGCAAACAAAATGCCCCTAAGTCCGATCAGACTGTGAGGAATGATGCCATAACCATCTAATGCCCGGTGGAAAATCAACTGATCAGCAATTTCCAACACCCAAAAAATAGCGACAAACGAGCCTAAAATTGCCGCTTGGGTTCTTAATTCACGGGAAAGAGAATTATTGTTTCGAGACATGGTTTAGGCCAAAATCAGGTCATGTTCTTTTATTCTAGCTCTCAGTTGAGCTAGAGGGGCAACCCCCAATCCGCGCTCACGAAAGATGAGTGATCGATAACGATTTTCCGTTGCTCTCTGGGAACTGCCCAAGAGACTTAGAGAATTCTCGCACTAACTCGCAAAAGTGAGCGATGGGCGGAATTTGGAGACGATCACTGGTAGTCACTAACACAACTTGACGGGTTAACTGATGAGTAAATCTTCCGTTAGGTAGAGGCGAAGAAAGCGTATTTGGGATATTATCTAGAGAACGGACCGCTAATGTTATATCCTGATGAGCATCTAATAACGCTGACTGGGGTAGAAGCGCGATAATTTCTCCTTGTCGTACGACTCCCCGAAAAGCATCTAATGTGTTTAACTCCATCACTGAATTTAGGGTCGCTTCTTGACGAGAAAACCACTCTTGTACTAATCTCTGCATTCCGTAGCCATCTTTAAAGACCACTTGGGGATAGCGAACTAATTCTGACCAAGGCACTTTTTCATATTGACTTAAGGGATGTTCCGCAGCCATTAAAACTTGTATGGGTTCTTCAAATAAAACATCTACCACCATGTCTTGACTAGCGGTTAAAAAGCGATTATTCATGACAATGGCTACATCCACTAACCCATCTCGCAAGACTTTTAAAGCGCGATCGCTACCTAGGGCAGTTACTCGTAATTGAATTCCTGAATAGTGGCGACAAAATTTTTGTAATATGGGCGGTAAATAATGGGCACAAACCGAGTGAATCGTTGCGACACAGAGTTCTGGCTGTTTTCCCGACTGTAAATCCGCAATTTCCTGATTAACGGCTTCCCACTCCTGACAAATTTTTTTAGCCCGAGGCAATAAGATTTCGCCTGCTATGGTTAATTTAGCCTGAGCAGTGCGGTGAAATAGCGACATTTTTAAATCTTGTTCTAAAGATTGGATTTGCCGACTGATAGTTGATTGAGTGACCCCACATTTGTGGGCCGCTTTGCCAAAATTCCCCGTTTCTGCCACTGCCAAGAACGCCTGTAACTGCTCGATCCGCATGCCTTATATCGGTCAAAATACTTAGGGTTGATCCTATCTCATGACAGTAACAGGTTTTGAGTTCGCTTTCAGTAGATCTTGATACAACAAATAAATTCTGAGATGCTTGTTTTAGGTGTATTATATATGTAATATATCTAATACTAACTATGCCTTACGAACAAGTAAAAGTTTCTACACCAACGCCGATTTTATCTTGGGCAAATCACCCGTTAGGGCCAAAAGAAACCCAAATGGCGAAAAATGTGGCTTGTTTACCCTTTGTATACAAACACGTGGCTTTAATGCCAGATGTTCACCTCGGTAAAGGCGCTTTAGTGGGTTCTGTGATTGCCACGAAAGATGCTATTATTCCGGCCGCAGTGGGCGTGGACATCGGTTGTGGGATGGCGGCTTTGGCTATGCCCTTTAGAGCAACTCAACTCGAAGGTAAACTCAAAAAAATTCGCTTAGACCTTGAAGCGGCTATTCCAGTGGGCTTTAATGAAAATAAAGACATCGAAAAAGCGGTTCATAACTGGCAACATTGGAAAGAGTTTAAACAATTACATTCAGGGGTACAAGATTTACAGACGAAAGCCATTAAACAAATGGGATCTTTAGGAGGAGGAAACCATTTTATCGAACTGTGTCTCGATGAACAGGAGCAAGTCTGGCTGATGCTACATTCCGGTTCTCGTAATATCGGTAACCATCTGGCTTTATGTCATATTTCAACCGCTAAACAGTTAGCTAAATTAAGCCAAACCTCGTTACCCGATGCAGATCTCGCGTATTTTGTGGCGGGAACCCCTGAATTTGCGGCTTACTGGCGAGATTTACAATGGGCACAAAGCTATGCTCGTTTTAATCGAGAAATTATGATGAGCCGCTTTAAACGCATTGTGGAAAAACATTTGGCCGGCGGAAAACCCACTAAACCCCTATTAAGCGTGAATTGTCATCATAATTACGCCGAGAAAGAGACTCACTTTGATCAACAAGTCTATGTTACTCGCAAAGGAGCCGTAAGAGCGAATTTATCAGATTATGGGATTATTCCTGGCTCAATGGGGGCTAAATCCTATATTGTCAAGGGAAAAGGCAATACAGAAAGTTTTTGTAGTTGTAGTCATGGCGCAGGACGTTTAATGTCTCGTAATCAAGCCAAAGAGCAATTTACCCTTGATGATTTGATCGCACAAACCCAAGGCATTGAATGCCGCAAAGATCACGGGGTTCTCGATGAAATTCCGGCGGCTTATAAACCCATTGATCAAGTGATCGCTCAACAGTCTGACCTTGTAGAGATCGTAGCTGTGTTAAAACAAGTGGTTTGTATCAAAGGTTAAGAATTCAACCACAAGCGTTAACTAATATAGAAACAGAGAATCGGTCTATGCTTAAAATCAATTAATTGTTATGCTTTCAAAAATTGTCCGTCCCTTGGTGCAAACTCAGATTCGTCTGTTGGCGAACTCAATGGCTACTCGTTCTATTTTAATGGATACCATTGTGCGCTGGTTGGGTTATTTGGGGGTACAAGCTCAAATTACACAACTCGAACCTATTTCAGACAAAATCAAAGTTTCCTTGACGGTTGGACAACCCGAATCATGTGACGCTACAGACTGGCAAACAATTTTAGAACATCTTCGTGCTTGTGGAGCATCGGAAAATGGCTCAAAGCTAAAACACTATAGCATGAGTCAGCAACAGCAGACATATTTGGCTAGATTGTTGGCTTATCTGATTCAAGTGGGTCATCCTGACTCGATTTTAGAATGGGAATTGATTAAAACTCATTTAAACGTTTTGAATTTAGATCATTCCCTTCAAGCTGAGATTAAAGCCGCCTTAAAAGTTCCCCAACAATCAGAGCAACTGATTAATAAACTTGACTCAGATTTAGTCGCCATCGCTTTACCCATTGCTGTTAGTGTTGCTTTACTCGATGGGGAGATTAACTTACAAGAAAATCAAGCGATTACAGCTTTGTTGGAAGCCATCAGAGCATAATCAATCCGCTTGTAAGGCAGGAAGGGGAAAGGAAAAATATTCATTTAATTCTGCTGTGCTTTCCCCTTTTCTTAAGAAAGCGACTTATAGCTCTTATAGAGCAAATGGCTGATTACCACAGACCTCTAATTGAACCTGTGCCAGTATTATCATTATTAGCACCTGAGTTGTTCATTTGAGAATTGTTTGGGTTATTGTTGTAATTGCTATTAGTGCCATTGGGATAACTTTGGCTGCCGCCTCGATTTTGCATCATCCGGTTATTGTTGTTATTGTTATTGGTGCCATTGGGATAATTTTGGCTGCCAGTGCGATTTTGCATCATCCGGTTATTGTTGTTATTGCTATTGGTGCCATTGGTGCCATTGGTGCCATTGGGATAATTTTGGCTACCAGTGCGATTTTGCATCATCCGGTTATTCTGGGTGTTGCTATTTCTACCATTCGGATAATTGTTTATGTTGGTGCCAGTGCTATTGTCATTGGTATAATCTGGTATATTAGTATCCGAGTCAACACCCGTTCCAGGTCTATTTTGTTCTCTATTAACTTCAGGGCTAGTATTTCTATCTCCTGTATCAACATTATTGATATCGTTAGAGTTGCCTACGCCAGCTTGTGCTACAACCTGAGTTGAGTCCTGATTCAAGCTAACTGAATTACTATTAACGGCCGCTAATGCTGGAAAACCTAGAAAAAGAGTCGCGCTTGTAATTCCGGTTATCATTACTGCTTTTTTAGTGATTTTTTTAGTAAAGTATTCTTGCATAATTTTTTTCCTTGTGGACTTTAAAATTTAGTTGTTTTAACAATAACTTTTGCCCTTTGTCCGTCCCTCTGTCTGAGGTATTGTCTAAATTAAATCCGGCTATTTTTACCGGAAAAGTTCGGGAAAAAGCGTTCAAATTAATCTGCTAAGTCTAGGCGATAAAATAAGCTTATAAATTCTACAAGTTCAATTTTTTGCCTGAATTTGCCTCAAAAAGAAAAGATATTTTTTTTGCCGTTACTTAGCTCACCTAAAGGAATAGATAAAAGTCAGAAATTTTTCAGTCTTTATAAAGATGTAAAGGATAGATAGCAATTCTTATGCTCGTGAGGCGGATCGTTTTCTCGTTTTAGCTCACACCGGCTCTGAGAACCGAGAATTCTCGAAAAGAGGATCACAAGCTTAGAATGATCAATATCACCGCTTGTCACTAATTTCGCTCACCTAACCCGACTTAAAAACTAGCTACACTAGAACCTGTAAAGGTTATCGTGATCAATCACTTTAATTTTTAGTGTTTTACTAATCGAGGGGAAATGATGAAACTAGACAGTAACGAGGTATTGCCCACCGGCAAAAAAGGGATTAACTACACGAATTTAAAAGAGCTTCTCGCCGCTCATCAATGGCAAGCCGCCGATCTCGAAACATCTAAGCTCATGCTACAAATCATGGGTAAGAAAAGCTGGTATGAAGTTTACCCGGCCGATGTGGATCGTTTTTCCTATAACGATCTGATCACCCTTGACCAACTCTGGGTTAAATATAGTGGGGGAAGATTCGGGTTTTCAGTGCAAAAAGGAATTTGGCTTAGTGTTGGGGGTTCTCTGTATGCTGATTACGATACCGAGAAAAAATTTGCTACCCTGGTGGGTTGGAAAAACAAAACACGCTGGTTAGATTACCAACAGTTTACCTTTAGCCTCAATGCACCAAAAGGCCATTTGCCGCTAGGTTCTCATCACCTGCGTCAAGTTTGGTGTTGGGCGCACTTAAGCCGACTATTTTCTCGCCTTGCTTACTATCAACTACAGAACCATAATAATAATTGAAACCTAGCACCAGCAAAATTTTTCAGTTCGTTTTCTTCCTTGCGTGATTCCTAAGTCTTTACTCTCCTGCCTTCTCCTCAGCATTTGGTATTTTTCGTTACTTTGTTACTCAAAATCGTTATGAGTATGATATAGTTGTAACAGTTTGTTAAGTATCGAGTTTGAGTAAACACACAAGGAGAGTAGTATGGCAGAGAGCCTAAGAGTAGGTCAAAGTGCGCCCGACTTTACTGCGACAGCCGTTATCGATCAAGAGTTCAAGACCATCAAACTGTCTGAGTATCGTGGTAAGTACGTGGTTTTATTCTTTTATCCCTTAGACTTTACCTTTGTTTGCCCTACAGAAATTATTGCATTTAGTGATCGCTATGATGAATTCAAAAACATCAACACAGAAGTTTTAGGGGTATCTGTAGACAGCGAATTTTCACACCTAGCCTGGATTCAAACTGAGCGCAAAGATGGTGGAATTGGAGATATTGTTTACCCCATCGTTTCCGATATCAAGAAGGAAATTAGTACCGCTTACAATGTATTAGATCCTGAAGCGGGTGTTGCCCTGCGCGGATTATTTATCATTGACAAAGAAGGTGTGATTCAACACGCTACCATTAACAACCTCTCTTTTGGTCGTAGTGTAGATGAAACTTTACGCACACTCAAAGCGATTCAATATGTTCAAAGTCATCCCGATGAAGTTTGTCCGGCTGGATGGCAAGAAGGCGATAAGACTATGATTCCCGATCCTGAAAAAGCGAAAATTTATTTTGCCTCTGTTTAAATTTCCCCAGAATTTTTGATCATTACAATAGATAGAGAACAACCCGCCCCCTATAGGGTGGGTTTATCTTATATTACTCAAGCAAAACTTTTACTTATAGCATCTCTATTGGCAGTTAGGACATTCGTAAATTTTTGACCCTTCCACAAGAAGTCTATGGACCTTATAAAAAATTTTATTGTTATTGATACAGAAGGAAGAGATCAGCTTAGAGAAATTGCCATTATTAACGCTGAGGGAGAATTAATTTATGAGGCTTTTTCTCAAGAAGATCCCAATTATTATGGTAGGCGGCTCAAGTCTAAACCTTTGGTAGATATTCTCGCAGATTTTCAAAAAATCGCCTCAGAAAAGGTCATTATTTGTCATAATGCTAATCATGATATTCAAGTTTTAAAAAATAGTTTTAAAAAAGTTAGTATAGACTGGCAAAACTTAAACTTTCAATGTAGCCTAGAATTGGCGAAAAATAGCTTTCCGAACTTACCGAGTTATTCTCTAGAATACCTAAGTAAACAGTTGGGACTTAAAGTCAACCACAAATATTTTAACCCTCAACAAGCCCATGCGGCTAGATATGATGCCGAATTTACCTATCAATTGTATCGAAAAATAATGGACAAAAAAAATCCTTTCACTTTAGCCAATAAACCCAATCCTTTTGGGAGTAATCGCGTTGACAATCCTTTTCAAACTCATCCCGATTTAAAAAGTATTTATCAGGGGGAATTTGCCAGACTTAAATCCACCATTACTGATATTAAGTATGATGAGAATCACCAAAGCAAAGGAGTGGTCATTATTGGTGAACCCGGCAGTGGGAAAACTCACTTAATTATGCGGCTGGCACAAGAATTATTAAAAATTAACCGATTATTATTTATTAGATCGCCGAATAATCCTAACTCCGTTCTTTATCATACTTATAGCCAAATTTTACAATCCTTTGTTCAACCAGTACCGGGGACAGATTATACTCAATTTGAACATTTATTAGCTCATAGTTTTGTTAAACTCATTAGCCGCAGTACCATTATAAAACTGACTCAAAAAGACATTGATATTCAAAAGACTGTCAAAGATAACCCCCTCAATTTATACAAACAACTAGGAGGAGAAGGAACGCAAAAAAAACGAGAATTCTGGGATCACATCAAAAAAAGAATTTTAGATTGGTGGCTGAATGAATGGGGAGCTAGTGGTTATTATTTACAAATTTTGACAGGAATAATTGAATTTTGTCGATACACAGACCCGAAAAGAAGAAATTTAGCCGCTCGTTGGTTAGCCGCCGAAGAATTATCAGAAAGTGCGGCTCAATTAATCGGACTAGAAAACTGGAATGATGAAATTAGTAAAGAAGAATTTTCCTTGCAAGCCATTTCAGTATTTAGTAAGCTTTCCTTGTTAGATGAACCCTTAATTATTGTCTTCGATCAATTGGAAAGTTTAGGCTATGAACATCGTCGAGAATTATTGCTGAATTTTGGAGAAGCTGTTAAAGAAATGTTTACACACGTTCCTAATAGTTTAATTATTTTAAACTTATTTCCGGAGCGATGGCAACAGTTTCAATATATTTTTGATGGGGCAGTTGTTGGTCGAGTATCGCAACAGCAGATTTATTTACAATCTCCTTCTCAGGAACAAATAAAAGACATTCTCAAAATAAAATTAGAAGCGGCTGGCATTGACTTAAATGTAAATTCTTTATTTGCTCCCGAAGAATTAGAAGATATTCTCCAGCAAAAATCTATTCGGATGGTTTTAAATCGGGCAGCCGACTATTATAATTATAAAGTTCGTCAGATTCCCGTCGCATCACCTCCCATCATTGATGACGTTATTCCGCCTGTTTCATTAGCCGTAGAACAAAGACTAAAAAAATTAGAAAAAGAGTTTATTCAGTTTAAAAATAGCTGGCAAGAAGTTGTTCATCAAATAGGCAGTTTAGAGGCAAAAATTGAAGAACTACAGCAGAAGTTCAAAAACGGAAATCAAACAACAGTTGACACCCCCATTTTTATTCCACCGCCTCACCCTGATGAGGACAAGATTAGAACCTACCTAGTCAAACAAAAAGAAATACTAGAAAGAGAGTATAATGAAATTCAATTTATCAATGATAATGATGACTTAGGAAAATTGACCTTTATCAGTGAAGCTTTTGAAAAAATTAGTCAATTTGACATGGAGCAACTGAGATTAGGGACTAAAAAAATTCCTGAACATTTAGTTATCAAGAAGCCTAAAGAGAGCATTTGTATAGCATTTTTACAGGTTGAGGGAAGTTCATTTACCGCTAGAATCAGCAACTTTAACCAATTAGTAAACAGCCACAAAAACATTCAATTTATCCTCTGGAGAGATGTAAGACAGCCGAATATTAACGGTAAAGTAGGTAAACAACAGATTGCCATCCTGAATAGTTTTAAAAATGGGGAATTTCGTCCGATGGAAAAAGAAGACAGAATCCACTTTGAACTCATTTATAAACTCATCATAGATATTGAAAACCGAGATTTTGAGGTTCATTTAGAGGAAGCCTTAAAGCGGCTCTCGGAGATCCCTAACACTTGGCTCATTCAATTATTAGGAATTAGAGAATAGCCCCGACAGCTACTTACTTAATAAATTAGGTCTTTTACTCGAAAAATTCTCTGTATTTATCGGGGGAGAATAATTTCAAATAAACCCTTGTGCAAGAAATATAGTCAAGAAAAAATATTAATTATTTAGGAGGATTATTAGAAGACTGGTCAAAGTTAGGGATAATAATATTCCCTTGAGAAGCATTCCCTAAGCCCAGATAAATTTTAGCATTAGGAGAAGTCCCAATTTTTTCAGTTGCTTCAATAGACTTTAATTGTAACATAGCAGGAGTAAGCCCGCGAGAAATAAGCTTTTGTGCTTCCATTTCTGCCTTAGCTTTAATCAGTCGAGCATCAGCCTCTCCTTGAGCTTGAATCCGTTGGCGTTGAGCTTCTTGACGGGTTTTTTCCAACTCAAATTTCATTTGTTCGCTCTGCTGTTGAATTTTAATCTTTTGATTGAAAGCTTCTTGAACATCTGGAGGCAGTACAATTTCTCGAATCAGTGCTTCTTCTACTACAAAACCCAAAGAATCTAAATTTTCTTCAAGCCGCTTTTGCAATTGATAAGCCAATTCTCGGCGTTTTGCCGAGACCATTTCTTCCAGGGGATATTGAGCGGTAATTTCCCGAGTCAGAGAACGAAAACGAGAGATTAAAACATCATTATTATTCAAGCCTAATTTTTCATAGACAGTCATCACCTTGTCCGGATTAAGACGATATTGTAAGCTCACTTCCACATCAAACTTTAATCCTTCTTTAGAACTGGCTTCGATTTTTTCTTTAATATCTTGAATCCGAGTAGAAATTAAGCTCACCTGGTTAAAAGGATTGACCAAATTCAAGCCCGGTTTAAGAATTTGAGGAGTAACCACGCCTTCCCCTTCCAAAATGCCCACATGGCCGACGGGAATAATAATTAAACTGCGTAAAATCACCGGAACTATTATGATGCCAAAAATCAAGAGAAAAACGAGGGCGGATGATTTTCCCAAGTTAGGTAATTTTACGGCATCAAACTTAACTTTTGTTGGGTTGGAGTTATCCATAAATTGAGGTTTAAATGTTGGTTACTTCTAATATACCCAAGGAAAATTAACAACAAATTAAAAGGGATATTGACTCAGGAAATATCCTCTGATTTATGTCCATAGTTTTACTGAGAAATTTTTTAAGACATTGGTAAATAACCCTCAATAACAAAATCATTATCTACTCTCTGAAGTGCCACCCTTTGCAACTGTAAAGCATTACTCATCTTGTCTAATCCTAAATCCCCCACTGGCGAGGGAGCAGATTCTCCGCCAATAATTTTCGGTGCAATAAAGGCCATAACCTTTTGTACCATTCCTTCAGTAATAGCACTAGCCGCCAAAGTCCCGCCGCATTCCCATAATACAGAGCAAAAACCCCGTTGATAAAGATGCTGCATCACCTGAGTTGGGGTTAAGACTTCCAACTCGATGACCTCCACCTTACGTTTTAACAACTGCTTTTGCAACGGGGGGTTAATTCCCTCCTCGGTAAACACCACAGTAGGCACCTTATCGGTTTCCCAAAGATTAGCCTCAAGGGGTAAATTTAAACTACGACTCATCACCACCCTCAAAGGATTATGGGAAGACACCCCATGAGTAGTTAAATGAGGGTTATCCTGACGTACCGTATTCCCTCCGATAATTACCGCATCACAAGCGGCTCTGAGTTGATGGACGATACGGCGGGAAGCTTCCCCAGTTACCCAAGCACTATGGCCCGAAGTCGCCGCAATTTTACCATCAAGCGTCATTGCATATTTGAGAATTCCAAAAGGTCTTTGATACAAAACCCGATGGATAAAGCCCTCATTTAAGCGGCGGCAAGCCTCTTCTTCTATGCCGGCTACCACCTCAATACCTGCTTCAGTTAAGCGTTCAATACCCTTTCCAGATACACGAGGGTCCGGATCGATCATGCCCACCATTACCTTAGCAATTCCTGCCTTAATCAGGGCTTCTGTACAGGGAGGAGTGCGTCCATAATGATTACAAGGTTCTAAATTAATATAGATCGTTGCGCCCTTTGCCTTTTCTGCTGCAACTGATAGGGCAAATACCTCCGCATGAGGCTGCCCCGCACCTGGGTGAAAACCCTCTCCGACGATTTCTTGCTCACGGACAATCACCGCCCCCACCATCGGATTAGGAGACGTTGCCCCAAGGGCCTTACGCGCTAGGGTAATACAGCGTTGCATCATTTCACGATCAAAAGCAGAAGCTTGAAATTCTGATGAGGTGTTCATCTCTGTAAACTGTAAACCATCAACAATAATTTACATAATATTCACAAAACTTTTTCCCTATTCCGACTAAACAGTATGATTTGTTACAGAAAAAAGCTTTAAAAACCATAAAAATCTTGGCGACTATACTATCTCAAGTGACCTTGTAACAAAGCATAGAGTTAACTTGAGGAACGCTTAGACAAAATCTATAATGTTGAGATCTTAAGACAAAATTTGCTCAGAGGGCAGCCTGTGAACTTTGATGAATCGCCTATATCTTGGTAGAAGCTATATCTATGTCTAGACAAAGCATAACTCAAACAAAAAAACCCAAAAATAGGAAACAATTGTATCTGTCAGATGGGCCCAAGACGAAAGAGAAAGCGCCTTATCTAGAACCTTTTAAATTCATAGCGAGATTATTCTCGCCCTATTGGTTAGCTTGTATTCCTTTATCGGCGATTATAATCGTTGTTTGGCATACGGCTGTAGCGGCTCAAAATAATGTAGAAATTACCGTTCAAGGGACTTCTGAGGTAGCCAATTTACAAGGTTATCTCAATATGATTTGGGTGTTAATCGCCGCAATTTTAGTCATTTTCATGAATGCTGGTTTCTGTATGTTAGAAACCGGCTTATGTCGTCAAAAGAATGCCGTTAATATTCTGGCAAAAAACCTGATCGTATTTGCCCTAGCCAGTATTGCCTATTGGATGATCGGCTATTCTTTAATGTTTGGTCAAGGTAACCCTTTTATAGGGGCAGGCGGCTGGTTCTTAAGCGGCACGTCAGAAACCTATGGTCTAAAACCCTTTCCAGAGGGGTTACCCGTTCCTGTTCATTTCCTTTTCCAAGTTGCCTTTGCCGGAACAGCCGCCACCATTGTATCCGGGGCGGTAGCTGAACGGATTAAGTTTGTGGACTTTTTGATCTTCAGTTTGGTGCTGACTGGCATTTCTTACCCCATTACCGGACACTGGGCTTGGGGAGGCGGCTGGCTAGGAACGTTAGGATTTAAAGATTTTGCCGGTTCTACAGTGGTTCACCTGGTGGGAGGCTGTGCGGCTTTAACGGGTGCGGCGATTCTTGGCCCTAGACTGGGAAAATATAATAGTGATGGTCGCATTAATGCTATGCCGGGGCACAATTTAGGCATTGCGACGTTAGGCTGTTTAATTCTCTGGATAGGCTGGTTTGGCTTTAACCCGGGTTCAGAATTAGCCGTCAATCAAGCCGTTCCCTACATTGCTGTTACCACAAACCTAGCCGGTGCAGCCGGTGGTATTGCGGCTACGGTAACCTCTTGGTTGAAAGATGGTAAGCCTGACCTGAGTATGATTATTAATGGTATTCTGGCCGGATTAGTCGCCATTACCGCAGGCTGTAACCTTGTTTCCTACTGGGGAGCAGTAGCCATTGGCATCATCGCCGGGATTATCGTTGTCTACGCGGTTTCCTTGTTCGATAACCTTAAAATTGATGACCCAGTGGGTGCTGTTTCTGTTCACTTAGTTAATGGAATTTGGGGCACTCTGGCCGTAGGAATTTTTGCTGATCCCAATATTCCCATTGCTCCCTCTGAAGGCGCAGTGGCCGGATTATTTCACGGCAATTTTTCCCTGATCATTACTCAAATTATTGGGATCGTTTCTGTCGCTGCCTTTACCCTCATCTTAAGCGCTATAGTTTGGATGGCCCTTAAATCTACTTTAGGAATTCGAGTTGGTCAAGATGAAGAAATGGAAGGTTTAGATGTGGGCGAACACGGCATGGAAGCTTATAGTGGCTTTGTTAAAGAAACTGATTTCCTCATGGGGAGTCCCTCTGGGGGGATGAGTGGAGAGGTGCGCTCTAGCTCAGAAATTTAACCTAGTGGTGGGCGGAGTTTTTTAATCCGCCTCTGGCTTCGATTATTCTTCCTTGAGCGGCAAACAAACCCTAAATAAGCTACCCTGACCTAAGAGAGACTCAACTTCGATCGTTCCTTGATGAGTTTCCACAATTTGACGGGATAGATGCAAACCTAAGCCGCTACCGGCACGTCGATGATTTCCTGAGCGAAAACGATTAAAAAGCCTTTTTTGCTCCTCTGGTGAAATGCCAAAACCCGTGTCTTCAACCGTAAAAACTACCCATTTTTGAGGATAATTGCCACGAAAAGTTATATTATTAAGCCGCACAATGATATAACCTTCGTCAGTAAATTTAATAGCATTTCCGATCAGATTAGTGAACAATCGATGTAATTCTAAGCGATCACCGGTGACAGTGGTCTTCACATTTTCCTGTAGTTCATACTTCAGTAATAGGCCTTTTTCTTGAGCCAGAGGCTTTAATTCTTCCATCACTTCTTGAGCTAACTCTTTCAGGTCAACTGCACTAAAACTTAAAATCTTACGATCAGCTTCATAGCGATACACCTCTAACAAATTGTTCACCAATTCCAACAAATTCCGGTTACTACGAGTCATGGTGATGACCGCCTCTTTCATCTCCTCGGACATTGAGCCAAAAGTCCCATCTTGAAACAACGTCAGCATTCGATCAGCCGCCACTAAAGGGGTTCTTAAATCATGAGTCAGACGCGAGACAAAATCTTCCCGCATTCTGAGCATTTGTTCCTGTTTATCTACGCTATGTTTGAGCCGCAGCAGTGAGCGGACTCTAGCCAACAATTCATCTACATCAACCGGTTTACGGATAAAATCATCCGCACCGGCATCTAACCCTTTCACCGCACTGGGTTGATCGTAAGCGGTAATTAATAAAATCGGAATAAAAGGTAGATTCTCATTAGCTCTTATGCGGCGAGTCACTTCAAAACCATCCATTTTAGGCATCATGACATCCAGCAAGATTAACTTGGGTAAACTTTCCTGAATTCGATTGAGAGCCGCTAATCCATCTTGAGCTAAGACCACCTTCAGCCCTTGTTCTTCTAAAATTGTTTGAATAAGAAATAAGTTATCGGGCGAATCATCAACCACTAAAATTTGATCTTCCTGTTCAGTTTGCTTAACAAATGAATAATTCATGATTCTATATGTATCAATTAAGTATTTTCAACAATAGATTAATAGAGCAAAAACCTATCAAGTTTTGGCAGAAATCGGATTTAAGGTTAAAGGCTCACCCTGAAATAATTTTAATGAAAATAGGGCCTTGCTAAAAATTTTATCAAACTTATCGTAATTAATATAAGGTTTAACAAACTCCTCTAATCTAGTCTTATTTTAACAGTTTTTACAGAGCAATAAAATTTAGCCAGAATCTTCAAGGTAGGCAGCTTAGCCTTTTACCTGAGAAACTTGACTTAACCAAGTTAAAATTAGCAGTCAGTGAGAAAGCCTTGTCAGGGTTACAATTCTAGAGAAATACAATAAGATCAATGGCTTTGACAACCATCTGAGGACAGATCATGCTATGGTTAAAAAGCAAACGCACCTGGGTCAACCTAGGAAACAGATGAGGAGTGAAAAGGGTCTCATTAGCAGATGATCAGTAAATTGCCTCTACATAAAATTGTCAAGGGAATCGGTAATTGGACTGTTCCGATTATCTCAGTCTGTGCCTTTGTGCCGATTGTCATGATTTACTTATCTTCGAGTGAATCCTCCACTGTTAAATTACCACCGCCTAATCAATTACCTCCTCTGTCGCAAATTCCCTCGCCCACGAAAAAATGGGAACAACCGAGAGAGGAAAGTTCAGCCGCCTCCTCTTCGGCATTACAACCCCCCACTTTAATACAGAAGTCACCCCAACCGACTCCAGAAAAGATTAAAAAAGCCGAACAACCCAAGGCGAAACCCCCGACAGCAACCCCTCCAGAACCCGAAAAAAAGGAAAAACCAAAACCGCCTCAACAAGAATCCTTTTCCTCACAAGCTTCGGCCCAAACGGTAGTTAATCGTCGTGCCAGTTTACCCCCTGCGCCGCCCAATTATGCCGCGCCCAAATTGGAAATACGAGTGGCTGTGATGACTGATGCGGGTAGTACAAATGTTGGCACTTCTAGCACGGCCTCAATTGTGGACCGAAACGGAAATGTGCTGAAAACCCTTTCTCCAGGCCAAGGGTTGGGGGTCTATCCTAGCGGTTCTTCTTTAAATATGGGAGATTGGCAACTGCCTGGGGTAGTATTTATTCAACCTTCTGCGGGCGGATTAGTTTATCTCGGCGATCGCTGGTATCGGGGCAAAATGTTATTAGTGTCTCAGGGAAGTAGTATTTTAGCGGTGAATTATGTCGATATCGAAGAATATCTCTACAGTGTGGTGGGAAGTGAGATGCACTCCACAGCACCGATGGAGGCTTTAAAAGCCCAAGCTATTGCGGCACGTTCTTATGCTTTGGTTCATATTATTCGCCCTGCTAGTCCCTGGTTTCATTTAGGGAATACTCAACGTTGGCAGGTTTATAAAGGGGTGATCAGTGAATATAATACTTCCCAACAAGCGGTCAATGCCACAGCCGGACAAATCCTCAGTTATAAAGGAGGGATCGTTGAGTCTCTTTATGCGGCTACTGATGATATTGTTGCCAGGGCGCATGGAGGACGGGGAATGAGTCAAATAGGGGCTTATGGGTTAGCCAATGATGGCTATGATCATCAAGAAATCCTCGGTCATTATTATCCGGGCGTGGGGTTAGCGCGTTTAATTTTACAGCATTGACATACTCACCCCCATAGAACGGGGGTGATTCTCTCATACTTGCGTGTCAGAGATTCCTGTTTCAACGAGACAGCTTAAAT
The DNA here is from genome assembly GCF_000147335.1 of Gloeothece verrucosa PCC 7822. Lineage (NCBI taxonomy): Bacteria > Bacillati > Cyanobacteriota > Cyanophyceae > Chroococcales > Aphanothecaceae > Gloeothece > Gloeothece verrucosa. The sequence goes on from NC_014501.1 coordinate 4,361,534, forward strand.
GTTCAACATCTCTGTTAAACACCCAGAGGCCGGACTCTTGGCAGGCGTTGGGGAGGCAGTGCGGTCTTGGGGTCTCCCCAAGTAGAGCAACTGCCGTGTCGGTTTGCGTATGTCCTACGCTACCGTTGAGATATGCTCCCAAGTATTTCAACCCTTTTTTAAGAATGTTGATTGCTGCATTATAATCTCTGTCTAAAACAGTTTCACAACTGGGACATTGATGAGTTCGAGTGCTTAAAGTTTTCTCAACCTTCGCACCACAACACGAGCAATCAACAGTTGTGAAATGTGGAGGTACAGCGATGCACGTTATTTTGTGTACCTTAGCAAAATAGTTGACCCACTGGGTGAACTGATACCAAGAAGCATCGCTGATACTCTTTGCCAATTTATGGTTTTTAACCATATTTGACACCTTTAAAGACTCATAGACGACCAGATCATGAGATTGGACTAACGCCAAAGCATCCTTGATTGCTTTGTCTTTACGTTGTCTAGATACTTTTAAGTGTAGTTTAGCTACCTTTTTTCTTTGTTTATGGTAGTTATTGGACTGTTTCTTTTTGCCTTTACAAAAACGCTTAGATAGCTTTCTTTGTGCTTTCTTTAAACGTTTTTCGGATTTTCTTAAATAACGGGGATTTTCTACAGTATTACCGTTACTGTCGGTATAGAACTCTTTAAGTCCTAAATCTATCCCTGTTATTCTACCCGTGAATTCGTGTTTCTCTTCTCTTGAGTAGTCAATCAAGAATTGACAATAGTAGCCATCTGCTCGTCTTACTACCCTAACTCGCTTAATTTGCTGTTCCGAGTAATAAACAAGAGTTTTATTGCTGCACCACAGGTCAAATGTGCCGGCTTTAAATCCATCAGTAAAAGTAATTTTTCTTCTATCATCAGAAAGTTTATAGCCAGTTACCTTGTATTCAACTGAGCGTGTATGCTTTTTGAATTTAGGAAAACCTTTCTTTTTAACAGATGAGTTGCGACAGTTGGTATAAAACCTTGATATAGCCTGCCATGCTCTATCTGCACTTGATTGACGTGCTTGAGAGTTTAACTTGTTTGCCCAAGGCGTTGTCTTGTCTGAAGCTAAAACAGAACAATATTTTTGAAGGTCATTTCTAGTAGTACCTTTATTATCTATCCAATATCTAACGCATTTATTTCTGATGAATTGTGCTGTTAATATAGCTTCATCAAGTCTAGAGTATTGTTCAGACGTTCCGTTTTTTAGTTTAGCTTCGACAACTAGCATTTGTTTATCCTCGACCTTGGACTATTTTAGTTTAACACAATTTACCCGTTTTTGCTAGAATTAAAACAAAAGCCGCCGATCGGCGGGCGGGGCTTTAAACCCAAACTTTCGGTAAAATGTTTACTATGGGTTCATTGATGACTAGCGATTGAGTGAAAATGGTTAATCTTTATGAAAGAGATTTTTATGCTTGGACACAAGAGCAAGTGGAGTTACTTCGCCATCAACAATGGCAGAAATTGGATTTAGCTAATTTGATAGAGGAGATTGAATCTTTGGGGAGACAACAGCGTCAAGAACTCCGAAATCGTCTTAGTATTTTGATGGGACATTTATTGAAGTGGGAATATCAACCTGATAAGCGGAGCCGCAGTTGGTTAGCTACTATTCGGATTCAACGGATTGATATAAAAGATTTACTTGAAGATAATCCTAGTTTAAAACCTTTTTTAACTGAGGCGATGGAGAAAGCTTATGGAAAAAGTCGAGAGTTAGCTGTCAGTGAAACTAATTTATCTTATCAGACTTTTCCCTTGGAGTGTCCTTATGGTTTTGAACAAATTTTAGATGAGGCGTTTTATCCAGGGGAAACCGATTTTGATTTTGAGTGATTGGGTTTTTTGAGATCTACCTCAATGATTTCGTTATAGTGCGTAAGTCCTAATATTGTATTTTTAAAGCAGGTTATTTTTTATTCTCCTAATAACCCTCCTATATAATTGATTGGTAAAATACTGTTGGAGTAAGTCTTTTCCTGCTTCTCCCATGCGTCGTAATTCTTGCTCTATCTGCTTTATGGCAATCGGTAAAGGCGCTCGTTTGCCCATTCTCCCATCGGTTTACCGTTTGAAAGGCTACCCCTAATAACTGAGCTTTGATTTAGCCGATATTTCTAGTTTTTAATTTCATAGATTAGGGCTGACAAAAGATTAAAAGATTGCCATTTAGTTAAGGGTTTTTGAGAGAATAATTAATTTACACTATAATATTCTAAACCATAAACCGATAAAAAACTATGTCTAACCTAACCATTCAAATTCCCGACGAAAAACTAGACCAACTAGAAGAACTTGCGAGAGCGCAAGGATTAACTTTAGAGCAACTCTTGATCGCTAAAATCGACGATTGGTTAACCGAAAATCCACCTGACTTCAATCAAGCTGTCAACTACGTCCTAACTAAAAATACAGAACTTTATAAACGTTTAGCATGACTCGTTATCTCACTCAACCTGAAGTTCTTCAGCTTCATGAACTACTCATACAACAATGGGGAGGAATGACCGGACTACGAGATCATGGCGCATTAGAATCAGCCCTAGCACAACCTCGAATGACTTTTGGGTCAGAAGATTTATATCCCACCTTTGATTATGGGTTTTATCTTCTCGCCATGTCCTAACTTTAATGCGTAGTGCTGTAGTGCGTAAGTCCTAATCATATCTAATGATAATTGTTAAAAATCTTGTATTTTTAAAGCAGGTTATTTTTTATTCTCCTAAAATTATGAAAGTATGAATTAGCAGTCCTTTCGGAAAGCGGCTAATTTAAATTTTACTTATTTGAGTAATCAGCTATTTTTTAATTGATTTTGGTTGACTTGCTATCCTCGAATTTATTTTTTGAGCTTGGTTGATTTATTTAATCATTTTTTGAGGATAGTTTGGTATGAATATTAAAAATAATCCCCTAGAAAAAAATAATTTAGCGAAATATTTGGAAGACATTCTTAATGAAAAACTTCCTAATAAACTTATAGAAGAAAATCAGGGAAATACTGGGCAAAAACTCAATATCAAGGCTTATGTGTACCCATTTTCCCGAAAAATTAAAATAGATATAAGTTTAAAAAATCAACAGAGCAATCAACAAAGCAATCAACAGAGCAATCAACAGAGCAATCAACAGAGCAATCAACAGAGTAATCAACAGAGTAATCAACAGAGTAATCAACAGAGTAATCAACAGAGCAATCAACAGAGTAATCAACAGAGTAATCAACAGAGTAATCAACAGAGTAATCAACAGAGCGATCAAGATAAACGCTTTGCAATCAGAGAAAAGATAGATTTTATTACTTCAAGAACTCGTCTGATTATCATATCTTTTATTACCTCATATCATCTTGATGAATATGAAACTTTAACAATCCTCATTAAACAAGGAGAAGACCTACTTCATCAATCAACAATCGATTTAAAACCTAAACTATATCTTGATTTAAATAACTTTGATAAATTAATTCCAATTTTTAATAAGAAAATAGATGTTCTATTAGAGGAGTATAAAACTCTCAGGCAAGAATTCTTGAATACAAGTTCTAGTGTAACTAATATTTTTTATTATGGCTTAGGTGGCTTAGGTATTGCATTTGTTGCTATTCAAGGTATTTTAGCTCAAATAAATACTATAATAAACTCTAATTCTTTAAATATTGAACAGGTTAATTCTTTGAAATTATTCTTGTTTATTTTATTGGTTTTGTTTGTCCCCTCGATCTGTATCGTTCTTATTTTTAAATGGCTGTCAAAAATGCGAAGTATTGGTTATATTACTGGTTATATTACTAGATTAGAATTAGAAATTAATCGAGCTTTTAAAAAATTTGGACTTATAGATAAAAAAGATTTTTTTCAAGATTATGAACTTAATCTAGGGTGGGAAACTGATATCAGAAGAGTTCGTCAGGAGTCTCTAAATTTATATATAGTATATGGCAATAAGCATATCTATTCAATGATTCTGTTTTTTGGTTTGGTTGCATTTTTTTCTCAATTTTTAGCTTTATTTATTATTGGATTACAAGAATTATTGTATTTGGTATTATTTGTAATTACTTCAATTTTGTATGCTGTAGCTTTAATATGTATTTCAAAAGAACTACAATTTATTGAATCCTCGTATTTTGCTCTTTTATTTAATGATGTAACTAAATTAAATCATCCAAACAAAAGGATTAAAAACATAAATAACCAAATCGGGTTTTGCTTATATATTTTATATTTGGGAGTTTTATTGATTTGTTTGGTTTTAAATCAAATTGGAGTATGTAGTGTATTAAATGGAGAGTTAGGCAGAACTCAAATCGCTAAAATTAAACAGGAAATAATCGTCAATAAATATCAAGAAAGTATAAATAAAATTATTGTAAAAGAACAAGGAGATACATTACAACAACCAAAATTAAATTTATTAAAAGGCTTAACCTATTCAGCCTTTAAAGAATTAGAGAGTTTAGATAAAAACTCTTCTTCAATAAACCCACATCTTAAAGTAGGGTTTATTTCAATTCCTTTAAAAGCAGTTTACTCTGGAAAAAATGAAGGTAAAAAATCTATTCTGCAATATTTACAAGATTTAAGTTTATTAAATCAATTAGATTTTTCTAATGTCGATTTGCAAAATATCCCTTTAAATAACTTAAATTTATCTAAGATTAAACTTTCAGGTGCTAACTTATCAGGTGCTGACTTATCAAATGCTGACTTATCAGGTGCTAACTTATCAAATGCTAACTTAACTAATGCTGAGGTAAATAATACTAATTTTTATAAAGCTATCCTCGAGAATGTTAAAGGCTTAAAAGTGAACACAGCAAAAAGCCAAGGTGCTATTTTCTGCGGCGCAAAATTGCCAAATAAAATGCAAAATGAGGATGTAAAAGATGCCAATTGTAAAATTGATAAATTTTTAGGTGTCAAGTCCGAGGAAAAACTCCTAAAACCCAACACCTAAAACTTATTTATAGATTATTGCCGCACATTAAAGCTTACTTGGTTTCAGAGAATTCAGCATCGATGACATCATCACCGCCGCCAGAAGACCCTGTAGAACCACCAGAAGCACCACCATTAGGGCCAGCACCATCACCCGGGGCACCAGTAGCACCCGCTTGTTGATAGATGCTAGTGCCGATACTGTACAGCACTTGTTGTAACTCAGGCATTAAAGTCTTGATTTGATTATCATCGTCTTTTTGCAGAGCGTCTTTGAGGTCTTTAATTAACCCTTCAGCCTTGGTTTTATCAGCCGCAGACACTTTATCCCCGAGTTCTTTAATTTGCTTCTCAGCTTGATAAACTAGAGAATCAGCTTGGTTCTTGCGGTCAATGCGCTCACGACGTTCTTTGTCAGTCGTCGCATTATTTTCCGCCTCTTTAACCATGCGCTCAACTTCATTTTGTGGCAGAGTAGAAGCCCCAGTAATACTGATCGACTGTTCTTTACCGGTACCCTTATCTTTAGCGGTGACATTGAGAATACCGTTAGCATCAATATCAAAGGTTACTTCAATTTGAGGCACACCGCGAGGAGCCGGGGGAATTCCATCTAGACGGAAGGTTCCCAAACTCTTGTTATCTCTGGCCATTTCCCGTTCACCCTGTAGAATATGAATTTCTACATTGGTTTGAGCATCAACCGCAGTGGAGAATACTTCGGATTTTTTGGTGGGAATGGTGGTATTGCGGGGGATAATTTTGGTCATTACGCCGCCGAGGGTTTCTACGCCCAAAGACAGAGGAGTTACGTCTAACAGCAGGATGTCTTTAACTTCTCCAGCAAGAACACCGCCTTGAATTGCCGCACCAACCGCTACTACTTCATCAGGGTTAACGCCTTGGTTCGGTTCTTTCCCGAGGACTTTCTTAACCAACTCTTGGACGGCGGGAATACGGGTAGAACCTCCGACCAAAACCACTTCATTGAGGGCACTCTTGTCAATTTTGGCATCCCGAATTGCATTTTCAACCGGCACGCGGCAACGATCGATGAGATCCGAGCAAAGTTCTTCAAATTTGGCTCTAGTCAAGGTGCGGTCTAAATGTTTAGGACCTTCTTGAGTAGCGGTAATGAAGGGGAGGTTAATTTCCGCTTGAGTCACGCTAGACAATTCAATTTTGGCTTTTTCTGCGGCTTCGGTTAACCGTTGTAAAGCTTGCTTGTCTTGGCGTAGATCAATGCCTTCATCTTTTTTAAATTCTTCAGCCAAAAAGTCTACAATCTTTTTGTCGAAGTCATCACCGCCGAGGTGAGTATCTCCAGAAGTGGCTAATACTTCAAACACGCCATCACCCACTTCTAGGATAGAAACGTCAAATGTACCGCCCCCTAAGTCAAATACAAGGATCGTTTCATTACTCTTCTTGTCTAACCCGTAAGCTAAAGCGGCGGCAGTCGGTTCGTTAATGATCCGCTTAACTTCGATACCGGCAATTTTTCCTGCGTCTTTGGTAGCTTGACGTTGAGAGTCATTGAAATAGGCAGGAACGGTAATTACTGCTTCGGTAACAGTTTCTCCCAAATATTTACTTGCATCTTCTACCAGTTTCCGCAACACTTGGGCAGAAATTTCTTCAGGGGCAAATTGCTTTTCTTGTGCCGGACAATCTAATTTAACGTTCCCATTACTATCCCGTAAAACTTTATAGGATACTTCGGTAGCTTCAGTAGTCACTTCGTCGAATTTCCGTCCTATGAAGCGTTTGACGGAGTAAAAGGTATTTTGCGGGTTCATTACCGCTTGACGTTTGGCGATTTGTCCTACTAAGCGATCGCCATTTTTCGCATAAGCTACAACTGAGGGTGTAGTACGAAACCCTTCTGCGTTAGCAATGACAGTTGGTTTTCCCCCTTCCATTACCGCTACGCAAGAGTTTGTCGTACCTAAGTCTATTCCAACCACTTTACCCATAAGATAGCTGCTCCCATCTAATTAACTATAAGAACTTTTCAATGATGAACTGTATCAACTGTATGAATGATTTTTATCGCCGCAGATCAGTTACTCATTTATCTATAGTGTGACGGGAGTCGGCATCTCTTTGGTAGTGTAGTTTTCCGAACCTACAAGGACGGTTTTTGAAGTTAAGTCTCCTCTATTCCTGGTCTTTATAAAATAAGACTAACGTGGGCAGGGCAAGTCCCAGGGATAGCCCTAGGGTCATCAAAATGGCTTTAGTGGCTGTGGCGAGGGTATTGGCTACTAGAGGTAAAGAGGCTTTTGCCCCCACAGAAACGATTTGAATTAAACCACTACAAGCCTCAAAAACAAACATTCCTGGAATCATCCCCACCACTGCCCCAAAGGCGATAGCGGCTGAGGGCGCATGAAATCTTCGAGAAAAATACATGGTCATTAAACCAACTGTGGTGGAGGCGATCAGGTTGCCCCAGATAATGCCCGGACTGCTTTGAATACAGAGCCATCTTGCTCCATGACCCACCATCCCGCACAAAATACAAGCCCATAACATTTTTTTGGGTACATTAAATGATATGGCGAAACCGGCAGCGACTAGGCCAGCAAAAAAGATATCTTCCGGCAGAGTTAAGGGGGGAATGCTACTGGTTACAGGGATTAAATTATTGGTCATAGCCGCCGCTAGTAATAGCCCAAAAGTAATGGCACTTAAGATGACGAGAGACTTAACCCTAGACGGGCGATCCCCACGAGAATATGATTTTCTACTAAGTCTAAAATCCCATTAATTAAATGCACGCCAGGTACTAGCATCATTGAGGGTACTAATAAACAAATAGCACTGGTGGTGGTCCAGTTTAGTTGAATGGCTACGCCGCTAATAATACCCCCCGCAAAAGCTACTATAAAAGTTATCAGAAAAAGATTAAATTTTCTCGCGGCCAGTTCTTGCCGCACTATTGTCCCAAAGGCTGTTGCCACACCCGTAATCAGACAAGTTTGCCAGTCTCCTTGAAAAATTCGTGCTAAACTTCCTGCCGCTATGGCTAACATCAAAACTACTAAAAAGCGTGAGTAAGAAGCAGAAATTTTGGCGATTTTTTCTAATTCTTCGAGGGCTTGTTCGAGGCTTTTCTGTCCCTGTTTAATTTGCTCGAGCAGACGAAAAATTTGTGTGATCACTGCCATGTTAATACTCATAACAGGGATAGATTTACTGAATCTTGAAGCAAACTCATTTCCGTTTTTTGTGGTTAGTGTGATGGCTTTATAATCGACAAATAGCCGCGCTTCTAGACGGAATTTAGCCGCGAGTCCATCAATGGCCCGATAAACTCGTTCGGTAGCGGCGCTGTATTGTACGAGTAATCTCGCCACTAAAAGCATCAGGTGGAATTGTTGGTCTAAGTATTCAGGTTGATTACCCAGAAGTTGCTCTTGCTCTATGGTCATCTTTAAAGATTTTTAATAGTACCTGGCCCAAAGAACTTGTAATCTTAAACTTATTATGTGCTAAGGTAAGAGCAGAGAGTAAAAATCGTTGAGTCAGTTTGTTCACAGTATTATCGATGAAACCGTTTGATATTGGCAGGCTAGTCTCCAGAATTTTTCATCTCGCTACACAATTATTGGGTTAAGGAGACAATCAATGTCAATTTATGTAGGAAATCTTCCCTTCGAGGTGGAAGAAGACAACCTTAATGAAGTATTTGCCGAATATGGCAAAGTTAAGCGAGTTTATATGCCTGTTGACCGAGATACCGGCCGTCGTCGCGGCTTTGGCTTTGTAGAAATGGAAACATCCGCTCAAGAAGATTCTGCTATTACCGCTTTAGATGGCGCAGAATGGATGGGTAAACAACTCAAAGTTAATAAAGCCAGAGAAAGAGAAAACCGCTCCTCATACGGTGGTGGTGGTGGTGGTGGAAGAGGAGACAGACGTAATTCCCGCTACTAAACACTCTATCAAAGAATTCTAGATAGTTTTTTTCAAGGGCTTCAGGTGTTTCCCTGTAAGCCTTTAATTGTTCATTGAGGAAATCTTGTGTCAAAACGCCGAAATTTAAAAAAAGAAAAAGCTCAACGTAATCAAGCTTATGCTCGTCAGTTTCGTCGCAAAACCACCCAAACTTCAGGGGGATGGGGACGAAAAAATCGACAACCCCGTAGCGGCAAGCCGGAAGAGTCTACTGATAGCCAAGAAAAAGACGACAATTATGACAATAGTAAGCGTTTTCCTCTGGGCAACCGCGCTAAAGCGAATTAGTTACGCTCACAGGGCTTTTTTAGGCACTTAAACGGCTTCACCCTTCAGGGAGTGGCTCTAGCGTTGGAGCCATCCCGCGTGCTTTAAGCTAACTCTTGCCTGAGTGCCTGAGTGCATGAGTGCCTCTGTCTACTTTGTCAAACCATGCTTAAGGGCAAAACGCACTAACTCGGTGCGGCTATTGGTTCCGGTTTTACTAAACAAGCGGCTAACATATTTTTCCACATTTCTAACGCTAGTATCCAAACGGGCAGCAATTTCCTTATTCATTAACCCTTCTGCGACCAAATCTAAAACACTTTGTTCTCGAGGTGTTAACTCAATTTTAATCGGCGGCGGCGTAGTGGTTAAATTCTCAGTATGGCCCAATTTTTCTTTAATTTCTCGAATATCTTGAGCAATTTCTGCCAATTGTGCCACATCTGCATTGCCTTGGCTATTCACTTTTCGGCGTTCTAATAAATTTTTAACAATAGCTTCTAACTCTTCTGGATCAAAAGGTTTAGAAATATAAGCATCACATCCAGCATTGTAACCTTGAATACGGTCAGAGGTCATGCCCCTAGCCGTTAAAAATACCACTGGAATCGTCTCATAACGCTGATTTTCTCGTAATTTTTTTAAAAATTGATAGCCGTCCACTTCTGGCATCATAATATCAGAAATCACTAAATCCGGCGGATTTTTTTGCAAAAAGTCCCAAGCTTGATGGGCATTACTAGCCACCTGCACTTGAAACTCATCGCCGTACTCTAGATAAGCTTGTACAGACTCTCTGATTCCGGGTTCATCATCCACTAAAAGGATGCTTGCTTGTTTAGACATGATTAGCGTGCGAGATTCAAGGGTTGTTTATTTTTATTCTACTCTTTACAACCGAGACTATCGCGGGTTGATACTCCTGTAATCGAATTAACGCCATCAGCGCGTTCACACATGAGAGAAATTTGATAAGTATCGATAACGGCTCCAGTAAAATCTGCCCCGGTAATATCGCTATCATAAAAACGGGTACGAGTAGCGATCGCATCGGTTAAAATAGCATCCCTTAAGTCAGCAAAATCCAGGGTTACGCGATCCAACAAAGTGCCGGTTAAATTTGCACCCTTTAAATTGGCATTTAATAAAATCCCTTCTGTCAAAATCGCATAGGACAGATCAGAATTTTCAAAACTTGCCCCTCGCATATCGGCGGCAGCAAACACAGCCCCCCTTAAATTTTTCTCAGAAAAATCCTGATTAGCCAATTGGGAATAAGTATAGTTGACTGTATTATCTTGTGCTAGAGCCGGACGGGCATCCCACAGCACCCATAACAAAGCCAAACCGATTACTAACAGTAACCCAAATCCACGCCACATGAGCGTTTTCAGCATCTTGATCATGGTCTTTTATCTGCACCGGCATTTTGAAGTTGACTATCATCGAGGAGAATTTGTTTAGCATCTAGCCCAAGACGAAGGGTCAAATCAGAATCTAAATCTCCTGTAGACGATGCTTCTACTCTACCTATCCCTAACAAACTTTTCAACGATTGAGCGCCCGATAAATCGCCTTTTTGCACGACAATTTCTGAATCTCGTAGCAACTCATTGGAGTCTTGTATCACATAGACATTATGAAAATCTTGTTTCGCTAAATAGTCCACCACACGTTGAGTTAACCCCGGATCATCTGAAGCGTTTTGAATGGCAATGCGAAGACGGTTATGAGGACGGGTTGGCGTTTGAGTGGCGACAGTAGACGACTGCACCCCGAAATATTCTTGCATAACCCGATCACGCTGGTTATGATAAATAATCCAATAGCTTTTATGTTCTTCAAACTCATCTTTTTTGCTATAGCGCCCCGGCAACATCACCATTTTGATATCTTCTCGCTTTAATTCCCGTCCAAAATTAGCCAAGGCCAGCATCTCTTCCAAACTCAGGTTAGTATCTATATATTGCTGAACAATCTGCATCGCTTGGGGAATGCGGGGAATCATCGCAGGCGTATAGAGACGTTTTTGTAAAGCTTTTAATAACATTTGTTGGCGTTGAACTCGGCCAATATCTCCATATTGATCAGTCCGAAAACGGGCGAATTGTTCGGCCCCGTCACCATTAAGGGTTTGCCAACCTTCTTGAAGATTAATTTCTAGCTTTTGGGTGACATCCCGATAAGACATGGGATGAGGCACAAATACCTCGACTCCTCCCACCAAATTCACTAATTCTATAAAGGCATCAGTGGTAACTCTTACATAGCGATCAATACTGACATCATTTAAGGTTTTACTTACCACTCTCGCCGCTAAAGCCGGCCCGCCATGCACATTAGCATCATTAATTTTGGTATAACCCACCCCGGGAATTTCTACGCGGCTATCCCGAGGAATAGACAACATTCGCACAGAATGATCACTCGGATCAAAGCGCAATAATAACATCGTATCGCTGCGACCTCCAAAAACTTCTGACGAGCCTTTTTTCGCATTGGGAACGCGATCAATTCCCATGACCAAAACATTAACAGGGCGAGAGATGCGATATTGTAATAGAGAATCTAAGCCTTGTAGGTTTCCTTGAATGGGGGGTTTGCCGCTCACAAACCCGACTTTTTGCAATAGCGGGGGAAGCTTAACCGATAGAGGACTCACTAAAGTCACACTAGCACCTAACATAGCCGAAATAGCCGCCGTCAGGCTAAAGGTTGCTCCCCACAATAAACCCTTATAAAAAGGCGATAAGCTTTTTGTCGGACGTGGGGGTTTAGAAAAACTGGGATGACCATTTCCAGCAGGGGGTAAACGGGGGTCATCTATCGTATTTTGATGGGGATAGCTTGGGTTTGTCTGTGCTTTTGCCTTGCGGGAAAATTTTTCTACACTATTTGCCATACTGACCTCACGACCACTAACTACCCTGCTGAAACTTAGTTATTTGGGTAATCTTCACTAATCTAGAAGTATAAGAGCCGCGACAAGTTCCTCTAATGCTGAGGTTGACAAAATGTCCCTTTTTTGTCTCAAAACTTTTTGATAATCAGAGCCAAGAAATTTTTAGGGTTTAATGACAATCTCTCGATCAATTTACTTAATGTTTTTGCTCCCCGAAAAGACAAAAAATCTTCAGTTAAAATAACTTCATAAATTTTTCCTTGACTCTTTAGTTTTAATGAGTAAGATAGAGTTAATAGTTTTTGCAACTTATCCTGTTAATCATTAAATATAAGAAGTGACTTAGCTTGAAAACATGAATAACGAGCTAATCAATTTCGTCAGTAAAGTATTGCTGTCTGTCAAAAAAAAGAGCTAACAAAAATAACCAGTAACCTGAATCGGGCTGAGGTGAATTGGGAAAAAAATAACCGAAGTCTATTTTATGCCTGAAAATTTAGCAAGGAGTAACAAAAATGAGTAGGAGGGAAAATGTTAACAGCATTGAATAAATTTCTCGGTTGGATGAAGGATAAAAAAATCAGTCTGGTGGTTTGGATTATCCTTTTAATTATTGTTCTGAAAGTTTGGCTAATTCTGCCTCGGGAATTCTGGCAATATATATTCTTTATGCGGGTTCCCATTATAGCCAGTCTATCTTTAATCACCTTACCCATAGTAGCGACGACTTTATTGCGCTCTATGCTGAAGAATGTATACGTACTTAGGGGAAAATGGCAATTAACCTTTGTCATTATTGGTGCGAACATTGCTGGAATTGCCACAATATTGATTGCCAATACCATATTAATCAATGCGCCAGATCGTTTTAATCTGACTCATAAATTTGTGATTGAAGATTTGGATACAATATGTATTAGCAATAGTTTTGGCATTACCCACTTGTATTACAGCGACGCGGCTTTCAATAGAAGAGAGAGAATTAACTGGTAAAGAAGGCTTAGAATCAGTGCTTCTAGGAGGAGGAATCAGTGCTATAGTTTTGTATCTTGTCAGCATCACTCGTGAGTGGTTAAGGTCTCAGGTATCCCTTTTACCGATAGTTATCAAGGTGATTGAGGTAGTGAGCAAACATAGAACTGAGGGATATCTCATTAAAACACCCGAAGGAATAGAATTAGCTCGAGGTCATCTACCCACTATTGCTTTTGTTTTCGTTGAATTGTTAGTTTACCTAGTGATTTTTTTCCTCTTTGCGCCGCCCCAAATTCCCCAACCTAATCAAATTAAAAAGGCTCCAAAAAGAAGAGAATCTCCCGCTTTATTATATGTATTACTGATTCTCTCAGTGTTCGCTGTAACTTTAGGAGCATTATCTTTTTATTTTGATTTCTATCGCATTCCCGTTTTAGTTTTCTTTGTGATAGTTTTTGCCTTTAGCTATTGGTTTTTTGCGGTTGATCATTATTATCAATTATATCCAGATTCTCTGACTAACAAGAGCGAGTTTCAAGGACTGTGCGATTTTAAAACAGTTCTCGATAAACGTCTGGAATTTCAAAAGAACGGAAAAACTCTAGTGGTTGTCTGTGCCAGTGGTGGAGGAATTCAAGCCGCCGGTTGGACAGCACAAATTTTAACCGGATTACAATCATTATTAGGAGAATCATTTAGCAAATCTATCGGCTTAATTAGTTCTGTGTCTGGCGGTTCAGTGGGAGCCATGTATTATTTAGATGGCTGTGAGGATAGCACAGGATGCCCTCCTAACAATGAAAAAGAATTAGAAAAGATTTTTTATAGAGCAACCTCAGATAGTTTAGATGCCACAGGATGGGGATTAGCTTATCCGGATTTATGGCGTTTAATTAGTATTCCTTGGTTGGCTCCAAAAATGCTGGATCGGGGGACTGCTTTAGAAAGAGATTGGCAACAAGAAATGAAAAATCCCGACCAATTAACCACTCTAGCAACTTGGCGAACAAAAATCCTTGACGGGAAACTGCCCATTCCTATTTTTAATGCGACGCTGGTGGAAAATGGAAAGCGATTTTTGATTTCCCCGATGAATTTTAATGACGTTCAGAACAAAAATATTAGAGCTTCTGAAAATATTGTCGCCGATTTTAATTGCCTTTATGGTGACTACGACCTAGCGGTTACTTCAGGAGCGCGGCTATCAGCCACATTTCCCTATGTGTCACCCATTTGCCGTAACACGCCCGCCAAAAATGTCGACAAAAATTATCATGTCGCCGATGGAGGCTATTTTGATAATTCGGGATTTGTGACCATTTTAGAATGGCTCAATAAATGGTTAAACCCGGACAAAAAATTAAACATCAAAAGAGTGATTATATTACAGATCAACCCCTTTCCTAAATCTCCCCCAACAGACAGAGTAGAAGGGAGTAAGGGTTGGTTCATGAGTACAATCGGACCCGTTCTGGCGCTGTTGAAAGTTCGAGACCCCGTTTTAGTACAACGCAATGCAGAGGAAGTGCAAACCTTCAAGAAACGTTGGGAAATAGACAATCCGTCTGTAGAAATTAATTATTACCCGATTTTCTTTCCGGTTTTCACACAAGAATCCCAGAAAATTCAAGCAACCCCCTTCTTTAATGAAGGAAAGCGCTATGCGCCCCCCCTTTCTTGGAAATTAACCCGAAGAGAAAAAGAGGCTATTCAAAAGGCTTGGGACATTATTAAACAAGACATTTCTCCCAATGATCCCAATGAAGCCATTAAAAAGGTGATTCAAGACCTTAAAAATAAATGGCAACAAGTCAAACAAGAGCAGCAATGGTCGTAGAAATGTAGCTTTGAGCCATTAACTTCTGTAGAGACTTGTCTGCCTAGTCTCTACATTTTTTTTGGGGCACTTATCTTTGATTGACTTCTAAAAAGTTCAGTATTTAACCTGACAAAATTGTTACTAATTTACGAACTGTCAAGCTTTATTTAATAAAAATAATTTTAAAGTTTACTCTTGGCATTTTTAGTTTGGGAGAGTAATATAAAAAAAGAGTTTTTGTTTGTCTGCAATTTTTGTTAAATGTTGAGCTTAAAGTTTATAGCTAAAAATAGAACTGAAAGGAGTAAAAAATGTTAATCAATTCAAATAATTTGATTGAGAAAGAGAAAATCCTAACCATGCTCAAGGTTTTAGCTTGGATGGTAGTGTTAGGTATTACTTTGATAACTTGGGGATCTATACCCAAAGAAGTTTGCCAATATTTCTTTTTTTTGCGGGTTCCAATTTTAGTAGGTTTATTGTTGGTAACTCTACCCATCTTATCAATAACTGTTCTTCGCTCGATGCTGAAGAACTTGTTTGTTCTTCGAGGTCAAGGGCAATTAACTTTTGTCATTATTGGTGCAATTATGACGGGAATGGCAATTGTTTTGACTGCCTATACAATATTACTTAATGCCCAAAAGCGTTTTGGGCTAGAGTATCAATTTGATATTTCCGATAATTGGCAGCTCTATATATGGCAATCTGTATTAGCGATTGTTTTAGGAGCGCCAACTTGTATTATAGTGGTGTGGCTCTCTACTAGAGAGAAAGAATTGACGGGAAGTCACGATCAAGACTTCAATCAATTAAAAGATGAATTAGCAGATCTTAAAGAAAAATGCAGCAAAATACCAGAAGAAAATTTAGGAGAAAAAGAAAAAATTAAAAAACAAATTGAAGGAAAAGAAAAAGAATTAGATTACAAAGAAAACGAAATAATTATTAGAAAAGCCAGGAATGGAGTTATTCAGGGTTTGTTGATTAGTTTTGGACTTTTGTTTCTGGTAGCGCTGACTCGTGCGTTGTTAATAAAAGAAGTTTTGGATTCCCCTTTAGTTGTTAACCCTATTCAATTTATTACTCAAGACAGAATTGAGGGATATTTGATTGAAGAATCTGGGAAACCAACTGAGTTAGCGCGAGGTCATCTGTCAACTTTAGCTTTTGCTTTAGTTGAATTGTTAGTTTACATATTCATTTATTTCAAATTTCAGCCGCCCAAACTTCCCTCTTTGTCGCAGTCAGGAGCTAAACCAAAATCAGAAAAAAAAGAGTGTCCTTGTCCAGAAGAAAAGACTAGAAGACGAGAATCTCCGGCCTTACTTTATTTATTGCTTATTCTTGCCGCGTTCGATCTGATCTTGGGCGAATTATCTTTTTATTTTGATTACTTTCGCGTTTTTATTTTAGTTGTCTTGGTAATATTTTTTGCCATCAGCTTTTGGTGGTTTGGTGTTGATCATTTTTATCAATTACATAAAGATAGCTCGACTCAGGAGGATTGTAAATTTAAAACAGCAGTAAATAACCGTCTTGCACTTCAAACTAACGAAAAAACTTTAGTTATTGTCTGCGCCAGTGGTGGAGGAATTCAAGCAGCCGGATGGACAGCACAAGTTTTAATAGGATTACACAACTTGCTAGGAGAATCATTTACCAAATCGATTGGGTTACTTAGTTCCGTTTCTGGGGGTTCAGTGGGATCAATGTATTATCTAGATCGGTTGGAAAACATTGGCTGTATGAGAGAACAGGATAAGCTTTTCGAGAGCGCAACCTCAGATAGTCTAGATGCAACCGGATGGGGATTAGCCTATCCCGATTTATGGCGTTTGATCGGTGTTCCTTGGCTGGCTGGAAAAATGCTAGATCGGGGGGTTGCTTTGGAAAGAAACTGGCAACAAGAAATGAAATGCCCAGAAGAGTTAACTACCCTAGCAACTTTACGAAACAAGGTTATTCAAGGTGAAATCCCGATCCCTATTTTTAATGCCACTCTGGTAGAAAATGGTAAGCGATTTTTGATTTCGCCCATGAGTTTTAATGATCTCCCAGAAAATATGAGTCGAGTTTGTGAGGATATTGTAGAGGATTTTAATAGCCTTTATAAAGGTTATGACATTCCAGTTGTTACAGCAGCGCGACTATCAGCTACTTTTCCTTATGTATCACCAATTTGCCGTAATACTAAAGAAGAGAACGTAGAGAAAAATTATCATGTCGCTGATGGAGGCTATTTTGATAATTCTGGATTTGTAACAATTTTAGAATGGCTCAATAAATGGTTAGAGCAGCAAAGTGATTTAAACCTCAAAAGAGTTATCGTATTACAGATTAACCCCTTTCCTAAATCTCCTGCAAAAGAAAAAGTTGAAGGTATTGGCGGTTGGTTTATGGCAACAATCGGCCCATTATTAGCACTCTACAAAGTTCGAGACCCCATTTCAGTACAACGCAATGCAGAGGAAGTAGAAATTTTGATCAAACGATGGAAAAATCAAAAAGTCGGGGAAGATATTGAAATTGATTATTATCCTATTTTCTTTCCGGCGTATGTTCCTCCTGAAGAAATTAATGAATCTGATCAATCTAAAGAAGCCAATAGATTAAAAAGTCTTTCTTCTTTATATGAAGGACAGCAGTATAGACCGCCTCTGTCGTGGAAATTAACTCAAAAAGAAAAACAAGCTATTAAAAATGCTTGGAAAATAATTGTAAACACAGATGAAATTAAGCCTAATGATCCAAATAAAAAAGTTAAAGAGTTCATTAAAGCACTAAAAGAAAAATGGGAAATAGTGAAACAAGAACAACCCAAATTAGCTGAACTAGACTCTAAGAAAAGTTGCTCTAAAATCTAAGAAAAACTGAAAACTAAAAGAGTTCTGAATACTGGGAGATTTGGAGAAAAATGATTTTGTAACTCCATCTCCCCTTTTTTTTTCTCTATACAATACTAGGGACGAGCCAAAATTCGGATTGCCTGATAGCCGCTTCCAATGACACAATGACGATGATAATACATTAAATCCTATACAAAGCAGTATGAGCAATCACTCTCTGGTCCCTGTTATTCTCGCTGGTGGTAAAGGCGAGCGCTTTTGGCCTCTAAGTCGCAAACATCGCCCCAAACAGTTTTTATCCCTGGATGGAAGCGGCAAAAGTCTCCTACAAGCCACCGCAGAACGGCTATTATCTCTCGCTGGCGGCTGGGAAAATCTTTGGGTGATCACCAGTGCATTAATTGCCGATGGAGTCAGAGAACAACTGCCTCAACTCCCTGAAGCTAACCTATTAGTGGAACCTGAAGGACGAGATACCGCCCCGGCAGTGGCTTGGGCAACTTTAGAAGTCTCTAAACGTTATGGGAAAGAAACCGCCATCGGATTTTTTCCGGCCGATCATTGGATCGGCGATCAACAAGGGTTTGAAAAAACCTTAACCGCAGCAACCGAGTTAGCCTTAACTAAACCGGCCATCGTTACGTTAGGAATTACGCCTAATTATCCTTCTACGGGTTATGGATATATAGAACAAGGACAATTAGATAATAATTATGAGGGTTTACCGGTTTATCGGGTGAGCCGCTTTACAGAAAAACCCGATCAACAAACGGCAGAATCATTTATTGAAACTGGGCGATATAGTTGGAATAGCGGTATGTTTATCTTTCGTGCGGGAGTGGTATTAGATGAATTAGAGACTTATGCACCCAATATAATTCATCCTTTATTAGAAAAAGGAATAGCCGCTTATGAGCAATTAGAAAAGAAAAGTATTGACTATGCTTTAATGGAAAAAACCCAGTTAGCTTATGTGATACCGGCTAACTTTGGTTGGGATGATTTAGGGGACTGGAATGCATTAGAAAGGCTTGCCAAAGAAAATCAGAAAAATGTAGCCATTGGACATCATATAGAGCAAGATACCCAAGGAGCAATTATTTATGCCAGCAATCCGGATGAAGTTGTTGTTACCATTGGGGTAGAGGATGTAGTGATTGTGCGGGATGGCAATGTTACCTTAGTGGTGGACAAAAACCATACTCAGCAAATCAAACAAGTTCTCAAATTGCTCCAAGGCGATCCTAAGTTAGAAAAATTGTTATAGTCATTAGTTATTAGTCATTAGTCATTAGTTGTTAGTTGTTAGTCATTAGTTGTTAGTCATGAGTGACTTTTTGATAATATCCTATGAGCGGCTAATCAATCCATAAGCAATAACTATGTTGTTCATGAAACTAATCGCTAATAACTAATAACTAATAACCAATGACTAATGACCAATGACCAATGACCAATGACTAATGACCAATAATTAAATATTTATGTTTTCTTTAACTCAAACCAGTTCACGTCAACGAGAAATTATAGAAATTGTCTTCAGCAACGGTTGGGACTATATGCGAGGTTTATTAACCGGCAGAAAAACCGATGAACCTCAAATTCCCCGGCCCGAAGTATTGCGAAAAATTTTAGTGGAGTTAGGGCCTTTTTACGTCAAATTGGGGCAACTCCTGAGTACCCGTCCAGACTTATTACCGCCTAGTTATATTGAAGCGCTGACTGCACTACAAGCGAATGTTCCGCCGGTTCCTTGGGATGAAATAGAATTCCTCATCCGTCAACAACTGCAACAACCATTAGAAGACGTTTTTAGTGAAATTAACCCTGTACCGGTTGCCGCCGGTTCTATTGGTCAAATTCATAAAGCTACTTTAAAAGATGGACGACAAGCGGCTTTAAAAGTCCAGCGTCCAGGTATTGATAAAATTGTCGCTCAAGATAGCACTTTAATTAAGGCCATTGCCGAGTTAGTCGCTTTAACCGAATTTGGACAAAATTATGATATTGTCAACTTGGCTGATGAGTTTACCAAAACAGTTAAATCAGAATTAGATTTTAGGCAAGAAGGGCTTTTTACAGAGCAATTAGACCGCAATTTAGCGAAAAGTCCTTGGTTCGATCCCGAAGAGTTAGTCATTCCTGATATTTACTGGGAAATATCTACAGAAAAATTATTAGCCATAGAGTGGTTAGATGGAACGGCTTTATTACAGGCAGATATTACGCTTCCGGCTGGTGAAATTGCTCCTCGAACTCGCCGTCAAGCCATTACAACTCTTCTCTTCCGTGCCTTTTTTCAACAGATTTATATTGATGGTTTTTTCCATGCCGATCCTCATCCGGGCAATATTTTTTATCTAAAAGATGGGCGAATTGCTTTAATTGATTGCGGCATGGTTGGGCGTTTAGACCCTCGAACTCAACAGTTATTAACGGAGATGTTATTGGCAATTGTAGATTTAGATGCTCAACGATGCAGTCAATTGACGTTAGAATTATCTGAGGCCGGAGAAGCGGTGAATTTAGTTCGCTTAAAAAATGATTATGACCGCTTGTTGAGAAAATATTATAATTTAAATCTTTCTGAACTGAATTTTAGTGAAATTTTTTATGCCATTTTACAGGTCGCTAGGAATAATAAAATTAAATTACCAGGCAATTTAGGATTATATGCTAAGAGTTTAGCCAATTTAGAAGGAGTGGCGAGAAAATTTAATCCTGATATTAATGTTTTTGAGGAAGTAAAACCGTTAATTACTGATTTATTTCGTCGTCAACTGATAGGGGATAATCCAATACCAACTCTTTTAAGAACGGCTTTAGACTTCAAGTCAATTTATTTAAAAACTCCCCGACAATTAGAGGTTTTATTAGAGGGTTTAACTTCAGAAAATTTGCAATGGAACTTGAATTTAAAAGAATTAAGTTCGGTTCGCCGTAGTATGGATGATTCGGCAAATCGATTATCTTTTAGTGTGGTGGTGGGGTCATTAATTATTGGAGCGGCTATTATTTCCAGTGGGGCACAATCTCAACAGTTGTCTTTAATTAGTAATGTTTTATTTGCTGTTGCTAGTTTTTTGGGGTTATGGTTAGTGATTAGTATTTTGCGCTCTGGGTTAAAATAGAACCTTAATTAACGTTGTGCTAACCAATTGGATAAGCTTGAGAGTTCAGAAAAATCTAATAAAGACTGGGGTGCGGAACGCGTTCCGCACTCACTTAAATCATCTAAATCTTGGGCTGATAAACTCTTTATTTTTGTCTGTAACTCTGGTGCAATTGTGCCAAACTTACGAGTTAGTAAACGAATAATTAAATCTTGCTTTCCTTGCAGAATTCCTTGAGATAAACTTTGTTCTACTCGTTCATTAGCCCAAGGTAATAGATGACCCATATTATCCCACCAGCGCAACCAATAAGTTGTTAGTTGATTTCTCGTACCATACCATACCCCTAAATATAAATTCATGGTTTCAATCCAATATCGCTCATTTTGATCAGCTTTTTCCAATTCATAACGCCCATTTTTAAGAGAATGAACCTCTAATATTCCTTCTTTAGGCTCAAAAATGACATAAATAGGAACTTGTAAAATACGTTCATAAAAATACC
This sequence comes from Gloeothece verrucosa PCC 7822, assembly GCF_000147335.1. NCBI lineage: Bacteria > Bacillati > Cyanobacteriota > Cyanophyceae > Chroococcales > Aphanothecaceae > Gloeothece > Gloeothece verrucosa. Next base: position 4,382,903 of record NC_014501.1, read on the forward strand.
ATTTTCCATAGGGATAAGTAGACTTGGCTGAATATTCGCTTTGCTCTGCATCTGATAAAAATTCCATCACTACAGCAGGAGTATCGCCTTCTAAATAAGGTGTATAACTGCGACGAATGACACCAGATTCTAGCGGAAAAACCGAGGAGATATAAAACCAGTCAGGAGCTTTGACGACTATTTTACCGTTTATAGTGGCACAAAGTCCAAAATTAGACCCGATCAGCATTTCAGGAGTGATAAAGCCGCTTAAATCTAGAATTTCTCGTAAAGCGGCGGCTAAAAGCGGCTGATAAATATTTTCCACAGGTTCATCAGGTAAGAGAAAATCTGGGGGCAATTTTTCCCAGGTAATAGTCAATTGAGCGATGGCGCTATTGTAAGTCATAATTGATGAAGCAATCAGAAAAATGTTGTATACCTGCTAAAAAATTTGTCTTACCTGAATTATTATTACCGATGAGCAACGTCACAGGCTGAAGTTCAATTGTCGTTAATTTATGAGTTCTAAAATTTTTAAGAGTAATTTTTGTAAACATTATGATTAAGGTGGGCAATACCCACCCTGCACACCAATACGTTAATCTTATCAATAAATATCTTATTGCACGACCATTGTGCGTAAAGGAGGCCGCCAACACAAATAAGCAAGGGGCCCAAACAAGGGAATTAACGCTATTAACCAGAATAATTGAGAATTGTGCGGAACTCGTTCCGCACCCCAGCTAAAATAGCCGCGACGCGCCAAATCATCCGCCAAAATAGTCGGAAATAACACAGCGAACAAACAAAAGGCCAAACTCATACCATTAATAAAGCGATCACTGCTAAACTGTTGCCAAAATCCTACCCAGTCTCCCCAAACCAAAGCATAAACTAGCAAACCAAGAGTAAAAAGCAACACACCCACCCCAGTCGCGCGAGAATCTAACAATTCTAAGAACGCATCCTTAGTGCCGCTAAACGTTTGATTCGGGGAACGCAACGCTAAATAAGGCAACAGTCCAAGGGTACCCGTTGCTATTGCCGCCACAGCAAACGGCCAAAAAGCTATTGGTTGCATCCTCCCATCAAAAAACAACAAGGCACTATAAATGAACAACCAAACCCCTATGAGGGAAAATAAAGCAAAAATAACCGGATTAATTTCACCCCATCTGAAAGTTAACAGTTTTTGCAGTAAGGATAAAGTTTCGCGTCCATGCAATGGAGGAGCAATAAAAACAAGATAGCCAATAAATCCTATCCATAGTGACCACAGGAGCAACTTTTTTAGCATAATGATCAATTCCAAGCCTTTTTCATGGGACAATTACTCTCAAATTACGCAATAGAAATATAGACCTCATCTATCGAATGGTTTATCGCCAATTCCGCTTATCTACCCCTCAATGACAACAGCATTTCTTACCCTCTAGAGACGTTTAGAGTAAAAAGCCAGATAACCCGAAAAAATTCGAGTTTTTAGGGATAAAACCGAGTTAAAATGAGAATTATTCTTTAGATAATTACATATTGCTTTAACGATGACATCCGATCAAGACAAAAACACTCCTGATGAGCTTCTTCAAGACATTTTAGCCGGACGGCAGTTTTCCCTCGCTGATGTAATTGGTAGAGAAGGAGGCGATTTTCTTAAGGGAGAATCACCCGTTCCGAAACTGTTGCAAGCTGTAACCGAAATTAATGTTTTTATTGCTCAAAATCTTGCTGATTCATCCGGAGCTTTACAAGCGATTTTACAAAATTGGGTTAAAGATGATCAAGCCGGAGTTAGCCGCCATTTAAACTGTCCTTTGCTGGCTTTGAGGGACCTTTTAGAAACAATTGTTAATAACCCACAATTACTCTATGAATTGGTTAAGCAAGTGGATTTCAAATGGGGTCAAATTTATGATGAGCGTCCTCATTTTCAGCTACCGGGACAACCCCCTCATCCCGAGGATGAATATACTCATGAATCCGTCAAAGAAAAACTGAACAATTTACTCGAGTTAGTCAAAGCTCAATAAGTTTTTTCCCTCTTCAAAATTGTATTTTTTCAATGGTATCTGACAAACTGCGCCATAAATACCAAGCCGCTATCGTTCTGTAAGGTTTCCATTTGTGGCCAATTGCTTCCACAATTTCTGGAGATGGCAACTCAGGAAGTTGATATAAATTCTTGATGGCCATTCGGATTCCTAAATCACCTGACGGCAAAATATCTAATCGCTGGAGACGAAAAATTAGTAACATTTGTACTGTCCAAGTCCCTATTCCTTTGATTTGAGTTAAGAGTTTAATAATGGTTTCATCTTCCATTGTTGCTAACTCAGACAGAGGCGGCAGGTACTCTTCTACTGCTCTAGCTAAATTTTTTAAGTAGCCGATTTTATAACGAGAAATGCCGATGCTCCGTAAATCTTCGTCAGATGTTTGTAAAAGATTTCTCGCGTTTAAAGGGGTTGACTCGTTATAAAGAGATAGAAATCGTTGATAAATTTTATTCGCTACTTCGGTAGATATTTGTTGAGCCATAATAGCCCAAGCTAGAGCCTCCAACAAGCTAGAATTCGATTTAAATTCTGCTAACTGATAATCTCCTATTTCCGATATAATTTGAGCCATAATTATATCTGCTTCTTGAAGATAATATAATGCCTGGTCGTAGTTGATCAGTGATTTAGTCATTGATATATTTGATTATATCTATTGCTGAAAATCGCCAAAAGTATCAATAATATCCTAGCACTCTTGAGAGAAGAAGATAAGGCTGTTTTTTCGCGGGTTATCCCCTAAAAATGAGATGAAATTTTAACTTGAATATCAGCCGGTTTGGCATAATAAGGAGCCGTTAAAACCAATCCGTCTACCCCTGTTGTGGCATATTCAGCAATATTAGCCTCATTAATTCCTCCTGCCGCTAAAATCATGAGTGTGGGATGAATGGATTTTAGCTTGGGTACGATGTCAGCCAGTTCTTCGGCTTTTAGTTTATCAAACTGAAGACCATCAATTTTTGCCTGGGCTAACGGCAACGCCTCAGATAGGGTTGTTACTTCGACTAAAATTTTCTTCTCTTTAACTTTACGTTTTAACTCAGTTAATTGTTTACATAATCCTTCAATTCCGCCTAAAAAAATCAGATGTTGCTCAAAAATTAAGATCGTCTCGGAAATTCCTAGGCGGTGAGGATAAGCACCACCAGCTAAAATCGCTTTAATGGCGATGGGTTTTGTGCCCGGAATCGATTTTCGGGTGGTATAAAGCATAATATCAGGGTTGACTTGTTGCGCTAGTTGCACTAATTGATGGGTTTTAGTGGCAATTCCGCAGGTATATTCGAGTAAATTCTGTGAACATTTCCAACCTAAATGTAAGCTGGCGGCACTTCCATTAGCGATCAAAAACGTTACTCCTTTTTCCGCTTGATACCCTGACGGTAATCTTAAAGATACCTCAGCACCCACTCGTTTGAGAAGATTGGCGGCTTCTTCGGTGCAACAGAGGGTTGTCTCGTGCCGAGTGGTATAGGTAATCGTAGCACTGAAATCGCCAATGCCTAACGCCTGCGTGGTTAAATCAAAGTAGGGGACATCTTCATTGAGCAGTTGCCAAAGATACTGATCGCTAATAATATTCATCCGAATTTTGTGCTATCGTTCGATATGTTCAATTATTCTATCCTTTAAACTTTTGCTTTTCAAGAATGAAAATCGCTACTTGGAATGTCAATTCTATTCGCATTCGTCAACAGCAAGTGAGCCACTGGTTACAAATGAATCCGGTTGATGTTCTTTGCTTACAAGAAACTAAAGTCATTGATGCCGATTTTCCTAAAATGCCTTTTGAAGAGTTGGGCTATCATCTCTATATTTCTGGACAACCTTCTTATAATGGTGTGGCTCTTTTGAGTCGTCAGCCGCTAGAAGATGTCCGCATAGGCTTTACTCAAGTTCTTGGGGTTGATGATGTTTTAGCCGCCACTTTTGACCAACAGAAACGAGTGATTAGCGGCATTTTTCATGACGTGCGAATTGTGAATCTTTATGTGCCTAATGGAGCGGATTTGTCAAGTGATAAATATGCCTATAAACTCCAGTGGTTAAAAATGCTACGAAACTATTTAACACTTTTCAAAGAAAATTATCCTCAAGAATTGTGTGTTTGTGGGGATTTTAATGTGGCTCCTGAAGATAAAGATATTCATAATCCGAAAGGCAAAGAAACTCATATTATGGCTACTCCTCAAGAAAGAAAAGCTTTGCAAGAAGTGTTAGAGATCGGCTTAAAAGATGCTTTTCGGAAATTTACAGCCGAAGGCGGCCATTATAGCTGGTGGGATTATCGTTCTGGCGGCTTTCAACGCAATCGAGGTTGGCGAATTGACCATCATTTTTTAACTCCTAAGCTGTATGAACAGGCGACCAGTTGTACAATAGATATAGAACCCAGAAAACAAGAAAAACCCAGCGATCATACTCCGGTTATTGTTGAATTTTAACTGGCTTTGTGGGGACAGTAAGAAAATGATCAGTGCAAAAAAGCGACGACCAATAGCCGTAGATTTATTTGCGGGTGCAGGGGGAATGTCCCTTGGATTTGAACAAGCTGGATTTGATGTATTAGCATCGGTAGAAATTGATCCGATTCATTGTGCAACTCATGAGTATAATTTTCCCTTTTCGACGATGATCTGTCGCAGTGTTACCGAAATAACCGCTAGAGAAATTAGAAATTTATCCCCTATTGGGACTCAAGATATTGATGTGGTTTTTGGTGGCCCACCTTGCCAAGGATTTTCTCTCATCGGCAAACGATTACTTGATGATCCTCGAAATGACCTGATTTACCATTTTCTGCGTTTAGTTTTAGAACTGAATCCTAAATATTTTATTTTAGAAAATGTGCCAGGAATGGCACTAGGAAAACATAAAAAACTGATTGAAGAAATTATTAACAAATTTCAAGAGAATAATTATAATGTAGAAGAAAATATCAAAATTTTAAATGCCGCTCATTACGGTGTACCTCAAAATCGTGAAAGGTTATTTTTGCTAGGAAGTCAAAAAGGATTAGTATTACCCCAATATCCGGAACCAATAACGGCACCTAACCCCTTTCAAAATCTCTCTAAAACGCCTACGGTTTGGGAAGCATTACAAGACTTACCCGAAGTTAATCATTATCCAGAATTAGAAACAAGAGATTGGGTAGCGGCTGAGTGGGGCAACCCGAGTGATTATGCCAGAAAACTGCGGGAAATGGCTCTAGAAAATGATTATTTATATCAACGTCAGTATGATATGAAGGTCTTAACTTCGAGTTTAAGAACAGAACATACAGCGAAATCTATCGAAAGATTTGCCATGACACCGCCAGGTAAAATAGAACCCATTAGCCGCTTTTATAAATTATCTCCTGACGGTTTATGTAATACCCTTCGTGCAGGTACACCGAGTAATCGAGGTGCTTATACCTCTCCTCGTCCGATTCATCCTTTTACCCCTCGCTGCATTACAGTTAGAGAAGCGGCTAGACTCCATTCTTATCCTGATTGGTTTAGATTTCATGTCACTAAATGGCATGGTTTCCGACAAATTGGTAATTCTGTCCCTCCTTTATTAGCTAAAGCCGTCGCACTAGAAATTATGAAAGTTCTTAGGAAAGAAATCAGTAAACCGAGTATAATTATTCCTCTAGGCGAAGAAAAATTACTCAGTTTTAATATGTCTAGTGCGGCTGAGTATTACGGGGTAGATCCTAAAGTTGTAGGAACAAGAACCAAGCCATTGAAAATTTAAAAATAAGACCCCACCCAAGTGCGGCGGAGTTTAAAATAAAGCCAAGTTCCTCTGTGCGCGAAAAGGAAATTTCCTGAAAGCTGGCGGCTGTTTTCTGGCTACCTAGTTATCATTGGCTTTTTTCACTAACTTTACCCATTTTACCAGGAAGATAAGGTTTAGGAAGGTCTCCATTTTCATAATAAAGAAGATGATCGGCTGCTAGGCGAAAAATATATTTATATCTTGTTGGTTCTTCCTGAGAAACCGTGCCTTCTAAACTTAAAATTTTTCCATCAAAACTCCATTTCCCCTGCCAATATTGCTCCAGGATAGTTCTTTCTTGTTCATAAACCCGATGTTTAGCCACATAAACCCCATTAGGACGAAATTCATAGCCATAATAGATAGTAAAATCCGGCGTTTCTTTATAGCCACGCCAATAGCCCACAATTAAAGCTTGAGTGGGATCAATTTCCCCCATTTCTGCTTTAGGTAAATGTTCTCTCTTGAGTTGTGGATCATAGTGAGTTATAGTTTTTTCTTTCGAGAGCAAGGGGTTAGCCCATAGGAGCAATAAAATTCCGTTTAGGGATAAAATCAACATTAACCAGATTGATGTCATATTACTAATCATTCTCAATAAAAAAAATTCTCAATTTAAGCAGTGTCAACTATAAATCAAATAGTCGTCAATGATTACTATTGCTCCCTTTGAGGAGTTAATAACCGCTATCTACCTCTTATCAAGGTTAATTGACAATTAAAAACTTGAATCAAGGTCAAATTAGCTATGATTAAAATAGTAGGCGGCTCACAACCTGTGCTATTATTATCTACTTAATGAGCCAAGGTTCGCAGTTGTTAGGTTAAATTAAAACATTATGACAGTCAAAAAACAATACAATAGCTTTCAAGAACTTCTCGAGTCTTCTGACCTACCCGTGTTAGTAGACTTTAACGCTACCTGGTGTGGTCCTTGTAAAATGATGGGGCCAGTTTTAGATCAGGTAAGTGCTTTTTTGAAAAATAGACTTCTCATTGTTAAAATTGACACAGATAAGTATCCTGGGTTAGCGTCCCGATATCATATTCATAGCTTACCCACTTTGATCTTATTTAAAAATGGTCAACCCGTAGAACGAATGGAAGGAATTTTACAGGCAAAACCTTTAATCCAACATTTACAAACTTTTTTATAATCGAGACATGAGCGAGCAAAATTTGAACTCTCTGGCTTTAGGAACTCTACGTCAAGTGCATCATATTGCCTTCAATGTCAAAGATATGAAGGCTTCTAAGCATTTTTATGGAAAAATTCTCGGACTACACGAATTAACCGGCGAAGAAATCCCTAAAACCCTACTTCAGCTAGTCGCTGAGGGAAAAGTAGCAAATTTTGTCACACCGGATGGAACGGTGATAGATTTATTTTGGGAACCCGATTTGTTACCGCCTAACCCGGACCCTAAACAGGCCTTTACTCGTGCTAATCATTTAGCCTTTGATATCGATCCTGAATTATTTGAGCAAGCGGTAGAAGTTTTAAAATGCAATGAAGTAAAAATTGATCATGGTCCTGTCACTCGTCCTACAGGAAGAGGGATTTATTTTTATGATCCAGATGGATTTTTATTAGAGATTCGTTGTGATCCCATCGAAACGTAAAATAAAATTTTACGGACGAGAATTGATTTCAATTTGTGTAAGTATAGTAAGCACGCCAATCCATCCCTGAATAAAAACATAAAGAAACAAACTGCCAAATAGGCTCATAATGATGAGAAAAATACCCATGACTTCAGAAATTAATAAAACCCCACTCAAAGCCATAAAACCACTCATAATTAAACCCAAGAGTTGCAGCGTTTCTAATTTATGAATTGTTCTATTGATCTTCATGTGTACTAGATGATGATTAAAATATTTAGATTCAGCGGTTGACATATTCAAATCCTCTAAGGGAATAAAAGAGGTTTATTTGCTTGTGAATCTATTATCCGCAATTTTACTGAGTTAAGTGGTGCGAGAAATTACTTAGAAGCGATGATATAGATCACTGAAGTTGATTAATTAACAGAGAAAACCCTTGAATTCTAACTCTAGTCCTATCATTCCTGAAAATACTGATGTTCGCACCTGCCCCATCAACCCTAATCACTGGTATGCTGTTGCCCGTAGTTGCGAAGTTAAGAGGCTTCCTTACAGTATTATCCTCTGGCATCAGGCGATTGTTCTCTATCGAGATCAAAAAGGTATCATTCACGCGCTAGAAGATCGCTGTCCCCATAGACAGGTTAAACTCAGTCATGGATCTGTTAGCGGCAATGACTTAGAATGCGCTTATCATGGCTGGCGTTTTAATCGAGAGGGAAAATGTACTTTTGTTCCCTATCTCGCTGAGCATCAAAAGTTACCTTCCTGTCAAATTCGTTCTTATCCCGTCCTTGAGTTAGATGGGTTTATCTGGTTGTTTCCTGGAGATGAGCAAGCGTTAAAGCAAAAATCTTTACAACCGATGGGAGTCCCTGAATGGGATCACCTTAACTATATCGCAACGGTTTCTGTTATTAATTGTCCGGGACATTATTCTTTTTTAATCGAAAACTTAATGGATATGTATCATGGACATTTACATAATAATTATCAGGCTTGGGCCGCCGCCAAATTACAAAATCTATCAGTTGAGCAAAACCGAATAGATGCTTATTATGAAGCTCAAAGCTATTATCGTATTGATAAAATTTGGTCAATTTCTCAGCTATTTTTCCCGGCTTTGCGCCGCCTTCATCCGGAACCTTTAACCGTTAGTTATATTTATCCTCATTGGCAATCTACTCTCGGACAAGATTTTAAAATTTACTGTCTTTTTTGTCCTGTTCACTCCACTTATACTCGAGCTTATTTAATTCATTTTACTTCCCTGGAAGCTTTTTGGCGTTTACATAAATTACCGATCAAGTTTCGCCGCTTCCTGAAAAATAGCTTGTTTGGTTCCGCCCAAAAAATCCTTGATGGTTTAGTCGCTCAAGATGTAGAAATGATTGCCCAAGAACAAGCGGCTTACCTAGAAAACTCCAGCCGGAAAACTTATGAATTAAATCCCACCATTGCCCAAGTGCAAAAATTCATTAGAGAGCAAGCGCTCTGCACATAAACCTTTTCTATTTTAATTCTTTTCAAATTTCTCGTAAGCTTCGACAATTTTTTGAATCAAAGGATGACGTACCACATCAGCTTGAGATAATTGACAAAAAGCAATTCCTTCCACAGATTGTAAGATTTTTCTCGCTACCACTAACCCCGACGTTTGATGCTCTGGTAAATCAATTTGGGTAATATCTCCAGTCACTACCATTCGAGAACCAAAACCTAAGCGAGTTAATACCATTTTTAATTGAGCGGCTGTAGTATTTTGGGCTTCATCAACGATAATAAACGCATTACTTAAAGTTCGTCCCCGCATATAAGCTAAAGGAGCTACTTCGATTTTTCCTCGCTCCATTAAATCCGGAATTTTAGCCGGCTCAATAAATTCATAAAGCGCATCGTAAAGAGGGCGCAAAAAAGGATTAACTTTCTGTTGTAAATCTCCTGGTAAAAACCCGAGTTTTTCGCCGGCTTCTACTGCCGGACGGGTTAAAATTAAACGTTCTACGTCATCATTCAGTAACGCTTGTACCGCTAAAACTGCGGCTAAAAAAGTTTTGCCGGTTCCTGCCGGACCCACACAAAAAGTGATATCGTGAGTTTGAATGGCCTTAATATATTGACGTTGACGAAAAGTTTTAGCCCGAATTAATTCACCTCGTCGAGTTCGAGCCAGCACCGCTTGCTGTAAGTCTTGATATTCCTCAGTTTGTCCGGTATCAAGCGCATGAAAAGCCGTCATAATATCGGCCGTTTCAATGGTTTTCGCCTCTTGCCAATAGGGTTTAAGGGAACGCACCACAGACAAAGCGCGTTCCACTGATTTTTCTTGTCCGTAAACCCGTAACTCTTGACCCCGTAATACCAAATTAGCTCCCGTGCGACGGCTGATAAATTTGAGGTTTTCCTCTTCTTTACCCACTAAAGCGATCACACTTTCTAGATTTGGGAGTTCTATGGTTTGAGTAGTTTCTGTCATCAGTTATTAGTCATCAGTTATTAGTCATCAGTCATCAGTCATCAGTCATTAGTCATTAGTCAGAGCGTCTTCTCCCTGTTCCTATTGCCTATTGCAAGAATGCCTGTTTCCTGTTAACTGTTTTACTGTGCTTGACTAGCGACTTCTACTACTTTAGCAAAGGCTTGAGGGTCTAGGACAGCTAACTGAGCTAACATTTTTCGGTTGAGTTGAATGTTGGCTTTTTTGAGTTGTCCAGTGAGTTTACTATAACTCATGCCGTTCTGACGAGCAGAAGCGTTAATTCTGGTAATCCAAAGACGACGAAAATCGCGCTTGCGTTTGCGACGATCACGGTAAGCGTTCCGCAGGGCTTTCATTACCTGCTGATTGGCTGTGCGGAAAAGCTTTGAGTGAGAACCTCTAAAGCCTTTAGCTAATTTCAGCACTTTTTTGCGACGTTTACGAGCAACGTTACCTCGTTTTACTCTTGTCATAAATTTCCCTCTAGAATTTTTTTTAGGTCAGCTTTCTTTTTTCAAGTTACAGATAAGGCAGCATCAGGCGCACTTCTTTGGTGTCTGCCTCACTGACTAAAGAGATTTCAGACAAACGGCGACGCTTACGTTCTGAACTTTTGTGCTGTAATAAGTGGTTTTTGTAGGCTTTGCGACGAAAGATCTTTTTCCCGCTACCTGTGGCGCGGAATCTTTTAGCCGCCGCCTTGCGGGTTTTCAGTTTCGGCATGGACTCTTATCAAATTCGACACAATTGACTATCATACCACGCTAGAGCTACCTTTTACAAGACTAAAATGGCTAGGGAGTCAAGAGTTTCGCCGTTAATTTTTCTCCATGTCTGTGCTGATGCCAATTCCAAGCATGAGCAATAATATTTTTTAGCTCGTAATATTGGGGTTTCCAGCCTAAAACGGTTTTCGCTTTGGCACTACTGCCGACTAAAACCGGTGGATCACCGGCACGGCGTTCACATTCTACTACTTTAATGGGTTTGCCGGTAACGACCCGGGCGGTTTCGATCACTTCTTTGACAGAGAACCCATTGCCATTGCCCAAATTAAAAGCGTTACTTTCTCCGCCTTCAAGGAGATATTCTAAACCTAAGACATGAGCATCGGCTAAATCCACCACATGAATGTAATCTCGAATACAAGTGCCATCCGGGGTAGGATAATCTGTCCCAAACACCGAAATACTCTCTCTTTGTCCGAGGGCGGCTAAGAGAATTAGGGGAATCAGATGAGTTTCTGGTTGATGGTCTTCTCCGAGTTGTCCACTAGGGTCTGCCCCTGCGGCATTAAAATAGCGGAAACAGACAGACTTTAACCCGTAAGCGTGATCAAAATCGGCCAAAATTTTCTCCACCATTAACTTCGTGTGACCATAGGGGTTAATGGGATTTTGGGGATGATCTTCTGTCAGGGGCATAAATTGAGGAACCCCATAAGTCGCACAGGTAGAAGAAAAGACGATTTTTTTGACATTAGCCGCTACCATTGCCTCTAATAAGGTGAGGGTTCCCACTACGTTATTGCGGTAATACATCGCAGGGTTAGTCACTGACTCACCGACAAAAATGTAAGCGGCAAAGTGCATCACCGCAGCAATGGAGTAGCGTTTAAATAGGTCATCGAGTAAAGCGCGATCGCTAATGTCTCCTTGTATTAATTCTACTTGTAAAACTTTTTCTACTAGGTCACGATGTCCATAGACTAGGTTATCGAGAATGATGACACTATAGCCGGCTTTTTGTAAAGCTTGTACGGCATGAGAGCCTATATAGCCGGCTCCGCCTGTTACTAATATCGTTGGTTTAAGTTCACTCACAATCTTTTCAGTTAACCGATCAGCATGATTTGTTTAGAATTTAACATATCATCATCTACATCAGTAACTTGTTTTGGCTATAAAGTTTCGGTTGAGCCGCGCCCCGACCTGATGCTCATTTGGCAATCGCGCTTGACTCAAAAAAGAATCCCTGAAAAATCCAGTCTGGCTTGTTTTTGGGGAGCAACCCCAACTCACTGCTGCTGAAATTTTTGGAGTTATATGATAATATTAGCGAAATATGGCTTTATTACTTGGTAGAGCCTGATCAAGCCAAGGAAATCATTATTCTGAACGTATATTTGGTTACATTCCAGGAACAGAAATATTTTATAAATCAATCAAGTAAATCAGACAAGATATTAAAGTTAAAGTGGGACTAACAAAAAAGCTAGTCCCTTCATCATTTCTTTTGCCTTGAAATCTAATTCTAACCGCACAGGGTTTTAATTTTTCATCGTTCATTAATTGCTTAATTTTCCCACTCTAAAGTAATTTTTAGATTAGTTCTACTACAACTTTTGACTAATAAAGTCGTAAGTTTTCCTGAGTTTACTCCAATTTCTAACCCAAATTCTACAGTGGCTTTTTTCGGCTTAATCTTGTTAAAGCTGGTGGTCATAGAAGTAGCTATCGCTTCTATAGCATCGGTGACTTCACTAAAATCAAATTCATCCACTATATTTACATCTACTTCCTCATTTAGAGGCGTTGCTTCCACCATAATCGTCACTTCATCAGTTATTTTTACCGACACCACCTCTCTATAACCGAGTATCTCATCATTATCACTAAGCATTTTTCCTCTTATCTTTTTCCCTGAACAATTAAAAATTAACAATGTACCCTTATGATCATGAGACATTTTTCCTGAGAAATTGAGCGATCAAGTCTTAAATATCATCATCAACCCGAATTTTTTGCGAATTTAATCGATGAATGAGTTATAAGTCTAATCATCGGTTTTCAGCCGCCAACCCTGTACATTTTTCTGACGTTCTCTAGCAATGGCTAAGGCATCATTGGGAACATCTTTATTAATCACAGAGCCTGCCGCTATGGTAACATTTTCTCCTACGGTAATTGGTGCTACCAATACACTATTAGCCCCGGTTTTTGTCCCATTACCAATATAAGTGGGATGTTTTTTCACTCCATCATAATTTGCCGTGATGGTTCCCGCACCCACATTAACACGCTCTCCTAATGTAGCATCCCCCAAGTAGGACAAATGAGCCACATTACTCTTTTCTCCCACTGTACTCTTTTTAATCTCAACAAAATTGCCAATGCGGCAAGAGGATTCAATTTTAGCCTCACCCCGTAAATGAGCATAAGGCCCAATGCGACACCCTGATGCTACCTGAGAATCCGTAATCACAGAATATAAAACCGTGACATTTTCCCCAATCTGACTATTTTCAATCATACTCCCTGGTCCGATGCGGCTACCCGTTCCGATTACGGTTTGACCTCTTAAATGGGTTTGGGGTTCAATAATCACATCCGGCTGTATTTCCACCGTGTCATCAATGGTAATACTATCAGGGTCAATCAGCGTTACACCAGCACGCATCCAATGGTCTTTTATTCTGGTTTGTAAAACATCGTAAGCTGTGGCTAATTGCTTACGGTCATTAATGCCGCTAATTTCTAAATAATCTTCTACATCGATGGCCATCACCGGCTCAAGATAATGAACCACATCGGTTAAATAATATTCTTGTTGGTCGTTATCGGCTTTCAATTCTGGCAATATTTTCGCTAATTTTTGCCAATTAAAACAATAAATTCCCGCGTTTACCCGTTTATTTTGCCGTTGAGCATCGCTACAATCTCTATCCTCTACAATTTGCGTCACCAAATTATGACCATCACAGAATACCCGGCCATAACCTTTAGGGTTCGGTAAATGGGCCGTTAAGAGGGTAGCCGCATTTTGATGAGATTTGTGAAACTCGAGAAGGTTTTGCAGGGTTTCAGGACGGAGTAAGGGGACATCTCCATTTAGCACCAATAGATCGCCGTGAAAATCTTCTAGATGAGGAATCAGTTGTATAATAGCGTGACCGGTGCCTAACTGTTCTTTTTGCTCAACAAATTCGATGCCACCATCATGTTGTAGAGTTTGTCTAACTTGTTGAGCTTGATATCCGATAATCACTAAACGTCTTTGGGGTTTAATCAACTCACAACTTGATAGCACACGTTCTACTAGAGAACGTCCACCCAAAGGATGTAAAACCTTGGGGAGATTAGATTTCATGCGAGTACCTCGTCCCGCCGCTAGAATTGCTACCGCTACCATTGTTTTAATATTCCTCTAAGTTCTCGAACAGGAGTATATCGCGTCTTGCTCTCCTTTGAGTTAAAAATCTTGAGAAGTTAAAAAGTAGGCAGTAGGGCTTGCTGGCGATGGCCCTTTGGGTTTATCCTCAATTGTTAATTACTGGCTCCCGAATGTAGATAAAGTTCGTAAAGTGATGAACCAGTTCAGGATTACGCCATCCTTTTGCCGCTTCTTCTGTGATAATCTCTATAGCTTCCCGAGGCGTATAGATTTTTTTATGGGGACGCTCACTGGTTAAAGCGACATAAATATCTAAAATTTGGAAAATTTGAGCTAACCAGGGAATTTCATCGGCCACTAACCCATCTGGATAACCGCTTCCATCCCAACGTTCATGATGATGGCGAATGATTGGCAATACCCCGCGACGGTTTGGGAGAGGTTGACAAATTTCTTCGCCAATGAGGACGTGTTGCTGAATAATTTCTCTTTCTTCTGGGGTTAGCTCGCCTTTTTTGAGCATAATTTCATCAGGAATGCTAACTGTCCCAATATCGTGAAGATAGGCAGCATAGCGCAAATTTTGCAGCGCCGAGAAGGACAGTTGCAGGTATTGTCCAAAAGAATTGGCTAATGTGGCCAGTCTAGCGCAAGAATTGCCATTATTTGGATAGCGATTTTCGATGGCTCGAGCAATAGCAAATAAAACCTGTTCAATTTGATCTAAACCTTCATAAAGTCGCTTTTGTTCGATGAGCGATTTCACTCGACTCGAGAGTAGAGAGCGTTCTATGGGTTTGGTCAGAACATCATCTCCCCCCACTTGGGCGCAACGGCGACGTAATTGATGATCCTCGGCTACAGTCATAAATATAATCGGGATTGCACTGGTGCGCTCATCTTGTTTTAGGCACTGACACACCTCAAATCCTTCCATTCCCGGCATCATTACGTCTAATAAAATTAAATCTGGCCGTTTTTTTAAAACATTATCTACAATATTAAAGTTTTCCTCGGTTTCTATCACTTCATATCCATCTAAAGAGAGAAGGTCTTTAACGGCCATGCGGCTATGGGTATGATCATCAATAATCAAAATTTTAGCCGGCTCACAATTAACGATTGCATTCATTGCAGAAATATTAATTTGGGTAAGTTTATTAATTGGGAGAAGAAGATCGCTTACTCTCATGATAGTCTAATCAGATTTAATTATGTTTAATTTGTCAAGTTTTACCAACAGTTATTTCACCTAAATTTAACTTTTTTGAGAGTTGGCCTCAGCCGGGTTCAAGTCGCGATTTTCTTCTCTTTGCCAGCGTTTCTTCCAATGACTACTCGGTTCTAGTAAGCTGGTTTGTTGTAAATGGGCGCGGCGCGAACAGATAACTGCACCCGGATCGCATAATTGAGGGTCTCGATAGGGAATCGCCGCTCGAGTTTGTAAATGTTCTTGTTCTTTTCTAGAGAGAGGATATGCTTCAAGGCGGCTCAAACTGGCTAGAGTTCCTGGTGCCAGGCGGCCTACTCCTTGAGTTGAGCCAATGTTTAATCCGGCTAAAATTAACGCACTACGTACCGCCGCCGCGCAAGAGTATGTGGCTAATCTTCCTTGAGGGCTTAAACATTTGCTCACCTTGGCCAAAAATTCCACTGTCCACAGTTGGGGACATTTAGTCGGAGAAAAAGGATCTAAAAAAATCCCATCGGCTTGAAAGCGGGATTCTTCCACTTGCTGAATGGTGCTTCTAGCATCTCCTATCAATAACTGAGCCGAAAATTGAGGGGTTTTTACCTGGTGAGTTTCGGCCAGGGTGGTTAATAATTCGGGAATGGGAGTTTTCCAGTCTTTTAGCAGTTGATGAGCGATGGCCTCAGAGGGAACATTGGCATCCAGTTCTAAAGCGATTAGCTCTACATGGCAATAGGGATTAACGCTCCAGATGGCTGAAAGAGCCGCCGCCGTATTATATCCTAAACCATAGCAAATGTCGAGTAATTTCAGAGTATCGCCCTGGGATGCTTTTTGAGTGATTTGGCAGGGTTCAATATACTTCTTTTGAGCTTCTTGTTTAGCTCCCGAGCAAGAATGAAAGGCTTCATCAAACTCTTGGGAAAAAAAAGTGTAAGAACCATCTGCCGTGAGTTGGGGGAAAAAATGAGGGGACGGTATTGCCGTCATTAGAGTCTTTCGGGGTGTAATCCTACTTAATTTAAACCGCGCCTCTTCGCCAAAGCCCTAGTCCTGAGCTTGTCAAGAGCAGAAGGGTCTGTGAAAGGGCCGTGTCTTCATTCATATTTTAGCTAAGATTGCTCTCAACGCTTTAAAATGATGGGAATTTTCCTTTCCACCACTGTTGCCAGTCCACAAAAGCTTTTTCTAACTTTTGGTGTTCATCTGCTAAATCTTTTTCTAAAAGTAGTTTATAAGGATCATAATCAGTGATGGGAACCGACATAATTGTCCACAAACAGCGTGCATCCAACAAATCTTGTTGTCCAATGACCCATAAAAAGGTGCGTTGTAGCCCCCACCCATGAGTATAACGATTATTAGTAAACTGTGTTTCTGTTGCTGTGGTTTCTCCTTTGGGGTTCACACAAGCACTTAGATAAGCTTTATTTTCATGCTCAAACAGTCCATAATAACCGACATTTTTTATATGTTTAGTTTGCAGTTGGATTGATGCTACTTCCATATTTCGATAAATAATAATATAACGATTAATGTTTCCTACATATTCGACATAACGGCCTTCCACTTCTAAACTATCTTTGTTATTAGCATATTTATAAAGGTGACCCGGAGCTTCTCCTGTGCCGAATCGACTACTTTCAACTTTATTGAGTTTGGTTGTTTCCTGGAGTTTCCAACCTGACAGGGGCACTGTATCTGGAAAAACGAGATCTTTATGTAACGATTTTTTTTCTTGAGCCGGTGAAAGAATTAATTGTAAAAATACGCCGAAAAAACCTATTAAACTTAAGCTGAGTAAAGCAATGCGAATTTTTGACCATCCCGGCGGGTTCAAGGATAAGTTATGTATTTTATTAATCATGTTTTTGTTCTCCCTGTAAGACTTCTTTTAATACGGTTTCTGACTTGTTTTCAGCACTGCTTGGACGAATATAGAAAAACCAGCAAAATAACCCAAAAATAAACACTGAAATTAAAGCAAAAACAAAGCTTCCATCTTCTCCATGCCAATACTTAAAGCCTTCTTGATCGCCCTCAGCTACCAATAAAGCTAAAATACAAATCCGTAAAGAGTTAATAAAAAATCCCAGGGTGGGAGCCAAAATTAAACAGATAATTTTATCTTTATTTTTTTGCGGGAAAAGCAGTAAAAAAAGCACGGCAGTAACAAACATTAAAATCGTTATTTCTAGCCCTGCACAGGCTTCTAATACTTCTACTTTCCCGGTTGGCAAAGTAATAATAACCCCTTCTTGGTGAACATCAAACCCGGCTAACCACAGGTTGAAACTAGCCACCTTGGCAGTTAGTAAAGGTAAATCGATTACCTTTAAAATTGCCGTAAATAGGGGATAGAAAGCTAATAAACTTAAAATAAATATTTCTTTCCAGTATTGATGTAATTGTTTAACGCCTGAAGCCATTAAGCACAAGGCCAGACCAGACAGAAAAGGAGCAACTCCAAAATGATAGCCAGCCGGCGATAAACTTCTTGCTAACACTATAGCTAACAAAATTATGCCTAGTAAAGAGGAAAAAATCCCGCTTTCTAATTTCAAGTCTTCTCGTTTATCCCAAAGTAAGGAAGCGATGGATAACCAGAGTAAAATACTCAGACTGAGTAAATTTTGCTCTCCGCTCCGGTCAAGCAAGGTTAGATGTAATGCCACTACAGCAGCAGCCAGTCCCAGTAACCAATAGTTAGGCTTTTGTAGTTGTTTAAGCCAATCCATAGTTATTACTCCTAAAAGTTCTGGTTACTACTTTAGCAGTTTCTTGAGCTTTTGGAGAGCTTTTTTTATCTTTAAGACCAAGGCCAGCGAGTGGCTCTAATTTTTCAAAAACCGAGTGAAGACAAATGTAATCTATAGACAAATAATGTTCAATAAAAAATTGACCTTAACTTATACAGGAAGTTATACAGGATTCGCTTAATGAGTTAACAGCGATTACTATTAACAGTTAACAACTCCTTATTCTTTCTGGGAAGCAAACAATTGAGCTAATTTTTCAGCCTCCAACAGAATATTATGCTGAA
This sequence comes from Gloeothece verrucosa PCC 7822, assembly GCF_000147335.1. Classification (NCBI taxonomy): domain Bacteria; kingdom Bacillati; phylum Cyanobacteriota; class Cyanophyceae; order Chroococcales; family Aphanothecaceae; genus Gloeothece; species Gloeothece verrucosa. The sequence goes on from NC_014501.1 coordinate 4,401,148, forward strand.
GGGCTACTCGCTCTGCCCCTCTTTTGCCCATCTGCTCTAGTTCACTAACCGGGCACTGCAAAACCGTCCGCATACTAGCGGCTAAGGCTTCCACCGAGCCAGCAGGCACTAACCATCCTGATTGCCCTGGTTCAATTAATTCAGGGATGCCGGCAATATAGGTACTAATCACAGGACGGCCTAGAGCTAGACTTTCCATAATGACCACAGGTAATCCTTCGGCAAAACTCGGCAACACCATAGCCCGAGCGGCTAAAATTTGTTGCTGTACTTGTGCCTGGGTTGCCCACCCCGTAATTTCTATGGTGTCCTGGAGTCCCCGATTAGTGATGAGGGTTTCAATCTCTTCTCTCATGGCTCCGTCACCCACTAAAACGAGTTTTAAAGTAAATCCTTCAGCAACCAATTGACTGACTGCTTCTACCAGCAATAATTGTCCTTTCTGTTCACTGAGGCGACCGACGCAGACAAAACGAGGCTCATCAGGAATGGGTTGCCAGGGTTGGGACAAAAATGTTTTGTCGAGTCCGCAACGGATGACATGAATTTTCGACCATTGACTGTACTCACACCACCGGTACAGTTGACTGCGACCAAATAAACTAACGGCAATGACAAAACTGGCCTGTTGGATTTTTTCAGGTAGTCCCATACCGCGAACATTATCAAATTCTTCGGGTCCATGAACCGTAAAACTATAGGGCGGTCCTCCCAAAGTGTTGCATAACAGGACAACAGTCGTCGGCTGGGTGCCGAAGTGGGAGTGAACATGAGAAATATCTAAACGAGAAAACCACTCTAATAAAACACAGGCTTCGGCTAAGTAAATAATATGTCGCACTATCCCATTACCGCTAAGCCAACCTGCCGCCAGCCAACCGAGCTTTAACGCTAATAAAAGTGCCTCAAACCAACGCTTAGGGCGGGTCAAAGCTACCCTCAATAAAGCACTTAAAAGCCCGACTGCGCCGGATTTTAAAATAACATTGGTTTTTTTGAGTTCACAGAGGTCTAGTTCATCGACAATTTTGTCGCTACAGTCTCGATGGGAAAAGCGCGTGATGGAAAGGTTTAGCTCTTCGAGAGCCAGAATTTCCCGGCGGATAAAGCTATGGCTAACAGTGGGATACTGATTGACAATATAAGCAATATTCATTCTTGGTCTTTTAAAACGCTAAGGGTGATCGCCGAGCCGACAAAGTTGCTCACTTTTGGCAATATAGCTTACTTCGCCTAATATTTAACGATATTTTTGTTCTTTGTCAAGCCTAAAATTAGCGATTTTTTTTTTCTTGCAGTTTGACGCAATTTTAAGCTATATTTTTAAAGAGATTACCCAAATATTTTAGGTCAAAATTATTCGGTTGAAAATTTGACAAAGCCTACCCATAAATAGGAGTTTCGCTGGGTGAAAAAAGCTATTAAAACCCTGTTTGAATCTCTGGATTGAGTGGGATCACTAAAGAGCCAAAGCCTGAGCAAGTGCCAATTAAATAATTTAGTTAAGTCTTCTTGATGTAAATGAAGCTTTTTATTGAAGTTATTACCTATACTCTGGCTATCGTGCTTTTAATTCCCAGCCTAGTTTTATTTGTGGAATGCACTATAGCGATACTACTCCCTGCCCCGCTCATCGACAAAATTGAAACCACTCCTGCGGCAAAAATAGGGGTTTTAGTGCCTGCTCATAATGAAGCATTGGTCATTGCTACCACCTTAGCTTCTCTCATCAATCAAGTTAGCTCTCCTGAATCGATTGTTGTTATTGCCGATAATTGTACTGATGAGACAGCCGCTATTGCTGCCCAATTTGGCGTTAAGGTAATTGAGAGAATTGAACCTGAACAACGAGGTAAAGGATATGCTCTAGATTTTGGTTTACGTTATTTAGCGTTAAATCCTCCTGATGTGGTGGTGATTATAGATGCGGACTGTCAAGTCACTGAGGGCAGCATTGAACAATTGGTCAGTATGGCATTAAAAGAACAAAAGCCTATTCAAGCCACTTATGTGATGGAAAAACCTGCGGTTTCGCAACCAAAAGACATTGTTTCGGCTCTGGCTTTTATTGTCAAAAACCAAGTGAGGACGACGGGATTAGCTGGTATGGGATTACCCTGTCTATTGGCCGGAACCGGTATGGCATTCCCTTGGTTTGTCATCAATAAAGTTCAATGGGCTAGTGGGAATTTAGTCGAAGATATGCAGCTAGGGATTGATTTAGCACTGGCCGGTTATGCCCCTAGATTTTGTCGCAGCGCAAAAGTGATCGGCATTCTTCCCCAACAGCAAAAAGCGGCAACAACCCAGAGAACTCGTTGGGAACATGGTCATGTTCAAACCCTACTGACTCAGGTTCCGCAGTTAGGGATGGCAGCCTTGGCTCAACGGCGTTTTGAATTATTGGCTCTAGCTTTAGAAATTGGTGTCCCTCCTCTTTCTTTATTAGTCATGCTTTGGGGTTTAGGGTTAATCATTGCCATCGGTGCCGGCCTTTTCCTAGGGATTTGGCTGCCTCTTGGGATTTTATCCCTAGCTGGCTTGATGATTTTCACAGCGATCCTAGGAGGTTGGTTTAAATTTGCGAGTAAAGAACTTCCTGGAACAGCTTTATTAGGTATTCCAGGATATTTACTCTGGAAAATTCCGCTTTACGTGGCTTTATTGCTGAAACCTGAGAAAAAATGGGTCAAAACGGAACGGGAATCCCTCAACAGTTAAGCTAATTGGGGGAAAGCTTATATTCAATCAAGGGATTTTGCTTACCCCGAAACTGATTCAACCAAAATTGGATTTGCCCCTGTAGCTGAGGAAATTTGCCAATGACACAAAATAGGGCATAGACAAAAGCCTCTTGAAAACTTAATCCCCGTTTTAATTGACTTTGGATAATTCGGTAAGTCAGTAACAGATAAGCCACCAATAAAATTAAACTCCAGCCCTGAGAGAAGGGGGCTAGACTCAAAGATAATAACGGAATAATTAACCCCCACAGCCAAATACGGCGGCTTTCTTTGAGCCAATGGCACTCAGGGGGTTTTCCGTGTAAATAAGCCCCTTGTGCGTAAGCATAACCACTACGAATAGTGCGCTTCCACCACTGATGAAAATGCAGCATTTGTGCATCATGAAGCGTCATTTCTGCATCAATACGCCAAATTTTCCAGCCCTGTTGGCGGAGACGAACACACAGTTCGGGTTCTTCACCGGCAATGAGTTGAGCATTGTAGCCCCCAACCTGTTTTAAAGCTGATACTCGCATCATGGCATCTCCACCACAATACTTAGACTCTCCTACAGGGGTATCCCATTCGAGGTCACACAAGCGATTATAAACAGATTTTTCGGGAAATTGTTCGCGACGACGACCACAGACCACCGCGATTTCAGGATGAGCGAGTAATTGTTGATAGGCAACGTTGAGCCAAGTTGGCACCACTTCGCAGTCTCCATCAACAAACTGCACAAACTTAATGTTAGGATTAAGCAATAGCAAACGTTCCAAGCCGGTATTTCTAGCTCGGGCGGCGGTAAAGGGGATCGACAAATCCAGATTGACCACATCTATAGACAATGAACGTGCGATGTCTTGACTATGATCGGTGGAGCCGGAATCTACATAGACGATTTGACTGGAAAAATCCATTAGCGATAAGAAACATCGACGTAACCGTTCTCCTTCATTACGTCCAATGGCTACAATGCCAACATCTGAATTTAAATTCATAAAATCAACTAAAATTTGAGTTGGTAGCAATACATCGTCAGGATGAGCCGCTAGTCTTTTAGGAACTTATGGGTAGCGAAACTTACCGATTCAACGATCTTAGCATTAAAATCTACCTAGGTGAAATCTCAATAAGAGCTTTATTAAAAGCAAAATGGGTAAAACCGTCTCCAAGTTAGTGTACTAATGAAAAGAAAATTAGATTTTTAGGGACTGTATTTAACTATCTATAGTTTTTGAGAGATAGAACTCATTAATTAGCAAGCACCGGTTCTGTTGAAGACCACTTGAACCGTTTTGGCGATCAACTGTAAATCATAGAAGATTGACCATTTAAGTTGATAGTGAATATCCATTTGCACGATATCTTCAAAGTCTTTGACGGTTGATCGGCCGTTAGCTTGCCATTCTCCGGTAATTCCGGGTTTAACTTTTAAGCGTTCCCAATGATGGGGTTCGTAGTTTTTGACTTCATCAGGAGTGGGGGGTCGAGTTCCCACTAAACTCATATCCCCGACTAAAACATTCCAAAATTGAGGAAATTCATCTAAACTGGTTCGACGTAAAAAGGCTCCTACGCGAGTGATTCTAGGATCATTTTCATTTTTAAAAATATGTCCATTAGCTTCGTTTTCAATCAGATGTTTCATTTGGTCAGCGCCGACAATCATCGAGCGGAATTTCCAAATCCGGAAAGGACGACCATTGACACCACAACGAATTTGATGATAAAGCAATGGACCTGGATCATATATTGCCATCGCTATAGCCACTGGAATAGCAATTATTATCGTTAGTCCTAGACCGAACAAAGCCCCAAGCACATCGATAGCGCGTTTAATTTTACAACTTACCGAAGGATGTAGGGGGGCTGAAGGATTTTGGTATATACTATTAAATTGCCCTTGTTGGTATAAAGGTTGTACAAAAGGGCTATTAACTGGTTCAGAACAAGACACTTTAGAATAAGCCGTCATTACCTAAAGTTTTTATAACTTATGTTTGCTTACAATTACGATGATACAGGACTGATGTTGGAGCTTAGGTCATCGTAAATGTTAGTCTTTGTATAACTTATGTATATTTTCGGATTTTTAAAATTAAAGGATAGAAACTCTAGAGACAGGCCATATAATCTAACATAACCAGATCAGGTCTATTAAACGACTCAAGTCAACTTTGTTTGCACCAAAATTTTTATGCTTTCTGAAGTTAAAGAACATCCATCTTTATTAGTTGTTATCGTCAATTACCGAACAGGGAAGCTGACCATTGACTGCTTACATTCTCTAGTTGGGGAAATTCAGGCACTACCCAATACTAAAGTGGTGGTAGTGGACAATAATTCGGGGGATCAATCAGTAGAGCAAATTGAGACAGCGATCAACTCTCAACAATGGCAAGATTGGGTAACTCTCATCCCTTCGGACTATAATGGAGGATTCGCCTATGGAAACAATCTGGCCATTCGTCCTGCGCTTGCATCGGCCGATAAACCCGATTATATTCTTTTGCTTAATCCAGATACTCAAGTGCGTTCAGATGCCCTAAAATATCTGATCAATTTTATGAATGAGCATCCCCATGTCGGAATTGCAGGGAGTCGTTTAGAAGACCCAGATGGTACTCCTCAAAGGTCGGCTTTTCGTTTTCCGACGATTTGGAGCGAGTTAGATTCGGGTTTGCGACTGGGAATCATTTCAAAAATCCTAGGACCTAAAATTATTGCGCCTCCGGTTTCTGATAGCACTTGCCAAACAGACTGGATAGCTGGCGCGAGTATGATCATTCGTCGGGAAGTCTTTGAGTCTATTGGTTTGTTAGATGAACAATATTTTATGTATTATGAGGAATTGGACTTCTGTTTACAGGCTAATCGTGCTGGTTGGAGTTGTTGGTATGTTCCTGAGAGTCGAGTGGTACATTTAGTCGGACAAAGTTCAGGCGTGACTCTTACCAAGGAACGCCCTAAACGCCGTCCTAAATATTGGTTCGATTCTCGAAAACGATTTTTTGTCAAAAACTATGGCTGGCTATATGCGGTCTTAACTGATATTCTATGGTTAACCGGTTTTTGTTTGTGGAAAATTCGCTCCTTTTTCCAAAGAAAAGCTGATAATGATCCTCCTTATTTACTACAAGATTTCTTGTTTAATAGCGTTATCTTTAAATTCACAAATTAATGATGATTTGCGAAAATTTCCCCACTCACCAACCTTCTCGGTCTGTTGAAGAATCTTCTTTAAGTTTATGGGAACAAATTAGAGAAGACGGGATGGCTCATGAACCAGATTGGACCAAACCCGGATTTAGAACCGTAGCTGTTCAACCCTTTGGCCTTTCCCCAGTGAAGATTGTTTTTTAAAATTGCTATCTTGGAATTGAGAAATTAATTATGATTGCTGAAAATGTTTCCGACCACAATAAATTTCTGTCTGCTGAAGAATCTTCTTTAAGTTTATGGGAACAAATTAAAGAAGACTGGATTGCTCATGGACGAGATTGGACAAAACCCGGATTTAGAGCCGTAGCCGTTCAACGCTTTGGCGTTTGGCGAATGAAGATAGAACCGAAGTTTTTAAGGGTGCCTTTTAGTTTTTTTTACCGAACCTTATATCGGTTTGTTCGTAATGTTTATGGAATTGACTTGCCTTATACGGTTCAGTTAGGCCGCCGCGTCATTATTGAACATGAAAGCTGTATTGTTATACACGGAAACTCTATCATTGGCGATGACTGTATTATTCGACAAGGAGTGACTTTAGGAAATCGATATCTTGATAGCCCCCTAGAGGCTCCGAAACTCGGGGCGCGAGTTAATATTGGGGCGGGAGCAAAAATTTTAGGCAATGTAGTTTTAGGGGATGATGTTAATATTGGTGCAAATGCTGTGGTGTTATCAGATATTCCTGCTGGTCAGACAGCCGTTGGTATTCCCGCCAAATTGATTAAATCAAAAAAAAGTCAGTTAATCTGAGTTCGACATAAGCTCAAACCCTGATGCTGTGTTTGAGTAAAACAATCATTCCATCCTAAAATTAGCTTAAAAATCGTCTTAACCCGAAATTAGCTTTAATTAAGTTTCATTCAAAATAAGCAAAAAGTTAGCAGGGCACTCAAAAAAGGAAATATCTCTGATCAGTGTGCCCTGTATTTTTAATTTGATTTATTGAAGATAATTGATGGCTATGGCATTCATTTTGTACTTGACTTGTTTTTGCCATCCTTCAATTCTAAGACGACGAGACAAAAAATCAGATAAGAACAAAGGTAGCCCAAAACGTTTGATACGCCATTGGAAACGATACCACCAATCTTGGAGTTTCAGTTGACGTTCCATCAATGGAGTAACAGTTAATGGAGGAAGTCCGCTTAATTCATAGCCTCTCTCAGTCAGCCGTTTACCAATTTTGCTTTCTACCAAGCGGATTTGCTGTTTAGATAGTTTAGTTTTCCATTGTTGAACTAAACTCGAATTGGGAGATTTATAAGTGGTTTTTTTAGCATAATCAAGCATTGCTTCATCATAGGGAACCCCTATAAATTCACAAATACGAGTCAGAGTAGCGGCGAAATCTTTAATTAAAATTTCATATTTAATCTCTATTTTTCGGTCTTCAGGAATACGCTGTTGTAGATTTTCCCAAATTTTTTCTGCCTCTAACCAACGATCAACTCCAGTCCAGACATTGCCGGACCAACCCATTCCTATACAAGAACGGGCCACATCTCTGGGATCACGAATAATATGAATGAATCGAGCCTTAGGCCAGATCCATAACAATCGATCAAAATGGTGATGAACTGTAGCACCTACTATAGGTTTACCGGCTTGGTTTTTTTTCTGAACTAAAAAACTGTTAACCAGTTCGGGATAGCTTAGGCTACGATCAATCTCATAGCTGGCCTCGGGAAAATATCGCATGAAGTCTAGAAATTCATAATATTGCTCAAGCTCAGGCCAATCTCCTGAATCTGATACCTGTTCAATAACATAGTCAAATTCTGAATTGAAAGCAATTTGAGTATGATGATCGAGCATCAGTCTAAGTAGAGTTGTTCCTGATCTTTCTGCACCCACCAAAAAAATAGGACTTTCAATGCAGTTAGCTTTTATATTCATTAGCGGAATTTAATTAATTAATTAAATGATAATTCACCTTTCAATCAATAAAATCTATCATAGAAGCCAACACTTGTCAACAAAATTATTCTTCTTAAATTAAAACTTAATAGAGGTTTCTCAAAACACTATAGTGGTTCTCAAAAGAGTAAAGCACAAGGTTTTTCGGTTTGAAAAAATCGGGATAGGGCATAAAAAAAACGCTATCTTACTTAAAAGAAAGTTTTTTATTCAATAGCCAAATCATGAGCGCGACTAACTGGCCAAGTATTATTTCTGAACTCGCCGAACTAGAAATTATTACTGATGCGGTTCAACTCAGTAAACTATCCCTTGATTATTATCATTTTAGCCCGATATTGTCAAAAAAACTGAATAATAAACGAGCCAATCTGGTTGTTCGTCCAGTTAATGAAGTAGAAGTCTTAAAAATCGCTCAAACTTGTGTAAAATATCAAGTCCCTCTCACCGTGAGAGGCGCAGGCACCGGCAATTATGGACAATGTATTCCCCTCGAAGGCGGGGTGGTCCTCGATACCACTAAAATGAATCAAATTCGCTCTCTTGAACCTGGACTCGCTTGTGTCGAAGCTGGGGTTAAAATGGCAGCATTTGATAAAAAAGCCAGAGAAATCGGTTGGGAATTACGCATGGCTCCCTCGACATACCGCACAGCAACTATTGGCGGCTTTATCGGTGGGGGAAGCGCCGGAATGGGGTCAATTACTTATGGACAATTACGTGATCGCGGCAATCTTCAGGCGGTGCGAGTAGTGACGCTAGAGGATGAACCTCGTATTCTTGAGTTACGAGGCGATGATGTGCAAAAAGTCAATCACGCCTATGGAACGAATGGCATTATTACTGAATTAGAAATTCCCTTGGCTCCCGCTTATCCCTGGGTAGAACTGATTGTTATTTTCGATCAGTTTATGAGAGCCGCCCGCTTTGGTCAAGCCCTAGGAGATAGCGATGGAATTGTCAAAAAATTGATCACTATTCAGGCTTGGCCAATTCCTTCCTATTTGACGGCACTGGAAGATTATCTTCCCCAAGGAAAACACGCCGCTTTATTAATGATTTCGCAATATGATTTAGAACCTTTTCAAAACTTAGTGAAAGAATATGGCGGCGAGATCACTTACCAAAAAACGGCCACTGAAGCCACCAAAGGCAGCAGTTTATTAGAATTTACCTGGAATCATACCACGCTTCACGCGCGTAGTATTGACCCTAATCTGACTTATCTCCAAACCTTTTACTTTACCCTAGAACGAGTTGAGCAGATGTATGATTATTTTGGCGAGGAAGCCATGATTCATTTAGAGTTTTTGCGTGTTGGCGGTAAAGCCATTCCGGCCGGCCTACAATTGATCCGATTTACCACAGAAGAACGATTAAATGAAATCATCCGTTATCATGAAGAACAAGGAGCCGGCATTGCTAATCCTCACACTTATATTCTCGAAGATGGCGGCAGAAAAGTTATTGATCCAGAACAATTAGCTTTTAAAGAGAAGGTCGATCCTTATGGGTTAATGAATCCCGGTAAAATGCGTGCTTGGTTAGAAAGAGCCGTTTCTGTTTAAATTAATATATTCGACCACAGGACTAGCCAGCGTGACAAAAGCGAAAACCACTATCATCTTACTGACTCTGATCTGTCTTGCCGCCACAGCGATAGGCATTTACTTATTAGGAGGTTTAGCACCAGAACAAATACAAGCTTGGCTCAAAAAAATGGGCATTTGGGCACCCATTATTTACATCATTCTTTATACCCTAGGAACGATTTTAATCCTACCTTCTACACCCCTTAATTTAAGCGGTGGCGCTTTATTCGGAGTCTGGTGGGGAACATTATGGACCACGCTGGCGGCTATCGTGGCGGCTGTAGTTTCTTTTGCTTTTACTCGTACCATTGGACGAGATTATATTGCTAACAAGTTAGCCGGACGATGGGAAGCCATTGATGCAGAAATGCGTCAAGGAGGGCTATTTTATATGTTCGCTATTCGTTTATTACCGATTATTCCCTATGGCATTGTTAATTTCGCGGCGGGATTAACTTCTATTCGTTTTCGAGATTATTTACTAGGAACCTCCCTAGGCACTCTGCCGGGTATTCTTCCTTTTGTCATGATGGGAGCCGGTTTACAAGCTCTCAGCAAAGGTAATATTTTTCCTCTCACCCTCGCTTTTACCTTAACAGGAATGTTAGTCGGGGTAGCGACTTGGTATCGTCGCCGTCGTCAATTGCCTCCCCAAATTCTTAAGGAAATTCACAAAGAACCTCAGAAAAATAAAGATTTATGATGAGTAATCAATTTTTATAACATTGATTCACAAAAATACTACATTCCTATATAGTTATTAAATGGATACGATCAGCAGACAATTACCCAGTAGCTTATCTAAGCTAAAAACAAACGAGGTAGATTATGCGTATATTGATGATTCAACCCAACTATCACTCGGGAGGGGCTGAAATAGCCGGAAACTGGCCGCCGAGTTGGGTTCCTTATGTTGGTGGGGCATTGAAACAAGCCGGATTTGATAATATCCGCTTTGTGGATGCCATGACCAATTACATTCCTGATGATGTGTTAGCCGATATTATTGCCAAGAATCAACCCGATGTGGTGTTGGCAACGGCCATTACACCAATGATTTACCAATCTGAGCGCACCCTACAAATAGTTAAAGAAGTCTGTCCCAACGCCAAGACCATTATGGGGGGCGTTCATCCCACCTATATGTATAATGAGGTTCTCAACGAAGCACCCTGGGTGGATTACATTATTCGAGGAGAAGGAGAAGAAATTACCGTCAATTTATTGAGTGCCATCGCCAACGGAACGGATGTAAAAGACCGCCACAACATTCTAGGAATCGCCTTCTGTGAAAACGGTCAAGTGGTTGCTACTCCCGCTCATCCTCCTATCAAAAATTTGGATACTCTTACCCCAGATTGGACCCTGCTGGACTGGAATAAATATATCTATACGCCGCTCAATGTACGGGTAGCTGTGCCCAACTTTGCCCGAGGCTGTCCTTTCCGTTGTCGTTTTTGCTCTCAGTGGAAATTTTGGCGCAAATATCGCTCCCGCACCCCGAAAAACTTTGTCGATGAAATAGAATATCTGGTTAAAGAACACAACGTCGGCTTTTTCATTTTAGCTGACGAAGAACCCACCATTACTAAGCCGCGTTTTGTCGCCCTCTGTAAAGAATTAATTGAGCGCAAATTAAATGTTCACTGGGGAATTAATACTCGAGTCACCGATATTCTCAGAGATGAAAAAGAATTACCCCTCTATCGTCAAGCCGGATTGGTTCACGTCTCTTTAGGCACTGAAGCCGCCGCCCAGTTAAATTTAAATGTATTCCGCAAAGAAACTACTATAGAAGATAATAAGCGGGCCGTGCGGCTGTTGCGAGAAAACGGCATCGTAGCCGAAGTTCAGTATATTATGGGGCTAGAAAATGAAACCCTAGAAACCATTGAAGAAACCTATCGCATGGCGCGAGATTGGAAGGCGGACATGACCAATTGGAATATGTTCACGCCCTGGCCGTTTTCGGAATTGTTTGAGGATGTAGGGGATAAGGTGGAAGTGCGGGACTATTCCCACTATAATTTTGTCACGCCGATTATGAAGCCGGATAATATTACCCGGGAACAGTTACTCAAAGGAGTGCTACACAATTACGCCCGCTTTTACCTGTGGAAGACTCTAGAATATTGGTTTGAGAAAGACCCTTTTAAGCGTCGTTATTTACTCGGTTGTCTTTGGGCATTTTTGCAGACGACACTAAATAAACGCTTCTACAACCTCAAGCGAGTCAAACAAAAAGGACTACACACTGAAATTGATTTCGGTTTCGATGAGTCTAAAATTCTTACCCGCGAACAAATCGCCCAACGTAAGCAAGCTCATCCTGAACTCGGCGCGGATGTAAATTTTGTTGGTACTATTTCAGCTTGTGGTGCGCCGGCTGACTTACCTGAAATTCATTTACATCAGCAGAGTGAAACTCACTCGGAAATCCACGTTTTTCTGATTGAAGATGAGGAACAAAAGCGAGTGGGACTACGTCAAGCGCTGCGCTCACAAACGGGCATAGAAATCTACAGCGAAGCCACTAATGCTGACACGGGGTTGGTATTGTTAACCTCGGTGGCGGGGGGAGATGTGGCCCTGGTAGACGTGAGTTTACCGGATAAGAGTGGGGTAGAGTTGATTAAAGCGTTTCAGCAAGTTCAGGAAACTTCTGAAAATTCATCGCTAAAACTCTGTATGTTGATTGAAACTGATAATGACCATGAAGTGTTGGCGGCCATTGCTGCCGGGGCACAATCATACTGTTTAAAAACCGCCCCCATTGAGCAGCTAGTAGAAGCCATTCGACTCACCCACGCGGGTCAATTTTACCTTCACCCTCTGATCGCTTCAAAAATTCTCTTGTTGGTGAAAAACTATCAAGGCGAAACGATTTTGACGCAAACTGAGTTAGAAGTGCTGAGGTTAATTGCAGAAGGAACTTCATCGGATGAGATGGCGCAACAGCTTGGGATAACCCTGAATATGATTAAAACCCATCTGGCCAATATTCTCAACCGACTTTATATTAGTGATTTGATCCAAAAACCTCTCAAAGCACTTGCTGTATAAATAGTTAACATCAGCATCGCGAAAAGGTTAAAGGGGTTTGGGGTTGGCTTTACGACAGCATCCCTTTCCCCCTTTTCCCATTGTTGATATAATTATTGAAAGTCAAAAAAATCCACAAAAATAACTAATAGTTATCAATTGCTAATGCTGACCCCTTTAAGCCCCTCTGAAGCACTATCAATAATCGAGTCAGTAATCAGCCAATCAGAATCTGACGGCGTTTTCGTTCATATCAATGCCCATGAGTCAGCTTTAAGCCGCTACAGTGAAAACCAGATCAGCCAAAATATCCATAAGAGTAATTTCAATCTCAGCATTACCAGCTATTTCGGACAAAGAAGTGCCAGCGTTTCTACCAACGAACTCGATCCTCAAGCCATTACTCAAACCCTGAGACGTTCAGAAACTCTTGCCCGGGTCGTACCAGAAGATCCCGAATGGGTTCCGTTACTCTCTCCCATTGAGTATGATTCCCGTCTGCCGGCAAACGATCCATACACGGCAGAACTTTCCCCCTTAGAAAGGGGAGAAAAAGTTAAACAAGTGTGTCAGTGGTGTAGTCAGGCAGGGGTTGAAGGTTCGGGAACCCTCAGCACTGGCACGAAGGTACAAGCGGTAGGCAATTCTTTGGGTTTGTCTGGGTATAATTGTACGACTGAAGCTAATTTTGGTATTACAGCCCGGGTTGATAGCGGTTCGAGTTGGTCGAGTCATAGTGCCACAGGCATTGATTTGATCCCCTTGGAGGGGACCACAGAAACCGTGATTAAACGGGCCCTCTCTTCCCGAAACCCCCAAGAGATTCAACCGGATGTTTATCCGGTGGTGTTTGAGGCGGCGGCTTTTGCCGAGTTATTATCCTGGGTAATTGGCAATTTAGATGCCCGGGCAGCCGATGAAGGGCGATCATTTATGTCCCGCATAGACGAACAAGGAAAAGCGGCAGGAAACCGTTTAGGGGAGGCGCTATTTAGTCCTTTGGTACAGGTTAGTCGAAACCCTGCCCATCCTTTGTTACAAAGCGGCACTTTTTTTGAGGATGGTTTGAGTAATCATTATTTAGAGATTATCAAAGATGGAATTGCTGAAAATTTATCCTATAGCCGCTATTGGGCACAGCAGCAGGGCAAACAGCCCACAGGCGCTTTATTTCCGATGGTAATGGCCGGCTCAAAGCAAAGTTTGTCAGATTTAATTGCTCAGACTGAGCGAGGCATTTTAGTCAGTCGTGCTTGGTATGTTAGATATGTTAATCCTAGGACTTTAGAAGTAACGGGCATGACCCGAGATGGAACTTTCTGGATAGAAGAGGGAAAAATCGCTTATCCGATCAAAAATTTGAGGTTTAATCAGTGTTTGCCGGCCATGTTGCGAGATGTGGATGGGGTCTCTTCTGTACAACGCTTTGGTAACCGTGTCGTGCCTGGGGTTCGGGTCAAGGCGTTTAATTTTAGTAGTGTTACCGATAGTGTATAAACTACCCCAGGCCAGCAGAAACAACAGACTCAGATGTTACGGCAAAAGACCAGACGCATCAGGCAAAGCCCAGGTATCTATCCAACCTCGCCGCCCGTTTAGGGTTTCTACATAAACCGAATTATCGGTCCGGGTATCACGAAAAACTCGTACTGGTTCACCTCTATGCAATTGTCCCACCAAGGAACCGCCAAAGGGATCTGAACGCAGAGAAGAAACATCACTGAGTTGTTTCCATTGAGTGTAAGAATTCAGTTGAACCGATAACCCACTAACAGAGTATGCAGGCGTGAAAGTTCCGAGGCGAATAGATGTATTATAACGTCCACTTTGAAGGTACTGTCCGGGTGCAGTATCGTTCAAGCTATCAGAAAGCATTAAATTGACTCTGTGGGGAGTTTGTTGCCTTGTAACTTGTGTCGGGTTAACTTCAGGGGGCACTACCTTTTTGCCACAAATTGAGGACAAGTTGACCACTTCTCCGGTGTGAGTTTTCATAAAACAGTCCGGAAAACTTTGTGCGTTGATGGGTAATACTAAGGCCCCTAAACTGAGTAAGCCAATACCACCACTAACAAACCAGCTTATGCCGTTGCAGCGAATCTTCATCTTAACCTCTGGGTTCACCGATTATGTGTTCAGCAAGCAATATTTAGGTGTAGAACTTTGTTACAGCTAACTTTTTTCGACTTATCTTAAAACTATAATATCAGTTAACTATAGAGTAATTTATGTCATATTAGTAACGGAAAAAAATTTTATTTTGTGTATGGCTGAATGATTAAATTATTGTTTAAGGCGGCTTCTTCAATACCAGCAGTTAATTCGGGATCGTCAAGGCGAATCACTTGCTCAGGTGGACAAAATAGGGCACTTTTTGCTCGTTCAAAGAGTGCGACCGCTTTCTCATCATTGTGAGCATTATAATAAATAATTCCGTCAACTACAGAATAAATAGAGTCTTGCTCATAAAAATAACGTGACCAAGTTTGAGTAAGTTTTCTATCAGCGTCTTTAGCTAATGCCGCGACTGAACCGGCTTTCATTGCTGCGGACCCTCGCAAATCTAACAGTTTAATAGTCCGAGTTAACTGAACTTGTGCAACACATTGATCTTTAATTTCAATTACCCCAGTATCTCCAAAACATTCTACTAAACATCCTGATAAAGTAAATGCGGCATAATAAATACCCCGTTCCGAATCATTTTGAGGATTATTTAAAGAACCTCTATGATGATCGAAACGGCTTATCGGCCCGTAATAACGAAAAGTAAGTGCTTGTGTTTGATATTTTGTTGGGTCAAAAATTCGGATGATGTAATCGTCTACAGATAGTTCATAAATAATAGGAGAAGGAGAATTAATCGGAGGAGGTGGAGCAATTTTTACCAATCTAATGCTCCTAAACCTTGAGCTTCTTCAATCACTCGTTCTTTTTCTCCCTGTTTTAGAGCTTCTACTGGAGTTAAGCCACCTAAATAAGGGTTAGGACGAACTAACCAATTAAGCTTAGCAAAATCGGAGACTTGCAAACTTTTAAGGACATCGGGTAAACTTTCTATTACGCCATCAGGACCTTCTGGATCAAACTGCCAAACCGGAAAACGATATGCTCCGTTATCTTTTATGGCCAGCAGGGTTTGATTTTTAAGGCGAACGCGCAGCGACACTTCGTGTTCATGAGGAGTTTGACGAGAAGTTCCTAGTAATTCAGCTACTTCAGGTGCGGTTAAAGCATTCTCGAGTAATTCTCGCCGACGCTGAAAATATTGCACTAACGTTTTTATATTTAATTGCGTTTTTTCAGTTGCAGTAAAGGTCCGACCGACTAATGCTTTTACTAACTTATCTTTTGATGAATTTGATGAAGAAGTCTTTTTCTTCAAACTGTTAGCGAGCTTTTCTAGTTCATCTATTAAAATTTTTTGCTCATCAGGAGTTAAGCTCTTGATTATATTTAAATATTTGATTTCTTGCGGGTCTAAACTCGCTTGCATGGCATCCCTCCTGTAAGAAATGTCAAGATTACCTTTAATCTAGAAAATTCTGTAAGAGATGTCAAGTTGCCCTTGACGGGTAATTTTTGTAACATCTGTAGTATAGTAAAAATTACCACCTTTACAAGGGTATAAACCCATCAACCGATATGGCCTCCTTTAGAGATATTATCGGATACTATCGATCCTATAGAGCGATTGCCATCTTTAGCATCGCCGCATCCTGTATTTTTGAACTGATTGATTTAGTTGTACCTTACGTCATTGGACAAAGTTTAAATGTTCTATCCCACCAGCCGCTAGATCGGCCTATCCAAACTTTAATCACTTCTTTTGCCACTCTAACCCAACTCCGAGAAAGCCAACTCCTCTCATTAGGAGTATTACTCGGGTTAATCTTTATCGTCACAGTGGTTAAAGCACCCGTACAACCTTGGTTAACGCTCTGGTATCATTGGCTAATCTCCTTGAAAGCGCGTCAGGAGCATTTGCGGGAGATTGTTGCTAAAATTCTCACTTTACCTTTAGCATTTTACGACGAACACAACCCCGGACGGATTGCCAACCGAATTAGTCGGGGGGTTGAAAATCACCTTTGGACTTATCCAGAAATCGCCGGACAGTTCATTCCCAAATTAGTGCGGGTGTTGGGAATATTCTTAGTCATCTGGCTAATTGAATGGCGAATTGCTATTGCCTTTCTTGTCTCCTTTATTATTATTCTCATCTTGTCTCTGAAAAATCTACAGAAGTTGATTGCTCTAGAGGAAGTGTTAGACAAATACATGGAGAATACCGAAAGTCGGACTTCTGAGATTATTACCAACATTAAAACCGTCAAAGCTTTTGCCACCGAAGCCTCGGAATTTAAACGTCAAGTACAACGTTTAAAGCGGCAATACAAATTTGTAGTTTACCGAATTCATCTTGGCTATATCAAATTAGTAATTTGGCAAAAAACCATTGTTCAAATATCCATTTTTTCCGTTCTTTTATTTACCCTCATAGAAACCGTTAATGGCCATATTTCTCTGGGGCATTTTGTCACCACCTTAACCGTTTCAAGTATGGCTTATGCCGAACTCGAACCCATTAGCCAAGTCGCCGAAATTTTTTCTCGTCGTTATAGTTCTCTCGCGCGTCTTCATGAGTTTATGGAGCTTCCCTCGGGAACAGATGCAGGGAGTATAGAGCCTGAATCTATTGCCGCTAATCCCTATAAATTCACGGGGAAGATAGAATTTTCTCATGTCAGTTTTGGCTATCACTCAAATCGTCTTGTTCTCAAAGACATTAATCTTCTCATACAACCCTATCAAACTGTTGCCTTAGTGGGTCGTTCTGGGTCAGGAAAATCCACTTTAGTCAAGTTATTATTTCGCTATTTTGAACCTACCAATGGACAAATTTTAATCGATGGAGAAGAGATTCAAAGACTAGACATTGCGGCTTATCGGCGGCGACTAGCGATTGTGCATCAAGAGGTAGATGTTTTTAATGGAACAGTATTAGATAATCTCGTTTATGGCAATCCTAGCGTCAGTTTTCAAAAAGTCGAAGAAGCCTGTAAAATTGCCCGAGTGGATGAATTTATTGATGAGCTACCTCACGGATATTATACCGTTGTTGGGGAGCGGGGAGTACGTTTATCAGGTGGACAAAGACAACGCTTAGGAATTGCAAGAGCGTTAATTGTTGACCCAGATGTTCTCGTTTTTGATGAAGCAACTTCGAGTTTAGATTATGAATCAGAACGAGCAATTCAGTTAGCTATGAATTCAATTTTAGGCACTCGAACAACTATTATTATTGCCCACCGATTAAGTACCGTTCGGGAAGCCGATCAGATTGTCGTATTAGATAATGGACAAATTGTTGAGGTAGGCAATCATCAAGAATTATTGAACCATCAAGGCATTTATCATCGTCTTCACTCGTTACAAGAAACGGGGGAATTATTGGCTTAAATCCATAAAATCTCTGAATTTCAGTAGGGACGTTAGTGGCAACGTCTCTATTTTTTAGAGGGGTGATCAAAGCTGATGAGTTAGATTAACTAAAGATTAATTAAAGGTTAAATGATTTCTTTAGCCAATATAATTGGATTGTGCATCTAATTGCTATCTAGTCATAAGCTTACAATGGTGGTACAAACTCAAAAATATAATTCTTCTGCACTAAAATTTATTTTTATTTTAGGTTTTGTCAGTTTATGCGCTGATGCAACTTATGAGGGAGCTAGGAGTATTACCGGTGCATATTTAGGATTTTTAGGCGCATCGGGAACGGTAGTAGGGTTAGTGGCTGGTTTAGGAGAATTAATCGGCTATGGATTGCGCTTAGTAATCGGATATATGAGCGATCGCACGCAAAAATATTGGCTGATTACAACCCTAGGATACTTTATTAATACCGGCGTGGTACCTCTGTTAGCCTTTGCCGGACGTTGGGAAACCGCAGCCGCACTCATGATCGCAGAAAGAGTCGGTAAAGCCATTCGTACACCCCCTAGAGATGTATTACTCTCTCATGCGGCGATTAATGTGGGTAAAGGGTTTGGCTTTGGGTTACATGAAGCAATGGATCAAACCGGTGCAGTAATTGGTCCTTTAGCGGTTGCGGGGATGATAGCTTGGGGAAAGGGTTATCAAGGAGGATTTGCGATTTTAGTTATCCCGGCTGTATTGGGATTGATCGTCGTTTTAGTGGCGCAATTGTTGTATCCCAACCCCCGAGAATTTGAAGAAGAAACGGTAAAACAAGAAGGAGAAGGTTTACCCCGGGTTTTCTGGATTTATTTAGGGGCAGTAGCTTTAATTGCGGCAGGATTTGCGGATTTTCCCTTACTGGCTTTGCACTTTCAGCAACAAATTCACTTGACTCCTAGTACCATTGCCCTATTGTATGCCTTTGCTATGGGAGTAGATGCGGTGGCGGCGTTAATTTTTGGAAGGTTATTTGACTGGGTAGGGGTGAATGTTTTAATGCTGGCGGCGTTTATTTCTTCTGGGTTTGCACCGGTGATCTTTTTAGGCAATCCTAATTGGGCTATCTGGGGCATGGTATTATGGGCGATCGGGATGGGGGCACAAGAATCTGTCTTAAAAGCGGTTGTCGCTGGATTAGTGCCTATAGAAAGACGCGGCTCTGCTTATGGTATTTTTAATACAGGTTATGGTTTAGCTTGGTTTGCCGGTAGTGCGATCATGGGCATTCTTTATGATGTTAATTCTCTTTGGTTAGTGGCTTTTTCTGTGGTCTTTCAACTCGCTTCAATTCCAGTGCTTTTGGTGGTTAGTCTGCAAGCGGCTAAAAGTCAGTCTTAATATTAGTAAAGTACAAGAGCGAGACTAAAGAATCTTGAGCTTAGACTAAAAATTTAGTGGTTTGTTGACGTTTACTCGTTTTTTAACCTTTTCTTAACCTAAATTTAGCCCTTTTTTAGTTATTTTAGTGACTATCCTTGGAAATTTTAAGTTAATCACAATTATTCCCTCATGCAAAATTTTTTAGAAACAGCCAATGTTTTATTGAACTATTCTTTGTTTAAGTTAGGCAAACAAAATTTTTCTTTAGTCTATATTTTACAGATAATTATATCTTTTATATTTCTTATTATTATTATTAGTATAATAAAAAAATTCTGCAAAAAATGGCTCTTAGCTAAACTCGGATTTGATGTAGGAAATCGAGAAGCTTTTTCGACTTTAATTGCCTACTCAACTGGTGTAATAGGAGCCATTATAATTTTACAAGCGATCAACTTAGATTTTGCTTCATTAGCCGTAGTAGCCGGAGGATTAGGAATCGGTATTGGTTTTGGACTTCAAAGTATTACGCGAGATTTTATCAGTGGTTTAATTGTCCTTTTAGGACGCTCTATTAAAGTTAATGATTTTATTCAATTTGGAGCTAGACAAGAATTTAAAGATTTACAGGGAACAGTAACGAAAATTACGTTATTATCAACAGTAGTTGAAACTAAAGATGGAGGAAGTTTAATCTTACCTAATAGCTATTTGGTGATATCTCCGATTCTGAATTGGAGTTATGGAGCAAAAAAAAATCGGATAATAATCTCTTTAAAGGTCAATAAAAATGCCGATCTAATTCTTTTTTCTGAAACGGTTTTAAATGCGGCTTATCGGGAATCTACTGTTTTACAAGAACCTCATCCTCAACTTGTTTTTAAAGCATTTGAAAGTAATTATTGCCTATTTGAGCTTCAAGTTTGGATACAAAATATTAGAGATGAAGATTACACCAAAAATGCCCTTAATCATGGGATAGAATATTATTTAAGGCAAGAAGGAATAGAAATATATTATAGCCAGGATTTATCTATCAAAGAACCCTCTTTTGCTTTTCCTATTTTCATTGATTCTCAACCGAAGTCTCCATCTTCTTTAGTTTTAAGCCATAATTTATCTGACTATTATTCTAATAATAAACCTGTATCTGTCCGTCATCTGTTAAAAAAAGTAAAATATTTTGAAACATTAACAGATCTAGAATTACGCCAGTTAATAGAAGCAGGTTACCGCAAAAAACTAGACCAAGGTCACATTCTTTTTAATGAAGGAGACCCAGGAAATGCTTTTTATATTATTTTATCAGGAGCGGTAGAAGTCTTTGTTCCTAAAATCAATAAACATTTAGCCACCTTACAAACCGGTTGTTTTTTTGGAGAGCTTTCTTTAATTTTGGGGATTCCTAGAACGGCTTCTGTTAAAGCCATAGAACCTAGCATTTTATTTGTGATTAATCAAAAAGCTTTCCAAAAAATTTTACAAGAAAATACCGACTTAGCAGAAGTGATTATCAATGAATTAGGAAAACATAAAGAAGAATTAACTCAACGACAACAGCAGTTAAGAAAAATGGGATTAATTGGAGTTGATGAAGACGATAATAATATAATCTCTTGGGCACGTAAGCGGCTAACAAGACTATTTGTTCTAAGCTAACTATGCCTTAATCGCATCAAAGTGATTCGATATTTCTAACCAAGTACACTCCCAAACTAAACGAGGTTGTACATAAGCTAATAACCCTTGACGAGTTTTTTCTAAAACTTTTAATAACTGCTGATTTTTCCACTTTTGCCAATAAGAATATTGCAGATAATCTACTAGCCATAACTGAGTCTGAGTATCCAATTCTTGAGCCAAAATTTTAGCCAACTCTAACGCATCAATGGGAGTTTTCGGTAAATGATTTAATCGATTTTTTAAAGCTTCAGGAAAACTTTGTAATTGCTCATAAGCCGCTATAGCTTCTCCTGGACTTCCTTGAGCAATGCCTAATAATTCAGGATAATTTAAAATTATCTCATAGCCATTATTCTTTAAAACCGTCGTCATTTCCCCGTCAGACAGTCGAGAAAAAGGAATACGTTGACAGCGAGAAACCAAAGTGGGTAACAACAAATCGCTGCTAGGAGCAATTAAAATTAACGTGCTTCTTCCCGGTTCTTCTAAGGTTTTCAATAAAGCATTAGCCGCCGCTTCAGTCATGGTATGTGCCTCTTCAATAACTACCACTGTACGGGGGGCTTCTAGAGGAGGACGAGCCAAAAAACGGGTAATTTCTCGAATTTGCTCGATGCGAATCTGGGGAGGAGACTTACGTTTTAAACCGGCTTCTTGCGCTTCAGCCGCCGTGAGGAATTTCCCTTGATGCTGATAAGTCGGTTGTATCCACAATAAATCCGGATGATTACCTTGATCAACTTTGTGTGCTATGAGAAGATGTTGCCTTATGGGAAGTCCTAGACTCAGTAAGCAACAAGTGAAACATTTAGCGGCTAATCCTCGTCCTACCCCGGCAGCACCAACAAACAAATAAGCTGGTGCTATGCGATTATAGACGATCGCACACTGGAGTAACTCAATTGCTGCCAACTGACCAACCAGTTTCTTAAAATCACTCATTAGATAAACTGTTAAATTTTAATCATCATGGCTCGTTATACCTGTTCTTATATCGTTAAAACCTCTCTGGGACAACTAGAAGCATTACTTAAGGAATTACTCACTGGTTGCGACTTTGAAGTGACATATCATACCCAGGATTATATGATGGCGCGAGAAATGCCGGGCAAAGTACCATTTTCTAAACTGGTAACGGTTGAAGTTCTCATCGATAGTACAACCGCTACCCCAAGCCAAGTTCAACTGTCATTAGTGGTCAAAAATGATGAACTTCCCCTACAAAGAGATAACCATTGTAGCCAACTTTTTAATGGAGTTCAAGAGGTTATTGCTCAAGATTATCAATGGCAATTAGTGGAGAGCGTTCCTAGCTAATTACTGAAATTCTGTGATATCGTCATCATTAATCATCATGGCTGGATCAATCAGGGTAATATCAAAGGGATCATTGCCGGGTTGGGTAGTAAATTCGTCTCGTTGACGGTATTGATAAACAGCCACCACTTGAGGGCTAAAAACTACTTCATCGCCGTGTTTAAGGTCACAACCTTGGACTTTACGTCCATTGATGCGTAAACCATTAGCACTGGGTCTACCTTTACCATCTCCATCGAGAATGCGGTAATAACTTTGCCCGTCGTCTTTGACAAAGCGCACTAAAGTGGCGTGATGACGGGAAACAAACTGAGAACGAAGACGAATATCACAATCGGGAGATCTCCCGAGACTATAAGAAGGTTCGGTCAAAGAGATTTCCCATCGTCCTTTGTCGTCTTCGACAATCAAAAAATGCTGTTTTTGTTGGCTTGTAGATTGGTAAGTCATTATTTCATTTTGACATTTTTTTCGTTCCACTTAAGACTGGGAAAACTGACGATGTAGCAACAAAGAATTAGTCACCACCATAACGGAACTCGAGGCCATTAGAGCCGCCGAAGCCGCCGGACTGAGGACAAACCCGAAAGGGGGCAATAATAAACCCGCAGCAATGGGAATAGCAAATGTATTATATCCCAAAGCCCAGAACAGATTTTGACGAATTTTTTGGAAAGTCGCTCGACTTAATTGGATCGATTCGACCACATCTAGTAAACGTTCACGCATTAATACAATAGCGGCTGTTTCGAGGGCGACTTCTGTACCCCCATGTAAAGCAATACCAATATCCGCGCTGGCTAAGGCGGGAGCATCATTAATTCCATCTCCTACCATAGCTACGATGGCGGGTTTTTGATCACCCGATTCTAGCCGCAGGGATTCAACGATTTTTGCTTTTTCTTGGGGAGTTACTCCGGAAAATACTTCAGTAATGCCAATTTTCCCTGCAATGATCTCAGCCACTTCCTGATGATCTCCGGTGACAAGCATCACCCTTAAGCCCATTTTTTTAAGCTGTTCTACGGTTTGTTGGGCATCGGCTCTTAAAACATCTTGTAAGCCCATAATTCCCGCTAATTTGCCGGCAACGGCTACATAAACTACCGTTTTTCCTTCTTTGAGTAAACTTTGAACTTTAGCCTCAAGTGTCGCTGAGGGTTCGATTTGATGGGACTCTAACCATTGCTGATTGCCCACTAATACTAATTTTCCCGCTACTACAGCCGATATTCCTAAGCCGGCTTCAGTGGCAAATTGTGCGGCCTCTAAAAAGGGTAATTCTTTTATTTGAGCCGCTTCTACAATGGCGGTTCCTAATGGATGAGTGGTGCCACTTTCTACTGTAGCGGCTAATTGTAGCAATTTATCTGAAGTGATCTCCCCAAGAGTAATACAATCTGTCACTTCTGGATGACCAATGGTCAAGGTACCGGTTTTATCAAAAATTACTGTATCTAATTGATGAACTTTTTCTAAAATATCACCTCCTTTAATTAATAATCCTCGTTCTGCCCCGATACCAGTCCCCACTAAAATTGCCGTAGGCGTGGCTAAACCGAGGGCGCAGGGACAAGCAATCACCAAGACGGAAATGGCCAGTTTTAAACTCAATAATAGGGGCGTGGTGGTCATCGTCATATCCGACATAGACATTTGATGTTCCATTCCCGAAGACATCCCCATCAAAACATCAGGGAACCACTTTGTGCCGATGAAATCCCAAAAAAAGAAAGTCACTGAAGCAATAATCATCACCCCATAGGCAAAATAACCGGCTACCGTATCAGCTAACTGTTGTACGGGGGCTTTACGGGTTTGCGCCTCTTCCACTGAAGCGATAATTTTAGCTAAGGTGGTATCTTCTCCCACTCGAGTTGCTTTTAGGGTAATGGCACCAGAGAGATTTAATGTGCCGCCTATCACCGCTTCTGTGGCTTGTTTGGCCACCGGCATAGATTCACCGGTGATCATCGATTCATCGACGCTTGTTTGTCCTACCACCACTTCACCATCAACCGGAATTTTTTCTCCGGCTAAAACTCTGATCCATTCTCCTACACGCACCTGTTCTACCGGAATTTCGATGCCGGCTTCGGTACTATGAGGATCGCCAATTAAACGCGCAAGGGGAGGGGAAAGGGCAAATAAGGCTTCTATGGCAGCCGAAGCGCGACCTCTGGCCTTCGCTTCTAGGGTACGTCCTAAAAGAATAAACCCTAATAACATCACCGGTTCATCAAAGAAGCATTCCCATCCTAATTGAGGAAAGATCAAAGCAAAAAAACTGGTGAGATAGGTACTAATGGTTCCTAAAGCGACTAAAGTATTCATATTGGGCATTCCGTGCCTTAATCCTCGCCAACCATCCACGAGAATAGAACGGCCTGGTATTAACAGCGCCCCTGTAGCGAGTGCCCAATGAAACCAGATATTGCTGAACAAGGGAATGCTGGGTCCCCCAATATGGCTAATATGTCCAATGGTGGAGAAAATTAATAAGATAGCGGCTACTACTAGCCCCCGAATTTGTTGCTGTCTTTGTTGTTGGTGGCGTTGTGCGGCGCTTACATAACGTTTGGCACTGTGGTTAGATTCGCTACGAGGTTCGCTGGGAAAACCGATGGCACTCAGTTTTTCGGCCAGGACTTGCGGTTGAATCTCATCAGGTGCATATTTCACCACTGCCACTTCTGTGATTAGATTCACACAGGCCGAAATCACGCCTTGATGATGACTCAGTTGGCGTTCAACGGCTTTGACACAGCCTGCACATTTCATGCCTCTTACGTCTAAAATAGCTGTAGCTAATGAGGGTTGAGTGGTGTTTAATTCCGATTGGGGGGAGATTTGTACCATTAAATTCTTATCCTAAACTTCTCCTACTTTTAATCTTAGACAGCAGTCTTTTTAGAGAAAAGACTCGAAAATGAATCGTAATCTTTCTCTAATCATTGACTGGGGTGCGGAACGAGTTCCGCACTATGCTGGCTCAAAAATTAAGCGTTAGTTAACTCAACAGTTCGCACCTTTTGAGAGTAAAAAGAGGCTGATTCTTGTCCTTGAGTACACTCAGCCGCAAAATAGATTAAGTGGTGACTCACTAAACCCACACCGAGGAGGGATTCTATATCTCCCGATTTGAAAGCACTTTTGGCCAATTTCCAAAAGGTTTGCCGATAATGACTAAATATTCCCACCCGAATTAACAAATTCAATAAGATGGTTAATCCTTTACGGATATTAGCCGCAGAGGTCCGAGCCGGACTATTGGGGACCCGAATACGATTAGCATAAGTATGCTTTATATTATAAGCAAATCGCTCGTACAAATACTCTGGCTCGTAGGCCTTAGTAATACAATGATGCCACATGGCGACGACTTGTTCATAAGGCATTAAAAACTCGATATTAGATTCTCGATTTTCAGCAAAATTTAATCTTCCTTCTCGTTCTAAACGTTCCCATAAAGGCGTTTTCGGTAGGGCGTATAAGAGGTTAATGGTTAACATGGGAATTTGAGAGCGGCGAATAAATTCTAAAATTCGTTCGGCCGTTTCTGGGGTATCGGTATCAAAACCAATGATAATTCCAGAAACCACTTCCAACCCGTAGCTATTTAGCGTCTTAATCGCTTCTAAAATTGGCATACTCAGGTTATGTTGTTTAGAAATAGCCTGTAACGCTTGGGGTTCAGGGGTTTCGATGCCGCAGAAAACGGTGCCAAAATAGGCCTCGCGCATCATTTCCAGGATTTTTGGACTCTGGGCCAGGTTAAGGGTGGCTTCACAAGCAAATTGAACGGGATAACCATTGCGCTTTTGCCAGTCAATGAGATGCGGCAATAATTCGGCTAGTGCGCGACGATTACCGGCAAAGTTATCATCTACAAAGTATACGGCCCCCGGATTGCCGGCGGCGATGATGGCATCAAGTTCGGCTAAGACTTGTTGAGGGGTTTTTAGGCGAGGGTTGCGCCCATATAAGGCGGGAATATCACAAAATTCGCATTGATAAGGACAGCCACTGGAAAATTGGACACTAGCAATAAAGTATTGATTCAGCTTGAGCAAGTGATAGGCTGGAATGGGAAACTCGTGCAGAGGTAAACGTTCTCGGGTTTCAAAGCGAATTTGTGCGGCTGGACGTTGATGATGACGATCAATATATTTAATCATCTCATCGGTGGCATCCCCTAACTCGCCAATATGAAGCAGGTCAAAATCTGGATAATATTCTGGACATCCGGAAACCGAAGGCCCACCAATCACGGTAATTTTGCCTTCTGCATGGGCGAGTTGATTAATTCTGTTAATTTGGGGGCGTTGAATGTGCATCCCACTGACGATCACCACATCGGCCCATTGATAATCTTTTTTCTTGGCTAGGGTAATATTTTCGTCAATGAAACGCACTTCCCATTGACTGGGTAAATAGGCAGCCACCACTAAAATTCCTTGAGGCGGCATAAACCCTCTTACATTACCCATTAAGGGGTAAGCATGATGAAATGTGCCAAACGAGCGGCTATATTTGGGAAAAATACATAAAATTCGTCGTTTAGTTTGGGGAATGTAGCGGGTTTTCCCGGTGGGATTTGGCATTTGATTAATTGTCATTCTCGGTGACTCCTCACGTTTAAAAAACAGGAAAAATTTGCCAAAAAGTGTTAATATTTGCAGAAATATGCAAAAAAATAGCGAGAGGCTAAAAGCCACCCTTTTTTTAGCGGTGGGCAGGGTAAAATGATAACCGCCCTGCTATCAGCCGTTTCTAGCCGCTCATGAAAGCCGACCCAAAGGCATTTATTCCCTCTATATCGTACACTGTAAATAATTTAGGATGCTGCCGTAGTCTTTTGATTTAGCGCGGCTTAAGTCTCTGTTGATGCGATGCGTTTTTTGACTCAGTGACATCTTCGCCAGATTTTTGTTAAAAGATGAGAGTTTTTCGCTTCCGTATTATCAGATAAAATTTAGATGCAGTGCATGATTTGCCCAAGTTAGCGAAAAAGGACCGCAATAGCATGAGCGACGAAAATCAAGAACCCATCACAGAAATGGCAGCATCAGCGCGGGACTTAGAAATGACTAGAACTCCGCCCTGGGGAACCGTTACAGTCTTAGAAGAAGGCCCTCGCTACCGCATTAATCGTATTTTGGTTAAACCTGGACATCATATTAGCTGCCAAATGCACTACCATCGCAGTGAACATTGGATTGTGGTATCTGGAACGGCCAGAGTCATTTGTGATGGAAAAGAGACGCTCCTAAAACAAAAAGAATCTACTTATGTTCCCATGAATACTCGTCACCGGGTAGAAAATCCGGGGGTAATTCCTTTAGTGATGATCGAAGTGCAAAATGGGGAATATTTAGGAGACGATGATATTATTCGTTTTCCGGAAGATAGCTAAAAAATTGGCAAAAAATTCCCTGATTTGCCTCTAACTAATTCTATTTAAGTGATAATTATTGTTGGTAAGGGGCGAATCTATTTTTGGTGAAAAGCTTAGTAGGGATAAGCCAGCCAACTGTTAAAATAATCAGAAAACCCTTAGAGCGAGCTACCATGACTACTGTTAAGCCTACCCCAAATCTGTCTCAAACCGTTGAACTCGCCCCTAATTACAAAATTCCCCTATTCTTGATTATTGCCGCTATCCCATTGGTCGGTGTGCAACCAACGGTGAGCCTAGTGATAGCCCTATTGGGCCTATTCTTGCTTATTCAAACCGTCCTGATTCGGCTACAATTTACAGAAACCGACTTAGATGTCTATCGCTCAGGTAAACTGATCCGCCGCTTTCCCTACAAAGACTGGACACATTGGGAAATCTATTGGAATCGCGTCCCCATTCTGTTTTATTTTAGAGAAGTTAAAAGTATTCACTTTTTACCGATTATCTTTGCTCCAGAAACTTTAAAAACTTGTCTAGAACAACGTTGTCCTAAACAAACCAAGTAAAATAAAAGATATAGGCAGAGGGAATTCCATCCCCATCACCGCTTACCAACTGACGCTCACCCCCATTACTCAAGACCTTGATTAATGAATTCTGACGAAACGAAAGGAAAACCTGCACAGATTTCGCAAACAAACTCAGATGACTCCCTAAAATCCTCATCTGAAAAATATGCTATTCCCGATCACTGGCACGCAGAAGAAGCCGCCTTTACTGAACCCGATAGCCCACCGATTAATCTAGAAAGCCCTCAAGACCCATTTGAGTCAGTATTAGATGAAGATCGACCACCTGTTAAATTAGAACCTTTGCCGGTTCTAGCAGAGCCTTTAAAAGTGGAGGAAACTCGCGTTTTGTCTCCTTTAGACCCCACACCGGAACGCCCAGATGAGATAGAACAAACCCTAGAAGATATTTTTTCTCCTAGTATATATGAACTAGAAAGCGACCAAGAGGCTTTTCAACTGAATTCAGAAATTAGCCAACTGCAACAGCAAAAGCAAAAATTAGAGTTAGAAATCAAAGCATTACAAGAACGCAAAACACAAATTCTTCAGCAACAAGTGGCTGAAATTGAAAACACTTTAGGGCAAATGATCAAAGAAGGGTTAAAAGAACTCGAACAACGCAAAAATGCCCTAGAAATATCAGTAGAACAACTCGAACGCCGTCGGGAACGTATCCGAGAAGAAATGCGGACAACCTTTGCCGGCGTGTCTCAAGAATTAGCGATTCGAGTACAAGGATTTAAAGAATATTTAGTCGGCAGTCTACAAGATTTAGCCGCCGCGGCCGAACAATTAGAGTTGCCGAGCTATCAAAATTGGGAAAAACCACAACCTCAACGGACACCCGAACCCCCGCTTCAAAAAATCGAACCCCCTCAACCTCAATATGCTCCTCAAGGGTTTCAAAGCCAGACCCGCCGAATTCGCGAACTTTTAGACCAATACCGCACTCGCCCCGACTATTATGGGCCTCCCTGGCAACTTCGCCGCACTTTTGAACCGATCCATGCTGAACGTGTGCAAAATTGGTTCTTTTCCCAAGGAGGACGAGGCACCATTCGCAGTATGGGCAGTCGTTTACAAAATATTTTAGTGGCCTCAGCAGTGGCTTCAGTGTTGTATAGTCTTTATGGTGATCGCGCTCGGGTTCTGGTGCTTGCCAATAGCCCCGAACGTCTGGGAGAATGGCGACGGGGATTACAGGATTGTTTGGGGATTTCCCGCAGTGATTTTGGACCGGATCGCGGCGTGGTCTTGTTTGAATCTCCAGAAGCTTTAATTCAAAAGGCTGATCGACTGGTAGATGACAAACAAATGCCACTGGTGATCATGGATGAAACCGAAGACCGCATTAATTTATCCCTGTTACAATTTCCTTTGTGGTTAGCTTTTGCTCCTGATCCCCAACAAATGAGCAGTTATGTTTATTAATTAGTCATTAGTCATGGGTCATTAGTCATTAGTCATGGGTCATTAGTCATTAGTCATTAGTCATTAGTCATTAGTCATTAGTCATGGGTCATTAGGGAGAAGTTAAAAGTTAACAATTAACAGTAATTAGTTATAAATTTTAACGGGTGAGCAAGGAGATTAATAACTAATAACTAATAACTAATAACTAACCACTAATAACTAACCACTAATGACTAATAACTAATAACTAATAACTAATAACTAATAACTAATAACTAATAACTAATAACTAATAACTAATAACTAATGACTAATCTAACGCTAATTTCAACAGCAACTCTTATACTTGTTATTGCTTATTTGTTAGGCTCAATTCCTACCGGCTATCTAGCCGGACGCTATCTCAAAGGGATTGATATCCGAGAACATGGTTCGGGTTCCACCGGGGCCACCAATGTTTTAAGAACATTAGGAAAAACCCCTGCCATCGTTGTTTTAGGGATCGACCTGCTCAAAGGCTCGCTTGCTGTGGCTTTGGTGAAATGGCTCTATCTGCTCGAGATTAACCCCTTACCTCAATCTTGGCAAGCTTGGTTAATTATTGGAAGCGGTTTAGCGGCACTGATCGGTCATAGCCGCTCAATTTTTCTGGGATTTGGGGGAGGAAAATCGGTCGCCACTGGTTTAGGGGTGTTATTAGTGATCAATCCTCTGGTAGCAGCCGGAACTTTAGGGAGTTTTCTGGTTATGCTTGGGATATCGCGTATTGTTTCACTGAGTTCGATTACTGGAGCGATCGCCGTTAATCTTTTGATGTGGGGATTGACTCAACCCCTTCCTTATTTATTATTTGCCGCCTTGGCTGGTGTTTATGTCATTATTCGCCACCGTACCAATATTAAGCGCTTAATTGAGGGGACTGAACCGAAAATTGGACAAAAATTGTCCACTGAAGAAATATCCACTAGCTAGGTGTAGGGAGTCAGCTTTGATTAGATTACTCAGGTTTGAGCCACATCAAAGTCTGTCCATATTCGACGGGTTCCCCATTCGCTACTAAAATATCCATGATCTGTCCGGAGGCTTCTGCCTCAATTTCATTCATGAGTTTCATGGCTTCTATAATACAGACCGTTTGTCCTGAACGAATGCGATCATTAATCTCCACAAAGGCGGCTTCATCGGGTCCCGGCGCGCGGTAGAATGTGCCTACCATTGGGGAAGTAATGGGAACCCAGTTTTTATCAATGGTGGGGGGTGTGGGTTCATCAGCTAGGGGTTCGCTTTTAGTAACCTTGGGTTGTGGAGGGGGTGAGGGCGCAGAGGGGATCACCACTTCCGGCGTAGGCTTTTCAGTAACCGGTGCTACGGGTAGGGTTAGGGTTCCCTTGCGGACGGTCAGTTCAAATTCTTCACTTTTTAAAACTAATTCCGTAATATCTGTTTGGGAGATAGTTCCTAATAGTTCCCGAAGTTCGTTAAAATTAATCGACACTAATGATACTTCCTATAAGTTTTTCTAAGGGATAGGAGGGAGCAGTTGTCAGAGATCGAAAAAAATCTAATTGACAACTGGGCTGGGGTCGGGAACTCGTTCCCGACTGAATCATCAATAACACAAAAATGTTTATTCCCGACCCAGATAAGACCCATCACGGGTATCTACTTTAATTCGTTCACCGATGGAGATGAATAAAGGAACCATCACTTGGGCACCGGTTTCAACGATAGCGGGTTTACTGCCGCCTGTGGCGGTATCGCCTTTGACACCTGGGTCGGTTTCAGTCACTTCTAGAATAACAGAGGTAGGAAGTTCTACTTCTAATACTTGATCATTCCAGAACAAGATATTAACTTCCATCTGTTCTTTAAGATATTTAGAGCGATCCCCCAATTGATTAGGGTTTAGCCGCGCTTCGTCATAGGTTTCCATATCCATAAAGACGTATTGATCAGCGTCTTTATAGGTATATTGCATAGTTTTCTTTTCGATGGTTGCCTGGGGAAGGCTTTCGCCTGCGCGGAAGGTTCGTTCTACAACGTTGCCACTTTGAACATTTTTTAATTTAGTGCGAACGAAAGCAGAGCCTTTACCTGGTTTAACGTGGAGAAACTCCACAACTCGCCAGACTGACCCGTCTATTTCGATTGTAGTACCGCTCCGAAAATCATTACTCGAAATCATGAAGGGATTAACTTTACAAAGATCAAGATTACATTTTACCATTCATTAGTCATTAGTCATTAGTCTTTAGTCGTTAGGCTTAGTTAGCAGTGACTAATGACTAACCCTATTGACAAGAGTAGAGCCGACAACTTACAAAGTTACAGTGGAGGGGCTTGATAAGTTTAAACATTAATTAAGATTGATGAAACCAGTAAAACAGTTTTGGCTCGATTGGTTTACACGATTACTGAAGACCTCTTTAGTAACCCTGTTATTTGCGACCCTCTCAATGGGGATCTCGAGTGCAGGATGGTGTCTGCCCATTGGGCAACCTATGGTAATTGCTGTTCTAGCCCAAGGTGATGCGGTCACCGATCCTAGAGCAATTTTACGCAATGCTTTACCGATTGACAATTCAACCATCCGAACGGTTCAAGCTGATCTCGAAGGACTAGGTAAATATCTCAAGGCTAAACGTTGGAGTTCAGTCAAAAAAGACCTTAAAAATGCCGCTTTTTTGCTAACCCTTCGGCGCGACTCGATTTTAAAAAGTATACCTGATGAACGCCAACCCGAGGCAGTGGCATTAATTGATCAACTCACATCCGGAGTCGATCAACTTGTCGAGGTCGCCGATGCTCAAGATAAGCAACAACTATTGCTCACTTCCAAGGAATTACTGCCTAAAATTACTCAGCTAGAGGAATTAATGATAGAAGGGTTTCCTTTTGATGTGCCCTCTGAATACGCTAATTTACCTCAACTCAAAGGACGTGCCACTATAGAAGTGAAAACCACTCAAGGGGATTTAACTTTAATTGTGGATGGCTATAGTGCCCCTGTCAATGCGGGTAACTTCGTTGACTTGGTACAGCGTGGGTTTTATGATGGTTTACCTTTCTTACGTTCTGAGGATGATTTTGTCATTCAAACGGGTGATCCTCTAGGAAAAGAAGAAGGGTTTATTGACCCTAAAACCGGAGAGTATCGGGCCATTCCTTTAGAAGTATTGATGAAAGGCGAAGAAGCGCCTATCTATGGTATGACTTTGGAGGATGCAGGTATTTATCTGCCTAATTTGGCTTTACCGTTTAGTGCTTATGGTGCTGTGGCTTTAGCCCGTCCGGAATTTGACCCTAATGGCGGTTCTTCTCAGTTTTTCTTTTTTAAGTTTGATAATGAATTAACTCCTCCTGGATTTAATTTAATGGATGGACGTTATTCGGTTTTTGGCTATTTAGTCGACGGAAAAGACGTTCTCAAAAAACTGACTGATAAGGACAAAGTTATCTCGGCTAAAGTGGTGGATGGTTTAGATAATTTAGTCGAGCCGCCTGCCAGCTAATTCATTTTTGTGTTTATTGCTATTAAATAAAAGTAAAGTTTTAGTCAGGGAATTAATTCCTTGACTATTCTTTTTAAAGAGAGAAGGAGAAAGCTTGACGGGGTGAAAAGCCAGATTTTATAAAATTATTAAAAAAAAGAGTTAATTATGGGAATAGATGTAGAATTTAAGCAAATCCCTTGGCAGTTACTTGAAAAAATAAAAGATAATTTTGGATGATGATTATCTAAATTTTTTCTTAGCTCAATATCATTTATTGAAGGAATATTATCAAGATGCAAGCCTAAAGAATAATGCTATTTTGCTTTATCTAACATAAAATGTAAAACTTATGAGTGCTAAATCAGCCCGTTTTTACACGCTAATTTCAATTGGTGCCGCCCTAGCAACCATTGCTCTCAAATTTGGGGCTTACTGGTTCACAGGTTCAGTCGGGTTACTTTCAGATGCTCTTGAATCAGGAATTAACCTCATCGCTGCCTTATTTGCTTTTTGGGCGCTGTCGTTAGCTGCTAAACCCCCTGATTTTGAACATCCTTTTGGTCATTCTAAAGCGGAGTATTTTTCTAGTGGGTTAGAAAGTGCTTTAATTGTGGTAGCGGCGCTCAGTATTAGCGTAGCGGCTTGCGAACGTTTATTTAATCTTCAACCCTTAGAACAAATAGGAATTGGCTTAGGATTATCTCTAATCGCCACAGCAATTAACGCGGCAGTAGCTTGGGTTCTTTTGCGTGCGGGTAAACGTTTAAATTCAATTACCCTTCGCGCTGATGCTCACCACATTTTAACTGATGTCTGGACTTCGGTAGGAGTGGTTATTGGCATTCTTTTGGTTAAATTAACCGGTTGGTTGATAATAGATCCCATCATCGCGCTATTAGTAGCGGCTAATATTATTTTTACAGGCGTAAAACTGTTACGAGAAACGGCTTCTGCTTTGTTAGATCATTCTTTATCAAGAGAAGATTTAAGAAAGATTACGGATATTTTTATGGTTTATGAAAATGACGAAATTCAATTTCAAGAACTGAGAACTCGTCAAGCCGGTATCAAACGTTTTATTTCTTTTAAAATTGTCGTGCCTGGAGAATGGACTGTCAAGCGTGGACATCAACTTTGTGAAGAGATAGAACAAGCCATTATTGATGCTTTACCGACAACAGATATCAATACTCACTTGGAACCTAAAGGCTAAGAGACTGTTTGCCAACTAAATCGGTAGGCTGGGGTGCAACGCTCGTGTTCCGCACTACTGTAGTGTAATGTTTTCCAATAAACAGTTACCAATAATCAGACAATCCCGTCCTTGCTCTTTAGCTTCATACAAGGCTCTATCGGCCGAAGCAATTAAAATTTTAGGTGATAATTTTGGATAAGGAATTACACTAGCTACCCCAATACTTAAAGTAATATAGTTTTTATCTTTTGCAGTCTGATGAGGAATTTTCAGTTGCTGGACTTTCTCTTGAATGACTTTAGCAACGGTGATAGCGCCTTCAGTTGCAGTATTACCGAGAATAATGACAAATTCTTCCCCGCCATAACGAGCCACTAAATCGGTTGGACGTTTAACAGCACGGCTAATAGCTTTAGCAATTTCAATTAAACATTCATCTCCCTTTAGATGACCATAGGTATCATTATATTTTTTAAAATAATCTACATCACAAAGAATTAAGGATAAAGGTTCTTGTTCCCGGCGACAGCGTTGCCATTCTTTCGCTAAAGTTTCATCAAAACAAAGACGGTTAGCTACTCCGGTTAAACCATCAACTCTAGCCAGGCGTTGTAATTCTAATTCCATCAATTTCCGTTGTGTAATATCCCGCACGGTAATTGAGAAACCGTCCCCGAGTTTTAAGGCGATAAAATGATACCATCGTTCATCATTTTCTTTTTTATAAAAAAAATCTTTTTCTAAGGGTTTACCGGTTTTTACCACTTCGACAAAATTATTAAATAATTTAGCATCAAGATTTTGTAAAAAAATTTTCAGCATAATTTTTCCGATCAACTTTTCTTTTTTATATCTCAACATTCTGGTCATCACGGGATTGACTAAAAGACAGCGAAAATCGATAATTGCACCGGCTTGATCGCGGATTGATTGTAACGCGGCTATGCCATCCATAGAACTGTTTAAAACACTGTTAATTAACGCACGAGATTGATATAAAATTTCTTCTGTTTCTTTGCGTTTTTCTATTTCTGCTTGCAATTCTAATTCTTTTTCCTGACGCTTTTTTATTTCAGCTTGTAACTGTTTTTTTTGTCTCTGAATGATCAATTGATTTTCGATCCGTGCCATTAGTTCCGCTTCTTGAAAAGGTTTAGTAATATAGTCTACTCCCCCCACTTGAAAGGCTTTAACTTTACTAAATACTTCATCTAAAGCACTTAAAAAAATTATCGGTATTTCTGAAGTTTGGGCATCAGCTTTGATTCGTTCACAAAATTGATAGCCATCCATTTCTGGCATTCTAATATCTAATAAAATTAAATCAGGGAGAGTGGAATAAACGGCTTTTAAAGCACTATTCGCATTAATAGCTTTTCGAATTTTATAACCTTTTTTAGCTAAAATTTCTGATAAAATACGTAAATTATTAGCTTGGTCATCAACAATTAAAATATTTTCAGATTGATCCGTCTCATCGGGTGGGTTCATTTTGCTTTTAACTGTTCAATAATTGTCGGAATTTCATCGATTTTAAATTGAGCAACTAAATGGGTTAAGGCTTTAGCTAAGTCAGTTTTATTTGAGGGTATTTTCTCAATCAAACTTAGCACTAACTCCTCATCTAAATCGATACTAGCTTGCTCAAGTTGCACTAACCATTGAAACGGCATACCTTGAAAACTTTCGGCAGTCAGCTTCAATTTAGATTGGGGTTTAGGCTCTCGAGGTTCTTGACTATAAATATAACGAACTCCTAAATGTTTAGCCATAATCTCAAAAATGGTCGATTGCTGAAAGGGTTTTCTGACGAAATCATCACAACCGCAAGAAAGAATGAGGGCTTTTTCTTCTTCTAAAACTGAGGCGGTGATAGCAATAATTACGGTCGCTTGGCTTTTGCGTTTAATATATTTAGTGGCTTCATAACCATTCATCACAGGCATTCTTATGTCCATCCAAATTAAATGAGGTTGCCAATTTTTCCAAATAGCAATTGCTTCTAGACCCTGACAAGCTTCTTTAACTTCAAACCCGACAAAATTAAGCAACTTGGTTAACAATTTTCGATTCTGAGATTGATCATCAACCACGAGAATTCTATAACGGGGTTGATTGGATTCAAGGGCAATAACACGGGATAAAGATAATGGGGTTAAGCGTGCAGTTGGCTCGCCTATATTCACTCTAATCGTAAAGCTAAAAGTGGTGCCAACACCGACTCGACTTTCAACGCTAAAATCTCCTCCCATTAATTGCACAAATTGGCGGCTAATGGCTAACCCTAACCCTGTGCCGTCTTGAGAGTTTTGACCGCTTTGAGTTTGACTGAATGTTTTAAACAGTAGGTCTAATTCGCTCTGAGCAATTCCTACTCCGGTATCCTGCACCCTAAATAATAATGTTGTCGGCGTTTTTGCTTCAGTTTGAACATAAACCCCTATTTTTCCCACATGGGTAAACTTGAGGGCATTGCTGAGGAGATTGATTAAAACTTGGCGTAATTTGACCTCATCGGTGTTAACATATCGAGGCACATCGGCAGGGATTTCAAAATTAAGTTTTAATCCTCGAGTGGCGGCTTCTAAATCAAACATCTCGTCTATTTCACCTAATAGGTGATAGAGGTCAAAATCCTTGGGGTTTAATGTGGTTTTTCCCGCTTCAATTTTGGCAATAGTTAAGATATTATTGATTAGATTCAGGAGATATTCGCCACTGCGGTTAATAATTTCTACATTTTCTTGATCTGCCGCCGATAAATCACCCGAAGCGGCCATCAGTTGGGAAAACCCTAAAATCGCATTTAGGGGACTTCGCAATTCATGACTCATATTAGCGATAAAGGTGCTTTTAGTTTGGTTAGCTACTTCGGCTTTTTCCTTAGCTTGGGCGAGTTCTGCGGTTCGTTGGTTCACTTGTGCTTCTAGGGTGCGGTTATAGTCGGCCAGAATTTGCTCGGTTTGTTTACGTTGAGTAATGTCTTGAAAAGCGGCTATAGCATAGACGATATTTCCCATTTCATCATAAATCGGTGTTGCCCAAACTTCTAGAGGGACAATTTTATCGAGTTGATGGAGTTCCATATCTTCAACGTAAGTGGTTTTTCCCTTTAAAGCACGAGCAATGGGTAAAGCGTCTGTGGGATAGAGTTCAAGGGTTCCTGCTTGATAAGTGTGGTAGGCTTGGGTTAATTGCTCCATTTCGGCTTCTAAGGGGCTAGAAATCCCTAATAGCTCTAGGCTTTTTCGATTAGCGTAGTACAGCTTTCCTTTGGTATCGTGAACAGAAATACCTACAGGCACAGCTTCGAGAAACTGACTCAAACGATGTTGAGAGTTGTGCAGTTGGGCAAAGGTTTTTTGCAGTTGCTCCGCCATCATATTGAAGGATTTAGCCAGTTCTCCGAGTTCATCAGTACGATTAACCGGTACGGTTTTATCCCATTCTCCTTGGGCAATATTTTTAGCCGCTTGATTTAATTTTAAAATCGGTTGAGTGACCCAACGAGTTGTTAAAACACCGAGAACTATAGCGATTAACAAGGCCAATACCGATAAAATTATTGTTGTCTGGGTATTAGCGTCAATATTTGCCATAAAGTCCGATTCAGGAATCACTACCACCGTGAGCCAATTTAACCCTCTGTCTCGTTGAGTCGGAATCACTTGTAAAAAGTAGCGCTGATGATTCACTGTAAAGCTGGTATCATAATGTCCCTTAATCTGCCGAAAATCGGCAAAAGAATGTAATAAAAATTCAGTGGCACTTCGAGTTAAAAAATTCTCACTTTTCAGCGCGGCTTTTCGTCGTCTTTTCGGATCGAGATTTTTGGCTCTAGTGGTTTCTACCTGTTGGGTAAAGGGGGTTTCTCTGGTGGATGTTGCGATGAGAAAGCCTTGTTCATCAATGATAAATGCTTCGCCGCTTTTGCCAATTTTTAAACTCTCTAAAAAATCTCCCATCTGTTCGAGATGAAAGGTAGATGACACTACGCCTTTAAATTCTTTATTCTGATTATAAAAAGGGGAAAAGTAAGCCAGCATCAGTAAGGGTTGGTTTTGCCCTCTCACCGCAGAAACTACCATGCGCCAAGAGGGTTTTTTTGAGTTTTTCGTGGCTGTATACCAAGGATCATTAGGGGGATCTTTATAGGGATCGTAGGAATGGCTGGAAATTAATTGAATTTTTTGCTGTTTATTATTGAGTTGATAATTTTCGATTTTTCCCCTTGTGGATGGATCGTACAGTCTTAAAATAATTGAACCATCATCAAGCCTTTCCATCGCTCTAAATTTTTTTTTATCGTTGGTGATCATGACTGCACTCAGTTGTCTAAAAATATGGATTTGTTGCCACAAAACTGTTTCGAGTGCTGGTAAATCTTGTGAATCTAAAATATTTTGCTCGAGAAGGCTTGCATTATTTTGGACGACTTGTTCTAAAATATTAATATAGCTGTCTAAATTTTGCTCGATGCGATAGCCGATTTCATTCATTAAGTGATAAGCTAATTCTTCTACGGCTTTTTGTCCATTTCTAAATGATAAATATCCCACTAACCCCACTGTGCCAAAAATTTGCAGCACAAAGGGAGCAATGAAGATAAAATGCAGAGGGAGTTTAGTGATAATACGACTTAAAAACATTTTTAGGCAGTCATGGGAAAATTAAAATCCAATCAGCAGAAAGTTGGAGAAATTTTGGTTAATGCCAAAATACTCCTATTTTTGCTATGAATGAAATAATTTTATCTGCCCAAAAAATAGTCAGGTGTAGCTTAGAGTCATCATGGTTTGATTATTATTATAGCACTGGGTTAAGGGATAAGGGTTAGCGGCTAACGGTGCGACAATTTAGGGGTTTCTACCTACCCAAAAATCCCTTAATTTTTCTTCGAATTTGCTGCCACTGACTGGGAGGTTTTTTCAGTTGAGAATCTTCGGGGGGGTGTGCCTCACCTAGATAACGGTAATATTTCCAAATATCCCAATAAGGACAACCCGGTTCTATCCGGATACCGGCCCAATGTAAATATTGTAAAGGTTGGTCAGCTTTGGGATCGATTAATATATTTTCTTGTCGGATAAAATGGGGAGTTCCCGCCCAATTTCCGGGAGCTTTTTCAAATTTTCTCACCAGATTAAAACGACGCTGAATTCTTTTGAGAATCATATAATTAATAATCGGCTGGTCAGAGGTTTTTTGAGAAAAATCAAAATAATCCGGATGGGCGGCACATTCGGCAAAAGTCTCATATAAATCTTGTTCAGAAATCAAATTCTTTTTCGAGGCCCAAAATCCTCCATTAAATAAATCTAATAATTCTTGCTCGTTAAATATATTTTCTTCTCTAACTATCGGATTAAAAACATTGCTAATTCCCGCTTTATGCTGATAATCACAGCAGAGGAAATCATAATCCTTGAAATAATTAAGATTGTCAATAATTTTTTCAAAAACGACAATATCAGTATCAATATAAAGAAATTCATCAAATTCGCCAAACCAGCAGGATTGTTTCCGAAATTGATTAGGACGGGCAAAAAATTTATCGCCAAAAATTTCAAATAATTTTTGAGATAGGCGTTCGATAAATTCTAAATCTTGATAAAGATTAACGGCATACTTGTCTTTTAAAAGTTGAGCTATTTCTTGATAATTATCATCATAAGGAATCAAAGTAATAGGGGTTTCTTGATCGTATAACCGAATACTATTTAAAAGAGCGATGGCTTGGTCAATCACTCGGTCATTAGCCGTAATATATATCCCGCGACTCATGATTTATCCTTGTTGCTGCTTTAATTGATTCTCAATTTTTTTAAAATCCGTTCTCCTAAACTTAAAGGAGGAGACTGTTCATACCATTGAGGTTTAGAGGTAAACTGAGGCCGTTTTTCCG
Source organism: Gloeothece verrucosa PCC 7822 (assembly GCF_000147335.1). Taxonomy (NCBI): domain Bacteria; kingdom Bacillati; phylum Cyanobacteriota; class Cyanophyceae; order Chroococcales; family Aphanothecaceae; genus Gloeothece; species Gloeothece verrucosa. The sequence goes on from NC_014501.1 coordinate 4,441,437, forward strand.
GTTCTTTCAAATAACGATAGTGTAAAAAGATATCTCGGTAAGGGAAATCTAGATTTTTTCCGTTACAGACTTGACTAAAAACCTGAGAAGACAGGCCAATATAATGAATATAAGTTAAGGGTTTTTCCTGATCATAAAGGATATGATCTTTAGCTTGGAAATGACTAGAAGTCACACAGCAACCCGTTCTCTGTTCTTTGGGTAACTCTAGAGCAAAATTATAAATAGAAGCACCTGACTTCATCATCATATAATTGACCAGGGTTTGGTCCGGTGCCATCGGATAGAGAATTTCTGCGTCTCCTGCAAGCAGTTGAGCAATTAATTTTTCTCTCTTGTCTTGGGGAAATAACCCTTTTTTAGAGGCATAGAATCCCGAACAAAAAATTTGTTTTTCAACTCGTTCCTCTTCAAAAACCTCTAATAATTTTGGTGAGGATACCTCATAAACATGGGTGGGGTCTTTGTGTTGAAAATCATAAACAACACAGTGGTAGTCATGGAGTTTTTTAAAAACAAACTCAACCGAGTTCATTAATAAAGTATCAGCATCCATGTACAAAAAGCGTTCAAAAGGCCCATCAAAAGCACAATAACGTCGATGAGTTCCGAAACGATGATAACCCGTACTGCCGGCGCGTTGCCAGCGTTCTCGGGCAGAGGGATGAGTATCCCAAACCCGACGAGCAAATTCGTCCCAACTGGCCATAGATACTTGATCATCATATAACTGTACGTTAGGACGTTGGGCAATTTCAGCCGTAATACGGTCTAAGTTATCATCATAGGGATAGACACAGACGGGGGTGTTTTCCCCTGAAATGACCTCAATACTATTGAGTAAAGCCACCAATTGGTCGTAAACTCGATCATTAGCTAAGGTACAAATTCCATCCATTAGTTATTAGAACTTAGAATTGAGTGACGTAATCAGATAGCCATGCCAGGAGATTAAGCTTATGCAGGATAATTTGTCTAGCTTCTGCAATGGCCGCTTTCGCTTCATGCCAAGCATCTAAACTAGCTGTTACTTCTCTAATATAAGCTAGTCCTTTCTCATCTAAACTAGGCAAACGCAAAAAGCTACCCGGCGGCAATAATTTATCGGCGGCACTTCCCCCATAATAAATGGGCAAACACCAAGCCAGCAAAGCATCCCACAATTTCTCACTCACATAGAGGTCATTTTCGGCATAATTTTCAATTGACAAATTGTAATAATAGGGGGCCATGCCATACCATTTATTTTGCAGTGTGCCGTATCCTCCCAAGTTGGGCGCTAAATTTCGCCCATATAAATCAAAGTCAATGTTATTGTCTCTGAGCAATTGAATAAAAGCTAGACGCTTACGATGATTTTCGGTGCGATCTATTCCGGAAGTAATCCAACAACAGGGTTTAATTTTTTCCGGCGGACTCATTTCATTTAGCTCTTGAAATGTGTTACCGACATACCAAATAGCCGGCATATAATCCGGTTTAGGGGCAAGCTCATCAGGCCCAGTTACATAACCACAATATTGACTTGCACAACTGTAGTTATATTGATTGGTTTCTAACACTTCCTCTAGGGGAGGTTCTCTTAATGAATAAATTCGGCGCTCGATCGGAACGTTTTTAAAAGATAAAGCCGCCGCTTTGGCTGATGGGGGTTTACGCCAGCTTTTCCACCAAGGGCTAGGGGGTTGAGGTTTAGGAAAATCAAACTGATACAAAAGTAAAAAATCCGGTTGCTCTGCTGTGGCGAGCATTTGAATGTTGCCCCATACTCCGAAAGGATGGGGGGTTTGTTTCCAAAGCCAATCTCTTTGATGACCCAGCCCTTGGTAGCTGCTGATTATGCCTACAATTTTTTTACTCATCTTTTGATTGGGTTGAATGATTCTTCGAAATTGAGGTAAAATGGAGAATTGTACAGTTGACTATACTAAGTTAGTATATTGTTTGGAGGAATAATTGGATTCAAGATTTATTTTAAAAGTGCTTTGGTTAGATGCTAATGTGGCGATTGCAGTCGATCACGTTGTGGGTAAAGGCACAAGTCCCTTAACCGCTTATTTTTTCTGGCCACGAAATGATGCTTGGCAGCAATTAAAAGATGAGCTTGAGGCCAAACATTGGATCTCTGAAAATGAGCGCATTGACGTTCTCAACAAAGCCACAGAAGTGATCAATTTTTGGCAAGATTTACGTAACCAAGGCAAAAGTATTCCTATGCCTGAAGCTCAATCTAAATTTCCTGAAGTCGTCTTTACCGGCAGTAATTAAATTGAGCTTTTTAAGGAAATTTGCGGGGCAGATGAGAATTCTGCCCTGAGTTTTTTTTCAGGTCTTGTTGCCTAAATTTGAACAAAGCCGCCGGCGGCTTGATAACGCGCTCTAGCTCGTTTCCAGGCTTGTTCAGCTTGAATGATCTTTTGGCGCTCCCCACTGCGAGTTGCTTCGTCTAAACGACTTTGCGCTTCACTCCATTCTTTTTGGGCTGCCTCTTTGTCAATGTTTACGCCTACATCAGCCGCATTGACGAGAATTTTTACCTCATTATTTTCGATTTCAGCGAATCCCCCCATCACGGCAATGGCTTGCCAATCTTTAGAGGGGCGGACGCGAACGACACCGGTATTTAAGGCCGTCAGCAGGGGGGCGTGTCCGGTCAGAATTCCCAATTGTCCTGTGGTGCTAGGCAGAATCACTTCTTGAGCTTCATCGTCCCAAACAATTTTGTCTGGGGTAATTATCCGCACTGATAATGTCATTGCTGTTCGTTGTGAGTGGTTAATTGTCAGCAGGAGGCAGGCCGCAGGCCACAGGAGTAAGTTAAACGATTACCGGTTTTCCTACTCTCTGTTGCCTGTTTTCTGTTGCCTGTTTCCTATGATTTAGCTTTGAGCTTTTCAGCTTTGGCGATGGCTTCGTCGATATTACCGACCATGTAGAAAGCTTGCTCGGGGAGACTGTCTAATTCACCAGCAAGAATTTTATTAAATCCTGTGATGGTGTCTTCGAGGGTGACATATTTACCAGGAGAACCGGTAAACACTTCAGCCACGAAGAAGGGTTGAGACAGGAAGCGCTCAATTTTGCGTGCCCGGTCAACGGTTAGACGGTCTTCTTCTGACAATTCATCTAGACCCAAGATAGCGATAATATCTTGAAGTTCTTTGTATCGTTGTAGAGTGGATTGAACAGCCCGGGCGGTATCATAGTGTTCTTTACCGACAATTCCTGGCTGTAGCATGGTGCTGGTAGAGTCTAAGGGATCTACTGCCGGATAAATTCCTTTAGAAGCTAAGCCCCGAGATAATACAGTTGTTCCATCTAAGTGAGCGAAGGTGGTAGCCGGTGCGGGGTCGGTTAAGTCGTCCGCAGGTACGTAAACGGCTTGAATCGAGGTAATGGAACCTTCCTTAGTGGAGGTAATCCGCTCTTGTAAGTCTCCTACGTCTGTCCCTAAAGTGGGCTGATATCCTACCGCAGAAGGCATCCGACCTAAGAGCGCGGATACTTCAGAACCCGCTTGTACGAAACGGAAGATGTTATCAATAAATAGCAATACGTCTTGCTTGTTGACATCGCGGAAATATTCAGCCATTGTCAGAGCAGACAGACCCACCCGCATTCTAGCTCCTGGGGGTTCATTCATCTGACCATAAACGAGAGCGATTTTGGATTCTTCGGGGTTGTCGGAATTAATAACCTTAGATTCGATCATTTCGTTGTAGAGGTCATTTCCTTCCCGAGTCCGTTCGCCCACACCCCCGAACACGGATACACCCCCGTGTTGAATAGCGATGTTGTTGATCAACTCCATCATAATAACGGTTTTACCCACACCTGCTCCGCCGAACAGACCAATTTTTCCGCCTTGACGGTAGGGGGTGAGAAGGTCAATCACCTTAATCCCAGTTTCAAAAACTTTGGGTTTGGTTTCTAGGTCAGTTAATTTAGGTGCTGGACGGTGAATCGGGAAAGTTTCCGTAACGTTTACTGGTCCTTTTTCATCAACGGGTTCACCTAAAACGTTAAAAATGCGGCCTAGGGTACATTTGCCCACAGGAACACTAATCGGCGCTCCTGTATCCACAATATCCATGCCTCGCGATAAGCCATCTGTGCTGCTCATGGCTACTGCACGCACTTGGTTATCACCGAGTAGCTGTTGCACTTCGCAGGTGATGTTAACTTCTGCTCCGGAGGGGTTTGTTCCTTTGACTTTCAGAGCGTTATAAATTCTGGGCAATTTGCCACTGGGGAATTCAGCGTCAACGACAGGGCCGATGACTTGAGTGATTTTACCAACTGTTTGTTCTGTTGTAGCTACCATGCTTAACTTTACTAGGAGGTTAGCTTATAATTCCGCTATAGGGGAAAAAGTGTAAGGTATTGTAAATTTTGCCACCTCTCAGCTTATCACCTCTGGGGTATGAGAGAGATAATCGTGAGATTTTTTTTGTCGGTAGGTGTCTGGGAAAATTGACTTTTGCCACTTGAGGAGAAGGGGGGCGGCATTCAATCGTAGTAGATTTCCCCTTGATCAACGCTGATTAGCTTTTTACGGCTGTCGCTTGGGGGCTTAAACAGATCAAAAGTTTCACCTGAAGCTAATTGCCAAACTTTGTAGTCTCTCAAGCTGAGGGGAATCTGGGGTTCACAAATTTCCGGTTGATGATCGCCAAGAATAAAGTAAACATTATTTTCGCCCATCACTTCGGCTAACCCATCTTTATTAATGACGACGGATGTACCTTCATCTACAGCGATCGCCCAAGCTTTCTCGGTTTCTCCATCTCTGAGTTGACGCGCGATAAAAGCTAGGCTGCGTCCCATTCTATCTCTTTGGGAAAAGTGGGTATCGACGATCGTCTGTTGTAAATTTGGCCAATGAAAGAAATCATAGGTAAATAGTAAGTCTTCATAAGGATTTTTCAGGGCATCCTTAGAAGTAACCGTATCTGAGCAAGAGTTAAATATCCATTCCCCTTGGATCATTGCTCCTGCGCTAGTCCCTCCGATAGCTCCGTTCCTATCTATGACTGACTCAATTGCCGCTTTAACCTTTGTCCCTTGAAAATTACGGGTATATTTACATTGATCTCCACCCGCTACGAAAATTACCTCGGCTTTTTTAATGGTGTCAGCGATCTTGGCTTGGTTTGCCTCCTCACGACCAGGATTAGAAAAGACGATAGTTCTTACAGAATTTACCCCTTTCATAGCCAAGATTGGTTGATTGTAACCGGCGTAGTTCTTCTCAATATTTGGCTGTTTTCCCCTGTCGTCAAAATCTTCTTGATCGCCGTCGTTAAGAAAACGAAGCACCACCACATCAACTGTTGTTGAACAGTTTTGACAACCTCTAACTTGGTTAATCATCCGTTGAATCGCTGAATCTACATCAGGGCCACCTCCTCCTAAATCATAAACTGGACCCGATAGAGAAGTCGGCGTGACATCCTTTGATGAACCACTGGCCTGTTGCCAAACTTCTGCCCTTGCAGAAGAATCAGTAAATCCCATAAACCAATACAGAACAGCCATTGAGATCATCAAAAAAATGGCTTGTGATTTCCTCAAAGAAAATTTTGAGTTCATGGTTAGACCCTCTCGGCTTAAGCCGGACTTATCAGTATTTTTAGGTTTAAAATAAGAAGCTCTTGTTATTTATTCTTCTATTCGATGAATTCTTTGCCAAATTATAAGAAGATATTGGTTGTAGCTCCGTTTAATAACTACTCACGACTAACTTCTGATTGCTTCTGGAGTTGGGAAATGGCTAACTCGAGGACTCGCTGAACTTTTTGCTCAGTTTCAACGCTTAAGGCTGATTGTAGCGGCACTATGGCTGTGGGTGAGCCAATTTTCATTAACGCTAGAGCCGCCGATGAGCGGGTTTCTCCATCGAGATGAGCTAAAGATTCTACCAAATGAGGCACGGCTGGCTCATAGGCTAGGTTACCTAAAGCGGCTGCGGCTTCAGTGCGAACTGTTTCATCGCCATCGCTCAAAGCCTTAATGAGAATGTCAAAGGCCTTTTCTTCTGGGGTTTCTTGAGCAATTTTAGCGATCGCTCCGATCACCGCCGCCCTAACCACAGGAGACTCGGAATGAATTTCTTTATACCAAATCTCTTTAGCCTGGGAGCCAATAAAAGCTAATGCCCAAGCGGCGTGGCCTTTGGTACTTTCGGGATGTTCTTCGCTTGCCAAAATTTCTAATAAAGGAGGAACGGCCTCGGCTCCGGTTCTGGCTAAAGCGGCTACTGAGGAGCTTTTTACTACTGTATCCTCATCGTGTAAAACGGCATGGATTAAGTGGGGAACTGCACTGGGGGAGGCGATCAGGGTTAAGGTTTTAGCGGCGGCTCGGCGTACTACTGCATCGGGATGATTTGCCAAGGCTTCTTCTAAAAATGGTACTGCCGGTAAACCGACTTTTCCGAGGGCTTCGGCAAACCCTAGCCGCACCATTCCTCGAGAGTCTCCTAAACTCTCTACCATTTGGGCAATCAGTTGGTGATTATGGGAGTCAAAGCTTTCAGTGACGATTTGTTCATTGACTGTCTGTAGTAGAGCGTCGGTTTCTTCCTCTGACAGCCGCTCAATATGGGTGATCATGAGATTGTTAGACCTCTTGCATAATTGTATTTTCTGCCGGTTTCCTTGTTAATGATGGCTGGCTTTTTGCTCGCGCAGGATTTGCAGTTGGTTATCGATTTGGGCTAGGAGCGGCTCAAGTTGAGCGAGAGCTTTATTTTTTGGCAATTTAGCTCGTTGGGCGGTGGTGAGGGTTTCATTGACTAAACGTTCGCGATATTGTTCGAGTTCTGCAATGACTTGGCCGAGTTCTTGGTCTGTGATTGGCTCGTGATCAGTGAGTTGTGTGTTTTCAGTCATATTGCTTATGTTTGTGTAGTTTGTTAGGGTTTTTTTTAGGGGTAATAAATTCGTTAAAAACTTTATTTCTTATTGTCTCAGATTCGGTTCCTCTGGGCCAATTTTTTTTCTTTTAATTTTTCTAAATTCGTTGATCAAATCTAGTATAAAAAGAGCCATATTTTAACCAATATTGTTTTAATTCATGATGGGGCAGATGAAGACTTGCCTTCGCTTGGTAAAGAATGACTTGCCGGTGAGCGCCCATCCAAATTTTTCCTTTTATTTCGACAGCAATTAATGTGCCGCCTAGACTTGTAATACATTTTTCAAAACGTTCAAGGGCTGAACAGTCTAACGTTTCAAAAATAAAAAAGTTACCTGAACAAATTAAATGGCGGCTGCGAATCCAAGCTTTCATTTTTTGGCAAGCCACTGGAGGTAACATAGGGTCTTCCTCCTAGAAGTACGAACTGGGAATATTTACTCTGGGATAAAGCACTGATGGTCACTGTTTTTAAACAGAGGAAGTTCATCAGCAAAACTGGTTCGTTTTTCAAACCTTAATGGTCCATGAACAGACCCCCACACTTGTTCATGGGTATTAATATCCATGCCTCTATCTAAACTTACCCATGTGTTTTCTGTCAATTCGACTTCACTCACTAAATAAGTTTGTTTTCCATTGCGTTCAATCAAACATTGATTTCCTTCTACATTGCCTCGCCATAAGTTCCCTTGCTGCCGAAATACCATAGAACAGTTATAACGACGTTCAATACAATGGGGTTTGAGGGTTGCTAAAATTTCTCGATTATGACCTGACCCTGCATAAAGGTAAGCATCTTTTAAGCCATAATTTTCAATATAAATTTGTTCTTTTTGCTCAACTAAGCGATGAATTCCTTGTCGATAAGGACTCCAGAGGTCATAATCATAAGTCTGTTCTGAATAAAAACCAATTCCTCCAAAAAAATCGAAGGGAAGAGGACGGAAAAAAATCCGAATATGAGCAAAATTTTGGGGATTTTCCCAGGCTTGTTGAGAATTGCTAAAATCTCCGGCCAGGCAACGAGCAAAAGTGAATAATAATGAATTGCTCATATTTATTCCTTGTTTAAAGAGCGAATTTCTGAAGCAAAAGAAGCGGTCACCACGCCGGTTCCGCCACTGGTTTTAATCAAAGAAACTCGAAAGCGAAGATTAGGAGAAGCAAACCATATTCTTTCTTCTGCCATTGCCCGGTCATAAGGAGTCAGTAAGATAAAAGTTCCTTCTTCATTAAAATGATAATTGCCGACAGCCGGAATGGTTTCAGCATAGCCTTGATCTCGGAGTAATTTACCTTTTGTTGGGTCGTTAGGGTCGCTAATGGGTACTAGAATAGTGCTTCCTTTGATGATTTCTCCTTCTTCCCAATCTGACTCTCCTTCCCAGGTCATTTGAAAGGGATGAATTGCCAATTTTGGTTCGATGTGATGAGACTCACATAAAGCGATTACGGCTGGATCTTCTGGAGATAAAGAGACAATATCAATGGTAGAAATTACTTGTTCAAAATGACTAAAAGCAAGATTATGGGCACTCCGTTGAGAGCGCCATTGTCCTAGAGAAAGTTCAACAAATTCTGTAATATCCATACAAAAGGCAAGGGGCAATAGGCAATAGACAAAAAGCAAGGGAAAAGAGGCAATAGGGAAATTTTGCCTGTAACTAGCTTTTAGCCATTGAGACTATTTTAACCTATGCTTCAACTGCTATAACTAAAAAATCACCAAGTTAGAAAAATGGGTGTGAGGGCTTCAGCAAGAGGCTGAAAAAATCTAAGAAAAAGTAGGAGATAAAGTTGTATTTTTTTGACGCTTCAAAGCAAGAATGGATGGGAGTCAGGAACTTGTTAGCGACTAAACCACTTCGGTGATGCTAACAATTTTGCCGCCAGCCCGATGAATATGCTGAATTTGAGGAGTCATTTTCGCTCCTGATACGAGATATTCTGTATTGCTGACGCGACGTGGGGCATCAAACTTAGCGCCTTTAACCACGATTTTAAACATTTTTTCAGTGGCATCTTGATAAGCACCCAAACGTCCACCGGAACTGGGCAACTTAATTTTATTTCCACTGTTGGTGGCGATGGCTTCGGCCAGACGAGAAGCACTAAAAGCACTGTCGACTCCGGCATAACCTTGATACAGGGACAGAGTGCGGTTATAGTTAACTTGCTTTTGTCCTAGTGTGGTTTTTGCGCCTTTGTAATAAGGAACAATGGTGTCTCCAAAGTTGTCTTGATACTCTTGGCTATCGATATAAGAGTCGATTTCCGCGTCGTATCCTTCCTCGATGGAGCGACGGATATGTTCTGATACTTCGGCTTGGGAAGAGGGGGCACGTCCTAAAAGATGTTTAAAGTTCAGTTCGACAAAGCGATAGGGAGTACAAGCTTCAAAATAGCGGCGGCGATAAAAATCGGATTTAGCCACTTGACGCACGAATTCTCTGACGGTGATATTGCCATTGGTTAATTGAGATTCGGCACTCACTAGCCGCTCACTTTCCATCACGTGAGGGTTGCCTAAAACTTGCTTGTAAACGGCACGAATGACGGTTGATAATTGCTCAGGGTCATTGGCAGTACGTAGTTCTATGGGTGCATCTAATACAATAGTCATGGTTGATATTTCCTAACTAGCTAACAAATATTGCTTGAAAATGATTTTTGAGAAAATAGGGAGCGTGTTTTCTCCCTAATTCCTAATTTTTCTTCAGATTAATTAACCGGCGTAATGCTGGCAATTACTCCGCCTTGTTGGTGAATCCGTTGATACTCTTGAGAGAGCTTGTTATAGGGAACCAAATACACTTGGTTGCTCCGTCGGTATTTAGAGATGCGGTTAACTTTTCCAGGTGAGCTATAACCGGTGACCTCGATGCGGTAGACTTTGCCATCATCTCCGGCACCTGCACCCAAACGAGTGCGAGCGGTGTCGGCGGGTTCTTGGAATGACCAACCATCGCCGGCAGAACCTCCAGAAGGGGGGATGACGGGAATGGGCAATTGTTGGATGACGTATTTATTGAGAACAGGTGCTTTACCGGCAAGACTCCCTTTGAAGTCACTCGAGGAAGCGCCGCGAGCGAGGGCAAAGAAATGAGTAAACCCGACCATATCTTGACCGGGTTGGGTTTTATAGCCTCGGTAGTAAGGAACGATATTTTCTCCGTAGGCACTTTGATATTCATCACTATCTAGGTAAGAATCTATTTCGGCCTCGAATCCTTCTGTATCTAAGATAGTGCTGTGTTTTCTCATTTCTTCTAAGTCATCGGGAGCGCGACCGAGAAGATGCTTAAAGTTCAGTTCGATAAACCGATAGCGGGGGGAAGTCTCAAAAAATCGAGAACGATACAGGTCAGATTTGGCCACGGCCCGTACAAATTCCCGGACGCTGAGTTCTCCTTGCTTGAGTTTGGATTCGGGAACAGTTGCCCGTTCGCTCTCCATCACGTAAGCATTGCCAAGAACTTGCCGATAAACGGCACGAATGACGATCTCAACTTCTTCTAGAGAACGTCCCGGAGTCAGTTCTATGGGGGGAGTGTCTTCAAATAGACTGACACCCAATTCGGATGCTGGTCCAAAAACCATTAAAAAATCTCCTAGATAAGTAGGTTTCGGATGAGATGATTGCTAAGGTTTGTTTTGAAATTCAACAAACTTTAAGAAACGAAAAAATCAATTTTCTGGTTAAAATTTCGAAAAACTTAACCCTTGTATAACGTTATACCTTACTATGTTTTGTCGCGTTTCTGAAAACTCTGTAAAGAATTGTAACATTTAGGGCTTCTAATAGTTTTGAAGCAATTCTATCTAGAAAATTTATCAATCCTTTCTCTATCTTTAGACATAGGCAAATTTTCTTAAAGACTCGATTAAATGGTCAAAATAGGGACTTAATGCTTGTTGTTCGGGAGCATTAAATTGCTGCAAGCTAGAGGTTTTCAGGCTTTCCAATCCGCTAATCATAGCTGCTAGAGGAACTTTTAATTCTTGATAAAGTAACTGCATATTTTTCAACCCTTCGGCACGAGTAAAGGGTATGGTTTGACCGGCAATGCCATAGCTAATACAGCGCAGAAAATGCCAAAAATCGCGCCAGCAAGCTTGTGCCCGTTCAGGGGGATATAAATCGCCGCCATTTTCAGTAATGCCAGGATATTGAGCTAAAACTTGTTGTCTAGCTGAGTCGACGATTTGTTGGGCTTGGTCTCGTAACAGTCGAGCAGATTCAATTAAATGACTGCTGTTAGGAGAAAGATTTTTAATTTGTTCTAACTCATCATCACTCAGATAACGCCCTTCTTCATCAGCCTGCTGAAAAATTGCTAGGGTGCTGGCATTATGAGTATTTTGCCAAGTTTCAAAACCGACAATTCTTGAGAGGGGAATTAATTGTTTAGCTCTTTCAGTTAATAGCATAGATTATTGACTATAGTGGGTTGCCCTTGAAGGGTCTTAGTTTTCATCTTCCCAAAAAGATAGCTCTCCAGTAAAGTAAGCTTAATAGTTAATTATGTACTACAACTTGCCATGCAACTAAGCCAAATAAAAGCCGAGTTAGCTAATCCTGACCCAATGGAACGACTCCAAGCCATTTTAGCCTTAAAAAATTATGAGGCAGAGATAGCCATGCCTTTACTGTTGAGTCAATTACAAGAAAAAGAGTATTTAGTGCGTTCTTTTGTGGCGATGGCATTGGGAAAGCAGAGGACAGAGCAAGCTTTTGCGGCTTTATTAGAGATGATGAAGTTTGATGTTGACCCTCATGTGCGAGCCGAAGCGGCGAATTCTCTCTCGTTGTTTGAGCAACTTTCTGTGTCTCATCTGGTGGCGACATTTTACCAAGATGATCATTGGCTAGTTCGTTGTAGTATCATTGCGGCTTTGGCAGAATTGAATTGTCCTCAAGCACTCTTAGAAGTGTGTACTTTGGGAGTCAATGAAGAAGAGTTATCTGTGCAAGAGGCTTGTGTCAATGCTTTATGTTTATTGGCCAACACCCCTAAACAGCAAGAAGCTTTAACACAAATTTTATCAAAAGTCAATGATCCGTCTTGGCGTGTGCGTGTGAAAGTGATTGACGCATTGGGTCATTTTGATCGCTCTCAAGCTCAATCTGCCTTGCATTACCTGAGTAAAGATGTGGATCATCGAGTGGCCGAAGCCGCCTTAAAAAAATTGGCAGAAATTTAAAGAAATATTACTTTGTCTCAGGAAAACGATACAGGGGTAAGTAAGTTCCGATAAGCTAAGTTTCGGCTAATGTATCTATACATCCCTTATGTATCAGCAGTTTCAGGCGTTTTTAGAACAAGAGATTTTAACTCGCTTTGAGGTAGTCGAGCGCTCCATTCCAGCCGGGTTAGACTATAAGGTCAGCGAACGAGGCAGGAACCCGGCTACGATTCAAAGTTCGTGTTATCAATGTCCCCAATATCGGAAAATCCGCTACACTTACATTGACGCGGGAGAAACTGCTCAAATTTTTAATAGTGTGATTTATCCTAGTTACAATTATGATTTACCGATTTTAGGCATTGATTTTTTAACTTTTGGTCAGGTTAAAAATTTAGTGGTACTGGATTTTCAGCCTTTATTTAAGGATGCCGATTATCAAGAAAAATATATTGAAACAATGCGCCCGTTATGGGAAAAATATCAAGATTTAGCACAAAATTTACCCATGAAATTTTATGATGCTAATCAATATTTTTCTAAATATATACTTTTTGCCAAGACCGATGCTAAAACCGTAAAAGAAAGGTTATTTCCCGCTTTTCAAGATTATATTTCCCTGTATTGGCAATTACAGGAAAAAGCCGAGCCAATTACTCAACTGAGCAAGATTCAGCGCATTATGGAAGCTCAAAAAGATTACGACCAATACAGTGCAGAACGCGATCCGGCTTCGGGTTTATTTAGTAGTTATTTTGGTCATGAATGGGCAGAGCGTTTTCTTTATGAGTTCTTATTTGAAGATGCTGTTCCTTTGGCGGTAGCGGCTAAATAAAATGTAGAAATCATTAACTTTACCCGACAGGTAAAAAAAATTCTGATCCCCCTAAATCCCCCTTATTAAGGGGGACTTTCATAAATATTACTCTAACTCGCCTAAATTCTTATGACTCTTTATCAGCCTTTTTTAGATTATGCGATCGCTTTGCTGAGTGAAAAACTCTCTTTAACACCTTATCCTATCCCTGCGGGTTTTGAGCGAAAAGAAGAACTAAGCGGCAAGGGAAAAAAACAGGAGACAGTTATTACCACTAGCTACGCTTATCAAGCTCCCAAACTGCGACAAATTCGTGCGGCTCATGTTCAAGGGGGAAATGCTTTACAAGTTCTTAATTTTGTCATTTTTCCCGATTTAAATTATGATTTACCGTTTTTTGGGGCGGATTTAGTGACCTTGCCGGGTGGACATTTGATCGCCTTGGATATGCAGCCGCTCTTTCATGATGCCGCTTACCAGCATAAATATAGCGATCCCATTTTACCCATCTTTAAGGCTTATCAAGAGCATTTACCTTGGGGGGGAGACTTCCCAGAAGACGCTAAACCGTTCTTTTCTCCGGCCTTTTTGTGGACTCGTCCCCAAGAAACTGAAATGGTAGAAACCCGGGTATTTGACGCATTTAAAGACTATCTAGGCGCTTATCTGGAATTTGTCGAACAAGCAGAAGCGGTGAATGACCCAGAGCAACTCGAGGAGATTTTAGCCGCGCAACGGCGTTATATTGGTTATCGTGCGGACAAAGATCCCGCCAGGGGGATGTTTACCCGTTTCTATGGCCCAGAATGGACAGAAGAATACATACACGGGTTTTTGTTTGATTTAGAGCGCTATCTTAAACAACCTTTGCTGACAATTTAAGACAATAAGGCTCTCTGGCGATTTCTTTCGACCATTTCTTCTAACTGAGAAGGCAAAACACAGCGCCGCTCAGAACTATAAGTCATTAAATTAACCCCATTCATTAATTTAACCGTACTGACTCGAACGCGAAAATCATCAGTGACAAACCAACAGCGCTCTTGACCTTGATTTTTTTCATATTCTGTATTAATGGTCAACACTCCATCCTCAGCAAAATGATAAATTCCCACCACCGGAATTCCTTCCACATAACCTTTATTGCGTAAAAATTTGCCATAACGGGGATTATTTGTGTCGGGAATATCTACCAGAGTAGCGGCATAATTGGGGTTAGGTTCTCCATCTTTTGTATTGCCTTGCCACATAAAAGTTGCGCCACTAGATGCTAAGGCCGGATCAACGCCTTGCTCTAAACAAACCTCAAGCACACTGGGGTCATTTTTGTCTAAAACTTTAATAATAAGATTAGATTCTCCCGATTCATCGGCGGCTGAACTAAAGTGATGAACGGCTCTTTGAGAAAACCATGTTCCCTCACTTTTACGGAAAAAATCGATCATGGTCATGGGGGCTATAACTGACATTTTTCTTGCTCCTCATCTTTATTATTTAATTTTATATTGTGTTATCCCCTCGCTTAAAAGACAGACGAGAAACTGATTTAAGCTAACTCCTTCTTGCTCTGAACCTTCTACTAACTTCCGATGAAGTGAGCGCGGCATTCTTAATAATACTCGACCACTGTATTGATCATCAATAGGAATATTATCACCATATTGGTAAGCGGTTTCAAGCCAAAGTCGCCGCGCATCTTCAATATTAGTCATTACCTCTAAAGGATGTAGCTCAGTTGTTTTGTTCTTCTTGTTCATAGTCTTCTAAACTGATTAGTATGGAGAGAAAATACACAAATGCTCGAAAATAAATCAATAGCCCAACATCATTAAAGGTAAACTCTTTAGGCACTGCCACCCACCAACGGTGCAGCTATACGAACAGAGCAATCCTACGCAAGCTAGATAATGCACATTTGTCAAAAAAAAACAATTAATTTTAACAATTCATAACACCATGACCATCACTGCCGATGAAATCACCAAAGCGCTTTCTGAGGGCAAAAACTTAGCCAAAGCGAACCTACAGGGAATAAACCTAGCTAACATGGACTTATCCAACGCCGATTTAAGCGCCGCTAACTTAATCGGAGCCAACTTAAGCCAAACCAACTTGAAAGGAGCTAACTTAAGTGGGGCAGACTTAAGAGGAGTAAACCTCAACAAAGCCAATTTAGAAGGGGCCAACCTACAAGACGCTTACTTATTCCGCGCCAATTTAGAGGGCTGCTGCTTAAAAGAGGCTCAACTCGAAGGAGCAAAAATACAACTAGCCCGCTATGATTCTCAGACAGTGTGGCCAGAAGGATACAACTACAGAAATTCGGGCGCAGTGGGGCCAAAAGCCAACCTAAACGGAGCCTTTCTCAGTACCGCTAACCTGAGAAATGCCGACCTCAGAGGAGCTAACCTGCGGGGAGCCTATTTAAGTGGGACAGACTTAACCGGAGCTAACTTAGAAGATGCGGCATTAAGCGGCGCTAATCTTCAGGGGGCATTACTCACAGGGGCTTATTTACGTAAAGCGCGTTTAATTGGGGTGGAATTGCAGGGGGCAGATTTACGAGCCGCCGACTTAACCGAGGCTAACTTAGAGCAAATTCAAAATTTAGCCGGGGCAGACTTTACCTTAGCACAGGGATTAACTCAAGAAACAAAAGCCATGTTGTGCAGTCGTCCGGCGCAAGAGTTAGGAACCTGGAACCCTTTCACTCGCTGCAATACAGCCCAAAGTCTAGGGTGTGATTTGGTGTCTTAGGTAACTTAAACTTTGTCAGAAAATTTACAAATTGTTAATTTGTTTCTCACAATTGAGACAAAGGCCACTGCGAGCCGTTATCTTCAATAGCGGTTAGTCGTAAAGACCAACCAGCCCAGAAAAAAATCATTTTAACTGATTCTAAGGAGAACTCAATGCTTGACGCATTTTCCAGAGCAGTAGTAACTGCCGATAGCAAAACTGCACCTATTGGTGGTGCTGAACTCGCCGAACTCAAAAAATTCATTGCTGAAGGCAACAAGCGCCTTGATGCAGTTAACGCCATCGCAAGCAATGCAAGCTGCGCCGTTTCTGATGCTGTTGCTGGGATGATTTGCGAAAACAGTGGTTTAATTCAAGCCGGTGGAAACTGTTACCCCAACCGTCGCATGGCGGCTTGCTTAAGAGATGGAGAAATCATCTTACGCTATGTAACCTACGCTTTATTGGCTGGTGACGCTTCCGTTCTCGATGATCGTTGTTTGAATGGTTTAAAAGAAACCTATATCGCTTTAGGTGTACCCCTCCAATCTGCCGCTCGTGCTGTTGGAATCATGAAAGCAATTGCGGTTGCTCACATCACCAATACTAACAAAATGTACGAAGGAACCAGCAAGTTCCGCAAGATGGAAACTCCCCAAGGCGACTGCTCCGCTTTAGCGGCTGAAGCGGCAAGCTACTTTGATCGCGTTATTGCTGCCCTCAGCTAATAGGTTTGCTATTTCTAAGCACTTATTACTTATTTTAGTTAGAACCATTCAGGAGATCTTCAAATGAAATCAGTTGTTACCACTGCTATTGGTGCTGCGGATGCAGCCGGACGTTTTCCTAGCTCCTCTGACCTTGAGTCCGTAAGAGGTAGTATTGATCGCGCTGCTGCTCGTTTAGAAGCGGCTGAAAAGCTTGCCGGCAACCTCGATGCAGTTGCTAAAGAAGGTTATGATGCAGCTATCAGAAAGTATCCCTACCTAAACGAAAACGGCGAAGCTAATTCTACACCTGTATTTAAAGAAAAATGTCTTCGTGACATCAAGCACTATCTGCGCTTGATCAACTACTCTTTAGTTGTTGGTGGTACTGGTCCATTAGATGAGTGGGGTATTGCAGGACAGCGTGAAGTTTACCGCGCTTTAGGTCTGCCTACCGCTCCTTATGTTGAAGCATTGAGATTCTGCCGTAACCGGGGTTGCGCTCCTCGCGATATGTCTCCTCAAGCTTTAGTAGAGTACAACTCCCTCCTCGACTACGTGATTAATTCTTTATCCTAATCCTAGTTGGGTTTATTTTATTTAATTCCTCAAAGGGCTTAAATCTTTGAGGGACGGGGATTCTTCGGTTTAGTGCTTGGCTCAATAAAAGGCTGAGTATTGATCTGAGAATCCCCATTAATAGTTAACAGTTATCAGTTAAGTAGGTGAGCATAATTAAATGTAAAATAGCAAGAGCGAAGAGGCAACAATAAAATTTAAAATGGATAAGCGTTTTTTTAAGTTATATAATCTGACCGAAGAAGAAGCAATCGCGGTTTTAGATACTCCTCAAGACAAAATAGAAGAGGATGATTCTCGCTATGTGGCGGCGGCTCATTTGGTAAATTTTAACAGCGAGAACTCGATTAAGGCTTTGATCCGAGCGATCCAAAACACAGACCCTTCACTGGATAACCGTATTGTACGCCGTAAGTCGGTGGAGACATTGGGACGTTTACAAGCTCAAGCAGCCATTCCCGTCATTCGCACTTGTTTAGCCGATGAAGATTGTTACACGGTAGAAATTGCTGTGTGGTCTATAGGTGAAATCGGCTGTCAAGACCGAGAAATCCTGGAAGAAATCGCTCAATTGCTGGATAAACCCGGACAACTCTATCGAGTCATTATTCATACTTTAGCTAAGTTAGATTATAAACCCGCCGTTGCTCGCATTAGGAATTTTATCGATGCTAAAGACGAAACCATCCAAAGTGCGGCTATTTCAGCCATCTGTCGTCTGAGTGGAGATTACAAAGAGATGGAAAAGGTAGCCGCTTTTCTAGAACACAGTAATGTTAATGCTCGGCGCGGCTGTATTCAAGATTTAATAGATGCTCGTTATTACCCTGCTATTCCTGATATTGCCAGTTGTCCTGTTTCTCTGGTGTTTCGTCTTCGGGCTATTCGTTCTCTAGCCGAAACGGGCATAAAAGAAGGAATTTTAACGTTTGAAGCCATTCAGCCGAGTTTAGAACAAGTATTGCGGGACCATCCCCATGACCTGAAATTGGTACATCAATATGATCAACCTCCTTCGATTGAGTTTGTCATACGGGAACTGTATCATACTGACTTTGGACGTTGCTATCTGGCCTGCAAAACTCTATTAGATACTTATGCTATAGAAGCCCCTGAAGCTTTACTGACCACTTATGCTCAAGAAGCGCATAATGATTATGGGGCCCATTATCATGTGATTAAACTGTTAGGTTGGCTCAAGTATGAAGCCGCTTATGATTTATTGATAGAAGCTTTGCAAAATGCGGCTCCTCAGTTTCAAAAATCTCGAGCCGCCGCCGCCCTAGCACTGGGAGAAATTGGCGATAAACGAGCGATTCTGAGGCTACAGGCCTGCCTAAACAGTCCGATTTGGGATTTGAAATATGCTAGTTTAATGGCACTCTTAAAATTAGGAGACTTTAGTAGTTATGAAATCGCTGCTATCGATCCAGATCCATTAATTAGAGCTAAAGTTGCTCAGATTTCTGAAAAAGCACTGTTCACCGTAAACCCATGACCCTAGACTCCCTGTTTCAACAACTCAAGCATCCTAACCCTAATCTACGAGAAAGGGCAATGTATGAACTAGCCGAACAACGAGAGGAACAGACGATTCCTCGTTTAATTAGTATT